>JBFWMQ010000024.1:0-47267 GCA_050251495.1 Desulfovibrio sp. | reverse complement strand
AAGGCTATCAAGCAAGGAACATCAACGGCTGCCGCAGGCAGGAGGGGCTTGAACCGTCTGCGCCTCGTGACAGCCGCGGCCCGATAAATAGACCTGTTGTGGTCTGTTGTGGAGCCGAAGCTGACATTGTGGCTACTCCCTCTCGCCTTCCCTACCGTCCTCAAGCGAATGGGCCTGTTTCGAGCAAAGCTCGAAACAGGCCCATTCGCTTGCATGAGGGGGTTTGGGGGGAATCATTCCCCCCAAGAAAAAAATATTCTCTTTCTCTTTCCCTTTCCCTTCCCCCGCTTCAGCCCATGGCGGCCATGGCCTGGGGCGTGCGGCGCTGGCGGGTTTGTCCGGCCCAGGCGGCGGGCGGCTCGCCGCTCAGGGCGAGCTCCATGGACAGGCGCAGGGTGGTCAGGGCGCGCACCAGGGCGGTCTCGTCCTCGGGCAGGTGCGCCGGGTCGAGCTCCAGGCTCACGGTGCGGCAGTAGCCGCGCTGGGCCAGGCGCGCCAGGAAGGGGCCGAGGGGCAGCTCGCCCGCGCCGGGCGGCAGGTGCTCGGTGTAGCCGGAGGCATCGGAGAAGTGCACGTGCCGGATCAGGCAGCCGAGGGCGTCGCAGGGTATCTGCTCCAGGTCCGCGAGCACGTCGCGGCCGGACACGCCCAGGTGGCAGACGTCGAGGGTCAGGCCGAGGTCCTTTTCGCGGCATTGCTCAAGCAGGGCGTCGAGGTTGTCGCGCCCGAAGAAGCCGCCGGCGGACCCGGCCCAGGGCAGGTTCTCCAGGGACAGGTCGATGCCTGCGGGCGCGCCGAGCAGGCGGGGCAGGTCCACGGCGCGGGCGAACCAGCGGGTCTGGATGGCGTCGCGCAGGGTTCCGGCGGGCGGGTGCAGGGTGACGTGCACGGCGTTGTGGTTGGCCGCGCAGCGCAGGGAAGCGGCCAGATCCACGGCGGCGCGCCAGGCGTCCATGTGGCCGCCCCAGACGCTCCAGTTGCGGAAGGGCGCGTGGACGACGTGGACCGGGCAGCTTGCGTGGGCCTCGCTTACGGCCTGGCCGGGCGCGATCTTGGGCGAACCCATGACCAGGTCCAGGCCCTGGAAGCCGGCGGCCTGGGCGATGCGGGCGATGTGCGGCAGGGGCAGGTGGAACAGCGAGCCCGTGGACAGGAGCGCCAGGGGCGCGGCCGTGCCTTGCGCTGGCGCGGTTGCGGCGTGGGCGGCCGGGGTGGTCTCGGGTTGGCTGTCCATGACACCGAAATGCCCCTCTCCGCGTCAATGCGCAATGCAAATCCGGGGAACGGACGCGGCCCGCAGGTGAACGGCGGTCTTTGCCCCGCGGGTGTTTTATCGGGGGGAAAACAGCCCTGCGTAGCGTCCGTACCCGGCGGCCGCAAGCTCCTGCAGGGGGATGAAGCGCAGGGCGGCGGAATTCATGCAGTAGCGCAGGCCGCCAGCCTCCCTGGGGCCATCGCGGAACACGTGGCCCAGGTGGTTGCCGGAGTGCCAGGCCAGCACCTCGGTGCGCGGGGCAAGGAGGGCCGTGTCCGAGCGGGTGGTGATGTTTCCGGGCATGAGGGGCCGGGTGAAGCTGGGCCAGCCCGTGCCGGAGTCGAACTTGTCCTGGCTTGAGAACAGCGGCGCGCCGCTCACCGGGTCCACGTAGACGCCGTCCCGGTGCTCATCGTGGTAGGCGTTGTCAAAGGGCGGCTCGGTGCCGGCCTCGCGCGTGACGTGAAAGGCCTGGGGCGAGAGCAGGGCGCGCAGTTCGGCTTCGGGCGGGGCGGCCTGGGGCAGGCGCGGCACGTAGGCGAAAAGCGGGTTCTTGGCTCCCGGCCCCCAGAGGCGCTCCAGGGTGGCGTCGCGGCCGCAGCCCAGACGGTACTGCTGGTAGCGGCGCGGGTTCTTTGCGCTGTAGTTTTGGTGGTGGCTTTCCGCCGGAGAGAACGGTCCAGCGGGCAGCAGGGCTGTGACGTTGCGTCCGGGCAAAGCGCCGGAGGCGGCCAAGGCGGCCATGGAATCGCGCGCCTCGCGCCGTTGGGCGGCATCGTGGAAGAAGACGGCTGGCCGGTATTGCGGCCCAGCGTCGCAGAACTGGCCCTCGGCGTTGCCCGGGTCGATGCGCCGCCAGAACCAGTCCACCAGGGCGCGGTAGTCAATGAGTTCGGGATCAAAGCGGAGCTGCACGGCCTCGTAATGGCCGGTGTCGCCCTGGCACACCTCCTCGTAGCTGGGGTTTGCCGTGTCGCCGCCGGTGTAGCCCGAGGTTGCGGACAGAACGCCCGGCAGGTGCAGGGCGTCGGCCTCCAGGCACCAGAAGCAGCCGCCCGCGAAGGTGGCGGCGGGAAATCCGTCGAGAGTCATGCGCGCCTCCTGGTCTTGCTGCAACAGTAGCCAACGCGCGGCGCTTGTCAACGTCCTTGCGCGGCGTTGCCCGGTTGACAAAACCCCGGCTTGGCCCAATATCCCTGGCACGACCCGGCGGTCCAACGGTTCAACGGTAAAACAGTCCAGCGGGCCGGGCACACGAACCAAGGAGAACTCATGGCCGGGAAATGGCGGCTCAGCATCGACGAGGCCTTTTGCGCCTCGCACCAGCTTCGCAACTACAACGGCAAGTGCGAGCACCTGCACGGGCACAATTTCGGCGTCAGCGTGGAGGTGGAGGGCAGCGAACTGGACGCGGACGTGGAGATCCTGGTGGACTTCGGCGAACTCAAGCGGCTGACGCGCGAGGCCGTGGACCAGCTGGACCACGCGCACCTGAACGACCTGCCCGCCTTTGCCCGGCGCAACCCGTCGAGCGAGAACATCGCCCGGCACCTGTACCTGGAGATCAAGGCCCGGCTGGCCCAGCTCGCTCCCCACGCAAAGCTCAAGAGCGTCAGCGTGTCCGAGAAGGGCAGCTCGCGCGCCATGTATTTCGAGGACTAGGCCGTGCGCCTGCTCGTGCAGCGCGTGTCGCGCGCGTCGGTGGAGGTGGACGGCCAGAGCGTGGGGTCCATCGGCCAGGGGCTGCTGGTGCTGGCGGGCTTCGGCAAGGCCGACGCGCCGGACCTGCCGCAAACCAGGCTCTGGGCCACCCTGTGCGACAAAGTGCTGGACCTGCGCATCTTTCCGGACGAGGCGGGCAGGCTGAACCTGAGCCTGCGCGACGCCGCGCAGTCGGGCCAGGGCGGCGGGCTGCTGCTCGTGTCCCAGTTCACGCTCTACGCCGACGTGCGCCGGGGCAGGCGTCCCTCGTTCACCGACGCCGCGCCTCCGGACGTGGCCCGCGCGCTGTATGACCGGCTTGTGGCCGACCTCGCCGACCGGTGCCCTGGCCCCTTTGCCCAGGGCGTGTTCGGGGCCGAGATGCGCCTCGACTTCGTCAACTGGGGGCCGGTGACCATCCTGCTCGATTCCGCAGACTTCGCTGCGTGAATGTGAGGGTAGGCAGGGGGCTCTGCCCCCTGCACCTCCGCCAGAGGGCCATCGGCCCTCTGGACTCCCTGTGGCGAGGGGGCCTTGCCCCCTCGCGGGTGGGGCACGGGGATATCTAGCCCAGGCGGGTGAGGAAGGTCAGTTCCGGGGCTCCGGCCAGGCGCGGCCCGATCTGGGCGATGAAGGCGGCGAGCGCCGGGGCGGCCATGTGCGCGTCGAGCGCGGCCTGGCTTTCCCAGCGTTCGTAAAACACCACGCGGCGCGGGTCCGTGGCCTGGGTGTGGGCGGCGTAGGCGATGCAGCCGGGCTCCAGGCGCACGGCCGACACCAGCTTTTCCAGTTCCCCCAACACGGGCGCGTCCACGTTTGCCGCAAAATTCACCTGGGCCAGCAGCGTGATCTCTGTGTCTGTACGCATTTCTTCCTCCTGTTTTTCGCGCAGCCCCCATATGCGCTTGCGGCGATGCCGGGGGCGGGTTTCCCCGCGCCCGACATCGCCGCCAAAGGGGGGTCCGGGGGGCTGAAAGCCCTCCGGCCTGCGGAGCATATTCTCGTTTACTTCGCCTTCACGTACCAGCCGCTGGCCTTGGACAGCAGGTCCTGCACGCGGCCCACCAGGGCGTGGGGGTCGGTGAGGTAGCCTTCCAGCAGGAGCGCCGATTCAAAGAGCTGGCGCGCGGCCTGCTCCACGAACGGGTCATTGGCGTCGGCCTGGTTCAGGTCGGCCAGGTTGCGGATGAGCGCGTGGGTCGGGTTCAGCTCCATGACCTTCTTGGGCACCGAGGTGTCGTGGTTCATGGAGCGCATGATCTTGTCCATGCTGGAGGTGGTGTGCCCGTCGGGGTTCACCAGGCAGCAGGGGCTGCCGGTGAGGCGGGTGGTGGCGCGCACGTCGGCCACGCCTTCGCCCAGCACCGCCTTGAAGCGCACGAGCAGGGCCTCCAGGGCGTCCTTTTCCGGGGCCGGGGCGGCGTGTTCGGGCTCGGCGGTATCCACGTCCGGCAGGGCGGCGAGATCTTCGGGCTTGGCCAGCTCGGCCGGGGTCAGGGCGAAGTCCTTGTACGTGTGCAGGGCGTCCATGACGAACTCGTCGATGGGCTCGAAGAGGTAGAGCACCTCCACGCCCTTTTTGCGGAACAGCTCCAGGTGCGGGTTGAGCTTCAGGGCCTCGCGGCTGGGGCCGAAGGCGAAGTAGATCTTCTTCTGGTCCGGCTTGGCGCGGGCCATGTAGTCCTCGAAGCTCATGAGCTCGTCGGCGGTCTCGCAGGCGCTGGAGTTGAAGCGCAGGAGCCCGGCGAAGGTCTCGCGGTTCACGAAGTCCATGTACCCGGCCTTGAACACGCGGGAGTGCTCGCGCCAGAATGTGGCGTAGCGTTCCTTGTCCTCGGCCATTTTTCCCAGCTGGGACAGAATCTGCTTGGTGAGGGTGGTGTTGATCTTGCGGATGAGGCGGTTGTCCTGCAGCGTCTCGCGGCTGATGTT
Organism: Desulfovibrio sp.; assembly: GCA_050251495.1. GTDB lineage: Bacteria > Desulfobacterota > Desulfovibrionia > Desulfovibrionales > Desulfovibrionaceae > Humidesulfovibrio. The sequence continues at coordinate 42,379 of JBFWMQ010000024.1, read as the reverse complement.
CAGCGGCAGGTCCTCGGTATCCACCACGCCGCGCGCGAACATGAGGTATTGCGGGATCAGGTCCTTGTTCTGGCGCTGGATGAGCACGCGGCGCACGTAGAGGTCGAGGCCCCAGTCCTCGCGGTCGAAGCCCATGAAGTCCTTGCTTTTCTCGGGGATGAAGCAGAGGGCGTTGAACTGCACCGGCGCGTCCACGGACACGTGCAGGGTGTCCATGGGCTCGTCCTGGTCGTAGGTCAGGAAGGAGTAGAACTCCTTGTACTGTTCCTTGGTGATCTGGAACTTGGGCTCGCGCCACAGGGCGGGCACGGTGTTGGCGCGCTCGCCGTTGACCTGGATGGGGAAGCTCAGGAAGTTCGAGTGCTTGCGGATGATGTGGCGCAGGCCCTCGACATCGGTGAACTGCTCCGCCATGTCGTCCTTCAGGCTCACCTCGATGCGCGTGCCGCGCCCCACGGCCTCGGCCTCCTCGCCGGAAAGCTCGCGGATGGTGTACGCGCCCTGGCCATCGGAGATCCACTCCACCGGGTTCGCGCCCTCGCGGTGGCTGCGGGTCAGGATGCGCACGCTTCCCGCCACCATGTACACGGAGTAGAAGCCCACGCCGAAGCGGCCGATGATGCCGTCGGCCTTGTTGCCGGCCTCCTGCATGGCCTTGAGGAAGCTGGCCGAGCCGGAGTGGGCGATGGTGCCGATGTTCTCCACCAGCTCGGCCTCGGTCATGCCGATGCCGTTGTCGGAGATGGTGAGCAGCTTCTTGTCCTTGTCGGCCTCGATGCGGATCTCGAGCGGCGCGTCGTCGGATTCGGAGTCCGCCGCGGTGATGCGCAGCTTGTCCAGCGCGTCGGAGGCGTTGGACACCAGCTCGCGCAGGAAGATTTCGCGCTCGGTGTACAGGGAGTGGACGAGGATATCGAGCAGTTGCTTGATTTCGGCCTTGAACTCGTAGGTTGCCTGTGCGGACATGGTTCGCGTCTCCTTGAAGCGGGGTCTTGAATCGCACAAGGCCCCGCAGGGGGCGGGGCCTTGGCAGGGCATGTGGAGGATTCGGGTCTGGTCCCGTCTGGAGCGCGCGTGCGCTCCGGCTTGGGAATCCCGACGAAAGGTGTGGCTCTTTCGTCTTGCGCTTAAGTAGTCACGGCCTTGATCTTGTCAAGGAGGTACTTCTCCATCTCGCGGCGGTCCTTGCGCAGGCGGATGAGCTCGGCCTCCAGCACGCTGAGCTTGGCCTTGAGGTCCGCGTTCTCCGCGGCCATGCGCGCCACCTCGTCGGCGTTGGCGTCCAGGCGTCCGCAGGTCTGTTCCACCGCGCACTTGATGGCCGAGAGCTCCTCGGCGTCCAGGCCCGGAGGCAGGGCCTCGCGGCTTTCGCCCGCGGGCAGCCCGGACAGGTGCTGGCGCAGGCCCTCGCCGATGCTGCGCGCGATCTCGGCCCCCATCTCCTTGGCGATGGCCGCGGCCATGCGCACGGCGGTGTCGGCCTGGGCGGCCTCGCTCTGGGCGTCGCGCTGGGGCTTGTGGGAGAAGGGGGCGTCGGTGCCGGACGAGAAGTGCTCGCCGTCGAGGGAGGCCGTGAGCGGGAAGTTCTTGCCCAGGGTCTCCATGACGTCCTGGGCGCTGTGGCCCAGGCTGAACATCTCCGCGATGACGCGGAAGACCTCCACGGCCTCGGCCCGGAAGCGCTTCTGCCTGCCCGTGCCGGAGCTGGGCAGGTGCTGGGCGAAGCGGTTTTTCCAGTAGTGCACGGTGGATTCGGGCACGCCCAGTCTGCGGGCGATCTCGGCCACGGAGAGCAAGCGTTCGTCCGACGTCACGGGCAGCCTCCTCAAAAATAACGACAAACACGCGTTGGCGGGGGGTCGATTCCCTCAAACGCATACATCAAGAGCGCCGTGCCCACAAGGGAGGGGAAACGCGGCGCGGGAGAATTGCACGTGCCAAACAGGAAAAAATCGCGTATCGGACAGGGAAAAGCGCCCTGAGCGCTTGACAGGGATTTCCCTTTGGAACTATTTTAAGCCTGCAAATTTTCGATTTAGAAAGTTTGCGAAAAGGAAAACGTCGCATATGAAGAAATTGCTCGACATCGCAGACCGCAGGCTCGTGGCCGCCCTGGCGCGCGACGGGCAGGCCTCGTCCGCCGACCTGGCCGAGAGCCTGGGCGTCACCGCGCCCACCATCCGCGCGCGCATGAAGAACCTTGTGGCGCAGGGGCTGTTGCGCGTGGCCGGGCTGGTGGACCCCTTCCAGGTCAAGGGGCTGTCCGTGGCGCTCGTGGGCATCAAGCTGCAAAGCCACATGCAGCTGGACGAGAAGCTCGAGGAGATCTCGCGCCTGCCGGACGTCAACTGGGCGGCGGTGGTCACCGGGCGCTACGACATCCTGGTCGAGGTGGTCATCACCGAGGACGTGGCGGACCTCTACAATTTCCTCGATCAGGCGCTTTCCGGCGTGGGCGGCATCGCGTCCAGCGAATCGTTTGTGGTCATGAAGGCCAGGCGCAAGTGGATTCCCCTGCCCAAGGGCGCGCGCACCTGGTTCTGCGAATAGGCGGCAGAGCTATTTTTCGGCACACCACCCCTTTTTCGACAAGGAGCATCCAATGATCATCGGCATCCCGAAGGAAATCAAGACCCTGGAGAACCGCGTTTCCATGACCCCCGGCGCTGTGGAGACCCTGGTGCGGCGCGGCCACACCGTGCTGGTGGAGAAGGGCGCGGGCGTGGGCTCCGGCCTGGCCGACGCCGAGTACGAGGCCGCCGGCGCCAAGCTCGTCGGCACCGCCGCCGAGGCCTGGGCCGCGCAGATGGTCATCAAGGTCAAGGAGCCCATGGCCGCCGAGTACGGCTTCCTGCGCTCCGACCTGCTGCTGTTCACCTATCTGCACCTGGCGGCCGACGAGGCCCAGACCAAGGCCCTGCTCGCCGCCGGAACCACGGGCGTGGCCTACGAGACCGTGCAGCTGGCCGACCGCTCCCTGCCGCTTCTGCTGCCCATGAGCGAAGTGGCTGGCCGCATGGCCACCCAGGTGGGCGCGCACTACCTGGAGAAGACCCAGGGCGGGCTCGGCATGCTGCTGGGCGGCGTGCCCGGCGTGGCCCCGGCCAACGTCGTCGTCATCGGCGGCGGCGTGGTGGGCACCAATGCCGTCAAGATCGCGGTGGGCATGGGCGCGCGCGTCACCGTGCTCGACCTTTCCCACAGCCGTTTGCAGTACCTCGACGACATCTTCGGCTCCCGCATCATCACCATGAGCAGCACCGAGCCGAACATCCGCGCCGCGGTGAAAGAGGCCGACCTTGTGGTGGGCGCGGTGCTTGTGCCCGGCGCAAAGGCCCCCAAGCTCGTCACCCGCGAGATGATCGGCACCATGCGCCAGGGTTCGGTCATTGTGGACGTGGCCGTTGACCAGGGCGGCTGCGTGGAGACCATCCACGCCACCACCCACGACAAGCCGACCTACGTGGTGGACGGCGTGGTGCACTACGGCGTGGCCAACATGCCCGGCGCGGTGCCCCGCACCAGCACCTTCGCCCTCGTGAACCAGACCCTGCCCTATGCCCTCAAGCTGGCCGCCAAGGGCATCGACGCCCTGCGCGAAGACCCGGCCCTGCTGCTGGGCCTGAACACCCATAAGGGCCAGCTGACCTGCCCGGCGGTTGGCGAGGCCCTGGGCATCCCCGCCATCACCCCGCAAGCCGCCCTGGCGTAGTCCCCCTCCGCCACGGCGCAGTGCACCAGCCCCCGTCTCAGAAATGAGGCGGGGGCATTTCTTGTGTAACGGCGCGTATCCGGGCATATTGCATGATGAGATCGAAGTGCCGAGGCTTCCCTCAAGACTTTGTTGACAGAGGATGGCGGGATGCTTCGAAATGCAAAGAAAATTTGGTCCATTGACGCGCGGATTAATCCTGGCTAATCATTTTTGAAATCTACTCGAAAATGGAGAGGTGGGGCTGTGGCTTGGGATGTGACGAAGCAAGTGGTGGCTGGGGTTCTTGCTACTGCCATAACGGCAGGTGCTAGCGCGATATACGCTAAATTTTCGCCCCCGGAACCAAAGGAAGGAATCCAAAAGATAATTTATGTGGTCGGCACCGAGATTAACAGATCGCTCGGAATTAGCGTTTCGTCTGCAGAAACTCCTCTACAGTCTGCGGAAGCTCCATCGCAGCCTTCGCCTCCACCTGTGCAACCGGCTCCGCCACCAGCAATTACACAGGAAACACCTTTCCAGTCCGGCGATCTTTATATTTCCGACTTTAAGGCAACGCGCAAGGGCCAAAAAGTTCTTTTCTCTTTCTCCATTCGGAACACCTCGCAGCAGACGATATTCATTGCGCTAGATGGCATTGAAGTTTCCGCAGAATCAGGAAAGGCTACAACGGGATCGGCAACAGGGATTAAAAGTTCATACCATGGCCAAACAAGCGAAAATTATTATACAGAACTTGGCGCTGGCTCCGCTCTCTACGTGACAGCGGATTTTTGGTCCTCGGATCTTCCAGACCCCACCGGAAATTTTAATATCAACATGCTGCAACTGGCTGGTGGAAAGTCCAACCGTGTCACCTTTGGTCGTCCTGTTGCCATAATTTCTAAGGACCCGGCCTGATTTTTAGCTCTCAGCCATGTTGAGGTAAGAAAAGCCCCTGACCCGAGAAGGGGCAGGGGCTTTTCTGTTGTTCAGAATTTTCACCCTCTCATCCACTCCGCCAACTCCTTTTCCCCCACCTCGCCCTTGCCGAGCCGCTCGAACACCAGCACCCGCTCCACGTCCGGGGCGTGCAGGTCGTGGCCGTGCAGCACGAGGAACAGCCGCGCGGTCACATAGGCCGTGCGCTTGTTGCCGTCGATGAACGCATGGTTGCGGGCCAGGCCGTAGGCATACGCCGCCGCCAGATCGAAGGCGTCCGGTTGGGCGGACGCAGGGGCGGACATGGGCGCGTGGGCCAGCAGGTTTTTTGGCCGCGCCAGGGCGCTCTCCAAGAGGCCCAGGTCGCGCAGGCCAGGCAGGCCGCCGTGGTCCGCCAGCTGGGCGTCGTGGATGGCCAGCACGGTCTGCGGCAGAATCCATTGCCAGGGGACCGCTTGCTTCGGGCGAGGGCTCATGGGCCGCTCAGCGCTTGGCCAGCTCGCGCAGGATGTGCCGGTCCTGGCGCATGATCTTTTCCGCCGCCGCCATTTGCAGGGCGAACGCTTCATCGACCGGGGTCAGGCGCACGCCGCCGTCCTCGGTTTCGGTGAAATACACCGTCTCGCCCTCGGCAACCTTCATCCGCGCCAGCACATCCTTGGGGATGACCACGCCCAGCGAATTGCCGATTTTCCGTATCTTGACCGCCTGCATACGCCACCTCCGCACGCTGTGTGTGTGATAACGAAAGTTATAACGCACGGCGCGGCGCGTCAAGCCCGTTCCTTCCCCTCGCCCGCCCCGCCCCTTGCCAACCCTCTCCTGGGTGGCTATAGCCTGCCGCATGACAAAAGACCTTATCATCGTCGAGTCACCGGCAAAGGTGAAGACCATCGGCAAGTTCCTGGGCAAGGACTACGCCGTGGAGGCCTCGGTCGGCCACGTGCGCGACCTGCCAAAGGGCGACATGGGCCTGGACGAGGAGCACGGCTACCAGCCGCGCTACGAGATCATCAAGGGCAAGGAAGACATCGTGGGCCGCCTGCGCAAGGCCGCCAAGGCCGCGAAGCACGTCTTCCTCGCGCCCGACCCGGACCGCGAGGGAGAGGCCATCGGCTGGCACGTGGCCGAGCTCATCAAGACCCAGAACAAGAACGTCAGCCGCATCCAGTTCAACGAGATCACCGCCCGCGCGGTCAAGGAGGCGCTGGAGAACCCCCGGCCCATCAACCTTGACCTGGTGGGCGCGCAGCAGGCCAGGCGCGTGCTGGACAGGCTCGTGGGCTACAAGATTTCCCCCATCCTCTGGAAGCACGTGAAGCGCGGCATCAGCGCCGGGCGCGTGCAGTCGGTCGCCCTGCGGCTGATTGTGGACCGCGAGCGCGAGCGCCGCGCCTTTGAGCCCGTGGAGCACTGGGCGCTCAAGGCCAGGCTGGCGGGCGAGAATCCGCCGCCGTTCCGCGCCGACCTCTGGAAGGTGGGCGCAAAGACGGTCGCCCCGGGCGTGCAGGAGATCGGCTCCAAGGACGCGGCGGACCTGCTCGTGAAAAACGTGCGCGCCGGGCAGTTCACGGTCGAGGCCGTGGACGAGAAGGAGCGCAGCAAAAGCGCGCCCCCGCCGTTCACCACCAGTTCTTTGCAGCAGGTGGCCAACCGGGCGCTGGGCTTCCCGGCCAAGAAGACCATGGGCGCGGCCCAGAAGCTCTACGAGGGCGTGGACCTGGGCGACAAGGGCACGGTCGCGCTCATCACCTACATGCGTACCGACTCCGTGCGCATCGCCGACGAGGCCAGGAAGGCCGCGCAGGAGTTCATCGTGGCGCAGTATGGCAAGGAGTACGCCCCGGCCAAGGTCAAGGCCTACAAGACCAAGGACGGCGCGCAGGACGCCCACGAGGCCTGCCGCCCGGTCGACGTGGCCCTGACCCCGGAGAGCGTGAAGCAGTTTTTGCCCGCCGACCAGTTCAAGCTCTACCAGCTCATCTGGCGACGCTTCGTGGCCTCGCAGATGACCCCGGCGCGCTTCCACGACACCACGGTGACGGCGAAAAACGGCGCGACCCTGTGGCGGGCCAAGGGCGAACGTTTGCTGTTCCCCGGCTTCCTCAAGGTGCAGGGCCTGGAGGCCCCGGACCCGGACGCCGAGGCGGAAGGTGGAAGCGAACAACTGCCCAAGCTGAGCATCGGCGAGGCCTTGCAGCTCCTCGACCTGACCAGCGAGCAGAAGTTCACCCAGCCGCCCCCGCGCTACACCGAAGCCACGCTGGTCAAGGCGCTGGAGGAGGAGGGCATTGGCCGCCCAAGCACCTACGCCGCCATCATCAGCACCCTGCAGGACCGCGAGTACGTGGCCATGGAGGAGAAGCGCTTCGCGCCCACGGAGCTTGGCAGCACGGTGAGCGACAAGCTGGTGGGGCATTTCGCCACGCTCATGGACATCGGCTTCACCGCGGGCATGGAGCAGAAGCTGGACGAGATCGCCGCGGGCGGCCGCGCCTGGGAGGCGGTCATCGAGGAGTTCATGGCCGAGTTCGTGCCCGCGCTGGAAAAGGCCGGGGCCGAGATGAGCCGCGCCACCATCGATTCCGGCGTGCCCTGCCCGGAGTGCGGGCGGCCCATGCACGTGAAGTTCGGCAAGAACGGCGAGTTCCTGGGCTGCTCCGGCTATCCCGATTGCAAGGCCATCCGCGAGTTCACCCGCGACGAGCAGGGCAACATTTTGCCCGTGGACAAGCCCAGGGAAGAGATCACGGACATCCCCTGTCCCCTGTGCGGCAAGCCCTTTGCGGTCAAGATTCCGCGCAAGGGCCGCTCGCACGAGCCGTTTTTGGGCTGCACCGGCTACCCCAAGTGCAAGAACATCAAGAACTTCAAGCGCGACGACTTCGGCGGCATCGTGGTGCTGGAGGCCCCGGAGGAGATTCCGGCCGGCACCTGCCCGGACTGCGGCAAGCCCATGGTCGTCAAGACCGCGCGCCGGGGCACCAAGTTCATCGCCTGCACGGGCTACCCGGCCTGCAAGCACACCGAGCCGCTGCCCACGGGCATCGCCTGCCCGCAGCCCGGCTGCACGGGCGAGATGGTGGAGAAGAGCTCGCGCCGGGGCAAGGTGTTCTATTCCTGCTCGCGCTACCCGGACTGCACCTATTCCCTGTGGGACCGCCCGGTGCCCGGCCCCTGCCCGCAGTGCGGCGCGCCGCTGCTGGTGGAGAAGAACACCAAGGCCAAAGGCCCGCACATCGCCTGCCCGAACAAGGACTGCGGCTGGGTGAAACCCGAGGGGGAAGACGGGAAGTAGTGACAAGGCGCGGGAAAATGCGCTAGGCAATATGCAAAGCGGTGAACCTTCGTCCGCAGCCAGCCCCGGCCAGCCCCAACCAGCAAAGGAGCGCCCCATGCGTCAGCTCGCCCGCCTCGCCCTGCCCGCCCTGGTTCTGCTTCTCTGCGCCTGCGCAGCGAAGAACAACGTGGACCCGACCCGGCACTTCCTGGGGCCGGAGTTCGGCAAAATGACTCCTGTGGCCAACGCCAAGGAGCGGTACAGCTGGCGCAATCCGAACTTTGATCCCAAGCACTACAGTGCGGTGATCCTCGACCCCACCGTTGTCTGGCAGGCCGAGGCCATGGCCCAGGACGCCGGGGTGACCAGGGAGGAGCTGGACGCCGTGGCCAGGCACTTCGACCAGGTGCTGCTCAAGGCCATGCAGTCCATCGACTTCCCGGTCAAGAGCGACGCCGCCCCGCGCACCCTGCGCATCTCCACGGCCATCACCCAGGTCAAGGCCAGCAACCCCACCATGAACACCATCTCCAGCGTCCTGCCCGTGGGCATCCTGATGACCCTTGGCCGGAAGGCCGCGGGCGGCAGCGACCCCAACGTGGGCTCCTGCTCCATCGAAATGCGCTTCTCCGACGCGGTGACCGGCGAGACCCTGGGGCTGTTCGCCGACCACAAGGAGGGCGACAAGTACGATTCGGCCAACTTCCACGCCCTGGGCCAGGCCGAGAAGGCCACGGACCAGTGGGCCGAGGGGATGCGGACCGCGATCCTGCGCATCTGGGGCGCGCGGCCTTCCTAGCTATTGCACAGCCACGACGCGAAACGGGCCGGAGGAAGCGCTTCCTCCGGCCCGTTTGCTTTGTCCTTGATGGGGTTTAGAGCGCGAGGCCCTGGCGTTCGGCGATGAGCTCGAAGGCGCGCCTGGTGAGGTCGGTGATGTTGGGCTTGGAGATCTGCTCGTCGGCCCCCACGCTCTCGCCCTTGTGGCGCATCCGCTCGGTGATGAGCGAGGAGAACAGGATCACCGGCAGCTCCTTGAGCGCCGGGTCGTCCTTGATGCGCTTGGTGAGGTTGTGCCCGCTCATGATGGGCATCTCGATGTCCGACACCAGGATGTCCACGTAGTCCGACAAGGGCGCGCTCTCCTGGGCGGCCTTGTTCTTGAGGGCCACCAGCGCGTCCCAGGCCTCCTGGCCGTTCACGGTCTGCGTGACCTCGAACCCGGCCTTTTCCAGTATGGCGCCGATCATGTGGCGGATGCTGATGGAGTCGTCGGCGATGAGGGCGCGGAAGTGCTCCTTCTGCATCGGCTTTCTGGCCTTGTGGATCTCCTCCATTTCGGAGTCGTCGATCTTCATGGTCATGCCGGGGTTCAAGTCCCCCAGGATCTTTTCCATGTCCAGGATGAGCAGGATGCGGTCCTCGAAGCGCACCACGCCGGTGATGCAGTTGCTTGAATACTTGTCCAGGTGGCCTCCTGGCGGCTCCACCTGGGCCCAGTTCAGGCGGTGGATGCGCGTGACCCCGGAGACCATGAAGGCGGAGACCATGCGGTTGAACTCGCTGACGATGACCTTGGTGTCCTCCTTGGAGGTGTCCATGCTTTTCCCCAGCCACAGGGCCAGGTCCACCAAGGGGATGATGCGCGAGCGCAGGTTGAACGCGCCGAGCACGGACGGATGGGGCACCTCGGGCAATTGCGTCACCGCGGGCATGCGGATGATCTCCAGCACCTTGGCCACGTTGACGCCGTAAAAGCCGCGATAGCTCTTGCCCGTTGCCGGGTCCTTCTCGTCAATGAAGAATTCGACAAGCTCAAGTTCGTTGGCGGCAGACTCAAGCAGGATGTTCGTCTGGCTCATGGTTCCTCCGATGTATAGAACCTGAAAGTACTTGTCGGATAAATTTCTATATGACTTTACGGCGACTGTAAACGACACGATGCCAGGTGCCGGACCGTGGGGAGGAAGAGGGCCACGCATGGGCCGCACAGGGGGGGCACGTAGGCCGCGTTCCTTGTCTTTGCTATGTTCCCGGCATTTAGGCTTGACTTTTTCTATCGACCCGCACTAACACATGTCAGGAAAATATAAATAGTGTAGATTATTTCGTGTCATTTTCGACAAGCCGTACGGGCATCCGGCGCGCGCGTTCGCTGCGCCATGCCAGCACGAGTGCTACGTATTCCGGATGGTTGCGGAGCATCAGGCCACAGGGGCGCATGTGAATCTCAAGGAACGGTTGACCTCCACGGAAAAGCTGCTGCGGTCCATTCGCGGCGGGGAGGCTCTTACGTCCCAGCCCGGGGATGAAAACGCCCCCACGGAACAGGGGTCCTTCTGGACCCGCCCCATCTCCCTCGGCACCATCTTTTCCCGGCGCGGGCCTCGTCCCGGGCCGGAACCGCCCGCCTCCCCGTCCGCCCCCGCCAATCCACCCGCCAGCGCAGCCCCCGCCGCTTCGGCTGCCCCCGCATCAGCCCAAGATCCTGGTCCTTCGCCTGGCCCGGCGTCCGCGTCCCCCCCCGTTCCGGCGCAGGCCCGCCCCCAGGCGCGTCCCGCCCCCTGGGGCGCGCTCCTGTCCGGCCTGCGGCCCTCCATGCGCGCCGCGTCCAGCCAGGCCCGAACGCCTTTCCTGCAGCGGCAGATCCGCTTCGGCGGCGGCGGCAAGACCTTCTGCATCGGCGTCAGCGTGTCCGGCCCCAGCCTGTGCCTCGCCGTCATCAGGCAGGCCTCCAGAACCCTTGAGCGGGCGCGGCGCTTCCCCATGCAGCCGGAGCAGGCTCCGGGCGAGCCGGGCTTCGCGGCCCTGCTGAGCGAATGCCTGGAGGCCATGGGCTTCGCCTCGTCCAGCGCCGACCTCTGGGCCATCCTGCGGTCCTCGGACCTGGACCTGAACGTGCTGGCCGTGCCCAAGCTCTCCGGGAGCAAGCTCGACGCCGCCGTGTACTGGACCCTGCAGAAGGAGAAGAAGTTCGCCGAGGCCGAGTACGCCCTGGACTATCTGGTGCTCGGCCCCTCGGCCCAGGCCAGGGAGCACAAGCTGGACGTGCTCACCTGCCTGGCCCGCCGCGCCGACGTGGAGCGCCTGCGCGACGCCTTCCAGCAGGCGGGCCGCCCCCTGACCGGCGTCACGGCCATCCCCAACGCGTTCCTCGCCCTGTACCGCAGGCCGGGCGCGCCCACGGGCTACGCCATGGCCGCCAACATCCACGTGGAGCCGGACTTCTCGGCCATCGGCCTGTACGCCAGGGACCGCCTGCTCTTCAGCCGGTTCATCCGGTCCGGGGCGGGCAGCATGGCCGAGGCCCTGGCGGAGCATTTCCAGTATCAGGCCAAGCCGCAGGCCGCGCCCCTGGCCGAGCTGGAGCTGTCCCTGCCGGACGCGTCCGCTCCTGGAGCCGAGCCCCTGCCGCCGCCGGAGGCCCTTGATTCGGCCCAGGCCCAGGAACTGCTGCGCCATGTGCTGCTGGGCGCGCCCCGGCCGGCCTTCGCCACGCCGGAGCACCTGCTCCCGCCGGAGCAGATGCTCGAGATCGTGAGCCCGGCCATCGAGCGCCTGGCCCGGCAGGTGGAGCGCACCCTGGAATACTACGCCAGCAGCCAGCAGGCCCGCTGCGACGCCCTGCACCTGAGCGGCGAGATCTTCGGCTGCCCGGCCATCGCCGAGGCCCTGGCCAGCCAGCTCGGCTTCGCCCCGGTGGTCTTCGACCCCGCCGCGATTCTCCAGGCCGGAGAGCAGCAGGCCCCGGCCCAGGACCGCATGGTCCTGGCCCCGGCTGTGGCCGCCGCCCTGTCCCTGGCGGACAAGGGCGTGAACCTCATGGCCAACTACAAGGTGCGCACGGCCCAGGAGGCCAAGCGGCTCGTCACGCGCAGCATCATCATCGGCCTGGCCGGGGTCATGCTGCTCATCGGCGCGGCGGGACTGGTGCTGGAGCGCGGCAACGCCGCCAAGCAGCGGGAGCTCGCCAGCCTCAAGGCCCAGGTGGCCGCCCTTGGCCCCATGGCCGACGAGGCCGCGCTCAAGGCCATGGTGGAGCGCTACGCGCAGCGCCAGGCCGGGCTGCGCAAGGCCGCCACGCGCCTCCTGGCCACGGCCTCGGTGGCGGACATTGCCCGGCGCGCCCCGGAGGGCGTGCGCATCCTCTCGCTCAACGTCGAGTATCCGGCCGCGGAGCAGGCCAAGCCCGGCGCGCCTCCGCCTCCGGGCCAGCCCAAGCCCCAGCCCAAGCCCCAGGGCCAGCCCCTTGCCCCGGCCCAGGGCACCCTGGTCATCGAGGGCGTGGTCATGGGCGAACGCCCGGGCTTCGACGCCGCGCTGTCGCGCTTTGTCATCAACCTGCAATCCTCGCCAATGTTCCAGATGCCCGTGGTCAACGAGTCGGGCCTGAAGGAGCTGGGCGCGGGAGAGCAGGTGCTGCATTTCGTCATGCATGTGGGGGTGAAGTGATGGCCCTGTCCCTGAACATGGACATCACGCTGACCCCGGAGCTGCGGCAGCTCGGCGCGCGCGTGGGCATCGGCGCGGCGCTGCTGGTGGGCGCCGTGTACCTGCTGGCGGTCATGCCCCTGCTGGAGGGCCGCAGGCTGGACCGGGAGATCGCGGCGCAGAAGGCCGCCATCGAGCGCCAGCAGAAGCTCATGCCCGCCCTGGCGAACTTGAGCCTGAACGCGGACAACGCCACCCTGGACGCGCTGCTGCCGCCCAAGGCCGAGCCGGTGCCGCGCGCCCAGGCCTACCTCATCACCGAGCAGCTGGGGCACATGGCCGCCGCCGTCGGCCTGGAGGCCCTGGACCTGAGCCTGGACCCGGCCAGCATGGCCGCGGACCCGGACACCATCCAGGTACAGGGCGTGTTCAGCGGGGAGCTGGAAGCCGTGCGCGGCTTTCTTCTGGATTTGAACCAGCTGCCGAGCCTTGCGCAGTTGGACAAGGTGGAGATCCGCGCCGTGGACGGGCGGCTGGAGATGCTGGTGCAGCTGCGCGTCGCCCTGGGCGGGTAGCGCGGGCGCGCACGGCGCAAGACGGCGGGAAGCGCGGAAGCGCCAGATGGACCTTTCAGCACGCAGGCGATCGGATACGGAATGGAGAAACGGGAAAAAATTCTGCTGGGCGTTCTCGCCGCCACGGTCGTGGTCGCGGGAGGGCTGCATTTCTCCACTCCGGACACGGGCACCGCTCCAGGCGGCGCGGCTTCGGCCCCGCTGAACGTGGACGAGGTGTCCGGCGCGGTGGAGCAGGCCAGGCTGACGCCCCAGCTGGCCTACCGCATCGAGCTTTTGGCCGACAACGCCACAGGCGATCCCTTCTACGGGGGCCTGGGCGGGCTTTTGCAGGACGAGGGGCAGGAGGCCGGAAGCGGGGCCGAGTACGTATACTCCGGCTACATCAAGATCGGACAGAAGATTTTTGCCGTCATCAACGGGGTCGAATATGCCCAGGGCGACGAACTGGCCGAGGGCGGGTACCTGGTCCAGGCCATAGACAAGAACAGTGTGCTGCTGGAGCGAACGGATGGCTCCAGCGGACGCAAGTTCACCAGACGCGTCCCGCTTGTGGAGGACGACACGGACAAGATCCGCATACGGGTGGTCAAAAAACGATGAACCGAAAGCCAACCGCACTTCTGGGGCTCTTGGCCGCGCTTTTTGCCGTCTTCGCCCTTGGCTGCTCCTCAAAGAAGCAGCCGGAGCCGAGTTCGGTGGAGGACGCCGCCGAGACGTGGAAGGCCATGGAGAAACAGTCCCAGGGGCACTCCCCGCGCGGGCACTTCTCCCTGGCCGAGCCGCCCCTGGTCATCGACAAGCCGGACCCGGACGCCGGGCGCAAGACGCCGCCGCCCAGCCTGCCCACCACGCGCATCAGCCTGCGGATGCACAACGCGGACATCATGGCCGTGCTGCAGGCGCTCTCCCGCGCGGCGGGCAGAAGCATCGTGCTGTCCTCCGGCGTGAGCGGAACCGTGAACGTGAACATCGTGGAGCGGCCCTGGGACGAGGTGTTCACCGGCATCCTCGCCTCCGCCAACCTCACGCACAGCTTTGACGGCGAGACCATCCGCGTCATGTCCCAGGCCGATCTCACGGCGAGCATCGAGCTGGAGCAGGCGCGCAAGACGGCCAGCATCCAGCGCACCATGAACTACAAGGAAGAGCCGCTGACCACCAGCGTGGCCAAGGTGCGCTTCGCCGACGCCAAGCTCATCAAGCCGACCCTGGAAAAGACCCTGGCCAAGGACAAGGACGGCAAGCCCGTGGGCAACGTGGAGGTGGACGAGCTCACGAACTCCCTCATCATCCAGAGCGTGGCGGGCGACATCCAGAAGGTCGCGCGGCTGCTGACCAAGCTCGACGCCCCGCGCGCCCAGATCAAGCTCAAGGCGCACATCGTGGAGACCACCAAGGAGACCGCGCGCGACCTGGGCATCCTGTGGGGCGGCAACTACTCCGGCAAGGTGCGCTCGGGCAACAGCCTGGGCTTCACCGGCGGCAGCGCGCTCACCAGCACCACCACCACCGGCGGCAGCACCTCCACCACCTCCACGGCCGTTCTGGGCACCGGCACCCAGGGTCCGCTCGGCGTGAACCTGCCAGCCTCGGCCGTGATCAGCGGCGGCACGGGCATGGCCTTGGACATGACCTTCGGCAAGGTGGGCGGCAACATCCTGGAGGCCCAGCTCCAGGCCCTGGCCACCGAGGACAAGCTGAACATCATCTCCAGCCCGTCCATCTCCACCATGGACAACCAGAAGGCCTACACCGAGGCGGGCGAGCGCGTGCCCTACCAGAGCGTCACCGGCACCGGCACCGACGCCACCTACACCGTGAACTTCCAGGACGCGGTGCTGCGCCTGGAGATCACCCCGCACATCATCGACGAGGAGTTCATCAAGCTCACCATCCTGGTGCAGAAGGACGAGGTGGACACCTCGCGGGCGGTCTCCGGCAACCCGTACATCGTGAAGAAGAAGACCGAGACCACGCTCATCGCCAGAAACGGCGAAACCGTCGTGATCTCCGGCTTGTCCAAGCTGCGCAAGCAGCTCAACGAGGCAGGCATTCCGGGCGTCATGGACGTGCCGGGCCTGGGCTGGATTGCGAAAAGCCAGGCCAAGAACGACCTCAAGGACGAGTTCATGATCTTCATCACGCCGACCGTGCTGGCTGACTGGAGGGCGGATGAGCGTCAGAAGAGCTACGAGGAGCTTGAGAAGGAACTGCAGGAGCTGCGCAAGGCCGAAAAGGACAAGGCGGACGGAAAGCCGAAGCTCGCGCCTGCGTCTCCGAGCGTTGCGCGGGAGCGCTCAAGCGTCCGGGAGCTGCTGCTCCCCGGCCAGACCCCCATGGTCCTGACCCTGGCGCTGCTCCCGGCCAGCTCGATCCTGAACGAGAGGGCCTTGCCCGACCCGACGCTGGCCGAGGAGGAGCTTCCCGAGGGCGTTCTGGCCGACAGAGCCCCGCCCGACAGAGCCCAGGCCGGGCCGGACGACGCGTTGCTCGAAAGCCCCGGCGTCACGAAGGATGTTCCGCAGAGGCCCTGCGACGGCGCGGACGGCGCCGCGGGCGAAGCGTCCCTGCTCAAGGCCAAGGCGGTCAAGCCCGCCTCCGGAGGTGGCAGATGAGCCATTACGCGGGTACAGGCATCAAGCGCGAGCCGTTTTCCAATTCCCCGGACCCCAGCTTCCTGCTGGGCACCCGGCAGCACGCCACCTGTCTGCAGGAGCTGGAGATTTCCCTGCGCCTGCGCCGGGGGCTGAACCTCGTCACCGGCGACATCGGCACCGGCAAGACCACGCTGTGCCGCAGCCTCTTGCGCGCCTTTGCCGAGGACAAGGGCACCGACGTGCACCTGCTGCTGGACCCGCACTTCGACACCAGCGAGGAGTTCCTGCGCGTGATCCTGGCCAGCGTTTCCGGCCAGAGCCCGGAGCCGGGCCTGGGCCTGTGGGCGCTCAAGGAGACGCTCAAGCAGCAGCTCTTCCGCCTGGGCCTGGTGGAGAAGCGCCTGGTGGTGCTGATCATCGACGAGGGCCAGAAGATCGCGCCGGAGAACCTGGAGATCCTGCGCGAGATGCTCAACTACGAGACCAATACCTCGAAGCTGTTGCAGATCGTCATTTTCGGCCAGCGGGAGCTGGAGCCCATTGTGGAGGCCATGCCCAATCTGGCCGACCGCATCAACGTGCGCCGCAGGCTTTCGCCGCTCAGCTTCGCCGAGACGCGCCGCATGATCCGCCACCGGCTCGCCGTGGCCGCCGCCGGGGCCACGCCCGCGGCGCGCTTCAGCCTGCCCGCCATGCTGGCCATCCAGCTGTCCTCGGGCGGGTCGCCGCGCAAGACCGTGCGCCTGTGCCACATGGCGCTCTTGGAGATGCTGGTGCGCGGCAAAACCTGCGTGGGCCTCTTTGACGTGCTGCGCTCGGCCCGGCCGGACGGCGTGCGCCGCAAGAGCCCGCGCCGGGCCGTGGGCCTGGCCGCGCTGGCGGCCATCGTTCTGAGCTTTGGCGGGCTGTGGCTTTCCCTGGGCGCCTCCGGCCCGGTGCTGGGGCCTGCCGCGCAGCAGGCCCGGGCTGGCGCGGCGACCGCGAACCCGCAAGCCGGGCCTGGGGCCGCCAGCGCGGCGAGTCTTTCCCCCAAGGGCCTGACCCTGGCCCCGGCCAAGGCCGCGCCCGACAGCGCCAACCAGGGCGGCGCTGGCGGACGGGACGCCGTAACTCCGGGCCTGACCGAAGGCGTTTCGCTGCTGCCGCCGCGCGACCAGGGTCCGGAGGTGCGCGAGGCCGTGGAGCCCCTGCGTCCGCCCACGCTTCAGGTGGACCAGCCCGAGGCGGAGCCCCTGCCCTCGGCCCTGGCCCTGGCCGCACGGCCCCTGGCGCGGCAGGCCGCCCTCGGCCCCAAGCCCCAGTAACCCCCAACGGGCCAGGACGACAGAGTGAGACGGGAACGCAAACGACTGGGAGAACTGCTCATCGAAGCCGGGGCCTTGACCGAGGCCCAGCTCCAGACCGCGCTCTCCGGCCAGAAGAAGTCCGGCATGAAGCTCGGGCAGTACCTCATCCAGGCGGGCATCCTCAAAGAGAACATCATCATCGACTCGGTGAGCCGGCAGCTGCGCATAGAGCGCTACACGCCGGACAAGCACCCCTACGAAGACCGCATCGACACCTTCCTGCCCGAGGAGCTGGCCCAGCGCCACCGGCTGGTGCCCCTGTCCAAGCGCGGGCACCTGCTGCTCATCGCCATGACCGACCCCATGGACATCAACGCCCTGGACGCCGTGGAGATCGCCACCAACCTCGAGGTCGAGCCGGTCATCTGCTCGGAGAACGACTTCGAGCTTCTGTTCAGCGCCATCTATGGCCGGGGCGAGGCGGGCAAGGATCTCTTCGGCGGCATCACCGGCGACGAGGACGAGATCACCACCCAGACCGGCGGCGAGGAAAAGGAAGACATCGCCATCGACGCCCTGCAGGACCAGGCCTCGCAGGCCCCGGTCATCCGCATGGTGAACTCCATTCTGGGCCAGGCCGTGCGCGAGCACGCCAGCGACGTGCACATCAGCCCGGAAAAGGACAGCATCCAGCTGCGCTTCCGCGTGGACGGCAAGCTGCGCATGATCCCGGCCCCGCCCAAGGCCAGCTTTCTGCCCCTTGTCTCGCGCCTCAAGATCATGAGCAACATGGACATCGCCGTGTCCAAGATTCCCCAGGACGGCCGCTTCACCTTCGTGACCCAGCGCCGGGAGTTCAACGTGCGCGCCTCCTCCCTGCCCACGGTGCACGGCGAGAACATCGTGCTGCGCCTGCTTGAGCGCAACGCCCATGGCTTGAGCCTGGGCGAGCTCGGGCTGTCGGGCGCGGACCGCGCCAAGGTCGAGGCAGCCGTTGTGAAGCCCTATGGGCTCATCGTGGCCGCTGGCCCCACCGGCAGCGGCAAGAGCACCACCCTGTACGCGCTTTTGAAGCACATCAACACGCCGGACATCAACATCGTGACCCTGGAAGATCCGGTGGAGTACCGCATGGCCACGGTGCGGCAGGTGCAGCTGAACCGCAAGGCGGGCATGACCTTCGCCTCGGGCCTGCGCAGCATTCTGCGCCAGGACCCGGACGTGGTGCTGGTGGGCGAGGTGCGCGACAGCGAGACCGCGGAGATCGCCGTGCAGGCGGGCCTCACCGGCCACCGCGTGCTCACCACCCTGCACACCAACGACGCGGCCACGGCCATCACCCGGCTGGTGGAGATGGGCATCCAGCCCTTCCTGGTGTCCACGGTGCTGCTGGCCTCGGTGAGCCAGCGCCTGCTGCGCAAGAACTGCCCGCATTGCCTTGAGTCGTACACCCCGCGCAAGGACCTGCTCATGGCCTTCGGCATCAGCGATGCGCTTGTGCCCAAGTTCAGCTTCCAGCGCGGCGCGGGCTGCCGCACCTGCCACCAGACCGGCTACTCCGGCCGCATGGCCATCTACGAGGTGCTGCTGGTGGACGAGATGGTGCAGGACATGATCATGAGCGGGGCCACGGCCAAGGACATCGCCAAGGCCTGCGTGCAGGCGCGCACCATGCGCACCCTCAAGGCCGACGCCCTGGCCAAGGTGGCGCGCGGCCTGACCACCCTGGAAGAGGCCGCTGGCCAGGTCATGATCTAGGCGGAGGCGGACCATGCCCTACTACAAATACACGGCCATCGACGCCAGCGGCGCCAACGTCAAGGGCGTGGTGGAGGCGGGCGGCCCGGACGCGGCCCAGGACCTGCTCGCCCAGCGCGGGCTCATCCCCACGGGCGTGAGCGAAACCAGCGGCCCGGACGGCTCGTCCGGCGGCAATTTTTTGACGGACCTAGCCAACCGGATGCAGAAGATCAAGCCCCAGGACCTGATCCTCTTCACCAAGCAGCTGCGCACCATGCTGAACGCGGGCATCCCGGTGCTGCAATCCATGGACGTGCTGCAGAACCAGACCGAGAATCCGCGCCTCAAGGCCGCCATCATCAGCATCAGCGCGGACATCAAGAGCGGCGGCACCCTGTCGCGCGCCTTTGCCAAGCATCCCGGCGTGTTCCCGGAGCTTTACTGCAACATGATCCGCGCGGGCGAGATAAGCGGCACGCTCACCGAGGTGCTGGAGCGCCTCATCTACATCGTGGAGCACGAGTTCAAGGTCAAAAAGGACATCAAGAGCGCGCTCACCTATCCCATCGTTGTTATCGTGGCCCTGGTGGCCGCGTTCTTCATCCTCATCCTGTTCGTGCTGCCGCAGTTCGTGGACCTGTTCACCAAGGCGGGCATCGAGCTGCCCCTGCCCACGCGCATTTGTCTGGGCCTGTACGACCTGATGACAAAGTACTGGTACCTGGCCCTTGCGGTCCTCGGCGGCATGGTGTTCGCCCTTTCGGCCTATTGCCGCACCGAGCCGGGCAAGATCGCCCGCGACGGCTTCTTTCTGCGCCTGCCCATCCTGGGGCCGGTGTTTAAAAAAGCCGCCATGGCGCGTTTCGCCAGCATCTTCGCCATTTTGCAGGCCAGCGGCATCACCGTGCTGGAGGCCATGGACATTCTGACAGGCACCATTGGCAACGCCTACATCGCCAACGACTTCAAGAACCTGCGCGAAAAGCTGGAGCAGGGGCGCGGCCTGTCCGGCCCGTTACGCTCGTGCCACTCGTTCACGCCCATGATGGTCTCCATGATCACCATTGGCGAGGAGACCGGAAACATGGAGGAAATGCTCCGGGAGGCGGCCATGCACTATGACTATGAGGTGGAGTACGCCGTGAGCAAGATGAGCGAGCTGCTGGGGCCGGTGCTGGTGGCTGGTTTGACGGGAGTGGTGGGCTTCTTCGCCCTGGCCATCTTCCTGCCATTGGTGGAGCTGATGCAAAACTCCATGGGAGCGATGAAATAAATTTCTTTGTATTCCGGGCGGCTCTTTACAAAATATTGCCGGGGTACTGGACGGGATGGAACAGGTCTTGCTATAGCTTTTTTCACGACTCCTGGGTGCTCTCCGGGAGGGGACATACGGAACATATTTCCCGGCCCAGCCGGGGAAGCATACCAAGGAGGATTGCATGGATTTGAAGAAACGGACCAGGCGCGAAGGCGGCTTCACCCTCATCGAACTCATCTCGGTGATCATCATCCTCGGCATCCTGGCCGCGGTCATCACGCCGAAGTATTTCGACATGACGGAAAAGGCCAAGGAAGGCGCGGCCAATGCCGCCATTTCCGAAGGCGTTGCCCGGTTCAACATGGGCTACGCCAGCTATCTGCTGGAGCATCATACTCCCGCGGCAGACTTTTCGGTCCTGGTGGCTGCGAATATGGCCAACGCCACCATGGACATGGGCGATTGGACCGTGGGGATCACACAATCCGGTACGGATTTGTCTTTGAAGGCGACAGAATCCAATGACAACGCCACCACGGTTCTAACCAAGACCATCAAGTGGCCGAGCTAGCCAAATACTTGGCTTGATTCAAAGGGGGAGCGCTTCGGCGTTCCCCCTTTTTGCGCCGTGCCGCTTGCGCGTCTGGTTTATAACGTGCTAGCGCTTTACATATGGCGGACTCGTTCCAAATGACATTGCTTGGGCCAAAGGCCGAGCGCTCCAGCCCACACCGGGGCGTCTCCGGCTTCACCCTTGTGGAACTGCTCGTTGTGCTCATCATCCTGGGGATTCTGGCCACCATCCTTGTCCCCCGCTATGTAAGCTTCGTGGAGCAGGCGCGCGACACCATCGCCCAGAGTGCGGCGAACGAGGGGCTCGACCGTTTCAAGAGCGCCTCCCAGCGTTATCTGCTGGAGAGCGGAAAAAAGCCCTCCAGCATCGCTGACCTGAGCGGACCGGAGTATCTTGACCTTGACGGCTCTGGCCGCACCAACTCGGGCGTGTTCGACATCTCCTTTGTCCGCGTTGAGGACGTCTTACAGGTTTCCGCCTACAACAAGGGCGAGTCCATGGCCTTGGCCAACGCCACCATCCCCTGGCCCTGACCGCCCCGCGCCCGCGCATTTTCCCCTTTGATTTCTCCAACTCCCGAAGTATAGTCCGGCGCAAGGCCGGAATAGGTTTTTCTCGGCCTTTTTCCGCGCCGCGAGCGCGCACAACGCCCCTGACACGGAGGCCCGGCAGCGCATGGCACAGATCAACGCCTTCTTCAACATGCTCCACGAATACGGCGGCAGCGACCTGCACCTGGCCAGCGGCTCCCAGCCGCTGTTGCGCCTGCGCGGCCAGCTCACGCGCATCAAGTACAAGGTGCTGGAGCACGAAGAGCTCAAGACCATGCTCTACGAGATCACGCCCGAGCCCAAGATCAAGCACTTCGAGGAGACCGGCGACGTGGACTTCGCCCACGAGCTGCCCGGCGTGGCCAGATACCGCGTCAACTTCTTCATGCAGCACCGGGGCATCTCCGCCGTGTTCCGCGAGATTCCGCAAGAGATCATGACCGTGGAGCAGCTGGGACTGCCCGAGCGCCTGCGCGACCTGGCCATGCTGAACAAGGGCCTCGTGCTCGTCACCGGCCCGACCGGCAGCGGCAAGTCCACCACGCTGGCCGCCATCATCGACCACGCCAACAAGAACCGGCGCGACCACATCCTGACCATCGAGGACCCCATCGAGTTCGTGCACCAGCCGCAGGGCTGCCTGGTGAACCAGCGCGAGGTGGGCCGCGACACCGCCGGGTTCAAGGCCGCCCTGCGCGGGGCCCTGCGCGAGGACCCGGACATCATCCTGGTGGGCGAGATGCGCGACCTGGAGACCATCCAGCTGGCGCTGGAGGCGGCGGAGACCGGCCACCTCGTGTTCAGCACCCTGCACACGCAGAGCGCGCACAAGACCATCGACCGCATCATCGAGGTGTTCCCCGAGGACTCCCAGACGCAGGTGCGCACCAGCCTGGCCGAAAGCTTGCGCGCGGTGGTCTCGCAGACGCTGTTCAAGCGCATCGACAAGCCGGGCCGCGTGGCCGCGCAGGAGATCCTCATGGGCATCCCCAGCGTGCGCAACCTGATCCGCGAGGCCAAGACCCACCAGCTGCCCAGCGTGCTGCAGACCGGGCGCGAGGCCGGAATGCAGACCCTCGACGACGAGATCTGCCGTCTGCTTGAGGCGCGCGTCATCAGCCTGGAGGACGCCATCGTCCAGGCCCAGAACAAGGAAAAGGTCCAGGCCAGCATCGACAAGCTCTCCGGAGGCGCGCAGTGAACATGACCCGCCAGCAGTTCGACGGCCTCGTGGCGCAGGTGCTGGAGCAGCACCCGGACGTGGCCGACGTGATCATCACCACGGGCAAGGCCATCCAGGCCGAGGTGCACGGCGAGCTTCATGACGCCGTCACCACGCCGGACCTGGGCAGGCTCTCGGCGCTCATCACCAAGGCCATGGCGCTGGCGCTCATCGGCGAGAACGCGCGCCTGCAGAAGGCGCTGGCAAGCAAGGGCTCCTGCGACCTGTCCTACGCCCTGCCGGGCAAGGGCCGCTTCCGCGTGAACATCTTCAGCCAGCGCGGCTCGCTCGCCCTGGTCATGCGCCGCCTGCCCTCGCGCATCCCCGGCATGGAGGAGCTCGGCCTGCCGCAGGCCTTTCAGGAGATGGTGCAGGAGAAGAACGGGCTCATCCTGGTCACCGGCGGCACGGGTTCCGGCAAGTCCAACTCGCTGGCCGCGCTCATCAACCGCATCAACGAGACCCGGGCCGGGCACATCGTGACCCTGGAGGACCCGGTGGAGTTCACCCACCCGCACAAGAAGGGCACGGTGAACCAGCGCGAGCTGGGCATCGACTTCGACACCTTCGCCTCGGGCCTGCGCGCGGCCTTCCGGCAGGGGCCGAAGGTCATCCTGGTGGGCGAGATACGCGACCCCGAGACCATGGAGATCGCGCTCCAGGCGGCGGGCACCGGGCATCTGGTGCTCTCCACCCTGCACACCACCGACGCCGGGGCCACCATCGGGCGCATCCTGGGCCTGTTCTCCCCGGCCGAGGAGCGGCTCATCCGCATGCGCCTGGCCGAGAGCCTGCGCTACGTGGTGTCGCAGCGGCTTCTGCCCAAGGTGGGCGGGGGGCGCGTGGCGGCCTTCGAGGTGCTCAAGAACACCTTGCGCATCAAGGACCTGATCCTGCAGGGCGAGAGCGGCGACAAGACCTTCTACAGCGTGCTGGAGCAGAGCGCCACTTACGGCATGCAGACCTTTGACCAGCACTTCCTGGCGCTCTACGAGGCCGGGCTGGTCACCGAGGACACCGCGCTCCTCTCCGCCAGCGACCGCTCGCGCCTGGGGCAGATGATCGACCACGCCAAGGCCCTGCGCGGCGACAAGGCCACAAGCCTGGTGCTGGAGGGTCTGGAGGACGACGCGCGGGTAGGCTAGTCTCGCGCTTTTTTTCCCAATACTTTGCCAAACAGGTTCACACGCAGGGTTTTTTGCGTTATGGGAAAAACGAAAGAAACCCTGGACGCCCTGTTGTGGACGCCCGGCACCTTAAATGCGCAGGAGGAGCTCACATGGCGGAATACACCCAGAAGGATCTGCCCGTTCGCATCCATCCCGACGACCTGGTGCGGCTCGATGACGGCACCACCATCCGCTACGAGACCAGCGGCGAGGCCAAGGACATCATGCTCAACGACGATTTCAACGCGGCCTGCCAGCTGTTTCCCGGCAACGACTTCATCGTCAGCGCCAGCGGCCGCGACTTCCGCGTCAGCACCGGCTACGAGGAGTTCTGCCTCGTCGAGGCCCTGTAACACAAGCCCCTGTCCGGCGGTCGTGGCCCCCGCGCCGTGGCCGCCGGTCGTCCCCTCCTGGAGCGGCGCATGAACAAGCACCTGCTGGTCACCATCTCCGAGGACTCGAGCGCCCAGCGCGCCCTGCGCTTCGTGTGCGCCTTTTTCACGCAAAAGGACGACATCCGGCTGACCCTGTTCAACACGGCCCCGCACCCGCCAGCCGTCTGGGCCGAGGAGGCCTCGTTCGAGAGCCTGCGCCAGAGCGAGGCCAGCGCCGAGGCCATCATCGCCTCGGGCAGGCGCGCCATGGCCTCGGCGCGGGAAATCTTCGTGGGCGGGGGGTTCAGCCCGGCCCAGGTGGATGACAAGATCGTGGCGCGCAACTTCTCGCGCATCGGCGACATCATCAAGGAGGGCGAGAGCGGCCTGTACGACGCCGTGGTCTTTGGCCGCCGCGCCGTGCTCACGCTGCAGAACTTTCTGGACAAGAGCGCCAGCCAGGAGATGCTCGAGGCCACGTTCGCCTTTCCGCTCTGGCTCTGCCGCGAGGTGGACTATCACCGCCACGGCGTGCTGCTCTGCGTGGACGAATCCGAGGCCTTCCGCCGCATGGCCGACCACGTGGGCTTCATCCTGCAAGGCGAGACCGCGCACCCCGTCACCCTGTTGCGCGTCATCAAGAAGGGCGAGTCCACCAACCCGGAGGGGCTGTTCGGGGAGGCCATCAGCATCCTGGAGGACAACGGCTTCCCCACGCGGCTCATCCGCACCCGGCTTGTGGTGTCCGACGACGTGCCCGGCGCAATCCTGCGCGAGGCCGAGGAGGGCCGCTTCGCCGCCGTGGCCGTGGGCCGCACGGGAATGCGCAAGGGGCCGCTGGCGCGGCTCTTCGCCACCTCGGTCACCCACGCGCTGTTTGAGCGCCTCACCGGCGCGGCCCTGTGGGTGAGCAGATAGGTGAGCAGATAGGTAAGCAGATAGGTGAGCAGGTAGGCCGGGTCCGAACGCCGTCCGGCCCGGGGCGCAACGCCCCGTAAGGCCGTTCTTGCCGCAGCCTGTCAAGCCGCTTCTTTTGTCCCTTTCCCGCCCAAAAGCATTCCCTTTTCATCCGGCCCGAAAACCGGGGCTATACTTGCGCCGCGGCGGGCCTGACGGAGGCCCGCGCCCCGGCCCCGGGGCCGCGGTCGGCAGGCACGGCGCAGGCCCGTCACCCTGCGCGCCGCGATCCCATGAGACACCCGGACCCCCAGAACCTTTGCCACATCTGGAGGACCCCCTCATGTCCACAAGCATCAGCAATTCCTTCATCGCCCAGTACATGGCCGATGTGCACGAGGCCTACCAGCAACGCGGCAGCAAGCTGCGCGGCACGGTGCGCCTCAAGACCGGCGTGACCGGCGCCACCGCCGTGTTCCAGAAGAACGGCAAGGGCGCGGCCGGCAAGAAGACCCGCCACGGCAACGTGCCGCTCATGAACGTGGAGCACTCCACGGTCACCGCCACCCTGGAGGACTGGTACGGCGCGGACTACGTGGACCACCTGGACGAGCTCAAGACCAACACCGACGAGCGCCTGGTTGTGGCCAACGCCGGGGCCTACGCCCTGGGCCGCAAGGTGGACGAGCTCCTGGTGGCCAAGCTGGCCCAGGCGTCCAACGTGGTGGCCGAGGCCGCCAGCGGCCTGACCAAGGCCAAGGTGCTGGAGGCCTTCGCCATGCTCAACGGCAAGGACGTGCCGGACGACGGCAGCCGCTTCGCCGTGGTGGGCGCGCACCAGTGGAACGAACTGCTGGACATCAGCGAGTTCAAGAGCGCGGACTTCGCGGGCGACCGCTACCCCTGGCTCAAGGGCACCGAAAGCCGCACCTGGCTCGGCATCACCTGGATGTTCCACACCGGCCTGCCGCTCGCGGGCGGCACGCGCAAGTGCTTCATGTACCACCGCAGCGCCCTGGGCCTGGCCGAGGGCCAGGAGGTCAAGGTGTTCACCGACTGGGTGCCGGAGAAGGCCGCCCATCTGGTGGACCACCTGCTCTCCGCCGGGGCCGTGCTCATCGATGACGACGGCGTGGTCGAGATCGACTGCGACGACGATGCCGCCCTGGCGGCCTAACCGCAACCATCCGCAACAGGAGATGCCATGAGCTTCGACTCCACCACCATGCGCCTGCTGGGCGGCGTGCCTGGCCAGCAGCTGTTCCTCTACCGCTCCGCCGATGCCGCCGCCGAGCAGGGCGCCCTCGGCTACTTCAACAACGCCATTGCGGAGTACAACCTCTCCAGCGGCGACATCGTCCTGGCCGTCAGCGGCTTCGGGGTGCTGCCGGTGCTCGACGCCCTGGTCGTCAGCGTTTCCGGCGGCAACGCCAGCGCCAGCCCGCTCTCGTAGCCGGGCTTCCGCCCCCCCGCCACTGGCCCGGCCAGGAGTCTCCCCCCTCCTGCGCCGGGCCTTTTCGCGCCCGGCCGACAAGGGCCTCCGCGGGATTCTGGCGGCGGGCAGTCACTCCTGCTTGCGTTTTTCCCAACCTTGCGCATATACTTATGATGCTGGAAAAACCCAGGCCCGGCCCGCAAGCGCCTTTCATGGAGCGGAAATGAAGATCAGCTGCCTCACCTCGCAGGACCCCGCGGTCCACACCCTGTTCAAGCCCTTTGCCCTGAAGATGGAGGAGCACCGCATCCCGTCCATCGTCATCAACATCTTCAAATGCTATTACACGCAGATCATGCAGGGCGCGCAGGGCAAGACCCCGGACGCGGAGATCTCCCCGCTCGCCGAGGGCGAGGTGCCCGACTACGCGAGCCTGGAGCGGTACGCCGAGGCGGGCAAGGCCGCCCTTGCGCACACCGTGGTCATCAAGCTGAACGGCGGCCTGGGCACCAGCATGGGCCTGGAGCGCGCCAAAAGCCTCATCCCGGTGAAGGACGGCCACACGTTTCTGGACATCATCGCGCGCCAGGCCAAGGTGCTGCGCAAGAAATACAAGTCCCCGCTGCCGCTCGTGTTCATGAACAGCTTCAAGACCCACCGCGACACCATGCTCAAGGTGGAGGGGCTGGACAACGGCGACACCGGCATCCCGCTGGCCTTTGTGCAGCACATGTACCCGAAGATAATCGAGGCCGACCTCTCCCCGGCGGACTGGCCCGCCAACCCGGAGCTGGAATGGAATCCGCCCGGGCACGGCGACGTGTACACCGCGCTCGTCACCTCCGGCCTTTTGGACAAGCTCTTGAAGCGCGGCTACCGCTACGCCTTCATCTCCAATTCCGACAACCTCGGCGCGGTCATGGACTCGCGCCTGCTCGGCTACATCGCCACCGAGGAGCTGTCCTTCCTCATGGAGGTGGCCCGGCGCACCCACCTGGACCGCAAGGGCGGACACCTGGCCAAGCTGAATGAATCCGGGCGGCTCATGCTGCGCGAGCTGGCCCAGTGCCCGGACAACGAGCTGGAGAGCTTCGCGGACATCGACAAGTACCAGTTCTTCAACACGAACTCGCTCTGGGTGGACCTGCACGTGCTGGAGCGCGTGTTCGTGGAAAACCTGATGATGCCCCTTGACCTCATCCTGAACCCCAAGACCCTGGACCCGCGTGACCCGGATTCGCCAGCGGTCCTGCAGGTGGAGACCGCCATGGGCTCGGCCATCAGCGCGTTCGAGAACGCCCGGCTCGTGCTCGTGCCGCGCACCCGCTTCGCGCCGGTCAAGACCACGCAAGACCTGCTGCTCGTCATGAGCGACTGCTTCCTGCGCACAAAGCTGGAAACCATCGAGCAGAACCCGGCGCGCACCACGCCCATGCCCAGCATCGCCCTGGATCAGAAGTTCTACAAGAAGATCGACATGTTCCAGGAGCGCTTCCCCAGGGGCGCGCCCTCGCTCCTGGGCTGCGAGCGCCTGGAGGTGCACGGCGACGTGCGCTTCGGCAAAAACGTGCGCGTCACCGGCGTCACGCGCGTCATCAACCGCAGCCGCAAGCAGGTGCGCGTGCCCGACGGCGCGCAGTTGGAGGGGGAAGTGCTGTACGGCTAGAGCGCGCCACCCCGTCCGCAAGGCAGGAAGGGCTCTTTCCGGGATACCGGCGAGAGCCCTTTCTGTTTTGAAGCGCCCAGCGGGCTTCTGGCCCAGCGGCGTTGCGCGGGTTCAAGTGCTGCGTGTTTCAACGCCCACACGACCCAGGACAAGCATGCAAATTCGGTTTGTCGCCTTGACGTGCGCTTTCAAAATAGATAACCGCTTCGTGACACGAAAAGGAAATTCTTTTGCAGCGCATCGTAAAAACAACAGGAGCGCCCATGTTCCGTACCGCGTTCAGCGTCTTGGCCGTGACCCTCCTGTGCGCCAGCGCCGCCCTGGGCGCGGAGACGCGCAGCGTCACCGACGCCTTGGGCCGCACGGTCGCCATTCCCGCCAAGGTGGAGCGCGTCATCTGCTCCGGCTCCGGCAGCCTGCGTCTGCTGGTCTATCTCCAGGCCCAGGCCCTGGCCGTGGCCGTGGACGACATCGAGGGCAAGCGCACCCGCTTCGACGCCAGGCCGTATTCCATTGCCGAGACCCGGCTGCGCGCCATGCCGGTGTTCGGGGGCTTCCGCGGCGAGGACAACCCGGAGCGCATCCTTTCCTTGCCCAACCCGCCGCAGGTCATCCTCAAGACAAATCCCGAGATGGGCATGAGCCCCCAGGAACTGGAGCGCAAGACCGGAATCCCCGTGGTGGCGCTGCGCTCCGGCGATCTGGGAAAGAAGCGGGCGGAGTTCTATTCCGCCTTGCGCATCATGGCTCAGGTGGTTGGGCGGCAGGAACGCGCCGAGGCGCTGGTCCGCTTCTTTGACGGACACATTGCCGAACTGGGCCGCCGCGTGGCCGGGCTGCCCGATGCGGCGCGCCCGACCGCCTATGTGGGCGGCGTGGCCCTGAAGGGGCCGCACGGCTTGAACTCCACCGAGCCGGGCTACCCGCCCTTCTTGTTCCTGAACGTGCGCAACGTGGCCGCCATGCCCGGCTCGCCCGGCGTGGTGAGCGTGGCCAAGGAGAAGATCCTGGACTGGAACCCGGACTACGTCTTCCTCGACCTTTCCACCGTGCAGCTGGGCGACGACGCGGGCGGCCTGCACGAACTGCGCACGGATCCGGCCTACAAGAGCCTCTCCGCCGTGCGCCGGGGCCGGGTGTTCGGCGTGCTGCCCTACAACTGGTATTCGCAGAACTTCGGCTCCATCCTCGCCAACGCTTACTCCATCGGCAAGGTGCTCTATCCCAGACAGTTCAAGGACGTGGAGCCCGCGGCAAAGGCCGACGAGATCTACGCCTTCCTGGTGGGCAAGCCGGTCTTCAAGGAAATGGACGCGGCCTTTTTGGGCATGGCCTTCAAGCCCGTGGCGCTGCGCTAATGCACTTCGTTCCCGCCGAACCCTCGGTCGAATACGCCCGGTACATCGGGCGCAAGGTCGCCTTCATCGTCGGGCTGCTGCTGGCCTCTCTGGTCTGCCTTGTGCTCTCCCTCGGGCTGGGCGCGGCGGAGCTGCCCGTGTCCGCCGTGCTGCGGGCCTTGTTCGGCCAGGCCGAATCGGTTCGCGCGCACCTGATCATCTGGAACATCCGCCTGCCCCAGGCCCTGGCCGCCCTGGCCGCCGGGTCCGGGCTGGCCCTGTGCGGGGCGGCCATGCAGTCGGTGCTGCGCAACCCGCTGGGCTCGCCCTTCACCCTGGGCATCTCCCACGCGGCGGCCTTTGGCGCGGCGGTGGCCGTGCTTTTTTTGGGCGATGGCCGCATGACCGCCAGCAGCGGCCTGGCCGCGCTGCTGACCCAGCCCATGCTCATCGTGGCCGCCGCGTTCGCCGCCAGCCTTGCGGCGGCCCTGGTGATCCTGGCCCTGGCGCGCACGCGCGGGGCCACGCCCGAGGTGCTGGTGCTTTCCGGCGTGGCCCTGGGCGCGCTGTTCACCGCCGGCACCATGGTCCTGCAGTATCTGGCGGACGACACGCAGCTGGCGGCCATGGTCTTCTGGACCTTTGGCGATACCGCGCGGGCCAACTGGACGCATGTGGGCATCCTGGCCGTGGTCAGCCTGGGCGCGGCGGCGTATTTCCTGTGCAACGCCTGGAACTACAACGCCGTGGACGCCGGGGACGAGACCGCGCGGGGCCTGGGCGTGCCTGTGGACCGCGTGCGCATGGTGGGCATGCTTGTGGCCACCCTGGTGACGGCGGTGATCATTTCGTTCCTGGGCATCATCGGCTTTGTGGGGCTGGTGACGCCGCACCTGGCGCGCCGGGTGGTGGGCGCGGACCACCGTTACCTGCTGCCCGCCACGGCGGCGGCGGGCGCGCTGCTGCTGCTGGCGGCGGACACGGCGGCCCGGCTGGCGCTGGCGCCCAAGGTTCTGCCCGTGTCCGTGCTCACGGCCTTTCTGGGCGCGCCGATCTTCTTTCTGCTCATCCTGCGGGGGCGGCGGGCATGATCCTGAACGTGGCGGGCTTGCGCTTCTCCTATGGCAGCCGCGCGGTGCTGCGCGATGTCGACCTGACTGTCGCGCCGGGCGAGATTTTGGCCGTGCTTGGGCCGAACGGCGTGGGCAAGTCCACGCTGCTGCGCTGCATCAACGCCATCCAGCGGCCCAGCCACGGGGCGGTGCTGGTGGAGGGGGCCGACGTGCTGCGCATGGCCCCCAACGCCGTGGCCCAGGCCATCGGCTACGTGCCGCAGCGCACCGAGGCCCCGCGCCTCACCGTGTTCGACGCCGTGCTGCTGGGGCGCAAGCCGCACGTGCGCTGGCGGCCCGAGGCGCGCGATCTGGCCGTGGTGGAGGCCGCGCTTGGGCACCTGCGCCTGGAGCCGTTGCGCCTGCGCCATCTGGACGAGCTTTCCGGCGGCGAGCTGCAACAGGTGGCAATCGCCCGCGCCCTGGTGCAGGAGCCGCGCCTGCTGCTGTTCGACGAGCCCACCAGCGCGCTGGATCTGCGCAACCAGGTGGAGATCCTGCGGCTCATCGCCCATGTGGCCCGGCAGCACCACATGGCCGTGGTCATGACCCTGCACGATTTGAACATCGCGCTGCGCTTCGCCAACCAGCTGGTGTTCCTGAAGCACGGGCGCATCGTCTCGGCTGGAGGCCCGACGGAGGTGCGGGCCGAGATGGTGCGGGAGGTCTATGGCCTGCCGGTTCAGGTGCACCACATCAACGGCTGTCCCGTCGTCGTTCCCCTAAACGAGGAGGAAACCCCATGTCCTGCGCCGTTTCACCAGAACTGATCCGGACCACCATCGCCTTTCACGGGCACGAGTGCCCTGGCCTGGCCATCGGCATCCGCGCGGCGGAGCTTGCCCTGCGCGAGCTTGGCCCCGCCGGGCCGGAGCTGGTGGCCGTGTGCGAGACCGACATGTGCGGGGTGGACGCCATCATGGTGCTGACCAGCTGCACCGTGGGCAAGGGCAACCTGATCATGCGGGACCTGGGCAAGATGGCCTTTTCCTTCTACCGCCGGGGCGGCGCGGGCTTCCGGGCCGTGCTGCGGCCCGAGTCGCGCGCGGGCATGGACGACCGCATGGGCCAGCTCATGCGCAAAGACGCCGAGGGCCAGGCCACGGAAGAGGACCGCACGGAGCTTGCCGAGCTGCGCGCGGGCTTGCAGCGCCGCTTCATGGACCTGCCGCTGGAGGAGATGTTCGAGATCACCCCGCTGGAGTCCAGGCCGCCCCGCCCGCCGCGGATTCTCTCCAGTCTCGCCTGCGCGCGTTGCGGGGAGCGGGTCATGGAGTCGCGCACCCGGCGCTTTGAGGGCAAGACCTTGTGCATTCCCTGCTTCGAGGGCGTGGAGCAGAAGATTTGAAAGAGGGACAGAAGAACTGAAAAAGGGCCGCCCGGAGTACAGGCGGCCCTTTTGTTTTGGGTCGGTGTGTGACGCTGCCGGGTCTAGCTCGTGCGTCCCTCGCCCGAGGCATTGACGGGAACGGCGGCGGCGCTGCTGACGGTCGCGGCGGTCATGGTCGCGCCCGGGGTGGCCGGGGCCAGCTGGCAGTCGCACTGCGGGGCCGTGCGGCGGTTCATGCCGGGGATGAGGTTCGGCATCACCGACAGCAGCGACAGGCACAGGGCGGCCAGATACGGCGTGGACTGCACCAGCAGGATCAGCGCCCAGGTGACGATGTCCGGGTTCTCGGTGCCGTAGCGGGCGATGACGCCTGCGGCGGCGACCCACAGGGCGGCCAGGACGATGAGCTCTTCCCGGGCCATCATCAGCCCGCGCACCACGGCGCTGCGCTCCTCGCACTTGGGCGTGCGCAGGAAGGGCTTGTTCTTGGTGGTCAGCCCCTGGAAGATGGCCTTGGCGATGGTGTGCGTGAGGGCCAGGCCGGCAATGGCCGCGCCGATGCGCTCCCAGGCGCCGCAGCGCACGCGGGTCTTGTACAGCCACATGAAGTGGAACAGCTTGAACAGGAACGCGCCCAGCGGCGGCAAGAGGAAGATGCTCAAGGGGGTGCCGAAGTAGCGCGGCAGGGCCAGCATGCCCAGGCTCCAGAACAGGCTCACCACGAGCACGGCGATCTGCGTGGCGTCGGCGAACCAGGGCAGCCAGCCAGCGATGAAGTGGAACTTCTGGCCGTTGTCCAGGCTGGTGGTCTTGTTCCAGGGCATCAGCTCGCGCCAGTGGCGCTTGAGGATCTGCACCGCGCCGTAGGCCCAGCGGAAGCGCTGGCTCTTGAAGCCCGCGTAAGTGTCCGGGGTCAGGCCCTGGCCGAAGCTCTCGGGCACGTACACGGCCTGGTAGCCGCGCTCGAACACGCGCAGGCCAAGCTCGGCGTCCTCGCAGATGCACCATTCGCCCCAGCCGCCCACCTCGTCCATGACGGCCTTGCGGATCATGGTCATGGTGCCGTGCTGGATGATGGCGTTGCGCTCGTTGCGGTGCACCATGCCGATGCGGAAGAAGCCGTCGTATTCCCAGGCGCACACGGTCTTGTAGGCGTCGCCTTCCCACTCGCGGTGGTCCTGCGGCGACTGCACGATGGCCACGTCCGGCTTGTCGAAGTACGGGGTGAGGGAGCGCAGCCAGTTCGGCTTCACCTGATAGTCGGAGTCCACCACGGCGATGACGCGGGCGTCGTCGGCGGTGTTCTTGAGGGCGAAGTTCAGCGCGCCCGCCTTGTAGCCCGGCCATTCCTCCAGGTGGAAGAAGCGGAAGCGGGGCCCGAGCTTGGCGCAGTGCTCCTCAAGGGGCCGCCACAGGGCCGGGTCGTGGGTGTTGTTGTCCACCACCAGCACCTCGAAGTCCGGGTAGTCCAGGGCCGCCAGGGAGTTCAGGGTGGCGATGACCATGGCCGGCGGCTCCTTGCAGCAGGCCAGGTGGATGGACACCTTCCGCAGGCCCTCGTCGGAGTCGTGGCGCAGGGGGAAGAAGCGGCGCTTGAGCCCTTCGGGCCAGAGCATCTCGCTCATCTCGAAGCCGTTGATGAGCACCACGGCGAGCAGGCCGATCTGCATGGGCAGCAGGAAGGCCCAGGCCGCCGTCTCGGCGGGCAGGAACTCCACGGTGATGGGCGTGAAGGCGATCCAGACCAGGGAGCTGGTGACGGTCTGCAGCAGCAGGGCGAAGAAGAGCTTGCCCTGGAAGGGCTGATCCTTGCGCTTGTACAGGTAGAAGCAGATGGGGATGAGGCAGAGGAGCGAAAGCCCCCACTGCACGGGCCACAGGGTGTCCT
This sequence comes from Desulfovibrio sp., assembly GCA_050251495.1. Lineage (GTDB taxonomy): Bacteria > Desulfobacterota > Desulfovibrionia > Desulfovibrionales > Desulfovibrionaceae > Humidesulfovibrio. The sequence goes on along the minus strand of JBFWMQ010000024.1, from coordinate 9,018 downwards.
CAAGGATGGTGCCGGTGAGCGGGATCTTGTTCTCGCGGTCAACGGTCCAGATGCCCCAGTGCGCGCCCACCACGCCTTCCAGCGGGCGCTTCCAGGGCTGGTCAAAGGCCTCCATGACGCAGTAGTCGATGTTCTGCTGCGCCGCCAGGTTCATGAACTGGCGCAGGAACTTGGCCTCGTTGGCGATGGACGCCTTGGCCTTGCCCCAGCGCTCGCCGTTGCTGGGCCAGCCGATTTCGGCGATGAGCACGTGCTTGTCCGGGAAGCGCTTCACCACCTGGTTGTAGCGGTGCATGCTCCACTCGATGGCCTTTTCCTCGGGCACGCGCTCCCAGTAAGGCAGGATGTGGATGGCGATGAAGTCCACGTTGTCGGCCAGCTCGGGATTGTTGATCCACACGTGCCAGGGCTCGGCGGTGCTCACCTGGACGTGGGGCGCGGCCTGCTTCACGCGCTTGATGTATTCGGAGAGCGCCGCGGGCTTGAAGTCGCCGCGCAGGATGGCCTCGTTGCCCACGATGGCGCGGGTGACGTTCTTGTGCTCGGTCAAGTTCTTGATGAGCCCGGCCATTTCCGTCTCGTTGCGCTTGAGGCGCTTGTCGAGCCAGGCGCCCGCGATGACGGGCATGCCGTACTTGTCGGCGATGCCGGGGATGGCCTCCATGCCCTCCATGGACGAGTAGGTGCGGATTGCGCCCACCTTGCCCTTGAGGAAGGCCACGTCCTCCTCGATCTGCTTGAGCGTGGGGAACTTGTTGACCAGCGGGTCCTGGTCGGCCCGGTACGGGCTGAAGGACACGGCCTTGACCTGGCCGGTGAAGTCCAGCTGCGGATCAGCCGGGCGGTTGAACCAGGCCCACAGCCCGAGGTTGACCGCGAAAACGATGAGCACGATGAGTGCGTTCTTGCGCATAATGCCGCCCACTCCAGGATGGCGTGTGGTCGTTAAACTGTGCCTGCCGCGAACGCGGCGTTGTCTGCCGTGAATCCCACCCATAAAAACAGCGGCCCCCGGGCCGCTTGAAACTGTGCCGTTTTGATGCGGGCTTGCCCTTACGCCTTCAAAACTTTTGAAGCAAGAGCCAGCTGCTTTCCGCTGCGCGCGCGCCAGGCAAAAGTGTACCTTTCGTGCGCACCCGGCGCCGTTTTGGCCCCGCAGCACCACGCCTGTCCTGTTTAAAGCAATGCCCGTGCCATCTCGCAATGCACTGTTATCGCAGGCATAAAAATAAAAGTTACAGGTTTTGAACTTTTTTGATGTGTAAATTTTGCGCACAGTGGCCCAGGGGTGTCGCGACGCGGCTGCAAAGGCGTCCGCGCGCGCTTCCCTCGGGGCGCATTATCAGGCACAAAGGCTGTGCGGAGGCGGACATGAGGCTGACGTACCTGCTTTGGGCGGCGCTGCTTGCGCTGGCGGCCCTGGCCGGGCTGGCCGCAGCCTGGTGGGGGCGGGCGCGTTTTGTGCGCGGCCGGCGCGCCCTGCTCGCCGTGGCCGTGTTTCTGGCCGTGGGCGCGGCGGGCGGATACCTGACCCACGGGCCGGTGGCCGAGATGCTGGCCGCCTCGCGCCTGGCCGCGGCCAGCGTCCGCGCGGACGAGTTTTTCCGCACCGACGGATTATTGCGCGCCTTTGCCCAGGCCGAGCCCGAGCGCGCCGAGGCCCTGCGCGCCCGCCTGACCCAGGCCCTGGCCCAGGCCACGGACGCGGACGCCCCGGCCGTGGAGCAGCGCCTGCACGCCGAGGCCCTGCGCGAGGCCCTGGCCGCGGCCCTGGCACGCCTGCCCAACGCCTCGGACGAGGCCGCCGCGCGTCTGGCCCAGGCCCTGCTGAACGCCTTGACCGTTTTGCGGGAAACGGACTCGCTGCTCTGCCTGGGGCTGCTGCACCCGTCCTCGGCCACGGGCGCGAGCCTGACGCGGAACGCCTTGTCGCGGCTGGAGGGCGGCGTGCGCAAGGATTTGGAATCCGCCCTGGCCCTCACGCTGGCCACGAGCGTCCTGCGGCCCAGGGCCGCGCCCCTGCCCGCCCGGGCCGACGCCGCGCTGGCGGACATGTTCGCCGAGAACCTGCCGGAGTTCCAGGAGCGCTACGGCGAGCCCCGGCAGGTGGGCGCGCTGTTCGAGGCCCTGGCCGAGCCGGACCGCGCCCGGAGCATTGCGCCCGAAACCCTGTGCGCCTTTGCCCACGACCTTTTGCGCGCCCTGTTGCGCATGCCCCCGGCGGAGCGCGGGCCGGGTCTGCGGCGGCTTTTGGGCGCTGGCTAGGGCCTGTTTCAAAAAGCGCCTTTTGCCTCCTGGGCGTCGTCGCGAGCCTCTTTTGAGTCCAGGGCCGTCCCGCATGAGGCCCCCCCCGGCCCCCAAACAGGTTCTCTCCTCGCCAGGGAACAAAAACCATCCTTTGGAAACAGGCCCTCGGGGCATCGCCGCTTCGCGCCGCGCAGCCGGGCGAAAAACCGTTCCCCTTTCCTATTTGCCGCTCGCCTTCCGCATTTGCGCCTTTCACCGATTCCAGCGACACGTGGCCGCCGCAATGGGATAAAAGCCCCGGAGCCCGTTCGCGGGGGCGTTCCCGTTGCGGGAGCGCGATGCGCGCGGCAACGACAGCAGGGAGGCGGCGGTGACGGCGAAGCATGACGACGAGAGGAGTGGGCGCTCCCACGCGCGGGAAGCCGAGGCGGTGGCCGCGGTGGCTGCGCCCGTGAAGATGAGCCGGGGCTGGGCGGTGGTGTTCTGCGGCTTGGGGCTGAATCTGGCCCTGGGCGTTCTGTATGCCTGGAGCGTGTTCGCCAAGCAGATGACCGACACGGTGGAGGCGGGCGGGCTCGGCCTGACCAAGACCGAGGCCAGCCTGCCCTACATGCTGGCCATCGGCGTGTTCGCGCTGATGATGGTGCCCGCCGGGCGCATGCAGGACAAGTTCGGGCCGCGCCGGGTGGCCATGGCCGGGGCCGTGCTCACGGGCCTGGGCCTCATGGTCTCCAGCCTGGTGCAGCCGGGCAGCATCATGCCGGTGCTCATCGGCTTCGGGCTCATGGCCGGGGCCGGGTTCGGCCTGGGCTACGCCGCGGCCACGCCAGCGGCCATCAAGTGGTTCCCGCCCGAGAAGAAGGGGCTCGTCACCGGCCTGGTGGTCAGCGGCTTCGGCCTTGCGCCGGTGTACATCGCGCCCCTGGCCCGGCACCTGCTTGAAGATTTCGGCGTCAGCGGCGCCTTCCGCATCCTGGGCGCGGCCTTCACCCTGGTGGCCCTGGCCCTGGGCAGCCGCATCGTGAACCCGCCCACGGCCCAGGCCGCCGCGCCCGCTGCCGGGTCCAGGCCCGCCGCCGATGGCGCGCCGGACTGGCGCGTGATGCTGCGCACCCGCGCCTTCTACCTGCTGTACATCGAATACACCTTCGCCGCCCTGGCGGGTTTGATGATCATCGGCCACCTGGCGAGGATCATCGCCGTGCAGACCGGCGGGCTGGTGCAGACGGGCTTTCTCTTCGTGGCCTCCATGGCCGTGTTCAACGCGCTCGGCCGCCTCATGGCCGGGATGCTCTCCGACAAGCTGGGCCGCCTGCGCACGCTCATGTTCGTCTGCCTGAGCCAGGCCGCCGTGATGCTGGCCTTTCCCGGCCTGGACGGCATGGCCGGCTTCTTTGCCGGCAGCGCGGTGGTGGGCTTCTCCTACGGGGCGTGCCTGGCCCTGTTCCCGGCCACCGTGGCCGACTACTGGGGCTCGAAGAACTTCGGCCTCAACTACGGCATCCTGTTCACGGCCTGGGGTCTGGGCGGCGTGTTCGGCCCGCTTCTGGCCGGGCGCATCGCCGACACCACCGGCAGCTACACCCTGGCCTACTACATCTCCGCCGGGTTGATGCTGGCGGCGGCCGCGCTCACCACCATCACCAAGAAGCCGGAGCTTGCGAAGCTCTAGGCGTGTTCCGTAGCGCCGGGGCGGGAGGCGCAATGCCCGCTCCTGCCCCGGCACTTGACCTTTGCGCCCATCTGGGGGAAAGTGCCGCGATTTTGCACGCGGCAGGGCGCATCTCTTGCCTTGCCGCCTCTCATTTGGAGCGCCAGTGACCGACCCTCAGTTTTCCAAAGATCTCGCCCGTGAAGCGGGCCGCCGCCGCACCTTCGGCATCATCAGCCACCCGGACGCGGGCAAGACGACCCTGACCGAAAAGCTCCTGCTCTACGGCGGCGCGATCCAGATGGCCGGAACCGTCAAGGCGCGCAAGGCCGCCCGCTACGCCACCAGCGACTGGATGGCCATGGAGCGCGAGCGCGGCATCTCCGTCACCAGCTCGGTGATGCAGTTCGAGTACCAGGGCTTCGCCGTCAACCTGCTGGACACCCCGGGCCACCAGGACTTTTCCGAGGACACCTACCGCGTGCTCACGGCGGTCGACTCCGCCGTCATGGTCATCGACTCGGCCAAGGGCGTGGAGACGCAGACCCGCAAGCTCATGGACGTGTGCCGCCTGCGCGACACGCCCATCATCACCTTCATCAACAAGATGGACCGCGAAGGCCGCGAACCCCTCGAACTGCTCTCGGACATCGAGGAGAGCCTGGGCATCGAGTGCGCGGCCATGACCTGGCCCATCGGCATGGGCAAGTCGTTCCGCGGCACCTGGAACATCCTCAAGAACGAGCTGCATCTGTTCTCCGCCACGCATGGCGGCAAGATCCAGGCGGGGCTGGTCATCAAGGGCCTGGACGACCCCCGGCTCGACGAGCTGCTGGGCGACCAGGCGGCCGACCTGCGCCGCGACATGGAGCTGGTGGCCGGGGCCGGGTATCCCTTTGACCGCGACCGCTACCTGGCGGGCAGGCAGACCCCGGTGTTCTTCGGCAGCGCCATCAACAACTTCGGCGTGCAGGAGCTGCTGAACGCCTTCGTGGACCTGGCCCCGGCCCCGCGCCCGCGCGCCAGCACCACGCGCATGGTCGAGCCCACGGAGCCGGAGTTCTCCGGCGTGGTGTTCAAGATCCAGGCGAACATGGACCCGGCCCATCGCGACCGCATCGCGTTTCTGCGCATCTGCTCCGGGCGCTTTCAGCGCGGAATGAAGTTGCGTCATCATCGCATCGGAAAAGACGTCGCCATCGCCAACGCCACCATCTTCATGGCCCAGGACCGCAGCAACGTGGACGAGGCCTGGCCCGGCGACATCATCGGCCTGCACAACCACGGCACCATCAAGATCGGCGACACCTTCACCGAAAAGGAGCCGCTCAAGTTCACCGGCATCCCCAGCTTCGCGCCGGAGCACTTCCGCCGCGTGATCCTGAAGAGCCCGCTCAAGGCCAAGCAGCTGCAAAAGGGCCTGGCCCAGCTGGCCGAGGAGGGCGCGGTGCAGGTGTTCCGCCCGCTCATGGGCAACGACTACATCCTGGGCGCGGTGGGCGTGCTCCAGTTCGACGTCATCATGGCCCGGCTGAAGGACGAATACGGCGTGGAGGCCCTGTACGAGCCCGCGCAATACACCTGCGCGCGCTTCATCTCCTGCGAGGACAAGCGCAAGCTGGGCGACTTCGAACGGGCCATGCACGGCTCGCTGGCCAAGGACGCCGAGGACAACCTGGCCTATCTCGCCCCCAGCCAGTGGCGGCTTGAGGACACCCAGGAGAAATGGCCCGATGTCAGCTTCAACACCACCCGCGAACATGAATAGACGCACCCCCAAGCCGCCGCCGCCGGACCTCTCGTACCTGGCCCCCCTGCGCGAGGGCGCGGAAGTGCCCGAAGAGAACCGCCGCACCTTCACCTCCGAGGAGATCGGCCTGCTGCCGCTTACGGCCTTTGTGGGCAAGATCATCCTGGTGGAGTGCGACCGCCAGCTGCACCAGGCCATGCACGTGCTGCACGAGGAAGAGGTCCTGGGCTTCGACACCGAGACCCGGCCCATCTTCAAGAAGGGCCAGATTCCGCCCCCGGCCCTGCTCCAGCTGGCCGGGCACAGGGACGTGTACATCTTCCAGCTGCCCAAGCTGCAGGACAAGGCCGTGCTCACCGAGCTGCTGGCCTCGCGCCACATCATCAAGAGCGGCGTGTCCGTGCGCGACGACCTGAAGGGCCTGAAGGAGCACTTCGAGTTCACCGAGCGCCGCTTCGTGGACCTGGGGGAGGTGGCCAAGCGCCTGGGCATGCTGACCCACGGCCTGCGCAACCTCTCGGCCAACCTGCTCGGCGTGCGCATCAGCAAGGGCGCGCAATGCTCCAACTGGGCGCGCGAGGCGCTCAGCACCAAGCAGATCGTCTACGCCGCCACCGACGCCTGGATCAGCCGCGAGCTGTACCTGAAGTTCGCGGATATGGGCGTGCTGCGGGAAGAGTAAGACAAGGCGGGAGAAGAAGACAGGGGCGCTGCCCCCTGCCGCCCTGTCAGAGGATCTAATAAAAAGTCTGTAATTTTAGGGGGAAGAAATATTATTGAGTTCACAAATTTTGCGACCACTCCGAGCGGCTCATTTTGGGGTGCCCGGGGGGGGGGGTGGCGTTTCCAGGACCAGGCGGTCTTTATTCCTCGAGCTCTGTAGTCGTCAACCGAAGCACGCTACAGTTCTCCTTGAAAAGGTCCCACGACTCCGCGACCTCAACTGACGTTGCTGGCGAGCACCGCACGAAGGTTGTCGAGGATGGTCCTCTTCATCCCCTCCATCGGGATTGCTCGAAGGGCGGCAAGCTGCGAAACGGTATTGGCGACTTCGCGCGGGCGGATTGGCTTTCCTTGGCTGAGAACGAATGGACCATCGGTTTCCGTGAGAAGCCGGTCCTCTGGCAGTTCGGCGATGAGTTGACGGTGCTTTGGGGAGTTGAGCATCTCCTTGTTAATCGAGAAATAGCACCCCAGGGCAACGGCTCGTCTGGCCTCTGCTGCAGTGCCAGTGAACCAGTGCAGGACAACACGCCCCCTGCTTGCTGGCAGCGCGCGTTCGATGTGGCCGAGCACCTTCCCGACAGCCCGGATGCTATGCACGGAAAGAATCTTTCCCCCCTGTTCCGCACAGGCGCGGAGGATTCTCTCGAACACGCGCTCTTGGTCGGGCAAGCTCCGGTAGAATCGCGGGCCAGCATCAAGTCCGATCTCACCTACGTATCGAGCGTCTGCCAGATAATGCTCAAACAGAGCCACCTCGCTTGCGCGCTCGGCGACGAGTTGCGGGTGAAGCCCCAACGCGACACGAACGTGAGTGGCGTTTGCTACCAGTTCGCGGTTCCGAGGCCATGCCTTCGGCGTGGTCGTGACAGCAAGCGTGGCTACTCGTTCCCGATCACACTCTGCAATTATTTCCACGTGGTCTCGATAAAGGTCGAGGTGACAGTGGAAATCAACCCAGTGAGGCCTCTGGTGGGCTTGTTCGTTCACAGCGGTCTCGCTTCCACACCTTCCAGCAGTCGGCCGACCTCCTGCATTCCTGCGACGTAGACGGCTTCGTAGGCACCGAGTTTGTCAGGGTGATCCGTCAATGGCCCTGGGCGATGAATGTCAAGACGAGCCAGTCCAGGTTTCCGAGTGAGCCTGGATAACGCGAGTTGGAAGGAACGCACATTTTTTCCTTCTGCCTTGTTTGTGTCTAGGACACGAGCATACAGATCCTGAAGATGATATGGCGTATCGTCATCCCTCCAGGCCTCAAGGATGGCAGCACGCCGGATCAGGCAAGGCACACAGCGTCCGCAGTGCTTGGGGGTTCGTTTGGAGGGATCACTTTCAAAACGGCGACTCTCCGACGAGCAGGACATTGTGTTCCGCGACTCTCGTTTTAGAAAAGCGATGTCGGCGCAGGCCTTCAGCATCTGGCCTTTGGTGAAAAAAGCATAGGGATTTTCAAGATGGACTTTAAGGTCAAGCTTACTCAAAAGCTCATCAAACCTTGCCATATAATAGGGGTGTGTCGTGCGAGTGCTGAGAGCTCCAAGCCGTAAAGGGTCAAGCGGCACGTTAAGTGAAATTAGACCATTCTCGGGTACGTGCACAATCTGGTCGCCACCAAGGGCATCGGCAACCATTGAAGCCAGCGCAAAAAAAAGAAATGATCGGCCCCGTAAAGTGTTCTCGGTCGACCCTGCCCCTATGGTTTTGCTTCCAAATGCAACCTTGACTTGGATGTGATTGATGGACCTGCTGGGGAAGTGCTGCTTCAATACGTGTGCGCAATGCTTTTGATGTCCCGTGGTAAGATTGTCTCCATAGTGGCTTATCAGCATAGGAGAGTGTCCTGCGGCGACTAGGTCGATGGCGCCGATGAAGCTGTCAAGACCACCCGAGAAGAGACAGACTGCCGTTGGGCTGATCACAGGGAGCACGCTGGGTGCAGCGGCGAGCCTTTCGACTCCGGCGGGACGTGGGCGGAAATGCACGTCCCATTGGTCTCCTGTCAAAAATTTAAGCGTCTTAGCGAGGAGTTGTGCCGCGTCAGCCCAGCGTTCTGGGGCATGAACGGGCACATGAAGATCAATTTTTCTCGTCCACGCATCCTGCGCATCAGCCGCCCGAGAGATGCGAGTGTCAGCGGCGGTGATGGCTGCGGCGAGCAACGCGAGATCCACGGATGTCTCGGAAGGCCGCAACCCCATCTTCCGGAGCTGGCGCAACACCTTGCTCAGCCCAAAACGAAGGCCCGAGTTCTCGAGGAACTGAATCTCCGTCGTGCGCATGTCCGCATTTGGCAGCTCAATTGCTTCCGTATCGCCTGCCCCGAGCCGAACAATGATGTTATGGTGTCTCATGCCTGCGCCTCCCCAGCGGCGGCGACAAGTTCGAACGCCACCTCATAGATTTCATCAACGACGGACGCTATGTCTCGGTCCGACAGCCGGCCGAGGGAGTCGAGGCGTCCCGACAGTTGCCCCCTCGTTGCCCCGGTGACAAAGTCATGGAGCTGTTCTTGCGCAGACTCCACCGCCGAGACATCATCGGGGAATGAAATCGCTCGACCGCCGATGTCGGCCATGACGCGTCCCTCAATCGACCGTGCAACGAAATCAAGGAAGAAATCCTTCAGTTGCTCCGGGGTGATGGT
>JBFWMQ010000023.1:0-48069 GCA_050251495.1 Desulfovibrio sp. | reverse complement strand
AGACCGGACAACCCGCCGCCACAGGGAGTCCAGAGGGCCGAGGCCCTCTGGCGGGGGTGCAGGGGGCGGCGCCCCCTGCCGGGATTCAGGGGCGGCGTCTCCGCGTTCCGCCTATATGTCCCAGTCCAGGCCGATGACCTCGAGCGCGCCTGGGCCGTGCACGCCGCGCACGAGCACGAGTTCGATGTCCGCGGTGCTGCTGGGGCCGCTGATGAGGTTCAGGCAGGCGGGCAGGGAACCGTCGGGCAGGCGGTGCGCGTCGAGGAGCGCGGGCAGATGTGAGACATCCGGCGCGAGGGCCCGGCGCGGCACAAGGGCCACGGAGGTCGGCGGCAAGAGCGAGGCGGCGCGGTGTTGCCCGGGTGCGGCCACCACGGCCAGCGAACCGGACTCGAGCAGCGCGGCGTGCGCGAGCACGAAGCCAAGGTCGGCGTGGGCCAGGGCCTTGCAGCAGCCGGGCGCGAGGCGTTCCAGGCCGGCAAGGGCGCTGTCGAAGCCTCCGGGCAGGCCCAGCGCGTCCAGGGCGGCGTCCCAGCGGGTGTAGGTTGCGGCGGCGCGTTCGCGGGCGATGTCCGCGACGTGCGCGGCGGCCTCGGCTGGCGTGCGCGCAAGGCGCAGGCGCACCTCAAGGGGCGCGAGAACCTCGGCCAGAACGGTCCAGGCGTCCGGGCCGAGGGGAACGGACGCGGGCCGGGCGGGCGGCGCGGGCACGGCAAGGGGCGCGGCGGCGAGGCCCGCGCGCAGGGTGGCGAGCATGGCGGCGCGGGCGCTGGTGGCGGGCGTCATTTGGGCTCCTTGTTCGCTGTGCGCTGGCTGGGGCGGAAGGGCTGCTTGAGTTCCGGCGGCTGGCGCGAGGCGGCAAAGCCGGTGAGGCCGGGCAGGCCGGGCAGGCGCGGCAGAAGGTTCAGCTTGGGGTCGATGGCCCGGGCGGCGCTTACGGCCGCGCGGTAGGCCAGCGGGTGCCGGGCGAGCAGGGAATGCGCGGCGGAGAAGGGGTTGGCGCGGCTTGCGGCAACGCGCTGGCGCAGGGCCAGCATGAGCCTGGGGTGGTTGATGCCGAGCGGGCAGGTGCGCGCGCAGGCCCCGCACAGGGTGCAGCCGAAGGGCAGGTCGCTGGTCTGGTCCTGCGGCAAAAGCAGCGCGGACAGGAGCGTGCCGATGGGGCCGGAGTAGACCGAGCCGTAGGCGTGGCCGCCGATGGTCTGGTACACAGGGCAGGAGTTGAGGCAGGCCCCGCAGCGGAAGCAGGCCAGGGCTTCGCGCAGCACGGGGTCGGCCAGCACCTCGGAGCGGCCATTGTCCAGGATCACGAGGTGCGTCTCGCGCGCGCCGTCGGTCTCGCCGGGCTTGCGCGGCCCGGTGAGCACCGACACGTAGGAGGACATCTTCTGCCCGGTGGCGCTGCGGGGCAGCACGCGCAGGAGGTCGGCCGCGTCTTGCAGGGTGGCGGCGACCTTTTCCAGGCTCATGAGGGCCACGTGCACGGGCGGGCAGGTGGTGGACATGCGGATGTTGCCCTCGTTCTCCACCAGGATGACGCTGCCGGTCTCGGCCACGGCCATGTTGACCCCGGTGACGCCCATGTCCGCTGCCAGGAACTTCTCGCGCAGCGCCTGCCTGGCCAAAAGCGTCAGTTCGGGGATGCTTTGGCCGCGCAGGTGCAGCTTTTCGGCGAAGAGCGTGGCCACGTCCTGGCGGGACTTGTGGATGCAGGGCGCGATGATGTGCGAGGGCGGCTCCCCGGCCAGCTGGATGATGAACTCGCCCAGGTCGGTCTCCCAGACCTCGGCCCCGGCGGCTTCCAGGGCGGGGTTGAGGGCGATCTCCTCGGTGACCATGCTCTTGCCCTTGACGATGACGCGGGCGTTCGCCGCCTGGGCGATTCCGGTGATGACGGCCCGCGCCTCGGCGGCGTCCGCCGCCCAGTGGACCTGGGTTCCGGCGGCGGTGGCGTTGCGCTCCAGCTCCTCCAGCAGGTCCGGCAGGCGCGAGAGCGCGGTGAGGCGCGCGGCGCGGGCGCGGGCGAAGTGCTCCTCGCGGCCAGGGAAGGCGGCCAGGGAGGCGCTGCGCTTGCCGATGAAGTAGCGCGTGGCGTGGTCCAGGATGGCGCGCAGGGAGGCGTCGCGGCAGGCGTCCTCGCTTTGCTTGCGGAAATCGCGGGTGTTCAGCTCCTGCATCAGCGTTGTCTCCAGGCCGGGGTTTCCCGGCTGAGCGCCGCGGCCAGCACCTGCGCCACGTGCAGCGCGGGCAGGGGGCGGCCCAGGCGCGCCAGCCGTCCGCTGATGTTCATGAGGCAGCTGGGTTCCGCGCTGACGAGGATCTCCGGCTCCTGGGCCAGGATCTCGCGGCATTTGTCCTCCACCAGCGCCTCGGACACGGCGGTGAATTGCAGGCTGAACAGGCCGCCGAAGCCGCAGCAGCGGTCCGCCCGCTCGGCCTCCAGAAGCGTCAGGCCGCGTATGGCGGAAAGCAGTCTGCGCGGGGCGTCGGGCTGGCCGACTTGCTGGGCCTGCTGGGTTCCGGGCATCTGGCCGGGCATCTGGCAAGATCCGTGGTAGCAGGCCCGCACGTCCAGCCGGGCATCGAGGCCGTCGGCTCCGGGCAGCGCGGCCACAAACTCGCAGAACTCGAAGGTGCGCGCGGCCAGGTCCACGGCTTGGGCGTGCTCCGGCGTGCCGGAAGGGAACAGCTCCGGGTAGCTGCGGACCATCTTGACGCAGGAGCCGGACGGGCAGACCACCGGACCGGGCGCGGAAAAGATGTCCAGAGAGCGGGCGGCAAGCCCGCGGGCGTTCTTCGCGTCGCCGGCCTTGTAGGCCAGCTGGCCGCAGCAGGTCTGGTTCGCCGGGTGCCGGGCCTCGACGCCAAGGTGTTCCAGCACGGTCACCATGGCGTATGCGGCTTCTGGCTGGCAGTCCTTCACAAGGCAGGGGATGAACAGGTGTGCGTGCATGGGCAGGGCTTACTCCCCGCTCTTGCGGCTGGCAAGGGGGGCGCAGTGCGGATTTTGGCGCGGCACTTTGGCTTCGCGCCCCTTTTCATAAGGCCCGGCAGATGCCAAGATGCCGCAGCGGGCGTCGGCTGCCTCGCGCCCGGAACAGCCTTGCCATCAGCCCCTTCGCCACCAACCCGCAAGGAGCCCAGCCCATGCGAAACGCCAGAAACAGCATTGCCCCTTTTCGTTCCCTTGGCCCCGTCGTCCTGGCGCTTTTTGTCCTGGCCCTGGCGGCCTGCGCGCCGCAGCCCCCTGCGCCGCTGCGCCTCAAGATCGCCCACGTCAACGACACCCATTCGGCCCTGGAGGCGGTGGACGAGAACCTGACGCTGAAGCTGGACAATGGGGCACAGAAGGTGCGCGCCAGGCTGGGCGGCATGGCCCGGCTCAAAACCGCCCTGGACGCCGCGCGGGCGGGCGAGCCGAACGTGCTGACCCTGCACGCCGGGGACGCGGTGCAGGGCACGCTGTATTTCAACGTGTTCCAGGGCGCGGCGGAGTTCGACTTTTTGAACGCGCTGGGCGTGGACGCCATGTGCCTGGGCAACCACGAGTTCGACAAGGGCACGGCGCAGCTTGGCCGGATGCTGGCCCTGGCGCGCTTTCCGGTGCTGGCCGCCAACGTGGACGCCAGCGCCGAGCCCGCCCTGACCGGGCGCTTCCGCCCGTATGTGGTCCGGCGTTTCGCCACCGCCAAGGGCAGCGAGGCCGTGGCCGTCATCGGAGCCACCACCCCGACCACCCCCCAGATCACGGGCGACGTGGGCCGGGTGCGCTTCCTGGACCCCGCGCCGGTGCTGCGCGCCCTGGTGCGCGCCCTGGAGGCGGACGGGGTGAACAAGATCATCCTGCTCTCGCACAACGGCTACGACGTGGACCAGGAGCTGGCGCGCGTGGTTCCTGGCCTGGACGTCATCGTGGGCGGGCACACCCACAGCCTGCTGGGCGACCGCGCGGCCCTGGCCGGCCTCGGCCTGAACGTGGCCGGGCCGTATCCCACACTGGTGGCCGGCCCGGAGGGCGCGCCTGTGCTGGTGGCCCAGGCCTGGAGATGGGGCGAGGTGCTGGGCGAGCTGGCGGTGGAGTTCGACGCCGCCGGGCGCATTACTGGGCACTCGGCAGGGGCCAGGCTGCTCGTGGGCGAGCCGTTTTCAGTAGGCGGCCAGCCCGTGGACCCGGCCTCGGCCCGGGGCAAGGCCCTGCGCGCGGCGCTGGAGGCTGGCGGCGCGGCCCGCGTGGTGGCGGAGGACCCGGCCCTGCTGGCCAAACTCGCGCCGTATGCGGAAAAGGTGGCGGCCTTCCAGAACGCGCCCCTGGGCGTAAGCATCGCCACGGACCTCATCCGGGGCACGGCCACCGACCCCGGCCCGCTGGTGGCCGACGCCTATCTGGCCAAGGTTCCCGGCGCGCGGCTCGCCCTTGTGGGCGCGGGCGGCATCCGCAAAGACCTTTTGGCCGGGCCTGTCACCCAGGGCCAGGTGCTGGGCGTGCTGCCCTTTGGCAACACCCTGGTGGAGATGGACATCACCGGCGCGCAGCTCAAGGAGGCCCTGGAGGAGGCCGTGGAGTTCCGGCTCAGCACGCGCCCGCCGGAGAACGGCGACCTGCGCAAGCTTGTGGTCCTGCACCCGGGCGGATTCAGCTACGTCATCCATCCCCTGCGGCCCAAGGGCGACCGCGTGCACGCCCTGACCCTGCCGGGGCCTGGCGGTTCCGGCGCGCCCCTGGACCTGGCCGCCACCTACCGCCTGGTCACCAACAGCTTCCTGGCCGCTGGCGGCGACGGTCTGACCACCTTGAAGGGCATCGGCGCCAATCGCGTGGACACGGGCTTTTTGGAACACGACGCCCTGGCCGAGCACCTGGTCTTCCTGGGCGCGCGCGGCCCCATCGCGCCTCCGGCGGGCCAGCGCGTGGTCATCGAGCCGCCCGCGCGAACGGCTGTGCCCGGGGCGCGGCCGGGGGCCGCCCTGGGGCGGCGCAAGGTTTCGGCGTTGGGCTGGGCGGCGTAAGCCCGGGCTGGGGGCTATCGCCCGTTCGCATGGGCCATGCGCGCCTGGGTGTCTTCCAGGGCGCGCACCAGGTCGGCGATCTGCACGGGCTTGCTGATGTAGTCGTTCATGCCCGCGGCCAGGAACTTCTCGCGGTCGCCGCTCAGGGCATAGGCGGTCATGGCGATGATGTGGCTTTCCGGCCGGTCGTTGGCGGCGTCGAGGGCGCGGATGGCCTTGGTGGCCTCCACGCCGTCGAGCACGGGCATCTGCACGTCCATGAGCACGCAGTCGAACCTGTGCCTGCGGACGGCCTCCAGGGCTTCGGCCCCGTTGGCGACAATGGTGGCCTGATGCCCCAGCACGCGCAGCTGCTGGGTGATGTACATCTGGCTGATGCGGTCATCCTCGGCCACCAGGATGGACAGGCTTGGGCCGGGCTCATGGCTGGCCGCGGAAGGACCGGAGCGGCCGCGGATCCTGCCCGCGTGGGCGGGCTGCATGGGCAGGTAGAAGGTGACGTTGGTGCCTTGCGACACCTCGCTGTCCATAACGATGTGGCCGCCCATGAGCTCCAGGATGCGCTTGACGATGGCCAGCCCCAGGCCAGCGCCCTCGTATTTCCGCGTGAAGGAGCTGTCGGACTGGGTGAAGCGCTCGAACACGCAGGCGATCTTGTCCTCCGGGATGCCCACGCCGGTGTCGCTGACGCTGAAGTAGACGCGCCGCCGCCCGGACGGCGAGGACGGCTCCGGCTGCGCCCAGACCTCAAGGTGCACGCTGCCCTGGGCGGTGAACTTGATGGCGTTGCCCATGAGGTTGAACAGGATCTGGCGCAGGCGGGCCTCGTCGCCCAGCAGGGGCTCGGCGGCGGATTCGTCCACGTTCAGGCTGAGGGCGATGCCGCGCCGCTCGGCGTTGAGGGCGAAGACGCGCAGCACGGACTCCGCAAGGTCCTTGGGGTTCAGCGGGACGTTCGCCAGGGTGAGCTTGCCGGACTCGATGCGCGAGAAGTCCAGGATGTCGTTCAAGAGGTCCAAGAGCCTGCGCGAGGACTGGAAGGCCAGCTCCACGAACTCCATCTGCTCGCCCTTCAGATCGCTGGACATCAAAAGCTGGAGCATCCCCAGGACGCCGTTCATGGGGGTGCGTATCTCGTGGCTCATGTTGGCCAAAAACTCGCTTTTCGCCTTGTTGGCGGCCTCCGCCGCGTCGCGCGCGCGGGTCAGCTCGGCCTTGGCGGCCTGCAGCTCGCTCAAGTCCACGTCCAGGCAGTACAGCTCGCTCGTTGCGTCCGCGCGTGTCTGCATGACGTGGCAGGAGAACACCGGCACGGGCGAGCCGTCCTTGCGCATGAGCTCGAGCTCCCCGGAGGGGATCGGCACGCCGTCCTCCACCCAGGCCCGGATGTGCTCGACCACGGCCGCCCGCATGGCGGGCGGGATGATGAGCTCCTCCAGCTTCCTGCCAAGGGCCTCGGCCCTGGAGTAGCCGTACAGCCCCTCGCTGGCGGCGTTCCAGTAGATGACCGTGCGGTCCTGGGCGTAGCCCTGCACGGCGATGGCCGGAACCTCGTCGAAGAGCCTGCGGAAGCGCGCCTCGCTCTGCAAAAGGGAGTTGGCCACGCGCTTGTGCTCGGTGATGTCCTGGAAAAAGCCCAGGGTGGCAGGCCCATCGGGAAGCTGCAGGGTGGAGACCGTGGCGTGCGTGGGAATGAGGCGGCCGGTCTTGTGCACCACGTCCACTTCGTACTGGCTGCTGGCCTCAAGCCCCTGCTCGCGCCGTTGCGCCCGCTCCACAAACTGCGCCCTGTGGTGCGGGGCCACGAAGTCGTCGACCGTAAGCCCGAGGAGTTCCGCCCTGGTCTCATAGCCCATGGCCCTGGCCATGCAGGGGTTCAGGTACAGGAGCCGCAGGCCCCGGGCGATGGCGATGGGGATGGCTGCGGAGTCGAACACCGCGCGGTAGAAGCCCTCGCGCTGCTCCAGCACGGCCTGGCTGGCCTTCTGGGTGGAGACGTCGCGCAGCAGGCAGTGGGTGCGGTGGATTCCTCCGTCCGGGCCGCGCACGGCCATGCCGTCGATGCAGAGGTTGAAGCGCTCGCCGTTCTTGCGCAGGCCGATGCATTCGAAGCCCAGGGAGCGCCCGGCATCCCGCATGTTTTCCCAGTTTTTCCGGAAGTCTTCGCCATGCTCCGGGGAGACGAAATCGGCAAAGGCCTGGCCCATGACCTCTTCCCGGGCATAGCCGAAGAGGTCCAGCCAGCCCTGGCTGACCAGGAGCAGACGCCCCTCGGCGTCCAGGGAGTGGTAGGGCAGGGGGGCGCTTTCCAGCAGCAGGGAGGTCCTGGTCTCGCCCGATTCCAGCAGGTTTTTCGTGCGCGCAAGCTCCAGGCGCAGGGCCTCGTTCTCCCTGGCCAGGGCCTCGATCCGGCTGGACTTTGTGTCGTCGGTGTGGGGCGTCACTGCCTTTTCTCCAACAGGCCGTTGGGCGGCCTTGCCAGTGGGCCAAGGGGGGCGAAATCTACGTATAACAAAAATGCGCAACCTTTGGCAACAGATGCTGGCCGATTGCGTATTCTTTGTGCAAACGGCCGCACGCGAAAAGGCCGGGTCCCAGGCGTCTTCCTGGTCCCGGCCCTCTGCTTCGCCTGGGGGCGGCTGCGCCGCCGATGTCTGGCGCGCGGCGCTTAGTAGTCTTCCTCCTCCCAGTCCGCGGCGGTGATGCAGCGCTTGGGGCACAGGGCGATGGCCTCGCGCACCTCGTCGTGGGTGGCGGTGTGCCGGATCAGGTAGGGCCGTTCCAGGTCCGGGTCCCAGCCAAAGACCTCCGGGCAGATTTCGGAGCAGCCGGAGCAGGCGTTGCAGCGCGAGAAGTCGATGAACACTTCGTGCAGGGTCTGGTCGGGCATGGGAACCTCCGGTGCGGGCTGGCGGGTTCTCTGTGGCTACACGTTGAAGCGGAACTCGATGATGTCGCCGTCCTGAACGATGTACTCCTTGCCTTCCAGCCGGGCCAGGCCCAGCTCCTTGGCCTTCTTGAAGTCGCCCGCGCGCAGGAAGTCCTGGTAGCCGATGACCTCGGCGCGGATGAAGCCCTTCTGGAAGTCCGTGTGGATGACGCCCGCAGCCTCCGGGGCGGTGGACCCCACGCGCACGGGCCAGGAGCGCACCTCCTTGTCGCCCGCGGTGAGGAAGCTCATGAGGCCGAGCAGCTTGTAGGTGCGGGAGATGACCTTGTCGAGCGCGCTCTCGGTCAGGCCCAGGTCGGTCAGAAACTCGGCGCGCTCCTCGGGGTCGGCGATGGCGGCCAGCTCGCGCTCCAGCCGGGCGCTCACGCTCATGTGCATCTGGCCCAGGCCGTCGGCGGGCACCTCGAAGGAGTCCATGACGGTCTCGGCCACGTTCCACACGTAGAGGATGGGCTTGGCGGAAAGGAAGCGATAGCCGCGCATGGCGGGCTCGTCGCACAGGGCCGGGTCCACGCGCAGGGGCTTCTCGTCCTCCAGGAGGGCGCGGGCCTTGGCCAGGCACTCCTCCTCCTTGGTGTCCACCAGGTCCTTGTTCTTCTTCTTGTCGCTCTGCATGCGCTCCTGGCGCTTCTCGATGACCGCCAGGTCGCTCACCAGCAGGTCGGCCTCCACCGCGCCATACTGCTGCCTGGGGTCGCTTAGCCCGGTAAAGGCGTCGAGCACGCACAAGAGGCAGTCGTAGGGGCGGATGTCGTTCAGCACGCGCTCGCCCAGGCCGTGCCCCTTGCCGCCGCCGCCGGGCACGTCCAGGTACTCGATCTCGCTCAAGGTGATCTTCTTGGGGGTGAACAGCTTGATGAGCGGGTCCAGGCGGGGCTCCGGCACCTTGACCATGGCGCGGTTGCCCGCCGTGGCGGCCTTTTCCCCCGCCAGGGCGGCGAACATGTCGGTCTTGCCGGAGCCGGAAAATCCAAAAATCGCGGTTTTCATTGATGTTCCTTGCCCGATGTGGGCCTGTGGGATGGGGCGCGAAGAGCCCGGAAAGCGCGCATTCTAGGCGGAAGCGCCCCCGGATGCAAGGCGGGATGCCCGGGCGCGTGCCACCGCCCCGTGCGGCGGGCGGCCAGGGGCCTGGGCGTTTGTCTCCGGGGCGGATTTGCCGTAGGGTGGCCGGGTTGCCAAGAACGCAGGCGGGAGGGGGCACACATGTCGGGCGAGCGGAACATCTATCTCATCGGCGCGCGCGCCAGCGGCAAGACCACCCTGGGCCGCAAGCTGGCGGCCCGGCTCAAGCGGCCCTTTGTGGACACGGACCAGCGGGTGCGCCTGCGCACGGGCAGGACCGTGGCCGAGCTGGTGGACGCGGGCGGCTGGGAGGCCTTCCGCGAGGCCGAGAGCGTGGCCCTGGCCGAGGTGGCCATGTATTCCGGCCAGGTGGTGTCCTGCGGCGGCGGCATCGTGCTGCGGCAGGAGAACCGCGACGTGCTCGCCAAGGGCATCGTGCTCTATCTCAAGGCCAGCGCCGAGGCGCTTGCCGCGCGGCTCATGCGCAACCCGCTTGAGGCCCAGCGGCCCACCCTCACCGGCGGCGGCGTGGTGGACGAGGTGAGCCAGGTGCTGGCCGAGCGCGGGGCCGTCTATCTCGCCTGCGCCCACGCTGTGCTTCCGGCGGAGACGCCCCTGCCCGAACTGGTGCGGCTGGCCTGCGCCGAGGTCGAACGCCTGGGCGGCCTGCGCAAGGCTGTTGCCGGGCGCGGTCGAATCTCGTAGCATGTATTCCGCCGCCCCGGCGGCGTGAACAGGGAGGTCGGCATGGGCTCCTGGAAGCTTGAGACGGACGTGGACCCGGACGGGTTGCCGCGCTTCCTGCGCGACCTGGCCGACGAGCTGGAGTCGGGCGTATCGGGATCTGGCGCCGGCGAGCTGGCCGGGCTGCCCAGACCTTCCCGTTCGGATGAGCTTGCGGGGCTGCGCAAGCTGGTGCTGGTGGCCACGGCCCTGGGCGGCGGCGACGGCTTCGCGCTCCGGCTCAAGGCCAAGCGCGGCCACGAGGTCCGCGTGCCGACCGGCCAGCCCCCCGCGGCCCGGCCAGCCCCCGCAGCGGGGGGGGACGCCAGGGCGGCGGACGACGCCGCGCGCCTGCGCGAGAAGTACCGCCAGCTCAAGAAGGCCCTGCAGGCGGACTACAAGGCTTTGCGCAAGGCCGCCGAGGCCGGGCTCATGCCCGGTCAGGACGCGCTGGAGTCGTTTCTGGCCCTGAGCGAGTCCATGGCCGAGGCCCCGCAGCCTGTTCGTGGCGCGGCCGGGCGCGGTCCGGAGGCGGGCGAGCTGGCCCGGGCCAACGCGGCGTTCCTGGAGGACGCGCGCGCCCTGCGCCGGGCCGTGGCCGCCCGGGACGCGGCGGCCCTGCTGGAGGTGCTCTCTCGCCTGGAGCGCCGCAAGGCGGCCTGCCACGCCCAGTTCCGCTAGATGTTTCGCCACGCCGCAGCAGGCGGGCAAGGAGCGCCGATGACGTCCGAAAAGCAGTGCGAGGCCCTGAAGGGGCAGGCCGCCGGGCAGGCCGCCGGGCAGGCCGAAGGGCTGGCAAGCGGCCTGGTTGAAGGCCTGGCCGAGGGCTTGACCGCGGACGTGACCGAGGCGGACGAGCGGCTCTTCGCCAGCCTCGTGGACACCAGCCTGGACGAGGCCATGCGCGAGCGCATCGTGGCGCCCGCGGTGGTCATGCCCGCCCAGGACTCGGTGCTGGCCGTGCACTGGCACCCGGAGCACGTGCCCCTGGACCTCATCAGGCAGCGCATCCAGGCCAGCTACCCGAACATGCGCAAGAGCCTCATCATCCCCACCCAGCACAACGAGCTCATGGAGTACGGGCCGTACACCGGGGTGGAGGTGGACTGCTACTCGCGCGGGTTCAACCAGAAGGTGCAGCTGCTGCTGCACTTCCGCACCAAGCGGCTCGCCCAGGCGCACACCCTCAAAAGCATGTTGGCGCACACCCACGCCTATCGTTCCAGCCAGCTTTTCGACTACCTCTCCACCGTGACCCGGCCCGACGAGGAGCGCCTGTCCCTGGCGGCCCGGGAGTCCGGCTCGGACGAGGCCGTGGTGGCCTGCGCGCGCGCCTGCTGCCTCAAGCTCGCCGCCCTGCTGGAACGCCACGCGGGCGACATGCCCGTGGACAGCATCAAGAACAAGCTGGTGCGCAACTTCGTGGATGGCCTGCGTCCGCTTCTGGGCAACGCCCTGGCCAACCGCGTGCAGGTGTTCCTGAAAGAGGTCAAGGCCGTGGTCAAGGCCCGGTTCCCGCTCAGCTACTTCTACCGCACCTCGGAGTTCATCGAGGAGGCGCGCGGCCTTGGCGGCGGCGTGGTCATTCCCCACCCGGAGCAGTTCTGGCCGATTCTGCTGGCCAATTACGATGTCGACGGCTACGAGGTCTGGAACCCGCAGTCGCAGCGCTACACGGAGTTCCTCATCTCGGTTTTGTACGAGAAGAACCGGCGGCGCGGCAACGGCGAGCGCCGCATGCTGGTGTTCATGGGCGACGACACCCACATGGGCGAGAAGACCCTGGCCGTGAGCGGCGCGGCCAACGGGGCCAAGGCCCGGCGCGAGATCGGGCTCCAGCCCGCCTGGGACGACCTGGCCATCGGCAAGAAGCTCATCGTGGCGGACATGGACCGCGTGCGGATCATCGAGGAATACGGCGCACGGCTGGACGGCTAGGCGCACGCAAGGGGGGCACATGGGCTTTGACCAGAAGTTCGTCTTTGAATCCATGCAGGACGCCGAGAGCATCCGCGCATACCTGGAGGCCGTCATGGAGGGCCTGCGCAAGGGCCGGCTGGTGGTGGCCGCAGGGCAGGAGGAGTTCGTGCTCCAGCCCGCGGAATTGCTGACCTTTGCCGTGAAGGCCAGAAAGCGCGGCGGCTCCGGCCGCCTGTCGCTGACCATCTCCTGGCGCTGCCCGGAGGACGACGCCCCCAAGGCCGGGGAAACCCTCAAGATAGAGGCCTGACATGAACAGCCTGGAGGGGTTGGAGGAGAATTTCCGCTTCCTGGTGCTCGAGGTCACCAGCCAGATGAGCGACACGCGCGCCTTTGTGGCCGCGCCCACCCATGCGCTCTACGACAAGGTCGTGTCCCGCGACGACTACATCGACAACTTGAAGAACATCGTGGAGGACAAGTGCTACTCGCGCATCCACAGCGCGCGCGGCCTGTCCAAGCGCGACATCGACCGCATCCGGGGCCTGCAGATCATCTCGGCCAACCTGGAGCGCATCGCCGACTACTGCGTGAACATCGCCGGGCAGATGCGCTACCTGAAGGACCTTTCGGTGCTGGCGCGGCAGAATCCCGCCCCGCTCTTCGACATCATCGAGGAAGCCCTGGCGCACATCCTTGAGGTGCGCTCCCGCGCCGATGTGAACGGGGCGCTTGGCATCTGCCGGGCCGAGTATGACCTGGACCAGCTCTACAAGCGGGCCTTCGACGCCCTCATGGAGGAGCTGCGCCAGGGACGCGACGTGCAGAACGGCGTCACCGCCATCTTCATCTTCCGCTATTTGGAGCGCATCGGCGACTCGCTGTTGAACATCGGCGAGGCCCTGCTCTTCTCCGTCATCGGCGAGAAGATCAAGATCGAACAGTTCCAGGCCCTGCAGCAGACCCTGTCCAAGACCGGCTTCGAGGGCGACCTGGCCGACATCGACTTCCGCTCCATCTGGGGCACGCGCTCCGGCTGCCGCATCGGCCGGGTGAGCCCCAAGGACGCCCCCCCCGACGCTGCTTCCGACGCCCCGGCCGACCCGACCCAGGGCGGCATCTTCAAGGAGGGCAACCTCAAGAAGATCCGCCGCGAACGCGAGAACCTGGAACTCTGGGCGCGGGTTTCGCCGGGCACCGGGCCGCGCATCTTCAGCTACCACGAGGAGGGCGACAGCGCCTCCATGCTGGTGGAGTTCCTGCCCGGCTGCACCTGGACCGAGGTGGTGCTCACCGCCAGCCAGGACGTGCTGGAGGACGCCATCTTCGTGTTCGAGCAGACCGTGGGCGACATCTGGCGCTCCACCCTGGAGCTCGGCGAAGCCTCGCTGGACGCCATGGAGCAGCTGGCCAACCGCCTGCCCGCCGTGCGCCACGTGCATCCGGACTTCCTGCGTCCGGCGCGCAGCCTGGGCGCGGTCGCCATTCCCGGCACCGAGGAGCTGGTGGCCCGTTGCCGCGTGCTGGAGGCCTCCTTGCGCGCGCCCATGACCGTGCTGCTGCACGGCGACTTCAACGCCAACAACATCGTTTTCGACCAGAGCGCGCCGCGCGTGCACTACGTGGACCTGCACCGCACCCGCCGGGGCGACTTCGTGCAGGACGCCTCGGTGTTCCTCGTCTCCTTTTTCCGCATCCCGATCTTCGAGCCCGCCCTGAGGCGGCGCATCAACCACATGATCGGCTCGTTCTACGACTATTCGAGCGAGTTCGCCGACGACATCGGCGATGGCGCGTGGCAGGCGCGGCTGGCCCTGGGCCTGGCGCGCTCCTTCGGCACCAGCACGCGCTTCGAGCTCAACTACGACTTCGCGCGCGAGATGTTCCTGCGCGCGCACTACCTCATGGAAGGCCTGCTGGCCCACCAGGGCAAGCCCTGGGAGGACTACCGCCTTCCCAAGCCGATTCTGTTCTACTAGGACCGGGGAGGACGCGGAATCATGCGCATCGCAGTTGTCGGCATCCACGGGGCCTGGTCTTCCGAAGCCCTGGCCGATGCCGTGGGCCGCGCCACCGGGGAGCGCATCCTGGTGGACCTGGACCGGGCGCGGCTGGATCTCGGCGCGGGAAGCCTCCTCTGCCCGGACCAGCAGGGGCGGCTGGTGGACCTCTGCGCCCTGGACGCCCTGTGCGTTAAGAAGGTTGCGGCGGCCTACGCCCCGCAGATGATCGACCGGCTGGAGATGCTGCGCGTGCCCGTTCAGCGCGGGGTGCGCGTGTTCTCCGACCCGGAGCGCATTGCGCGCCTGGTGGACCGCCTTGCCTGCACCGTGACCCTTGCGGGCGCGCACATGCCCCTGCCGCCCACCACCGTCACCGAGGACCTGGGCCAGGCCCTGGACGCCGTGCGCGCCTATGGCCGGGCGGTGCTGAAGCCGCTGTTCACCTCCAAGGCCCGGGGCATGGCCCTTGTGGACGCCGAGGCCCTGGACGCCAGCGAACTGGCGCGCGCCCTGGAGGGCTTCCGCGCCCAGAATCCGGTGCTGTACATCCAGAAGGCCCTGGACCTGCGCGGCCAGGACCTGGGCGTGTGCTTCCTTGGCGGCGAGTACCTGGGCACCTATGCGCGCCGCAAGCAGCTCGGCCCCGCGCCGGGCATCTCCGGCGAGGCCGCCTGGAGCACCAGCACGGCCACGGGCGGCCGCTACGCCCCCTTTGACCCGGGGCGGGAAATCATCGATCTGGCGCAGCGCGCGCAGGCGCCCTTCGGCCTTGACTTCACCTGCGTGGACGTGGCGCTGACCGCGGACGGCCCGTTCCTCTTCGAGGTTTCGGCCTTTGGCGGATTCCGGGGGCTCATGGCCGCGCGCGGCCTGGACGTGGCGGCGGCCTTCACCGCGCACGTGTTGGCGGAGCTGGCCCGGTGAGCGGGGCCGACCATCAGCGCTCCGCCGTGCCCGCCGCCAGCTTCGACGCCCTGGCCGGGCGCTGGCTTGCGCGCGGACCCGCGCCTTACGGCCTGACGCTGCGCCTGGAGGAGCTGACCCTTGGCGTGCGCACGAACAACGCCGCCATCGCCGAGGACCTGCGCCGCTACTTCGCGCCCTTTGTCTGCCCGGAAACCGGCGCGCCGGACCTGCCGTTCCTGTTTCTGGACGGCCCGGCGGAGGCGCCCCTGGTGGAGCTGGCCGTGCGCCCGCATCTGCCGGGCAAGAGGCCGGACAAGGAGCGCTTCGCCGATCTGCCGGGCGAGGCGGGCGACTTGTCGGCCAGACTGGGCGGGCGGCTGGTGCGCAAGCAGGCCACGGGGATGCTCTTCGCCTTCGGCCGCCATGCGGGAAGGGACGTGAACATCGCCCTTGGCCCCTGCGCCAAGAACCGCAACCAGCTGGTGAACTTCCTCTGCGCCCGGTACATGGAGCGCCGCGTGGCCGCGGGCTGGCTGCTGGGGCATGCGGCCGGGGTGGCCCAGACCCCGGAACTGGGCGGCAAGGCCCTGGCCCTGTGCGGGTTCGCGGGCATGGGCAAGAGCACCCTGGCCCTGCACCTGGTGGCGCGCGGCTGCGACTTTTTGAGCAACGACCGCGTGCTGGTGGAGCCCAGGCCAGGGCTCGCCCCGGAGCTGCACGGCATCCCCAAGCACCCGCGCCTGAATCCGGGCACGGCGCTGGGCAATCCGGAGCTGGCCCCGCACCTGGCCCGCGCCCTGCCCGACGCCCTGCGCAGCGCCTATGCCGGACTGCCGCCGGAGCACCTCTACGCCGTGGAGGACAAGTACGACGCGCTCATCGACGACTGCTTCGGCCAGGGCGACGTTCCGGGAAACGCCACCGCCCCCTTGAACCGGGCAAAGCCCGCGAGAACAGGCACGCGGGAGAGGTTCCGGCTGGCAGCCCCCCTGGCCGGGCTGGTGGTGCTGAACTGGCGGCACGGGGCCGGACCGGTGCAGCCCCGGCGCGTGGAGCTGGCCCAGCGGCCCGACCTGCTGGAGGCCTTGCGCAAGCCGCCGGGAGTGTTCTATCTGCCAGGAGCGCTGGAAACGGCGCGGCTCACGGCGGCCGAATGCCTGGAGACCCTGTCCGGCGTGCCGGTGCTGGAGCTGGCGGGCGGCTCGGACTTTGCGGCCGGAACCCAGGCCTGCCTGGATTTTCTGCAATGATCGCAAGCACAAGGAAGGGCATATGAGCGGCAACACCTTTGGCGCCTTGTTTCGCCTCAGCACCTTTGGCGAGTCCCACGGCGTGGGGCTTGGCGGCGTGGTGGACGGCTGCCCGCCGGGCCTGCCCCTGAGCGAGGAGATCATCCAGCTTGAACTGGACCGCCGCAAGCCCGGCCAGGGGGGGCTCGCATCAACGGCCCGCAAGGAGTCCGACACGGTGCGCCTGCTCTCCGGCGTGTTCGAGGGGCGCAGCACGGGCACGCCCATCGGCTTCGTCATCATGAACGAGGACCAGCGCTCGCGCGACTACTCGGCCATCAAGGACGTGTACCGGCCAGGCCACGCGGACCTGGGCTTCGACGCCAAGTTCGGCCTGCGCGACTATCGCGGCGGCGGGCGCTCGTCGGGCCGGGAGACGGTCTCGCGCGTGGCGGGCGGGGCCATCGCCCAGGAGTTCCTGCGCACCCAGGGCATCGCGGTCTGCGCGGCCACGGTGGAGCTGGGCGGCATCGAGGCGCGCGCGCGCGAGTTTTCCGGCGCGCTGGCCCGGCCCTTTTTCAGCGCGGACGCGGACATCGTGCAGATCTGGGAGGAGCGCGTGCGCGCGGTGAAGGGCGCGGGCGACACCCTGGGCGGCGTGGTGGAGATCCGCGTGAGCGGCGTGCCCGCCGGGCTGGGCGAGCCGGTGTTCGACAAGCTGGACGCGCGGCTGGCCTATGCCCTCATGGGCGTGGGCGCGGTGAAGGGCGTGGAGGTGGGCGCGGGCTTCGCGGCGGCGCGGCTGACCGGCAGCGCCAACAACGACCCCATGACCCCGGACGGATTTTTGTCCAACAACGCGGGCGGCATCCTCGGCGGCATGGCCAGCGGCCAGGAGATCGTGCTGCGCGCGGCGGTGAAGCCCATCCCGTCCATCGCCCTGGAGCAGCGGACCGTGAACCGCAACGGCGAGGCCGCGCGGATAACGATCGGCGGGCGGCACGACATCTGCGCCATCCCGCGCATCGTGCCGGTGCTCAAGGCCATGACCCTGCTGACCCTGGCGGACTTCGTCCTGTTGCAGCGCCGGGTGGGGCGGTAGCTCCCCGCGTCGTGCCCCTCGTTGCAGGGCGGCGGCATGTCCGCGGCCTCGATGCAGTCTCGCCGCGCACAGGCGATATTGTCCGCATAATCCTCCGTTTTTGCTGCGCGTCTTTGCAGCGCCCTGGCGCGGGCCAATGCAGTGCGCTTGCCGCTGTAGAAGATTTTGCGCAGGTTGAGCGCAAATAATTCACAGATCCCCTGGACACGATCGTCCTTTAGTGCTCAAATGTAAGCCTGGGCGGGCTGCCGTGCGCTGGCACGGGCCTTGCTCGGTCACCGGCATGTATGCCAGGGGATCGGCGTGATCCCGGCACGGAACAACCACACAGGGGGGGACCATGAAGAAGTTCGCGCTCAGCATGATCATCGTTCTGGCCAGCGCCGCGTTCGCCTTTGCCGCGGCCAAAACCGGCGACATCACCGTGGACAGCCAGGTGGGCAGGGTCAGCAACGTGGCCTCCGGGCAGAACGTCGAGGCCAAGACCAACGTGCACTCCGTTGACGTGAAGGACGGCGCCAAGACCGGGGACATCACCGTCAAGGGCAAGGCCGGCAGCGTCAGCAACGTGGGCTATGGCCACAACGTGAAGTCCGAGAGCAATGTCGGCAGCGTCAAGGTCGGCGGCAAGTAGAGTCTGAAAAACGCCATGCGCGGGCAGGGGGGCGGCTGGGCCGTTTCCCTGCCTTTTTTTGCGCCTGCCGCCGGGATTGTTTCCCAAAACGGCGCGCCAGTCTCCCCTCGCTTGACTTAAGTCAAGTCTTTCGGCAGAGAATCGGATAAGGTGTCCTGTATGGCGCGTCCCTGGGCCAGATGTCCCGGGAATCGCGCACAGGTGTTGGCCCGGCAAGGGGTTGGCGGGCAGCTGGCTTCATACCAAGGCGGTGGGTGAATGAGTGAAACGCAATCTGGACGGCTGAAGTTCGTTCTGCTTGGGGGCGTGGTCGCCCTGGGCGCGGCGCTCTTCCTGACCATCGGGCCGCCGCAGCTCCTGGCCAAGTCCGAGACGCCGGAGTTCTGCGCCTCCTGCCACATCCACGAGTCGCACTACGAGGCCTGGTTTCACCAGGGGGCGCACCGCAACAAGTCCTGCGTGGACTGCCATCTGCCGAACCAGAACGTGGCCACGCACTACACCTGGAAGTCCATCGACGGCATGAAGGACCTGTTCCTGTTCCATTCCGGGCAGGTGCCGGACGACATCCGCATCACCACACATGGACGCAACGTCGTGCAGGCCAACTGCATCCGCTGCCACGAGGCCGCGGTGGACATGATCGACCAGGAGCGCAGCTGCACGGACTGCCACAGGCGCGTCATCCACAAGCGCAGCGGCACGTTCCAGACCCTGTAGCCGCGCGCGGGGCAGGCGAACACACACATTTCTCCGTTGCAGGGGAACAACGCATTTTCACGGGAGGAGGAGCGAGTGATGGCGAAGAAAAAGAGAGCCCTGTTCATCGCCGGAGTGGCGCTGGCCCTGGCGTATCTCATCATCCCCTACGGCTGCGCGCCCGGCAAGCCGGAGCTGGTCAAGACGGTCACGATCCCGGACAACGAGATCGACCCCGAGCTGTGGGGCAAGGCCTACCCGGAAGAGTACGAGAGCTGGAAAAAGACCAACGAGCCCGAGCCTCCCGGCAAGAGCAAGTACAAGAAGGGCTTCGACGCCGACCACATCACCTACGACAAGCTGGCCGAGTACCCGTACATGGCCGTGCTGTTCAACGGCTGGGGCTTCGGCGTGGAGTACAACGAGCCCAAGGGCCACGCGCGCATGGTGCGCGACCAGCTGGAGATCGACTCCAGCCGCCTGAAGTCCGGCGGCGTGTGCCTGTCCTGCAAGAGCCCGTACTCCGTGCAGTTGCAGCAAAAGCTGGGCGAGGACTACTACAAGAAGCCCTACAAGGAGATCCTGGCCATGATCCCGGAGAAGAACCGGGAGCTCGGCGTGGCCTGCATCGACTGCCACGACAACAAGGACATGGGGCTCAAGCTCTCGCGCGGGTTCACCCTGGGCGCGGCGCTCGACGCCCTGAAGGTTGACCAGAAGAACCTCACCCGCCAGGAAAAGCGCTCCGCCGTGTGCGCCCAGTGCCACGTGACCTACAACATCCCCAAGAACGCGGAGATGCAGTCCGTCGGCCTGTTCTTCCCCTGGGCGGGCAGCAAGTGGGGCGAAATCAGCATCGAGAACATCATCAAGGTCATCCGCTCCGACGACTCGTACCGCGAGTGGAAGCAGAGCGTGACCGGCTTCAAGATGGGCTTCATCCGCCACCCGGAGTTCGAGCTGTTCAGCAACAAGAGCACCCACTGGAAGGCCGGGGCCTCCTGCGCGGACTGCCACATGCCCTACACCAAGGTGGGCGTGAAGAAGATCAGCGACCACCGCGTCATGAGCCCGCTCAAGAACGACATGAAGGCCTGCATGCAGTGCCACACCCAGACCGCGGAGTGGCTCAAGGCCCAGGTGACGAACATCCAGGACCGCACCATCAGCTTGCAGATCCGCGCGGGCAACGCCACGGCCGGCCTCGCCAAGCTGTTTGAGACCACGCACAAGGCCCAGGCCGAGGGCAAGGTCATCGACAAGGCGCTGTACGACAAGGCGCGCGACTACTACGAGGAGGCCTTCTACCGCTCGCTGTTCATCGGCGCGGAGAACTCGGTGGGCTTCCACAACCCGACCGAGGCCATGCGCGTGCTGGGCGACTCCATCGCCTTCGCCACCAAGGCCGAGGCCTTCCTGCGGCAGGCGCTGGCCAAGGCTGGCGTGGACGTGCCGCTGAAGATCGACCTGGAGCTCTCGAAGTACCTGGAAGATCGCGGCGAGCGTAAGATCAAGTGGGACAAGTCCCTGGAGTTCAAGGACCCCAGCGGCGTGCAGGACATGTTCTAAGTCCGTCCCCGTCATAGTTGAGGCATAACAAAGGCCCGTCGCGCAAGCGGCGGGCCTTTGTGCTTGACATGCAGTGCCGATCTCCGCACTATCCTGATAGCTGTATTAGAAGATCGGTAAAACGGGAGGCCGAGATGTTAAAAGCCAGGGGTGTTTTCGGTGATTTTCAACGTGTTTGCGGGATGTTGAAAGAAGAATCTGGCAAGCAGGAATATCGGATTTTGTGGGTTGCTGCTTTGACACTTTGCCGGGCAGTTGGTCATGTTTTAGACAAGGTGGACGGGAAGGCAAGCTCAGAAGCAAAGAAAATAATTAACGATATGTTTGCGGGCTGGAAAAACGGGGATGAAAACAAGATATTTCGGGAGTTTATCGAGAAAGAACGCAATCTTGTGCTTAAACAGTATGAAATTGGGTATGATGATGGACCGCTGGACATACACTCTTGCGATAACGTGTATGATATTGTTGACGTTCACGGTTGCGCAATGGCTAAAGGGGAGTATTTTGGTAGCCAGTCTTCCGATATACTCCAGCAGGCAATCGTTTGGTGGGAGACTCAGTTAGATGAGATAGAGAGGCGCATTGAGGGAAACTAAAGTGCCTGACGTCTGACTGTCTTCCTGATAGAGAGTATTTCACCTCTCCCCTTTTCGTTGCTGTCACCTAAATCTAGCTAGCCCGCAGTTTTCATTTTCAATGGTGAACGTTGCGTCGTTGTCCTCTATGCCCCCCTACCCCTCCCCCCACAGTGCCGCCAGATTCTCCCGTTCCTCCAGCAGGATGTCCAGGTAGTCCAGCTCCATGTCGAGGAGTTCGGCGTCGTTCTTGCGCAGCCACTCGGACAGCCAGCCCAGGCGCGTGGTGATGACGAACAGCGGCAAAAGCCCCAGCTCCGGCCCGGGCAGGCCGCCCGCGCGCAGCTCCCGCACCAGCCCCATCACAAAGCCCCGCGCCAGCCCGGACGGATGCTCGAACCCGGCGCAGCCCACGCAGTTGGCCGCATCATACAGCCTGGGCCGCGCGCCCGCGAACTCCCAGTCGATGAGCCCGCGCACGGGCCGCTCTGGGCCGTCGCCCCAAATGACGTTCAGCGGATGCAGATCGCCATGCGCCAGCGCGCTGGGCACGGCCTCCTGCACGCTCGCCAGCTCGGCCAGCGCGGCCCGCACCGGGGCCAGGCGCGGCAGCAGCGTCGGCGTGTTGCGCTCCATGGCCGTGAAGAGGTCGTCGCGGAACGCGGCCAGGGAGGGCTGCGGCGGCTGGGGCAGATGCGGCAGGCTGCCCCCGGCGCGTTGCAGGGCCAATATGGCCCGCGCCACGGCCTCGCCGCGCCAGTCGTGGTCCAGATAGTCCGGCCGGGGCAGCGGCGCGCCGGGCACAAAGGGCGAGGCTTGCCAATACCCGGCCAGCGGGGCCTCGCTGGAGCGCAGCACATAGCGCGGCTCATTGGGCTGGTCGGCCTGCGCGGCGATGGGCCGGTAGGCCGGGACGAGCGGAGCCAGGGCCGCATGGCGCGCAAGCCTGCCCAGCAGCACGCCCAGCTCCTCGCGCCGGGGGGCCTGCCCCGGGGGGATGCGCTCCAGCATCCAGGGCAGGCCGCCAGCGTCCTCCACGGCGAAGCGCTCAATGGCGCGCTCCGGGCTGCCGGGCAGGGGATGCTCCGGGGCAAGGCGTCCGGGCGTCAGACCGAAAAGGGGCAGCAGGGCGAGTCCTGGGGGTATGTTCGGCATGGGGGAGCCTCCGCGAGTGCGTCCGGGCCGGGCCTCCGTGGAAAGGCGGAGCGCCGGGGTTGGGTTCGTTTCGGCATGGGAGCGCCAGACTCCGCACGGGAGCGTCTAGCAAATATCGAGCATACTGTGGATAGTCTGCGCCGGGCCGGGCTGTCAAGGCGGTTTCCCGGGTTCGGCCCCGGTGCTGGCCCAGGTGCTGGCGTGGGCACTTGGCCGGGGCCACTGGAAAACGGACGGACGAGGCGAGGGCAGGGGGAGCCCCAGGCCGGGCGGCGGAGGCGCTCCGGGGCGGCGGAGGTCCTAGGCCGGGGGTGCGTTCAGCGCGGCCAGGGCTTCCTCGTCCGGCTCCACGTGGATGGTGACGCGCACCAGCTGCGGCAGGCGCGCGCGCAGGGCGGCCTCCAGGGCGATGGTGCGCTCATGCGCCAGGGTGATGGGGGTCTCCGGGTGCATGCGGCAGTGGAACGAGGCCGACAGCCGCTCGCCCGAGCGCAGAAGCGTGAGCTGGTGCAGGCCGCAGGTGCCGGGAGCGGCCTCCACCACCTCGGCGATGGCCTGACGCAGGGTTTCCGCGCTATCCGGGTCGTCCTCGGCAGGTTCGGGGTGCGCGCCCTGGGGCTCGATGTGCGTCACCACCCGGCCCCCTGGCCCCATTTCGCGCTCCAGGGCCGCTTCCATGGCGCTGATGCGCTGGTGGGCCTGGGCCAGGGACAGCCCCTGGGGCACCTCGGCGTGCAGGTTCAGCAGCAGCGCGCCGCCGGTTTTGCGCAGGTCCATGTCGTGCACGCCCACGTCAAAGGAATCGGCCATGGCCCGCACCCGTTCCAGAAAGCCAGCCGGGCCGTCCTCCTGCGGGCGCAGTTCGGTCAGCACGTCCGCGCCGGGCAACACGTTTCCCACCGCCGCGCGCGCCAGGCGCACCACCTCGTGCGCCTCGTCCATGTCCAGGCCCGCGCGCACGCCCAGCAGCAGGTCCACAAAGGCCTGCGGCCCGCTCTGCCGCACGCGCACGCGCCGCACGGAAAGCACGCCGGGCAGCAGGGACACGGCCGCCTCGACGGAGTCCTGGGCCTCTTCCACGCCGGAGTCCAGCAGCACGTCGATGGCTTGCCTGCCCAGGCGGTAGGAGACCCAGAGCACGATGCCGCTGACGGCGAGCGCTGCCAGGGAGTCGGCCCGGTGCAGCCAGGGGGCCAGGGCGGAGTCCGGGGCCAGCCGGTGGGCCAGGGCCACGGCGCCCAGCCCGGCCAGCACCACCAGCGAGGACCAGATGTCGGTGGAGAAGTGCAGGGCGTCGGCCTCAAGGGCCTGGCTGTTGTGCTTCCTGGCGGCGGCCCGGAGCATCCGGGAGCGCGAGAAGTCCACGAGGATGGACGCCACCATGACGCCGACGGCCCAGAGGGAGGCCTCCACGGGCTTGGGGTGCAGCAGGCGGTCCACGGCCTCGGCCACGATCCAGGCGCAGGTGCCCAGCAGCAGCAGGGTTTCCACCAGGGCGGAGAGGTTCTCCACCTTGCCGTGGCCAAAGGGGTGCTTGCGGTCCGGGGGCAGGGAGGAGAGGCGCACGGCGAAGAGCGTGACCCCGGCGGCGACGAGGTCCAGCCCGCTGTGGGCGGCCTCGGAAAGGATGCCCAGGCTGCCGGAAGTGACGCCCACCGAGAGCTTCATGGCCGTGAGGGCCAGGGCCGCCAGCACCGAGGACAGCGCGACGGACTGCTTCTCGCGCTGGGCCTGGGCGTCCGGGCTGGGGATGGCGTCGTGCATGGCGGATTCCTACGCGGGCGTGGCGCAGGCGTCAACGCGCGGCCATCTGGCCGGTGCGCGCGTGCCGCGCTGGGCCGTCATGTCAGCTGACGGGGAAGCGGATGGTGAACACGGCCCCGCCGTCGTTGTGCGCCTCCACCACGCCGTGCAGCTGGTCCGCAAGCGACCAGACCAGCTGAAGCCCCAGGGTGCTGCCCTGGCCCGGCTCGTAGCCTGGCGGCAGGCCTTGGCCGTTGTCGCGCACGGTGAGGACCGCCTGGCCGTCGCCCTGGGCGAGGCGCACCCGCACCAGGCCCGCCGCGTTGTCCGGGAAGGCGTGCTTCAGGGCGTTGGTGAACAGCTCGTTGCACAAAAGGCCCAGGGGGATGGCCTGGTCCACGCTCAGGGAGAGCCTGTCGATCTCCAGCTCGAAGCGCACGCCGGAGTCCGAAGCGATGCCCGAGCGCGTCCGCTCGACCAGCCGCTCCAGATAGTGCCGGATGTCCACCTGGGCCAGATTGTCGGACTGGTAGAGGTCCTCGTGCACCAGGGCCATGGACAGGATGCGCGCCCGGCTCTGGGCCACAAGCTCCAGCATGGCCGGGTCGGACACGTCGCGGGACTGGAGGGTGAGCAGGCTGGAGACGATCTGCATGTTGTTCTTGACCCGGTGGTGGATCTCCTTGAGCAGCACCTCCTTTTCGCGCAGGGAGGCGAGGGTGGCGCGCTCGGAGCGCAGGCGCACCAGCTCCGCCGCGGCGCGCTGGGCGAACAGCCGCAGGATGGAGATGAGCGCCGGGTCCGCCTCCAGGGGCCGCGCGCTGATGATGGCCAGATGCCCGATCTTGGCGCCGGTCGCGTCCAGCATGGGCACGCCCAGGTAGCCCTCGACATCGCGGCCTTGCAGGAAGGGGTTCTCCGGGTAGCGCTCGCGCACGCCCTGGGTGATGAGCAGGTGCCCGTCGCGCGGGATGTCCTGGCCGGGCGAATGCGCCAGGGGAAAGTCGCTGGCCGGGGCCTCCCCCTGGTCCAGGGTCAGCACGAGGGGGTGCACCGTGTCCGGCGGGTCGTTCAGGTACTCGGCCGCAAACGCGGCGTAGACGTCGAGCACCGAGACGAGCTGGGCCGCGAGGGCGTTGAAGAAGGCCTGGCCGGTGACCGCGGCGGTCTCGTCCAGCAGGGAGCGCAGGGCGGCCTCCTGCCGCTTGCGTTCGCGGATGTCGCGCCCGGTGCCGAAGACGAAGGAGCCCTGGCCGGAGTTGACAAGGCTGATGGTGAGTTCCTTGGGGACGAGCGCGCCGGAGCGCGTCCGGTGGCGGGTCTCCATGCAGACGTGCTCGCCCGTGGCCAGCAGGCGCAGCAGCTCCGGCCACTGCTCGGGCGTGTGGTCCGCGTCGATGTCGAACACGCTCTTGCCGAGCAGTTCCGCGCGCGCGTAGCCAAGGCTCCTTGCCGCGCTTTCGTTGACATAGAAGCAGACGCCCCTCTCGTCGGCCCAGTAGATTTCGTCGCCCGCGTTGTCCACGGCGAACTGGGTGATGGCCAGGCGTTGCAGAGTGGCTTCGCGTTCCGCCTCGCGCTGCGAAAGCTTTTCGCCGATGCTGTCCACGGCCTGGCCCAGCCGGTCCAGCTCGTCCGTCCGTCCGGCGAGCCCGGGCGGGGGCAGGTTCGCGCGCGCCGCAAGGTCGCCCGCAGCAAAGCTGCCCGCCACCTGGGCCAGCCGCTCGATGCGCTCGACGAAGAGCTTCCTGCCGGTGAGCCAGGCCGCGGCGGCGGCCAGAATAGTCGCCAGGGAGAGCAGCGAAAGGGTGGCGTAGAGCGACCTGCGCGCCTGCATGAGCACCGTGGCCTCGGGCAGGCTCACGTTCACGTAGAGGTACGGCGCGGCTTGCGGCGTGAGCCGGGACTCCTGCACCATGAAGATGCGCCGCTGGCCGTCCATCCCGATGTCGGCAAAGGGGACGCCCTTGGGCTTCTGCTGGATGTGCTTCCAGACCTCGGGCTTGACCGGCCCGCCCTGGGGATAGAACTCCGGCCTGGGGTCGGGGAAGTGGCGGTTGAACAGGCGCAGGCCCTGGCGGTCGGCGAGGAAGATGGTGGAGCCGTTTGGCAGGCTGACGTCGCGCACGATGTCGTCGAAGATGCTCAAGCGCAGGCCCGTGGACACCACGCCGACGATCTGGCGCTGCGGGCCAAGCACCGGATGCCCGCAGACCAGCACGTTGGCGCCCGTGGTGCGGCTCTTGCGGAATCCGCCCACGGCGAAGCCCTCGTTTTTGAGCACCTCGGAGAAGTAGGGCGAGTCGCTCAGGTTCAGGCCGGGCGGGACATCCCAGGCCGAGGCCAGCACCTCGCCGGTGAGGGAGGTGAGGATGACGTCGCTGTAGAAGGGATTGGCGGCCAGCAGCTCCCGGAACAGCGGCCTGCATGCGGCCGCATCCAGGCCGCGCACGGCGGGCAGCCGCGCCAGGGTGGCCAGGAACTGCCGCGCGCCGGCCATCAGGTGCTGCTCCTGCAGGGAGATGTCGCGGCTGATGCGCGCGGCCTCGCCCTGGGCCTCGCTCAGGGCCTGCCGTTCCGCCGTCAAGCCGGTGTAGAGCGCCAGGCCCAGGGCCGGCAGGCAGGCCAGCACCACCAGGAACAGGAGCTTCAGGCGTATGGTCAGCATCGGACCCATCCCATGCGCTTCCTCAATCATTGGGGACTGCCGGGCGCGAGATTGTTTGAAACAGGCCCCAGCATACAGGGGCCGGTCCGTCCGC
Organism: Desulfovibrio sp.; assembly: GCA_050251495.1. GTDB lineage: Bacteria > Desulfobacterota > Desulfovibrionia > Desulfovibrionales > Desulfovibrionaceae > Humidesulfovibrio. The sequence goes on along the minus strand of JBFWMQ010000023.1, from coordinate 22,024 downwards.
GCAAGGGCGCAACAAAACTATTGTGAGTCAGGCACGCAACTGGTAATATTTCCTAATCGGTTGACCGGCCAGCGGTATTCCCGCGCGTTCCGTCTGCGTACCGCCTCCCTCTCTGTTTCCACACCGCGCAAGGAGCCCCCATGTCTCAGGATCAGACCTCAAGCATCACCTTCCGCCTCAGGACCGCCTCGCTGGTACTGATGGGCGGCATCGTCGCCGCATTGCTCCACGGCCTTCTGGCCGCCCCTTCCCCGCTTGTAACGGGACTGCTGCTGTGCGCGGCCCTGCTTGGGGGCGCGTATTTGCTCTGGGCCGTGCAGACGCAGATGCTCCGTCCGCTCATGCTCCTGCGCGGCTGCGCCCGCGAGTTCGCGTCCGGCAAGGCGTCCGCCGTCTGCCCCGACGCGGCCATGCCGCTGGAGTACGCCGAGCTGCGCGAAGGACTGCGCCAGCTGGTGGAACGCCTGGAAGGGGCCGCGAAAGACGCCCGCGACAAGGAGGCCGAGGCCGCGCGCCGCTCCGCCGAGGTGGAGCGCAGCCTGGGCGAAAGCCGCGCCGCGGAGGCTCATGTGCGCGAACTGCTGGAGAACATGAACGCGGCCTCGCAAAAGGCCGGGGACGCGGCCGCGCGCATCTTCGCGGCCGTGCGCGAGCTGAGCGACACCATGGAGCATGTGGGCAAGGACGTGGTGGTGCAGCGCGAGCGCGTGGAATCGACCACCCTGGCCATGGACCAGATGAACGAGGCCATCCTGGAGATCGCCCGCAACACCGGCAGCGCCGCGGAGAGCGCGGAGCGCTCCAAGGGCAACGCCCAGGCGGGCGCGCGCGGCGTGCGCGAGGCCGTGGGCAGCATCGGCCGCGTGAAGGAGCGCATCCTGGCCCTGAAGGAGACCATGACCACCCTCGGCACCCAGGCCGAGGGCATCGGCCAGGTGCTGGGCGTCATCTCGGACATCGCCGACCAGACCAACCTGCTGGCGCTCAATGCCGCCATCGAGGCCGCGCGCGCGGGCGATGCGGGCCGGGGCTTCGCGGTGGTGGCCGACGAGGTGCGCAAGCTGGCCGAGAAGACCATGACCGCCACCAAGCAGGTGGGCGACTCCGTGCGCTCCATCCAGGACCGCGCGCGGGAGAACGTGCTGGCCGTGGACGAGGCCGCCGGGGACATCGTGGAGAGCTCACGCCTGGCCGAGGACTCCGGCAAGGCCATGGAGGAGATCGTGAGCATCGTGCAGCAGACCGCCCTGGAAGTTGCCTCCATCGCCACGGCCAGCGAGGAGCAGTCCGCCACCAGCGAGGAGATCAACCGCAGCGTGGCCGAGGTGAACCAGGTGGCGCGCCAGACCGCCGAAAGCGTGGAGCACTCCACCCGCGTGGTGGTCGAGATTTCCGGCCTGGCCGAGGAGCTGGACTCCATCATCCAGGCCATGGCCAGCGGCAAGCTCACGGGCGTCACCTCAAGCGACCAGCTCATGACCTGGACCGACGACCTGTCCGTGGGCATCCGGCTCATCGACGAACAGCACAAGGTGCTTCTCGGGCTCATCAACGAGCTGCACGCGGGCATGCGCGCGCGCAAGTCCGATGCCGTGCTCGTGGGCGTGGTGGAACGCCTCAAGGAATATACGGTGAAGCACTTCGGCCAGGAGGAGGAGTATTTCGACCGCTACGGCTATCCTGAGACGAAGGCCCACAAGGAGATTCACGCCAAGCTGGTGCGGCAGGTGCTGGACTTCGAGGCCGGGCTCAAGAGCGGCAAGGCCAAGGTGACCATGGACATCATGCGCTTTTTGAAGGACTGGCTGGTGCAGCACATCATGGGCACGGACAAGAAGTACAGCGCGTTCCTGCACTCCAAGGGCCTGCGCTAGCGTCCCGCGCAAACGCAGGAAGGGGAGGAGCCACGCGGCCCCTCCCCTTTGTTTTGCCTTGTGATTGGGCGCTTGAGGGTCTTTGGCCCCGCTGCGTTCCCGCTGTCCGCCTTAGCTCTTGTTCATGTTGTTGATGATGCTCTTGAGCTCCGAGGCCAGGCGCGCCAGGTCGCTCACGGCCTGCCCGGACTGGAGCATGGCCTCGGCGGTCTCCCCGGCGATGCGGTTGATCTGCTCGGTGGAGCGGCTGATCTCCTCGCTGGCGGCGGACTGCTCCTCGCTGGCCGTGGCGATGCCGCGCACCTGGTCCGCGGTGGAGTCCACCATGCCCACGATCTCGCGCAGGGCCTCGCCGGACTTGTGCGCCAGCTCGGTGCTGGTCTGCACGGCCTGGGTGGCGGCCTCGGTGTTCTGGATGTTCTTGCGGGCGCTCTCCTGCACGGCGCGGATGTGCGCGCCCACCTCGTTGGTGGCGTGCATGGTCTTCTCGGCCAGCTTGCGCACCTCGTCGGCCACGACCGCGAAGCCGCGCCCGGCGTCGCCCGCGCGCGCGGCCTCGATGGCGGCATTGAGCGCCAGCAGGTTGGTCTGGTCGGCGATGTCGCTGATGACGTTCATGATCTGGCCGATGCCCTCGGCCTGCTTGCCCAGTTCGGTCATGTCGGCCTTGAGGGCCACGGACTGGCGCTCCACGCCGCTGATGGTCTCCACCACCTGGTCCACGAGCTGCGAGCCCAGCTGGGCCTTGTGCTTGGCCTGGTCGGCCAGGTCGGACGCGGTGCCCGCGCTTCTGGCCACCTCCATGACGGTGGAGTTCATCTCCTCCATGGCCGTGGCCGCTTCCGCCGTGCGCGAGCGCTGTTCGTCGGAGCCTCGGCTGGACTGCTCGATCTGCGCGGCAAGCTCCTCCGAGGCGCTGGCCACCTGGTCGCTCACGGTGTTGGCCGCGGCCGCGGCCTTGGCGATGCGCTCGTTCTGTTCCTCGATCTTCTTCTGCTGCTCGCGGATTTCGGTCAGCTCGAACCACACGGCCAGGGTGCCGAGCAGGTTGCCGTCCAGGTCGCTGATCGGCGTGCTGGTGACGTCGAAGACCTTATGCTTGCCGGTCCTGGTCTCGAAGGGCGCCTCGGCCTGGAGCATGCGGTTTTCCTTCAGCGCGCGGGCCGAGAGGGTTTCGCGGTCGGCCTGGTCATAGATCATCTGCCCGGAGGTCTGGCCCAGATAGTCGGCTGGCTTTCCCGGGCGTTCCAAGGCCTCCAGCATGTGCTGGTTGACGAAGGTTGTCCTGTTGTCCTTGTCGAAGGTGGCGCAGGGCAGCACGAAGCCGTCCAGCACGCCCTGGGAGAAGCCGAGCTTGTTCTTGATCTCCGCCACCATGGCCTGGATGTTCTGGCCCAGTTCAACGAACTCGAAGCGGAAGTCCGCGTGCAGCGTGGCCTTGAAGTCGCCTTCGCTGATGGCCCTGGTGAAGTGCCGGATGTCGTCGATGGGCGCGACCACGGTGCGCTTGACCAGCAGGGCGATGCCGCCAGCCAGGATGAGCACTGCCAGCACGCCGATCCCGATGAGGATGTTGCGCTGGGTCGCGGCCACGGCGGTCAGCTCGCTGGTGTACGCGCTCATGCACACGCTCCAGCCGGTCTCCGGGTTGGTCAGCACGGTCAGGAACTTCTCCTCGCCCTTCCAGTCATAGAAGAGCGAGCCGTTCTTTAGTTCAAGCGTCTGCTTGATGAAGTCGAACTTGGTGAGGTCCTCAAGCATGAGCTTCTTGTCCACGGCATGGGCGATGATGCGGCCCTTGTCGTCGAGCATGAAGGCGTAGCCGCGCTCGCCGAAGCGGGGCGGGTCGATGTAGGCCGAGGTGAAGGCCTCCCACTTGGGGAACGCGCCCACGCCGCCCAGCACCTTGCCGTTGGCGTCCTTGATGGCCCGGGCCACGGTGAAGATGAACAAATCTCCATCGCCGCTCTTGGCCGTGAAGATCTTGTTGGCGAAGAAGGCGTCCTGCCCGCCCAGGATGGCCTTTACGTAGTCGCGGTCCGCCCGGCTCTGGCCGGCCAGGTCCGCGCCCTTGGCGTTGTAGCCCGCGATGATGGTTCCCTTGGCGTCGAACAGGAACAAGGCCCAGATGTCCTTGTTGGACTCGATGTAGTTCTTCAGGCGTTCCTTGGCGCGTGTCGGGTCGCCCTCAAAGGCCTCGGTGATGGCCCGCTGGGAGGCCAGATTGTCAACAAGGCCTTTTGTATTGGATATGTAGTTGCTCAGGGAGAGCAGCGTGGCCTTGGACAACTGCTCCATGGACTTTTGCTGGGTGTCCAGGGTCAAGTTGTAGGAGGATTTTGAAATGTACAAGACGATGCCAGTAATGGCCAGCGCCACCACAAGAGTGACGGAGAGAATGAGAACGGTTCCGATGCTTTTGATGCGCGCCATTTTGTTGTCTCCTGGAAGGGGTGATGGCCCTACGTATTGTATCGGACGGTTTTGCGTTTAAGTCAAGGGTCCCGCTGAATATTCCATTGAGCGGGGACGACCGGAGATGCGCGCGGCATGCGTGATGCGCATTTCTGCCTTTGCCACCGCTGAAGCCAGCCGTCAGCTCTTTGTCCTGGACATTCCCGACGCCCCTCTGTATAGGCTTACATATATAGTTTGTACCAGCGCCCTGCCCTGGGCACGGCGGCGGCGCTGTGGCTTGGCCCGGCTGCACGGCTTGGAGGCGTGAAGCCGGCCTCACCTTCAACAAACGGGGGACACCATGCCAGGCTTTGAGGACACACGGGTTTTGTTGAGCTTCGGGGCGGCGGCGGGCGGATTCGAGTTCGCCATGGAGCTGCGCCGGAACATCATGGGCAAGTACCACAAGACCGAGCAGACGGACCCGTACTTCGTGTACATCGACGCGGAGTCCCTGCGCGGCGACCCGCAGACCCGGTACACCTGGGACCCGGGGCTCGGCATCTACAAGATGAGCAATCCCTGCTGGGACACCTTCTACAAGAGCGCCATGAGCCGTTGCGACTACATGGTGTTCCTGCTCTCCGCGCCCTGGCTCAGGTCGAACTGGTGCTGGGACGAGTTCGCCTGGTACGAGCGGGTCATCACCGAAAAGAGCGTCACGCCCATCTTTGTGGTGTTCAAGGATGCGCAGGCTATTTTGAGCGGAAGCAGCAAGGTCAAGGACGGCAGGGGGGGCGAGCATGACCTGAAGCCCTTGTGGCAGCAGATGATCTCGCACAAGAACGCGGCGACCATCGACATCAACACCGAGGCCGCCCCCGAGGTGGGCACCGTGGTGGTGGAGGGCGCGACGTACGCCTACACGCACAAGTACGTGTGCAGCAGCATGGAGCTGAGCGCCATCCTGAACAAGATCGTCGTCAGGGAGTAGGAAGCGGGATCTGGCCGCCCCGTTCGGCTATTCTGGCGGGGTGGCCGCACTGCGCCAGTGCGCATGGGCAAGGCTGATTGACAGAAATAGGAGGTGCGAATAGAGGTTCTTTGACTACAAGGAGAGGCGATAGTGCGTTTGATCTCCTCCCTGTCGGCGGCCCTGCTGGTTCTGACAGCTTTTTCCTGCGTCAGTTTTGCCGCAGGCTCCGTGGCCGACGCCTCCGGAACGCTTTCCAGCGACACCGGCTCCATCAGCGTGAGCGCCGGGGCAAAATACTTGATGCCCCAGCACTACAAAGGCTCGGACATTATCACCTCCGCCGGCGGGGCCAAACTGGCCGATACGAACATTTCAAGGCCGGACGGATTCCTCGCGCCGTCCGTCTCCATCACTGCGGAGCGTCAGACCTCGTTGGCATTGCCGGGCCTGCGCGACATCCGCCTGGTGGGCGAGTTCAGCTATTCCGGTGGCTCCGCCCGCAGCAATGGGCTCGTGACGACCCAGGCAACTGAATACATCATCCTCCTGAGCGTCGACCCAGCCTACAACTGGATCGGCGGCATCGGTGCCATGGGGACCGATGCCACGAGCCGCGTCTCCATCTCGCAGGACAATTTCGACCTGCGCCTCGGGTTGGAGGGCAAGGGCACGCCATGGCAGCCGGGCGGCGGCGAAATCACCGCCACTCCGGTGTTCGGCGCGGGCATTTACGCAAGCACGCAACGCTACAAGGTCTCCACCGAGTTTGCAGAGCTTTCCGGCACCGACATTTACAAGATGGCAGAGAGCATCCGCACCACCGACATCGGGCCGGAGCTGCGCGCGGGCATCAGCTTTGCGCTGCCCGGAGGCGCGCGGGCCGAGGCCCTGGCCAGCGCCGCGCTGCTTGTGGGCTGGGCGGACCTCGACGCCAGCCAAGCGTTGCAGACCGGTGGAGGTTGGCTGTTGACCAAGCGCAGCCCGACCTATTCGGCCACACGGTCCGTGAGCGATGTCCTGGTTTCCGGGCTGTTCGGGCTCACCTTGCGCGGGGAGGTTCCTGTGGCGGAGAAGTGCACCCTGGGCCTGGAGGCCTCTGGCCGCATCTGGACGAGCAGGCCGACCATCGACAACCCCCTGTCCATCGGCGGCACCGGGGTGGTGACCACAGGCACCAACGACGGCGTGCGCATCGGCCAGGACAGCGCCAGCGAGCTCGGCGCGGCCCTGCGGCTCTCCTACTCTTTCTAGCGTATTTCAGCCCACCATGCGCCGGACGCCTGCACGCGGGCGTCCGGCGTTTTTGCTTGGGCCGCTGGCGCTTACGCCTGGGGCTGGTTCACGCGGTCCATGGTGCGGAAGTTGATGGCCTCGGCCAGGTGCCCGATGCCGAGGGTTTCCGCCCCTTCCATGTCCGCGATGGTGCGGGCGATGCGCAGCACGCGCGTATAGGCCCGGGCCGAGAGGCCGAGGCGGCGCACGGCCTGCTCCAGGAAGCGCTGCTCGTCCTCGCCCACGGCGCACCAGCGCTCCAGGTTGGCCCCGGTCAGGTCCGCGTTGAGCCGGATGCGCTGGCCCTTGTAGCGCTCGGCCTGGATAGCCCGCACCTTGAGGATGCCCGCGCGCATGGCGGCCGAATCGCGGTTGCCGCGCGGGGCCTTGAGGTCGTCGTAGGGCACGGCGGGCACCTCCACCTGCAGGTCGATGCGGTCCATGAGCGGCCCGGAGATGCGCGCCCGGTAGCGGCCAATGGCCAGGGGCTGGCAGGTGCACTCGTGCCGGTCGTCGGTGAGGTAGCCGCAGGGGCAGGGGTTCATGGCCGCCACGAGCATGAAGTCCGAGGGATAGGTAAGTGCCAGGGCCGCGCGGGAGATGGTCACCCGGCCATCCTCAAGGGGCTGGCGCAGCACCTCCAGCACATGCTTCTTGAACTCCGGCAGTTCGTCGAGGAACAAGACGCCCCGGTGCGCCAGGGACACCTCGCCCGGCCTGGGGTTGGCCCCGCCGCCGATGAGCCCGGCGTCGGAGATGGTGTGGTGCGGCGGACGGAACGGCCTGCGCACGATGAGCGCGGCGTCGCGCTCCAGCATTCCGGCCACGGAGTAGATCTTGGTGACTTCCAGGGCCTCGTCGAAGCTGAGCGGCGGCAGCACGGTGGGGATGCGCTGGGCCAGCATGGTCTTGCCGCTGCCCGGAGGCCCGACGAACAGGAGGTTATGCCCGCCCGCGGCGGCGATCTCGATGGCCCGCTTGGCGTGGTCCTGGCCCTTGACCTCGGAGAAGTCGCCCTCGAACCGGGTCTGCCCGGCCCACAGCGCCTCCACGTCCACGCTGGCCGGTTCCGGGGTCAGTTCCCCGGTGACGATGCCCACGGCCTCGGCCAGGGTCTGCGCCCCGTACACGGACAGGCCCTGCACCACGGCGGCCTCGGCGGCGTTGTCCGCAGGCACGATGAGCCCGCGCGCGCCGTGGTCGCGGGCCATGATTGCCAGCGGCAGCACGCCCGGCACCGGGCCGAGGCGGCCATCCAGCGACAGCTCGCCCGCCAGGAACCAGCCGTCCAGGCGCGGGGACTCGATGACCTCGGCCGCGGCCAGCAGGCACAGGGCCAGGGGCAGGTCGTAGGCGCTGCCTTCCTTGCGCAGGTCCGCCGGGGCCAGGTTCACGGTGATGCGCGAGGGCGGCAGCCGGTGCCCGGCGTTCTTGAGGGCCGAGAGCACGCGTTCCTTGGCCTCGCGCACGGCCCCCTCGGCCAGGCCCACCAGGGTGAAGGCGGGCATTCCCGAGCGCGCCAGGTCGACCTCAAGGGACACGGGCACGGCTTCGATGCCGAGCAAGGCGGCGGTGCGGACAATGGCGATCACGGGGGCTCCTTGGCGGCTTCGGTTATGCAGCCATGCGAATAGCATGGACGATTTCCGCCGTCCACCTCGGAAACCCGAAACATGCACGCCTCGCCACGCCGCGTCACAGGGGGCTGACGCGAACCCGGAACGAGCCGGACCGGTTCTCCAGAATCTCGATCTTGATCTTGTTTCCGGCGTCCAGAAAGGTGTTCCGCGCCCCGGCGTCAAAGGCCGCGCCCGTGAGCCGGGGCGCGCCTGGATCGGCGGGCATGAGTTTTACGGGAGCCCTGCCGTGGCGGCACTCGGCCACGCTGTCGTCGGCCAGCATGATGAGCACGCCGCTGCCCGGCAGATTTTTGTCAAAGCCCAGCGGCTGGCGGTTCTCCACAAGATAGTAGCTGGTGGCCGAAAGGGGGATGCGGATCGCCAGGGTCTGGGCCGAGGCGTCGTTGAGCGGGCCAAGCAGCACTTCTTCCGTCGTCCCGGGCCGCACCGTATGCACCTTGGCGGCGTCGAGCCAGCCCAGGCGCAGCCGGGTCCAGGACGAGACGCCGGGCGGCGGCAGTTGCCGCTGATGGAAATGGCAGGACATGGGGTCCCAGTAGCCCATGTTGATGATCGACCGGCTGAAGACCTCGAGCGGAGGGCCGGGCCGGGCCTGCAAGTCGTGGTCATACAGGCAGGGAACCACGCGTTTGCCGTCCTTGACGCCGCCCAGAACGTGCGCCACGTCGTGAAACAGGGTGCCCAGGTGCGCCTGGCTGGTGAAGATGGCCACCCCGCCGCGCACCCGCCTGCCGTCTCTGGTGCGGAACTCGTCCTCTGTGGCCCAGCCGAGCATTCCGGGGTAGCCGCACAGGCCCACCATGCCGTATTCCCGCATCGTCGCGCCCAGCATCAGGGCGATGAACGCGTACTGGCCGAGGTCCACGTTCGCGCCCACGCTGTCCAGGGCGTCCTCGATGAGCCCCATGACCCGGTTCTTGTCCACGTCCAGGTTGCGCGGCGCGATGCGATACTGCCCGACGGGCTTGGGCAGAACGCTCCAGCCGGGCGTCACGTCCACGTCCAGGGACACGGCGCCCCCGGACATCTCCCGCACGTAGCGGTTCAGGTGCCCGTTGAAGCGCAGGGCCACATGCTCCCGGGTCACCTGGTGCGGCACGTCCGGGAACTCCACGAGAATCACCAGCCCGCGCACCACGCTGGGCTTTGCCGGGTCTTGCGCGCGCGCTTGTGGCGAGACGGCAAGGCCGACGATTGCGGCCAAAAGCAGCGTCAGGCAAAGCGGCAGGGCGCGGGAGCGGGCCGCGCGGGCCACGAAGGACGGGGTTTTGCGAATGGCGTTGAGCATCCGTGCGTTCCCTCCGTGGGGCTGGGCGATGCGTAAAGCGCCTGGGCGTGCGGGCCAAGGCAGGGGGGAGGCTTGCAGCGTAATGGATTTCACGCGAACTGCCCAGCGCTTTCGCCCGCTTTGGCCCGGCTGTGCAGCGCGCCGCGCAGGGTCACGGCGCTGAGCACCACGAGTCCCCCGGCCATTGCCCAGAAGCCGGGCAGCTCGCCCAGGCCCAGCGCCACCCAGACCGGGTTCAGGATGGGTTCCAGGGTCATGATGAGGATGGCCTCCAGCGCGCCCAGGCGTTTGATGCACCAGACGTACAAGGCCAGCGACACCCCCTGCTGCAGCACGCCCAGGTAGGCCAGCCCGAGCCAGCCCGAGGCGTCCGGCAGGCCGTAGGCCAGAAACGGCAGGCCGACGAGCGCGGTCAGGCCGTGGCCCAGCACCACGCTCTCCACGGGCGAGGCGTCCTTTTGGGCGCGCATGGACAGGGTGAAGCCCGCGTAGCACAGGCCCGAGCCCACGGCCACGAGGTTGCCCAGCAGGCCCTGGGGCGAGAGCCGGTCGAGGAAGAACAGCACCATGCCCGCCAGCACCGCGCCGATGAACAGCCAGTCGCTCGCGCGCGTCTTCTCGCCCAGCAGGCGCGGGGCCAGGAGCGCCACGTACACCGGGGCGGTGTAGGCCAGCAGGATGGCGTTGGCCGCCGTGGTGAGCTTGGTGGCGGCCACGTTGGAGATGAGCAGCCCGGCGTAGCTGAGCGCCGCGCAGACCCGCGCCGGGGTGAGGGCGAAGCCGAGGCGCGTGCGGAAGATGAGCGCCAGGGTGAGGGCCGAGAGCGCGCTGCGCGCCCCGGTGAGCGCGAGCGGGTGCAGGTCCACCAGCTTGATGGCCAGCCCGCCGGAGCTCCAGATGAGCGCCGTTGCCGCCAGCAGCAGCGAGGCGCGCGTTCGTTCGCCCATTGCCGTCGCCTGGAAGCCCCCGGTTGATGCGCCCGCCCTAGTGGATCATCCGGCCCAGGCGCTCCCAGCGGATGTTGGTGGGGCCGGTCCAGGACCAGTAGATGATCATGGCCTTGCCGCGGATGCTCTCGCGGCTGACAAAGCCCCAGAAGCGGGAGTCGAAGGACTCGTCGCGGTTGTCGCCCATGACGAAGTACTTGCCTTCGGGCACGGTGATTGCGGGCATCCAGTCGCGCTTGCTGCGGCACACGCTGGTGGTGTCCTCGCAGTGGTCGAAATACGCCGCCGGGTCCACGGTGATGGGCGGATGGTCCTCGGGCAGGGGGTTCTCCTCCACGTCGTCGACGACGTGCTGCACGTAAGGGCCGGTGACGGGCTGGCCGTTGACGAAGACCTCCTTGGCGCGAATCTCCACCGTGTCGCCGGGAAGGCCCACGATGCGCTTGACGAAGTCCACGTCCTTGAGCTGCGGGCGCATGGCGTCCAGCTTCTCGTTGTACGGGTACTCGAACACGATGACGTCGCCGCGCTCAGGCTCGTACACGGGCACCAGGACCTTGTCCGTGAAGGGCAGCTTGAGGCCGTAGTGGAACTTGCTCACCAGAAGCTGGTCGCCGATCTGCAGGGTTTGCAGCATGGAGCCGGTGGGAATCTTGAAGGCCTGCACCACAAAGGCCCGGATGATGAGGGCCAGAAACACCGCGACGAGCAGCGCCTCGATGTATTCCTTGAGCGTTTTGAGCCATCTGGGATTCATGCATGTTCCTTTGACGCGGGCTGCGTGCCCGCGCGCGTGTTATCGTCGCGGATTGGCGCGCCGCGCTAGTCGTCGCTGCCGGCCTTGAGCACGGCCAGGAAGGCTTCCTGCGGAATCTCCACGTTGCCCATGCGGCGCATGCGGCGCTTGCCTTCCTTCTGCTTCTCCAGAAGCTTGCGCTTGCGGGTGATGTCGCCGCCGTAGCACTTGGCGATGACGTCCTTGCGGAAGGGGGCCACGCGCTCCTTGGCGATGATCTTGTTGCCGATGGCGGCCTGGATGATGACCTCGAACATCTGCTTGGGGATGCTCTTCTTGAGCTTTTCCGCCAGGCTGCGGCCAAAGGAGTAGGCGCTCTGCCGGTGCACGATGACCGAGAAGGCGTCCACGGCCTCGGAGTTGATGAGGATGTCGAGCCGCACCAGATCGCTCTGGCGGTAGTCGATGATCTCATAGTCGAGCGAGGCGTAGCCCTTGGTTGTAGACTTCAACTTGTCAAAGAAATCGTACATGATTTCAGCAAACGGCATTTCGTAGGTGATGACCACGCGGTTGGCCGTCAGGTACTTCATGTCCTTCTGGATGCCGCGCTTCTCCTCGCACAGGCCCAGCACGTTGCCCACGAAGTCGTTGGGCACGTGGATCTCCACGCGCGCGTAGGGCTCGTGCAGCTCGGCGATGTGGCTGGGGTCGGGCAGCAGGCTCGGATTGTCGATCTTGAGCTCGCGGCCATCGGTGGTCTTGACCGTGTAGATGACCGAGGGCGCGGTGGTGATGAGCCGGGCCTGGAACTCGCGCTCCAGCCGCTCCTGGATGATCTCGATGTGCAGAAGCCCCAGGAAGCCGCAGCGGAAGCCGAAGCCAAGGGCCTTGGAGGTCTCCGGCTCGAAGCTGAAGGCCGCGTCGTTCAGCTGCAGCTTTTCCAGCGCCACCTTGAGCATCTCGTACTCGTTGGGCTCCACCGGGTACAGGCCGGAGAAGACCATGGGCTTGACCTTCTTGAAGCCCGGGAACGGCGTCTTGGTGGGGTTCGCGGCCTTGGTGATGGTGTCGCCCACCGGAGCGTCGGACAACTCCTTCATGTTGGCGCACAAAAAGCCCACCTCGCCCGGCCCGAAGTCCGGCACCTCGACGCTCTCCGGCGAGAACACGCCGAGCTTCATGACCTCGAACTCCTTGCCCGAGGAGAAGATGCGGATTTTTTCGCCCTTCTTGAGCGTGCCGTCCAGCACGCGGAACAGCACCACAACGCCCAGGTACGTGTCGTACCAGGAGTCGAAGATGAGCGCCTTGAGCGGGGCGTTCGCGTCGCCCTTGGGCGGCGGCAGGTGGGTGATGATGCGCTCGATCAGGTCCGCCACGCCCAGGCCGGACTTCGCGCTCACCAGGGCCGGGTCCGTGCAGTCCAGGCCGATGACCTCCTCGATCTCGCGCGACACGCGCTCCGGCTCGGCGCTGGGCAGGTCGATCTTGTTCAGCACCGGCACGACCTCAAGGTCGTTGTCCAGGGCCAGGTACACGTTGGCCAGCGTCTGCGCCTCCACGCCCTGGGAGGCGTCCACCACCAGCAGCGCGCCCTCGCAGGCCGCAAGGCTGCGCGACACCTCGTAGGAAAAGTCCACGTGGCCCGGCGTGTCGATGAGGTTGAGCACGTACTGCTTCCCATCCTTGGCCGTGTAGGGGATGCGCACCGTCTGGGCCTTGATGGTGATGCCGCGCTCGCGCTCCAGGTCCATCTTGTCCAGGTACTGGGCCTTCTGCTCGCGCGCGGAGACCACCCCGGTGATTTCCAGGATGCGGTCGGCAAGGGTCGACTTGCCGTGGTCGATGTGCGCGATAATGCTGAAATTCCGAATGTTTTGAGTCTCTGTCATGGTCCTCGTCCGCGTGTCGGGGTGTTGCGGGTTGCCCCGGCGTTGGCGCTATAAGCCCGGGAGGGCGATAGCCTTGTACGGCATTTGCTCGCGGCTGTCTAATGGGGAGAAGCCGCACCGGCCGCCGCCCCTTGAGCACCCCTGGGGGCCGGAGCCCGGCTGTTGCCGTTCCCTTGCGCTTGGTCTGGAGAATGCGTATCTATAATGTTATGCGTACAATCATCCTTGGCGGAACGGGTTTCATCGGTTCGGCCCTGGCGCGGCTCTTGGTCGCCCAGGGGCACGAGGTCGTGGTGCCGTCGCGCCGGCCGGAGAAGGTTCCGGCGGTGCTGGGCTCCGCAGTGAAGGGCGCGCCCTTTGACGGCAGGACCGGCGCGGGCTGGGCGGAGTTCATCGACGCGGACACGGGCATCGTGAACCTGGCGGGCGAGAACATCGCCGCAGGCCGCTGGACGGACGAGGTCAAGGCGCGCATCGAAAAGAGCCGCCTGGCCGCGGGCGCTGCGGTGATGGACGCACTGAGCCGGGCCAAAAGCCCTCCGGCGGTGCTGGTGCAGGCCTCGGCCGTGGGCTACTACGGCGCGCGCGGGCCGGAGCCCGTGGACGAGAGCGCCGGGCCGGGCGGCAACTTCCTGTCCCGCGTTGCCGTGGGCTGGGAGGATTCCACAAAGGGGGCCGAGGCCCTTGGCGTGCGGCGGGCCGTGGTGCGAACCAGCATGGTGCTGGGCGCGGGCGGCGCGCTGGCGAAGATGCTGCCGCCCTTCCGCCTGGGCCTGGGCGGGCCGCTGGGCGCGGGCACGCAGATGGTGCCGTTCATCCACCTGGACGACGAGGTGGGCGCCATCGCCTTCTTGCTGCAAACGCCGGACCTGTCCGGCCCGTTCAATCTGGCCGCGCCCGAAGTCGTGAATTCCCGGAATTTTGCCCGCGCCCTGGGCCGCGCCCTGCGCCGCCCGGCGTTCTTGCCCGCGCCCGCCTTCGCCCTCAGGCTGCTGCTGGGCCAGATGGCCGAGGAGGTACTGCTTTCCGGCGTCAACGCCGTGCCTGCCCGCCTGCTTGCCGCGGGTTACTGCTTCCGCCACCCGACCCTTGCCCAGGCCTTGGCCTCGGCCTTGAACCCGGCCCTTGAAGCCGGGCCTGCGGCAGGGTAGGGTGCCGCAAGGAGGCGGCATGAGCAAGGGCAGAATCCTCGTTGTGGAAGACGAAGCCATCGTGGCCCTGGACATCCAGGCCCGGCTCGTGCGTCTTGGCTTCGAGGTGGCCGGACACGCCGCAACCGGGGCCGAGGCCTTGCGTCTGGCCGAGACCTGCCGCCCGGACCTCGTGCTCATGGACGTGCTGCTCGGCGGGGCGCTGGACGGCATCGACACCGCGCGCGAACTCGTCCTGCGGCGCAGGCTGCCGGTCATCTACCTGACCGCCGCCAGCGACGAGGACACCCTGGCCCGCGCCAAGGAGACCGAACCCCTGGGCTACCTGGCCAAGCCCTTTGCGGACCACGAGCTCTCCGTGGCCATTGAGATGGCCCTGGTGAAGTTCGAAGCCGAAACGCGGCTCAAGCAGAGCGAACAGCTTTTGGCGACCACCCTGGGCAGCCTGGCCGAGGCCGTGATCTCCACGGACAAAAGCGGCCATGTCACCTACCTGAACGCCTCGGCCCTGGAGCTTCTTGGGGTCAGCGCGGGCAGGGGCATCGGGCGGCGCTGGGCGGAGCTGTTCAGCATCCTGGACGAGAAGACCCGGGAGCCCGTGGAGGGGCTGGAGGAGCTGTGCGTGCCCCAGGGCGCGGCCCCCCAGTGCGAGGACATGATTTTGCGGACCCCTGCGGGCCGGGAGGCGCCTGTGGCGCTGTCGGTTTCTCCCTTGTACGCCCCGGAGCAGGGCAACGGGCGCGAGCGGCTGCTGGGCCGCGTGCTGGTGGTGCGCAACATGAGCGCGCGCAAACGGGCCGAGGCCGATCTGTTGAGCAGCATGGCCGCCCTGCGCACGGCCTTTCGCCAGACCGTGCGCGCCCTGGCCAGCATGGCCGAGAAGCGCGACCCGTACACCGCCGGGCACCAGCAGCGCGTGGCCAAGCTGGCCTGCGCCATCGGACGGGGCATGGGCCTTTCCGACCACGCCCTGGAAGGGGTGGAGATGGCGGGCATCCTGCACGATGTGGGCAAGGTCTACGTGCCAGCCGAGATTCTTTCCAAGCCCGCGCGGCTCTCGCACCTGGAGATGGGCATAATCAAGAGCCACCCCGAGGTGGGCTTCGAGATCCTGCGCGAGGTGAACTTTCCCTGGCCCGTGGCGCGCGCCGTGCTGGAGCACCATGAGCGCCTGGACGGGTCCGGCTATCCCGGCGGGCTCAAGGGAGCGGACATCTGCCTTGAGGCGCGCATTCTGGCCGTGGCCGACGTCGTGGAGGCCATGAGTTCGCACCGGCCTTACCGCGCCGCGCTGGGCCTGCCCCAGGCCCTGGAGGAGATCCGCTCCGGCCGGGGGCGGCTGTATGAGGGCGAGGCCGTGGACCTCTGCCTCGCGCTTATGCGCGACGGCTTCACCTTTGAGGAACCTGCTTCGGACTGCGCCGCCCCGGCGGACAGGTTCGCTGAGGAGAACGCATGACCACGCACGGACGCGTGCTGGTGGTGGACGACGAGTCCGGCATCCGCTTTTCGCTCAAGGGCATTCTGGAGGACGAGGGCTTCAGCGTGGTCGAGGCCGAGACCGGCGAGGCCGGGCTTGCGCTGCTGGACTCCGGCGAGGCCGTGGACCTGGTGTTCCTGGACATCTGGCTGCCGGGCCAGGACGGCTTGGCCGTGCTGGCGCGCATCAAGCAGGAGCGGCCCGATCTGCCGGTGGTCATGATCTCCGGCCACGGCACCATCGAGACCGCGGTGACGGCGCTCAAGAACGGGGCGTTCGATTTCATCGAAAAGCCGCTGTCGCTGGAAAAGGTGCTGCTGGCCGCCAGCAAGGCGCTGGAATTCTCGCTTTTGAAGCAGGAGAACCTGGCCCTGCGCCAGTCCCTGGGCGACCAGACCGTCACGCTCACCGGCGAGAGCCCGCCCATGCTGGAGCTCAAGGAGATGATCGCGCAGGTGGCCCCCACCGACGCCTGGGTGCTCATCACCGGCGAGAACGGCACGGGCAAGGAGATCGCCGCGCGCCTGCTGCACGCGCAAAGCCGCCGGGCCAGCCAGCCGCTGGTGGCGGTCAACTGCGCCGCCATCCCCGAGGAGCTCATCGAAAGCGAGCTGTTCGGCCACGAGAAGGGCGCGTTCACCGGCGCGGACAAGGCCCAGGCGGGCAAGTTCGAGCTGGCGCACAAGGGCACGCTGTTCCTGGACGAAATCGGCGACATGAGCCTCAAGACCCAGGCCAAGATTCTGCGCATCCTGCAGGAGCAGCGCTTCGAGCACGTGGGCGGCCGCAAGACCATCTGCGTGGACGTGCGGGTCATCGCCGCCACCAACAAGGACCTGGCGGCGGAGATCCGCGCGGGCAATTTCCGCGAGGACTTGTACTACCGGCTCAAGGTGTTTCCGCTCGTGGTGCCGCCCCTGCGCGAGCGCGCCAGCGACATCCCGCTGCTCATCGAGGACTTTGTGGAACAGCTGGTGCGCCGCAGCGGGTGCAGGCGCGCCCCCTTCGCCCCGCAGACCCTTGAACTGCTGGCCAGCTACCCCTGGCCGGGCAATGTGCGCGAGCTCAAGAACTTCGTGGAGCGCATGCTCATCATCATGAACGGCCGCGAGGTGACCCCGGATCGCCTGCCGCCGGAGATTCTGGCCCGCTGCCGGGTGGCCGTGCCCGGGCAAGGCGTGGGCCTTGCCGCGCAGCCTGCGGCGTCTGTCGCCTCGGGCGTTGCGTCTGGCGCGGGCACCTCCGCTTCCGCCCTGGCGTCCGTGGTCGCGGATGACGACGACCTGGCCGACGGGTTGGGCAACGACCTGGCGGACGGGCTTCTGCCGGGCAGCTTCCCGGCCGGGCCGCTGGACCTGAAAGAGGCCCGCGCGGCCTTTGAGGCCAAGTTCCTGGAGGCCAAGCTGCGCGAGTTCGGCGGCAATGTCAGCAAGCTGGCCGAGGCCGTGGGCCTGGACCGCAGCTCGCTGTACCGGAAATTGAAAGGGTACGGGATTCAGGCGGAGTAGGGAGTCCCGGAAAAATAAAAAGGCCGGGAGCTGCAACCCCCCGGCCCCAAGGGGAAATCCCCTGTCCCGAAATATGGCGCCCGGGCCTAGACCCAGTACGTCACCTCGAACTTCTCGTGCATCTCGGCCTTGAGCTTGTTCATGGCCGTGCGGTCCATGTCGCGGATGCGCACGAACACGTCGCGCATGCCGACCTCGGCGGGCTCGCAGGAGGTAAGCAAGCTCATGAGCCGCGCGCCGTGGTCCTTCAGGTAGTCCAGCACGGGCACCAGGCCGCCGGGCTGGTTGGGCAGGCGCACGCCGATCTGCACGCCGCCCTCCATCACGCCGGTGATCTTCACCAGCGCCTTGAAGATGTCGGAGTCGGTCACCATGCCCACGACCTTGTTCTGCTCGTCCACCACCGGCATGCCGCCGATGCGGTTCTCCAGCAGGATCTGGGCGGCGCGGTCCACGGTTTCGCCCTGCTTGATGGTCACGACCTTCTTGGTCATGATGTCCTTGAGCTTCACCTCGGAGAGCAGGTAGTACAGCTCGTGCATGTCGAGGGTCGTGGCCTTGGACGGAGAAGCCTCCTTGATGTCGCGGTCCGACACCAGGCCCACGAGCACTCCGGCCTCGTTGACCACGGGCAGGCGGCCGATGCCCTTCTCCTTCATGATCTTGGAAGCCTTCATCATGGACATTTCAGGAGTGCCGCTGACAACGTCCTTGGTCATCCAGTTTTCGATGAGCATGAGATTCCTCCTGTTCTCCGCCGGGACAACGCCGTTCCAGCGGCATGATGCAATTTCGTATGCTTCTATCGCAGGGCGCAAGAGTTTGCCAGAGAAAAATGCCGCAAACCCCCTGCCCGTCTTGCTCCGAAGGAAATTCGGCGCACCTTGCCGGGGGGCAGCCCTTTGACCTTCCGCCCGCCAGGGGGTAGCATGCGCGCCATGCGTGTCGTCGTAAACGTGGATGATCTTGGCCTGCACCCGGCGGTGCGCCGCGCCGTGGAGGACTTGGCCGGGCTTTCCCGCGTCAGCTCCGCGACCCTGCTGGTCAACGGCCCGGACGCCAAGGCCGCCGCCCGGCTCTCGAGCACCAGCGCGGGCTCCCTCGGCGTCGGCGTGCACCTGAACATCCTGCGCGGCAGGCCCGAGAGCCCGGCCCGCGAGCTGCCCGGCCTTGTGCGCGCCGACGGCCTGTTCCTGGGCGACTACGTGGCGCTGTTCAAACGCTATCTGGCGCGCGCCTTCACCATCACGGACGTTGAGCGCGAATGGACGCGCCAGGTGGAGCGGGCCCTGGAGCTTGGCGTCGCGCCCACGCACCTGGACTCCGAGAAGCACATCCATGTCTGGCCCGGGCTTTTCGAGGCCGCCAGCCGCGTGGCCGCGCGCTTCGGCATCGGCTGGGTGCGCCGGCCCGTGGAGCGCGTGGCCCTCGCCCGCTGGGACAAGGGGGCGCTGCGCGCGCGCATCCTGAACACCTTCGCCCTCGCGCACCGGCTGCCCGGAGCGCCGGGCGTGGCGCATCCGCACAGCGTGTTCGGCGTGGCCGACCAGGGGGCCGACCTGTTGCCGAGCCGCCTTGCCGAGTATATGAAGCGGGTGCGGCCCGACGTGCTGGAAGTCGTGTGCCACCCTGGCGCGCCCATGCAGGGCGACCCGCCCCTGCCGCCGGAATACGGCCCCATGCGCATCGCCGGGCAATGGACGGCCGAGCGCGACGCCCTGGCCGCGTCCGGCTGGCGCGAGACCCTGGCCGAGGCGGGGGCGCGGCTGGTCCACTATGGCCAGCTCGACCCGGCCGACCGGAGCCTGCGCGTCCAGAACCCGTAAGCTCCGGAATCCAAAAAGAATCGTAAGGAAGGCCCATGCACGCATCCGCAGCCACCAGCGCCCAAGGCGAATTTCCCGTGGAGGTGAGCATCGTCACCCCCATGCACAACGAGGAGCTCTGCGTGCGCGAGTTCCACCGCCGCATGAGCGCCGTGCTGCAGGGCATGGGCGTCAGCCACGAGATCATCCTGGTGAACGACGGCAGCACGGACGCGACCCCGGAGATCATCCGCGAGCTTTCCGCCTCCGATCCGAACCTGGTGGGCGTGTTCCTGGCGCGCAACCGGGGCCAGTGCACGGCCATCTACGCGGGCATCCAGCACTCCTGCGGCCGCTTTGTGGTCATCATGGACGGCGACCTGCAACATCCGCCCGAAGAGGTGCCCAAGCTCATCGAGAAGATCCGCGAGGGCTATGATCTGGTCAAGGGCATGCGCCAGAAGCGCCAGGAGTCCCTCGTGCTGCGCCGCCTGCCCAGCCTCATCGCCAACTACCTCATGCGCGCCACCAGCAAGTGCGACATCCACGACATGGGCGGCCTGTCCATCATCAAGGGCGAGGTGGCGCGCGGCCTCAAGCTGCGCGAGGGCCAGCACCGGCTCATCCCGGCCCTGGTGTACGGCCAGGGGGGGGCTGTGTGCGAGGTGCCCACCAGCGCCCCGCCCCGGTTCGCGGGCAAGAGCCATTACGGCATCGGCCGCAGCGTGGACGTGCTCTTCGACATCGTGCTGCTGTGGTTCCAGAACTCCTACAAGCAGCGGCCCGTGTACCTCTTCGGCCGCATCAGCCTGTGGCTGTTCATGGCGGCCAGCCTCATCATGTGCTGGCTCTTGTACGAGAAGCTTTTCCTGGGCGAGCACATGGGCACCCGGCCGCCGTTTCTCGGCGCGGTGCTGCTCTACCTCTCGTCCCTGGGCTTCATGAGCACCGGGCTGATCCTGGAGCTGCTCGTGAACACCCACGACGCGGTGAGCGGGGCCACGCCCTACAAGGTGCGCGAGATCGTCACCAGCCGGGGCGGCCCCTCCTGCCAGCCTGACGACGCCCAGTAGTGGGCACACCTCACCGGAGGCATTCGTGCGCATCGGCCTGCTCCAGCTGAACCCCAAGGTGGGGGATTTGCGCGGCAACGCCGCGCGCGTGGAGGCCGCCTACGCCCGCGCGGTCTCGCTTGGGGCCGAGCTCTGTCTCACCCCGGAGCTGGCGCTCACCGGCTACCCCCCGCGCGACATGCTGCTCTATGCGGGCTTTGCCCAGGCCGCCTGGACCGAGGCCCTGGAGCTCGCCGCGCGCCTGCACCAGAAGTTTCCCGGCGGACCCGCCCTGGTGCTGGGCTGCCCGGAGACCAACGCCTCGGGCCAGGGCAAGGGGCTGTACAACGCCGCCCTGTGGTGCGAGGCCGGAGCAATCCGCCGCACCTTCCGCAAGTCCCTGCTGCCCACCTACGACGTGTTCGACGAGGCGCGCTATTTCGCCCCCTCCGGCAAGACAGGGGTCATGGCGTACCGGGGCGTCACGCTCGCCGTCACCATTTGCGAGGACCTCTGGAACGACAAGGACTACTGGCCGCACCGCCTGTACCCTGTGGACCCGGTGGAGGCCGCCGTGGCCGCCGGAGCCCAGGCGCTGCTCAACCTTTCGGCCTCGCCCTTCAGCCTGCGCAAGCAGGCCGTGCGGCACGACATGCTCGCGTCCATCGCCAAAAAGCGCGGCCTGCCCCTGGCCTATTGCAACCAGGTGGGCGGCAACGACGAGCTGGTGTTCGACGGCCGCAGCGCCCTGTACGACGCTCGCGGCTCGCTCTGCGCCCGCGCGGCCAGCTTTGCCGAGGACGTGCTGGTGGCCGAGCTCTTCGCTCCCGCCTCCGCTCCCGTGCCGGACGAGGACCTTTCCGCCCCTGCCGAAACCTGGCGCGCGCTCGTGCTCGGCACGCGCGACTACCTCTCCAAGTGCGGCTTCAGGAAGGCCCTGCTCGGCCTGTCCGGCGGCATCGACTCCGCCGTGGTGGCGGCGGTGGCGGCGGAAGCCCTGGGGCCGCAGAACGTGCTGGGCGTGCTCATGCCCTCGCCCTGGTCAAGCCGGGGCAGCATCGACGACTCCCTGGAACTGGCGCGCACCCTGGGCATCCCCACGCGCACCATTCCCATCGAGCCGCTCATGCAGGGCTTCGACGCCGCCCTGGCCGAGAGCTTCCTGGGGCTCGCGCCCGACACCACCGAGGAGAACATCCAGTCGCGCATCCGGGGCAACCTGCTCATGGCGCTCTCCAACAAGACCGGCGCGCTGCTCTTGACCACCGGCAACAAGAGCGAGCTGGCCGTGGGCTACTGCACCATCTACGGCGACATGAGCGGCGGGTTCGCGCTCATCAGCGACCTGCCCAAGACGCAGGTCTATGCCCTGGCCCGGCACATCAACGACCTCAAAGGCCAGGCGATCCCCCAGGCGATCATCGACAAGGCCCCGTCCGCCGAGCTCAAGCCCGGCCAGACCGACCAGGACTCCCTGCCGCCCTACGAGATCCTCGACGCCATCCTGGCCCTGCACATCGAAAAGGAACAGACCGCAGCCGAGATCGTGGCCGCCGGGTTCGACGCGGCCACCGTGGCCCGCGTGTGCGCGCTGGTCAAGGGCGCGGAGTTCAAGCGCAGGCAGGCCGCGCCGGGCATCAAGGTGGCCTGGCGCAGCTTCGGCTCCGGCTGGCGCATGCCGCTGGCCGCCGCGCCGCTGCCGTAAGGGCAGGGGCAAGCGCCGGGGGAAACCTTTCTAAAGAAAGGTTCTCCCCCGGACCCCCTTCCAAAGACTTTTATAGGGGTGCTTGCCCGGAGAGGTGGAGAGTTCTCACCAGAAGCCCTTTCCCAAGCGAAGCGGCCTGTTTCGAGCAAAGCTCGAAACAGGCCGCTTCGCGTGCATGAGGGGGGTTGGGGGGAATCATTCCCCCCAACAGGGGTCTGGGGGCGGCGCCCCCAGCATGTTCTCTCCCCAGCGCGCCGTGGCCTGTGCCGCGCCCGGCGCGCGAAATGTCCTGCAAAAT
>JBFWMQ010000022.1:0-49119 GCA_050251495.1 Desulfovibrio sp. | reverse complement strand
TGGGTTCCAAGGGACGTGTCCCTTGGCGAAGGGGGTCCGGGGGAGGCGGAGCCTCCCCCGGTTCGTATCAAAGTGCCGGAGTCGGACTGTAAGCCGGGTTTTGTCACCGCCCGTTGCCGGGCGGGAGACCGTCATTCCTCTAGGATGGCCGTTGCCGACCACCTCAAGCGACCTACCCGGAGGCAATAGCCGGGCCAGCCTGCCTCCCTATTTGGTCTTGCTCCAGACGGGGTATGCCTAGCCGGGCGCGTCGCCGTGCCCGCTGGTGGTCTCTTACACCACCGTTTCACCCTTACCCGAAGGCCCGAAGGCCTCCTGGCGGTCTGCTTTCTGTTGCGCTTTCCGGGGATCGCTCCCCCTGGGAGTTACCCAGCGCCCTGCCCATTGGAGCCCGGACTTTCCTCCCCGCCCCTTGCGGAGCGCGGCGACGGTCCGTCCAACTCCGGCGTGATGCTATTTCTCGTCGTGAATCTGCGGCGCGTGCTCCACCCAGTAGACGATGCGCTGGCAATTGGGGCAGCCCAGGATCTGCTTGCCCTTTTGCAGCTCATTGAAGGACTGGGGCGGAATCTTGATGTGGCAGCCGCCGCAGATGCCCTCGCTCACCGGCACGATGACCGGGTGGTCGATGCGCGAGCGGATGAACTCGTAGCGGCCCAGGATCGGCGGCGGCACGACCTTTCCGGCCTTGGCGCGGCGCTTGGCCAGCAGGTCCAGGCGGCCCTGGGCCTTGCCGATGCGCTCGTCCAGGGTGGCCTTCTTGGCGTCGTAGCCTTCCATGAGGGCCTCGATCTCGGCGACGATCTCCTGCATGGCGGCGTCCTGCCGCTCCAGCTCTTCCATCACCGCGATGCGCTCTTCCTCGCGCAGGCGGTTCAGCTTCTCCATGGAGTCCATCTCGCGCATCATGGCGTGATATTCCTTGGAGTTGCCCACGGCCATGAGCTTGTTCTTGCTCTTCTTGATCTTGTGTCCGTCGTCCTCGATCTCGCCATCGAGCCGCTTCTGCTGGCCCTTGAGGATGTCAAGCCGCTCCTGAACCTGGGCCTGGCGCTCGCGCAGCTGGGCCACCTTGGCCTCCAGGCCGGTCAGCTCCAGGGGAGCCTCGCGCACCTCGGCCGCAAGGATCTTGATCTCGTCATCCACGGACTGCAGGACCACCAACTGCTCGATCTGCTTCTGATACATCGGCACCTCGCTTTATTCGGCCCGGACCTTTGCCCGCGCCGGAAACATATTGCTTCGCCCCTGCCCCGCGGCAACCGGCCTAGGCCAGCACGCGAAAGCTGAAGGGGCTTCTTCCCGCAAAAAAGCGCACCTCGGCCGCCTGGCCCAGGTCCGATTGCAACTCCCCGGCGAAGAGACGCATCATCTCCTCCTCGAGGATGAAATGCCCGACATCAAGCACCAGGCCCGGGGCCTCCATGGCTGCGTGATGCTTCACGTCGCCGCAGATGAACACGTCCGCTCCGGCGGCAAAGGCCGCGGGGATGAGAGACGCGCCGGAACCCGTGGTGTAGCCCACGCGGCGGATGCGCTCCGGCCGGGGGCCGCATTCGGCCCAGGCCACCCCGGCGCCGCCGCCCGCGCACGGCTTCTGCACGCTGAACAGGGCGCGCTCCAGGACCGTGGCGAAGCTCTCGAAGTCGAGCGGCTGGGGCAATTCGCCCACCTGGCCGAAGCCCACGCTCGAAACGGGGGCCTCCAGGCGGCGCACGTAGTATTCAATGGGCCTGCCCGGAAAGACGCGCGCAAGCGCCTCGGAGACTTGCGGCCAGGCAAGCTCGTCCGCCACCACGCGCACCTCGCCCGCGGCGCTCTGCGACAGGGCGTGCACGCCGGGGGTCTCCAGCAGGGGCCGGGCCTCGCACTCGGTGAAGCGCGCCGGGGCCTCAAAAAAAACCTCGCGCGCGGGGAAGCTCTGGCAGGGTTCGATGCTGGCGCAGTTCTCCAGGCCAAGGGCGCGCCCGAGCCAGAAGGCCGGGCCGTCGGGGCGGCAGTCGAGATTGGTGTGGGCGGCGTAGAGCCAGGCCCCGGCGGAGAGGAACAGGCGCAGCACGTCGAGGTACTGGCCCTGCGCGGTCGGGGCTTGCGGCTTGAAATACAGCGGGTGGTGGGTGAGCACCAGGTCCGCGCCCCAGTCCAGGCAGTCCCGCATGAGCGCCGGGGCGGGGTCCAGGGTCACGGCCAGCTTTTTTATCTCCGCGCGTTCGCCGCGAATCTGCACGCGCGAATTGTCCCACTCGGCGGCGTAGGCCTCCGGGGCAAGGGCGCGGATGCGAGCCAGGGCCTTGTCTGCGATCATCGGCAGCCCCCCAAAACGCGAGGATGCTCCCGTAGGGTTTCCCCCTGGGAGCATCCGCGTTCGCCTGCACAAGTCCGGGCGGTAAGTTTTGCGGCCTTCGCTTCGGCGCGTCTGATCAATGTGCGTCCTTGTCGTCGGGCTTGGGGCCTGTTGTCGTCGTCCTGCCGGATCGCTCTCCGGCTGGCGGCCAGGGAATCTGGTGGGCCAACCAGGGGTCGAACCTGGGACCATCCGGTTATGAGCCGGGGGCTCTACCAACTGAGCTATTGGCCCGAATCCGTCCGAGCTGAATTGCATAGCCCGGTCGGCGCGCGTTGTCAAGCCCGGTTTCGCCCCCCGGCCCCTGGGCGTCCCGGCGTTGGGTTGCTAGGAGCCAGCCCCGCGCAGGCGCTCGATGAGCCCGGTGGTCGAGTAGCCGGGCAGAAGCGGCAGGCTGAGCACAAGCCCGCCGTCCGCCTCCACGATGTCGCGTCCCACGATGCGCGCCACGTCCCAGTCTCCGCCCTTGACCAGCACTTGCGGCCGGACCGCGCGGATGAGCTCCAGCGGCGTGTCCTCGTCAAAGAGCACGATGAAGTCCACGGACTGGAGGCCAGCGAGCACGAAGGCGCGCTCGGCCTCGCTGTTCACGGGCCGGGGCGGGCCGGGCAGGTTCCCCTTGATGCGCCGGACCGAGGCGTCGGAGTTGAGGCCCAGAATGAGGCCGTCGCCCTGGGCGCGCGCGCGCGCCAGCAGGTCCACGTGGCCCGGATGCAGGATGTCGTAGCAGCCGTTGGTGAACACAAGCCGGTACCCCGGCGGAAACGCGGCCTTCTTGGCCAGGAACTCCGCCAGGGTCAGGATCTTGGGATGGGCGAGGCTCGTCATGGGCTACCCCTTGGGTTGCAGGTGCTCGGTCAGGCCCAAGAGCGACAGCTCCAGCCAGTCAAAGCCGAAGTCCAGGCAGGCCTCCTCGTCGCGCATGACGGCCGCGCGGCGTTCGTCGGTCATGTCCAGGCGCTCCAGCAGGCGCGCGCCCATGAGGAAGCGTTGGAAGTCGTCCGGCTGGTAGAGCGCCAGACCGGCCATGCCCGCCTGCCGCTGGTCCAGGCGCTGGCCCGTGCGCTCCGCCTGGCCGCGCAGGCTTGAGGCGAGCGCCATGAAGCGGTCGTTCGAGGCGTTGTACGCGGCCAGGCCCTGGTCGTGCATCCAGGACGCGGAGCTCCACTCGGCGGCCTCCTGGAAGCCTTTGCAGTGGGGCTCGCGGATGACGAAGACCTGCTCCTCCACGCCCTGCGCGCCGGGCCGGGTGGCGCGGCCCAGGGGATAGGTGCGGCAGGCCGAGGGCCGGTCCGCGTACACCGCGCACGTGAAGTCCGCCCGGGAAAAGGGGCAGCGCTTGGCCGCGGTGTCCTGCATGTGCAGGTGCAGCAGCGGCAGGCCCGCGCCGGGCATGGCGGCCATGTCCGCGTATTCGCGCACGAACTCGCGCGAGCTCTGCCCCGTGGCCCGGCGCAGGCGCAGGGCGTCGTAGGGGGTGAGCATGAGGTCCAGCGCCGAGCAGCAGGCCCCGAAGCAGCTCACGCCCGGGTGGCAGGCGAAACGGAAGCCCTGGCCCGGGGCAAGCTCCTCGTGCTCGTCGAGAAAGCGCTGGCTCAAATCCTTGTCGGGCGTGGTCATGAGGGGTCTCCGGTCCGGTCCAGGAGCGCGAAGGCTCCGGCCACGGCCTCGCCAAGCCGCCGGGCCTGGGCTGCGATGAAGCCCGCGATCTCCTCGCGGGGGTGCATGGTCTGCATCTTGTAGCGGTTGCCCTGGGCGTTGGACGACGCGCCGTCGCCGCCCTGGGCGGCGAGGCCGGAGCGCTTGCGGTGCCGCACGCGCAAGTGCCCCTGGCACACGGCCACGCGGCCCGAGGCCAACATGCGCAGGTCGCGCTCGAAATCGTCGTACTGCGAGGGGCCAAGGGCCAGGGAGAACGGCCCGGCGGCGTCAAAGGCCGCGCGGCGGAAGGCGTGGCAGCAGCCGGTGACGGAGTCGCAGCGGCTCACGAACTCGAACAGGCCCCAGTCCGGCCCCTGCAGATGGGCGTCCGCCAGGCGGAAGGGGTTGGGCGTCAGACTCTGGAAATCCAGGTCCGGCCTGTCGTCCGGGGCGTCCTGCGGAATGACCAGATGCCCGGCCACGTTCTGCAGCAGGTGCGGGGCCTGATGGTCCGCCACCGTGCAGCCCACCACCCCGGCGTCCGGGTGCGCCTCGAACGCCGCGCCCAGGCGGTGCAGCCAGTCGGGCGGCAGGCTCACGTCGTCGTCCAGGTACACGAGGATCTCGGCCGCCCTGGCCTCGGGCGTGGCGGCCAGCCAGTTGCGCGCCGCGGGCGCGCCGATGTTCACCGGCAGGTCCAGGCGCGAAAGGCCCCGGCCAGCGCGCTCCGCCCAGGCGTCGAGCACCTGCGCGGTCCCGTCCGTGCTGCCGTTGTTCAGCACCAGCACCTGGGCGCGTTCCCCGTCCGCAGTGGAGAGATCGGACGCGAACAGGCTCGCCAGGGTGGCGTCCAGGTCCGCAGCCTTGTTCCAGGTGTAGAGCAGGACGAGCGCCGGGCCGGGCAGCGGGGCGAGCCGATGCCGCAGGCCGCTCGCCGCGTCCGCCGCCACCTGGGCCAGCCCGGCCTGCCAGGGCGCTGCGGCCAGGCAGCCGCGCAAGAGCGGCAGGGCGGCGGCGTCCTCGCCGGCCTTGAGCAAGGCCAGCCCGGCGCGCGCCGCGGCGAAGGCCGGGCCAAAGGCGTCCTGCAGCAGGGGCAGATCCGTGGTCAGTCCGGCCAGGCAGGCCTCGGCGTCGCCCTTCAAAAACGCGGCCTGGGCCGCGAGCACGCGGGCCGCGGGAGCCAGACCCGGCATGTCCGCAAGGCCGGACAGGGCCGTGGCCTCCAGCGCCTGGGCCAGTTCGCCCGCGCCGGAATACAGGGCAAGGCCAAGGGCCCTATCGCGCCAGAACAGGCTTGCCGGGTCTTTCCGCACCTGCGCGGCCAGGAAGTCCGACAGTTTTTGCGTGTCGCGCTTCTGGGCCAGGCGCTCAAAATAGGCCAGCCCGCCCTCCGGGCCTTGGGGCGCGCGCCAGCGCCCGGCCACGGCGGCAAGGCCGGAACGCGCGGTATCGGACAAGGGCAAATCCGCAGCCGAAAGGATCTCCGCTGCCAGCGGCCCGGAGAGCGGGTTCTCGCCCCAGGCCCAGAGCAGCAGGTCCGCGGCCAGGGCATACAGCCGGGCGCGCCCGTCTTCCGTCTGCTCCGCCCGGGCCAGGCGCAGGCACTCCGCGCCGGTGAGCGCCAGGTGCCGCCAGCCCGTGGAGGCCAGGGCCAGCCGCTGGCGCAGGGGCTCGGGCAGGCCGAGCCAGGCCCGGGCCAGGGAGGCGTCTAGCTGTGCGGGCATGGCGCGGCCTCGCTTGCGGGCAGGAGGTTCTCTTCCGCCGCCACCTGCCGGGCCAGCTCCGCGATGGGCAGGGGCTCGTACAGGGCTTCGCCGAAGTACACGCGCAACAGCGTGAGCGTCTTGGCCGCGTTGCCCAGGTGGCGCGTCACCAGCCGCCGGTTGATGCGGCCCATGCGCAGGCGCAAGGCCGGGTCCTCGGCAAGCATCGCCACGGCGTCGGCCAGGCCGGACACGTCCCCGGACGGGCGCAGGAAACCGTTGACGCCGTCATGCACCAGTTCCGGCATGCCGCCCACGCTGGTGCAGACCACGGGCAGGCAGCAGGCGAAAGCCTCCAGCAGCACGTTGGGCAGGCTCTCCTGGCGCGAGGGCAGCAGCAGGATGTCGGCCTGCGCAAGCTCGCGCAGAACCCCCTCGTGCGGCAAGTGCCCGGGCAGGGCGAGGCGCGTCTTGAGCTGCGGCGTCACGTGTTGCTCAAAGGAGCGCATGTCGCGCACGCCCGCGGCCACGAACTCCAGGTCGCGCAGGCCGCGCGCGGCAAGCTCCGCCGCAACGCGCAGGAACACGTCAAAGCCTTTTGCCGGGCCTTCGTTGCCCACGTAGAGCACGCGGCAGCCGCGCTTGCCGTGGGCCTGGCGTTCCGGCGGGAATCCGCCGCTTTCCGGCAAAAACGAGTTGTACACCAGGCGCAGGCGGCTCTGCGGCACAAAGTATTTGCGCAGCACCTGGGCGCAGACCTGGGAGTTCACGGTGACCCCCTGGGCCAGGAGCGCATAGAGCGCGAAGATGGTGTTGGGCGGAAAGATGACGCCCCGGTTGATGAACAGGCGGAAGCGCGCGCCGCCGAACAGGGGCAGCTTGGCCAGGGCCGCGCTCTTGTAGGCCCGGGCGTGGAAGGTGTGCACCACGTCGGCCTGCACCCGCCGGGCCAGGGCGGCCACAAAGGACGCGGCCCGGACGTAGCGCTTGAAGCCGCCGAACTCCACCAGTTCCACCGGATTCTCGCCCCGGGTGAGCGGGACAAGCGCCGTGCGGATCTCCGAGCCGGGCGGAATCACCGCGGTGACGCGCAGGCCGCTTTCGCGCATCCCCAGGATGTTGTTCACCATCTGGCGGCTGCCGCCGGAGAGCTTGTCCGAGTCGGTCATGTACAGCACGCTGGCGATGTCCGGCCGCTTGCGCAGGAACTTGAAGAAGACCCGGGCCGCGAGCGGATTGGAGTACATGCGCAGGCGGCGCTGCACCCAGGCCCCGTCCTTGCTCTTGCCCACCCCGACGCGGTGGATGCGCATGGGGTCGCCCCCGGCCACGTTTGCGCCGCGCTCCAGGGTGAAGGCCGCCTTGAACCCGGCCTCGCGGACGCAGGCTTCGGCCAGCGCATCGTAGTTCCCCCAGGGCCAGCAGAAATACTGCGCGTCGCCGCAGCCGTTCACGTCCCGGATGCGCGCATAACAGCGGCGGAAGTCCTCCAGACAGAAGGCGCGGCGCTCGGCGTCGGTGCGGCGGCGGTAGAACAGTTGCCCCTGGCCGCCCCCGGCCTCCGGGCTGCCCGGCGTGGGCCAGTAGCCGTTGTACACGTAGCCGCTGCCCGGCCAGAAGCACGGCAGGTTCGCGGCCTGCGGCCCGTGGCGCAGGTCCGCCGGATAGATGCCCGTGGCGCTCCAGTGGGCGTGGGCGTCGCCCAGCCGGGCCAGCTGCTGCAGACTGCGGAAGCAGCCCTGGTGCCGGGCGCTGTGGCCGTGCACCTCGAAGCCGTGGTCGTGGATCATGGCGCGCAGCTCGGCCTCGTTCATGAACTGGCCGCGGTCGTCGCCGTCCAGCACGCGGCGGAAGGACTCCGGCGCGCTCAAGAGCTCCGGTCCTCCGGCCTCTGGCCCAAGCTGCGGCCGTTTCGCGCCCTGGCCGATGAAATCGGTGACGCAGAAGAACACGCCGGTCATGCCGTATTTCGCCAAAAGCGGCGCGGCCACGGTCCAGTTGCTCAGGTGGCAGTCGTCGAAGCTGAGCACGCAGGCCTTGTCCGGCAGAACCGCCGCGCCGCTGAGCCCGGCCACGAGCTCGCGGGCCGAGATGGTGCGGAAGCCCGCGTCCTGAATGGCCGCGAGGTGCTCCTCAAAGCGCCGGGGCGAGTGGCCGTCGACGTCGCTGACGTTATGGTAGCAAAGGACCGGGATGCTTGCTGGCACGTGTGTCTCCTGCCTCAGCCTGCTACCAGATGCCGCGCCGACACGCAAACATGCGCCGGATCCCCGCCCGGCCCCCCCGCCCGCGCGACCCGGCGCCCGTCCCCTCCCTTGATAATCTCCACAGATGGGGCTACAAGCGCGAGATATGTCAGAGCGGACGATTCTTTTCATCGCCGAGCCGCAATCCGTCAGCGGCATCTTTCCCGCCCTGCGCGACGCCGGGGTGCAGGCTGGCGTGGCCGACGGCCTGAACTCCGCCCTGACCTTCCTCAAGCATTCGCAGCCCGCGATGATCTTCTCGCGCCCCAACCTGCCCGGCTACGACGCCCTGGCCCTGCTCTCCCGCCTGGCCGAGCTGGGCGAGACGGGCGACGCCGCTCCGCCGGTGATCATCTTCTCGCGCTCCGGCAGCGCGGAGGAAGCCCAGAAATATCTGGAACTGGGCGCGCGCGACTACTGGCTGGAGCCCCTGGCCTGGGAGAAAATCCACCTGGTGCTGCCGCCGCCGGACGAGCCGGTCTCCTGCGCCAGCGACGCCGCCCGGCCCGCCTCCGCGCGCCTGGCCTCCAACTCCGGGGTCAACGCGGGCACCGTGCGCCTGAGCTCCAACGCCGCAGCCGGAACCTCGGCCCACGGCGGGCGGCTCATGTCCA
The DNA here is from genome assembly GCA_050251495.1 of Desulfovibrio sp. Taxonomy (GTDB): domain Bacteria; phylum Desulfobacterota; class Desulfovibrionia; order Desulfovibrionales; family Desulfovibrionaceae; genus Humidesulfovibrio. The sequence goes on along the minus strand of JBFWMQ010000022.1, from coordinate 40,571 downwards.
ACGCCGCGGCCAGCGCCGTGTCCAAGACCGCCAGCCCCCCGCAGGACGCGCCCGCCGGGCGCTTCCAGATCATCGGCCGCCACCCCGCCGTGCAGCGCGTGCTGGCGCTCGCCCGGCAGGTGGCCAAGAGCAAGGCCACCGTGCTCATCAGCGGCCCCTCCGGCACCGGCAAGGAGATGTTCGCCCGCTTCATCCACCACAATTCCGACCGCGCCCGCGAGCCCTTCGTGGCCATCAACTGCGCCGCCCTGCCCGAGCATCTCCTGGAATCGGAGCTCTTCGGGCACGAGAAGGGCGCGTTCACCGGGGCCATCAACCGCAAGCTCGGCAAGTTCGAGCTGGCCCAGGGCGGCACCATCCTGCTCGACGAAATCACCGAAATGGACCTGGCCCTGCAGGCCAAGCTCCTGCGCGTGCTGCAGGAGGGCGAGATCGACCGCGTGGGCGGCGTGGAGACCATTTCCGTCGATGTGCGCGTGCTGGCCACCACCAACCGCGACATCGAGCAGACCGTGCGCGAGGGCAAGTTCCGGCAAGACCTGTTCTACCGCCTGAACGTCATCCCCCTGCGCCTGCCCGCCCTGTGCGAGCGCGGCGGCGACGTGCTCATCCTGGCCGAATATTTCGCCGCCAAGTACGCCACGGCCTACGGCATGGGTCCGCAGGTCTTCGCCGAGGACGCCCGCGCCTGGCTGGCCTCCTACGACTGGCCCGGCAACGTGCGCGAGCTGCAGAACCTCATGGAGCGCGCCGTGCTGCTCGCCCAGGGCGGCCCCATCCAGCAGCGGCACTTCCTGCTCGATGGCGACACCTGGGGCATCGACCTGCCCGAAGGCGACAGCCAGCACGCGCCGTCCGAGAGCGCCGCTTCCGCAAGCCCCGCCAGCCCGGACACGACCGGCATGACCGGCCAGCCCGCGCCCCCGGCCAGCCTGCACGAGGCCCTGTCCGTGATGCCGCTGCACGAGATGGAGAAGCAGCTCATCTTGAAAAGCCTGGACGAGACCAGCGGCAACCGCACCATGGCCGCGCAGCTGCTCGGCATCTCCGTGCGCACCCTGCGCAACAAGCTGAACGAGTACCGCGAGCAGGGACTGGAAGTGTAATATCTTTTTTGGGGGAATGATTCCCTCTGGCGGAATCAAGGGGCTCCGCCCCTTGATTCCTGCCTTTTCAACACCGAATCGCACCGTTTGGAGTTCCAATGCGCCTGTACAACACCCTTGGCCGCGCCAAGCAGGAATTCGTCCCCCAGCGCGGCAACGCCGTGTCCATGTACGTCTGCGGCATCACGGCCTACGACTTCTGCCACATCGGCCATGCCCGCAGCGCGGTGGTGTTCGATGTGCTGGTGCGCTACCTGCGCTTCAAGGGCTATGACGTGACGTTTGTCCGGAACTTCACCGACGTGGACGACAAGATCATCAAGCGCGCCAATGAAGTGGGCGCCAGTTCGCAGGAGATCGCCGAGAAGTTCATCGGCGAGTTCTACGTGGACATGGACGCGCTCGGCGTTTTGCGCGCCGACGTGGAGCCCAAGTGCACCGAGCACATTGGCGAGATGATCGCGCTCACGCAGGGGCTCATCGAGGGCGGCCACGCCTATGCCACGCCAAGCGGCGACGTGTACTTCAAGGTGCGCAGCTTCGACGGCTACGGCAAGCTCTCGGGCCGCAATATTGAAGACCTGATGAGCGGGGCGCGGGTTGAGCCGGGCGAGGAGAAGCAGGACCCGCTGGACTTCGCCCTGTGGAAGGCGGCGAAGCCGGGCGAGCCCTCCTGGGAGAGCCCCTGGGGCCTGGGCCGTCCGGGCTGGCACCTGGAGTGCAGCGCCATGAGCGAGAAGTACATGCCCCTGCCGCTGGACATCCACGGCGGCGGCCAGGACCTGGCCTTCCCGCACCACGAGAACGAGATCGCCCAGAGCGAGGCGGCCACCGGAACCGAGTTCGCCAAGTTCTGGGTGCACAACGGCTTCGTGCAGATCAACTCCGAGAAGATGTCCAAATCTCTCGGCAATTTCTTCACGATTCGGGACATCACGGCCAAATTCCTGCCGGAGACCCTGCGCTATTTTTTGCTGACCATGCACTACCGGAGTCCGCTGGACTTCTCGTTTGACGCGCTGGAGGAAGGGGAAAAGGGCGTGCGCCGCATCTATGCCGCCCTGGAACAGGTGGACGCCGCGCTGGCCGGGACCAAGTGGTCCAAGACCCCTCTGCCCCAGGACATGCTGGACGAGCAGGCCGGGTACGAGCAGGGCTTTGTGGACGCCTTTGAGGACGACCTGAACACCGCAGCAGCCCTGGGGCATCTGTTCGGCATGGTGCGCCTGGCCGGCCGCGTGCTGGACGACAAGGGCTACCGCAAGGCCGAGGCCGGGCGCGACCTGCTGGCGCGCATCCGCGCCGAGGTGGGCAAGTGGGCTGGCGTGCTGGGCGTGTTCGGCGTGCCGCCCGAGGCGTTTTTGGCGCAGCTCAAGAACTGCCGGGCCGCGCGCGCGGGCATCGACGCGGGCGCGGTGGAGGCGCTGCTGACGGCGCGCCTTGAAGCCCGCAAGGCCAAGGATTTCGCCCGCTCCGACGCCATCCGCGACGAGCTGGCCGCCATGCGGGTGGAGGTCAAGGACACCCCGCAGGGCCAGGCCTGGGACGTGCTGTAGGCTGACGCCGCACAAGGGAACCCATGCCCTTTCTGACCCTTTTCGCCATCGCCGTGGCCCTGGCCATGGACGCCTTTGCCGTGGCCCTGGCCACGGGCATCTGCCTGGGCCGGGTGCGCGCGGCGCAAACCCTGCGCATGGCCCTGGCCTTCGGCCTGTTCCAGGGGCTCATGCCCGTGGCGGGCTGGCTGCTGGGCGTATCCGTGCGCTCGCGCATCGAGGCCTATGACCACTGGACGGCCTTTGCGCTGCTGGCGCTGGTGGGCGGCAAGATGATCTGGGAAGGGCTTTCGGGCAATGCGGACGACCCGGGCTGCGAGCCCAAGGACCCCACCAGGGGCGGGCAGCTCTTGCTGCTGGCCGTGGCCACCAGCATCGACGCCCTGGCCGTGGGGCTCTCCTTCGCGGTGCTGGGCGAGCCCATCGCCCTGCCCGCGCTGGTCATCGGCGTGGTCTGCTTCGCGCTCACCGCGCTGGGCGTGAAGATCGGCTGCCTGGCCCGGCGCGTGGCGGCCCTGCGCCGCTACGCGGAACTGCTGGGCGGGCTGGTGCTCCTCGGCATCGGCCTCAATATCCTGGCCGGGCATCAGGCCCTGCCGTTCTAGAACCCGTCCCTTCCCGCCACAATCCCCCCAGGCCCCTCTCAGCGGCAATCATCTGGGAATTCTGGACCGACCCAGCAGAACCACGCGCACAAAAGACGCACGCGGCTGGCGCAACGCCGCAGGCAACGCGGCGTCCGCGCTGGCCGGCTTGTGTCAGGCCTTGAGCGCGATCTTCCTGCGGTAGCGGTCGTGCTCGGAAAGCACGCAGCCGCAATAGGGCTGGCGGTAGATGCCCCACTCCTTGGACAGGCGGATGCCCTCGTCCCAGCCGGGCCGGAAGTCCTCGCCCAGAAAATCCAGGCCCTGGCCCGCGTGGCGCGCGCCCGCGTCCAGAATGGCCTCGTGGTTCTGGTACTTGCTGTACAGAAGCGTGCTGCTGAAGCGCGGAAAGCCGAGTCGCCGCGCCGTGCTGGCGGTGCGCGCCAAACGCTGGTCGTAGCACAGCGGGCAGCGCCGGGCCATGTCGTTCATGCCCGGCCCCAGGGCGGCCACCATGTGCAGCCAGCTGGCCGGGTCGGCGGCATTCAACCCGCCGGATACCGAATCCTCCTGATCGGGCAGGAGGACCGGCACGTTCAGGCGCTCGGCCACGGCAAGCAGCCCCTCGCGGCGGCGCAGGTACTCGGTCAGCGGGTGGATGTTGGGATTGAAGAAGAAGAGCGTGGGCGCAAGGCCCAGGTCCTGCAAGCGCAGAACGCAGGTGATGCTGCACGGCCCGCAACAGGCGTGGAGCAGGATGCCATCAGTCAGGATGCTGTCGGTGCTGCTCATGGTCAAGGCTCCGGCGGGTGAACGGGCGGGGAAGGCCCCCGCCCGTTCGGAAAACGTCAGCGCTACGGCTGCCTGGTGTCCACGACGATCTCCACGCGGGTGTCCACGCGCGCGCCCATTTCCGTGAGCAGCTCGCGCTTGTTGTTCAGCATGTAGAGCGCCAGCTCCTGGCCAACGGGCACCTGGAGCGGATTGGGGCAGCTGGGCCGCCGCAGCAGGCGGTGGATGGTCTTCATGGTCTGCATGGCCTGCCATTCCAGGTTGCGGCGGATGCCCGTGCCGCCGCAGCAGGGGCAGGGCTCGGTGGACACGCTGATGGCCGAGGAGCCCAGGCGCTGGCGCACCAGCTCCATGAGCCCGAAGGGCGAGATGCCGGAGACGTCGGTGCGCGCGCGGTCGCTTTTGAGGGCCTGGCGCATGACCTTCTCCACCTCGCGCAAATGCTTGCCGTCCTTCATCTCGATGAAGTCGATGACGATCTGCCCGCCGATGTCGCGCAGGCGAAGCTGCCGGGCGATCTCCTGGGCGGCCTCGGTGTTGGTCTTGAGCGCCATCTTGGCGAAGCTCTGCTCCCCGCCGATCTTGCCGGAGTTGATGTCCACGCTGGTGAGCGCCTCGGTGTGGTCGAACACCAGCCGCCCGCCCGAGGGCAGGGTGACCTCGCGGGAGTAGATCTGCTCCACCTGCTTGGTGAGGCCGAAGCGCTCCCACAGGGTGCGGTCGTGCTCGGTGTGCACCTTGACCATGTCCGGGCTCTTGGGGAAGGCGAGCGCCACGTACTCGCGGATCTGCGCCGCGGTGTCCGGGTCGTCCACCCAGACCTCGCTGACCTCCTGGGTCAGATAGTCGCGCGCGGCGCGCACCGAAAGCTCCATCTCCTTGTACACCAGGGCCGGGGCCTTCTCGGTCTGCACCTTCTTCTTGATGTCGCCCCAGAGGCGGTGCAGGTACTTGTAGTCGCGCATCAGCTCGGTCTTGGCGCGGCCAATGCCCGCCGTGCGCACGATGAGCCCCACGCCGTCGGGCGGGGAGATCTGGTCGATGACGCCCTTCAGGCGCTCGCGCTCCTTCTCGTCCTCGATCTTGCGCGACACGCCCTGCTGGTCGCGGCCCAGGGTATACACGAAATAGCGTCCGGGCAGGGACAGGTAGCTGGTGACAAAGGCGCCCTTCTTGCCGGTCGGCTCCTTGACCACCTGCACGAGCACCTCCTGCCCGGCCTTGAGCACCTTCTGCATCAGCGGATAGCGCGCGCCCTTCTTGAGCGGGTACGAGCCCTGGTAGTATTCCGGGTGCACCTCGTCGATCTGCAGAAAGCCGTTGCGTTCCGCGCCGTAGTTCACGAACGCGGCCTGCAGGGCGGAGTCGATGTTGTGGATGTAGCCCTTGTAGATGTTGCCCTTGGCCTTGGCCTGGTGCAGCATCTCCACGTAGTACTCCTGCACCGCGCCGTCCTCGGTGAGCACCACCTCCACCAGCTCGCCGGGCAGCACGCCGATGAACATCTTCTTGCGCTTCTTCTTGCTGTCCGCGCCCTTGGACAGAACCTCGCCGGGCTCGTCGTCCTCGCGGATTTCTCGGGCCGGGCCCTTGGGCAAAGCCTTGGCCTCGCTCTTGGCCTCGCCCTGCGTCTCACCCGGCGCGCCATGAGCGGCCTGCTTGGCCTTGCCCGAGCGCCTGCCCCGGCTGCGTGAGCGGCCCTTGGGCGCAGGCTCCTGGACGTCCTGGCCGCCCTGACCGGAAGCAGGGCCGGAAGCGGCATCCGGCGCGGAGGCTTCAGCCTGTCCGGCCGGACCGAGGCCGTAGGCCGCGTCTATGGCCTGCGCTGCGCTGGGGGCCTGGGCGGGACGGCCTTCGGGATGGCCCTCATGCTGGCCGGGCGAATGGATTTCAGACGCGGCCTCCGGCAAACCGGTCGGCGAACCCGTGGACTCGCCCGCAGGCTTGTCCTTGCGCTTGCGGCCACGACCGCCGCGGCGGCCGCGCGATCGCTTGGCGGGCTTGGCCTCCTGGCCGCCTTCGGCGGGATGATCCTGGCTGGCCTGGCTGGCGGCGGGGGAAGAAGCGTCTGACTGGGGTTTGGCCGCAGGGGCCTGGGGCGCATCCGCCGGGGCGGAAGGCCGATCGTCGTGGGAATCGGTCATGAAAGAACCTCGATCCATAAGAAATTTCAGAAATTCGGCCTGCGCGCACGCTGCGGCAGCAGGTCCTCGTCGTGTGGGGAGCGCAGCTTCGTCGCTGCTTCAGCCGCGCGTCTGGTAATAGACGTCTGCGGCGCTGCCGCCCTGTTCGGCGGTGTCCCGACTGACCTCCGCCACCAGGCCCTGGCGTAAAAGCTCCGCCAGGGCGCGCTCCACAAGGGAGGGCTCTGCAAGAAGCGCGCTCGAAAGTTGCGCCGCTGTCTGCGGCCTGCGCGCCAGCGATGCCTGGATGCGCGAGCGGGCCTCGGTCAGGGACATCTCCCCCGCCTGTTCTTGCCCCTTTTCCGCGCATCCTGCAAGCCCAGCCTCTCCCGGCGGACAGGATTTCACAAGAGCCCCAAGCGTCCCGCGCCAGCGCGCCAGGGTGGCCGCGTCCACGGGCTGGGCCCAGGCCTCGGCCCCTGGGCGCGACAGGGTCGTCACATCCACGCGGTCGGGCTTGAGCCGCGCGCAGTACTCGGTCAACAGGGCCAGATTGCGGTCCGAATCGTTGACGCCAGCGGTGAGCAGCACCTCAAGGTACAGCTTGGCCGCGCTCTCCCGGCGAAAAGCCAGCACGCCCTCGGCAATGGCCGCGGGGTCAAGGCTGGGGTGGCCCCGGTTCACGCGGGCGAACTCCTCCGGCACGAGGGAGTCCATGTTGGGCAGCACCGCATCCGCCTCGGCCAGCTCGGCGCGCACCTGGGGATCGGTCATCAGGCTGGCGTTGGTGAGCACGGCCACGGGCACGCCGGGCAGGATGCTCCGCACCCCGTTGATGATGGCGGGAAGGTCCGAGTTCAGCGTGGGCTCGCCCAGGCCGCCCAGGGTGACGACATCCGGCAGGGGCTCGCCGCGCTTGGCCCGCCCGGCCTCCCAGGCGCGCAGCTCGGCCAAGAGCGCATCTGCGGGCACATAGGGAGCGCGCTTCACGGTCAGGCGCTCCAGCCGCCCGGACTCGCAGTACACGCAGTTCATGGAGCAGATGCGCGCGCCGAGCAGATCGAGCCCAAGGGAGCGGCCCAAGCGCCCGGACAGCACCGGCCCGAAAACATAGCGGAAATCGCCCTCTGCCATCCCCCCTCCCGTTTACGTCAGGCAACGCCACAGCCGTCCGGCTTGACGCGAGGCACCTCGCCCTGTAGGCCCTGGGCAACGCATCGACTTTCCGCGGCGCATATTGCTCATGCGCGCGCACCGGAGGAATCATGATCGAAACCGGACAGCTTGTGCTGGTCATCAGCCCCAAGGGCAAGCGCTTCATGCAGGCGCTGGACCCGGCCAAGGAAATCCACACCCACGACGGCCGCATCCTCATGTCCGACATCGCCGAGGTCGGCTACGGCGGCATCGTGCGCTCGCACCTGGGCCACCCCTACCGGGTGCTGAAGCCCACGGTGTACGAACTCATCAAGGGCGTCAAGCGGCAGACGCAGATCATGTATCCCAAGGAGATCGGCTACCTGCTGCTCAAGCTGGGCATCACCCCCGGCTGCCGCGTCATCGAGACGGGCACCGGCTCGGCCGGGCTCACCACGGCGCTCGCCACCTACGTGGGCGACACCGGCATGGTCTACACCTACGAGCGCCGCGAGGAGTTCTACAAACTCGCCGCGAAGAATCTGGCCCGCGTGGGCCTGTCCCACCGCGTCACCCAGCACCTGGCCGACATCGAGGAGACCGGCTTCGAGCAGACCGACGCCGACGCCCTGTTCCTGGACGTGCGCGTGCCCCAGGACTGTCTGCACCACATCCCCAAGGCCGTGCGGCCCGGAGCCATGTGCGGCTTTTTGCTGCCCACCTGCAACCAGGTGAGCGACCTGTTGCGCGGCCTGGAAGACGGCCCGTTCACCGAACTGGAGGCGCTCGAAATCCTGGTGCGCCGCTACAAGACCGTGCCCGACCGCCTGCGCCCCGAAGACCGCATGGTGGCGCACACCGGCTTCCTGGTCTTTGCGCGCTGCATGGAGAAACCGGCCCCCTTCACCCGCCCGCCAAAGGTCAGCGCCGATGAGGCCGACCCTGAGCTGGGACCGGAGACCGACGAGGACCTGGGCGGAGGCGAAGAGGATACTGTGGCTGTCTAATAGGATTTTTGCTTGGGGGTATTGATACCCCCCAGACCCCCTCCGGCACGCTAATCGGCCTGTTTCGAGATTTGCTCTAATCTGGCCGATTCGCTTGAGGAAGGGCGGGGGGAACCGGCTAGCTCACGTCCTCGGCTTCCTGGACGGCCTCCGCCCCAAGGGCGGGGGTGGCCTGGGCGGCGATGCGGCCGCCCTGGGTCGGCAGAACCGGCATCTCGGTCTCCTGGATTTCGGCCGCATCCTTGCGCGGATGGGTGTTGGGCATCTCGATGCTGCCGTTCAGCACCGCGCCCTCGTCCATGCCCAGGGCCGGGGTGATGAGATGCCCGTCAAAAACCGCGTGCTCGTGCAGATGGGCATGGCGGCTGGCGCGCACCGTGCCGATGAAGGTCCCGTTGGCGTTCAGGCTGGCAACCTCCACCTCGCCCTTGACCAGCGCCTCGCGGCCCAGGATGAGGGTGCCCGTGGCGGCGATGGTGCCCTGGAAATGCCCGTCGATGCGCACCGAACCCTCGAACGACAGGTGCCCGGTGAACTTCGTGCCCGTCCCAAGAAAGGCGTTCAATTCACCGGAAGTGTTGTCCATTTCAGCAGATTCGGAAAAGATTCGGGAAAACCACTTCATGCCCACCTCGGCTCGATATAGATAACGATCGGAAAGATTAGCCCCAGGCATCGGAAAAATCCAGCTTTTTCCTGCGCAATGGCCGGGCGGACCTACTTCCGGGTCATGTCGCTCCAGGCCCACACCACGCGCCCGCCGATGGCGTTGAACAATTCCCCGCCGTAATCGCGGTTCAGCCGGTACACGCGCGGCGGATAATCACGCGAATTGTCGGAATAAAACACCAGCTCCACGTCCCCGTCCACGGCGCGCGTGGCCACGCGCTTCACGGCGCAACCGCCGTCCGGTTCGGTCACCAGCATGATCTTGCCCGCCGGGTCGGGGGACTTTTCTGCCCGGTCCACCAGCACAATGTCGCCTGGATGCAAAGTCGGGACCATGGACATTTCGTTCTTGCCGATGGTCACGGCCACCAGGTCGGTGCGGAAGCGCACGGACTCGTGGTGCCGCCACACCAGCACCCAGCCGCGGATGTCGTCCTGCGGGATGCGGCCCGGCCCGGCGGCCACGGGCTCCGCAGCCAGGGGCACGGCAAAATAGTCCTCCGCCGCGGGAGGTTGGGCGTCATGGGCCGCGCCGGTGGTCCGGGGCGAGACGAAACAGACCTCGCGGGCGGCCTCGGCCTCGGCCTCCCCGGGCAGCACCAGCCGAGCCCCCAGGCCGTCGAGGATGCGCCCCAGGGACTCCACGGACAGGCCGCGCTCGCCGTCCATGAACCGATTGAGCTGCGAGGGATCGATGCCCAGCGCGTCGGCCATGCGCTTGCGGTTGGCGAAGTCCTTGTTCTCTCCCACCCTTGCCCAGAGCATTTCGCGCAGATTGCGGGTAAAGTCCACTCCCCACTCCCGATGTTTGCGCACCAGAGGCAGTGCGACGTTTGCCTTCTGGCATATACGTATCACACAATTTGTCCAAGTCCACATATTTTTTACTTTGTCGTATTGACAAATAAATATCTTTCTGACAAAATATTCTTCAACGAAATCCCACAGGCGGCTTCCTTTTCCGCCTCCGTGGCGGACACGGAGGACCGCTGCCGCGGCAGGCGGCGCCGGGCCTTGGCAACCACTCGCGCGGCTTGACAATCCTGGCGGCATGCTGGGCGTTTGCACAGGAATGTGGCCGCCCCATGGAGGTGATTTGAGACGCATCGACCGGGTGGCGGACGTCGCCCACACGACTCTGGCAGTTGGCAAAACGCATTGGCGCACATACGCTGTTCCCCGACCAAAGGACAGCGCAGGCCATTGCCGGTCGGCTAATTAATGGCCGTCGCACGCCGACGCTACTGGAAGGATCTTGATCACCACCATGGAGGATACATGGAGATGCATGTCGACATCTGCGTCAAGGGCGCTCGGGCCATCTGCGAGGCCGTTGGAGAAAACCCCAAGCAGATCGTGCGCCTTGTCAACGAGCTTGGCCTGCCCGCCTGGCGCCGCGCCGGGACAGGCTCCTGGCGGGCCTTGCCCGAGGACCTGAAGCGCTGGGTGCGCACCCAGCGCAACCAGCACCTGCCCGATACCTTGCGCAATGACGGGCCGTCGCCGCTCTAGGCCCTGCGCTGCGAGGCCGGAGCCCATTGCGTGCTCCGGCCTTTTTTGCCACGCAACGCGGGCAGCCCCAGGCGGTGCAGCTAGCGCTTGAAGGCCGCCATCATGGTGGCTGGCACCTGCATGGTCGCCCCGTGGGCCACGGCGTCGTAGATGGTGGTGTCGGACCAGCCCAGGGCGCGCAGCGCGGCGATGTCCGCATCAGCCACGCTGCCCGGCGCGCTGACGGCCTTGAGCACAAAGGCGAGCAGGGCGCGCTGGGCCGGGCTGAATGCTCCGGCCTCGGGCAGGGCGTCGATCTCCTCCGCGCTCAGGCCTGCGGCCAAAAGCAGCCTGGTGTTGAAGTCGACGCAGGCCTGGGCGTCCAGCCGCCGCGCAAGAAGCAGGCGTATGGCCGCAAGCATGGGGAAGTCCAGGTCCGGGTGGTTCCGGTAGAACTCGATGGCCTGGGCCTGCACGGCCAGGAGGCCGGGGCTGGCGCTCATGAGCAGCAAGGGCTCGGGCACGCCGATCTGCGGCGGAAACATGGCGAACAACTCGGCGGCCTTTCCTGTGAGCTGCCCGGCTGGCGTGGTCTTGAGTCGAAACATCGGAACTCCTGTGGGTTGCGGGTTCTCTGGCGCACGCGGCCTCAACGCTTCAGGGCCGCCACCAGCAATTCGGTCCCATGCGCGTCCACGGCATGGGCCAGGGCATCCAAAACAGTCGCGTCATCCCAGCCCAGCGCGCGCAGCGCGGCGATGTCCCGGTCCGTGATCCGCCCGGGGCCGCGCATGGCCTTGCACACAAAGCGCAGCAGCGCGGCCTCGGCGTCAAAAAACACCTCGCCCTGCTCCGGGAGGGCGGCGATGTCCCGCCGGGACAGTCCGCAGGCCAGCAAGGCGCGCAGGCTTTCCGCCTCGCGGTCCGTGGCGCCCAGGCCGCGCGCGGCCAGATGGCGGATGGCCGCCAGCAGTTCGAACCCGAGGCGCGGGTGCTCGGCGTAATAGCGCAGCACTCCGGCCTTGGCCGCCAACAGCCCGGGGCTGGCGGCCAGCAGCCCGAGCGTGGCCGGGGTCTCGCTCCCTTCCGCCAGACTGGCGGCAAGTTCGTCCGCGGCCTTGGCGGCCGCCCGGGGATGCCTGGGTGCGATGCGGAACACGGTAACCTCCAGGTGCATTTACTAGACCGGTCTACTATTCGCGGTGGCGAGAATCCCCTGCCGCGTTGGCCAAGGCTACGGGGCGGTCACCATCTGCATGAGAAAGTCGCGCGCGCGCGCCAGGGGCGAACAGTCGCCAGCGGCCTTCATGCGCAGGATCGCGCCCTGCCAGCTGGCGGCGATGAACCGGGCAGCCTCGTCGGGGTCAAGGCGGCGGGACATCTCCCCCTGGGCCTGGGCCTCGCGCAGCAGGTCGCCGAGGGCCGACTCCATGTCCACGATGACGCCCTCCAGGCGCAGGCGGAAGGCCGTGCTCACCGGGGCCATCTCCTGCACAAGGTTGCCGATGGGGCAGCCGCAGTAGCTGAGCTCATTGGCCGGGTCGCCGTAACGGGTCAGGAAGTAGTCGAAAAACCGTTGCAGCCGCCAAAGCGGGGGGTGGGAGGTGTCGGCGAACAGGCGCCGCACCGCGGATGCAATGCGCCTGGCCTGGTGGTCCACCACCTGGAGGGCGAAGTCCTCCTTGCTCTTGAAGAAATGGTAGAACGAGCCCTTGGGCACGCCGCAGGCGTCGAGCACCTCCTGGATGCCGGTGCCGTTGTAGCCCTGCCTGCGCAGAATCTCTGCGCCAGCCTCGACAAGGCGCAGCCGCGTGTCGTCTTTCTTCTTGGGTTCGCGCATGGCCGTCTTCTAGACCGGGCGGTCTACTCCTGTCAACCCTCATCTGGCTTGACGCACTGTAAAGAAAGCTGACACCAGCATAGGGAAACAGCGCTGACACGACCTTCCAGCTATTAATTATCCATAACAATATAAATAAGTTATAACACAGCCGTGGATGGCACGGGAATTGCCTTTACCCCTGTGCAAGGAGTGCCCATGCCCACCACAGCACGGCTCGACATCGCCATCACGGACAGAAACCCGCATGTACGCGAGTTCTTGTGCCGGGAGCTGGCGGCGCAGGGGCACCGGGCGGGCGGGCTGGGCAGCCCGGCGCAGCTGCTGGACGCGCTGGCCGGGAGCAGGCCGCCCCAGCTGCTCATCCTGGACCCCGAAGCGGCGGGCGCCCGGCTCGCCGAAGTGGCCGCCAAACTGAAGGAGCGGGCCGGGCAGGTGCTGGTGGTGCTCCACGTCTTTGAGGGCGAGGAGCCCCAACCAGGGTTCGAGGGGGTTCTGGTGGTGGAGAAAGAGCCCCATGTCGGCGCGCTCAAGGCCGCGGTGAACGCCCTGGCGGCGCAGCTCGAAGCCGAAGACCGCAGGGCTGACGCGCCGCAGGGCGCACAGGAGAGGCCATGAAGGTTCTTTTGGTCGACGATGAGTTGGATTTCCGCGAGACCCTGGCCAAGCGGCTGGCCCGGCGCGGCATCGACGCGGCCTCGGTGGGCGGCGCGGCGGAGGCCCTGGCCTGGCTGAAGCAGACCCCGGAGGTGGACGCGGTGGTGCTGGACGTGAAGATGCCCGGCATGGACGGCATCGAGGCGCTCAAGCACATCGCCGCCGCCCACCCCGGCGTGGCGGTGCTCATGCTCTCCGGCCATGCCCACGTGGAGACGGCCATGAAGGGCCTGGAGCTTGGCGCCTTCGACTATCTCATGAAGCCCGTGGACATCGAGGAGCTGGTGTTCAAGCTCCAGGATGCCTGCGAGCACAAGGCTCTCAAGGGCAAGGCGTAGCAAAAGCGCCGCGCGCCCATGTTTGGCGAGGCAACGAATCGGGACCGGGTTGCGGGCCGGTTCTGGTGAACAGGAACTTTTAATACGGAGGGTGCATTGATGGGTTTCGGAAGAAACGTCTTCGAGTTCCTCAAGCAGGCGAGCATCGCGCACGCCAAATGGGACATTGAGATGTCCCTGTCCATTGTACGCAGCAGGAAAAAGCTCGCCATCCTTGGCCTGATGGTGCTGCCGATTCTGCTCATCAACTTCGCCTTCGCCGCGGACATGATCGGCGGCAAGACGGCATACGCCCCGGCCTTCTACACCAACACCATCTTCCTGGTGTCCATCGCGGTGGGCCTGGCGGCGGGCCTCATCACCGGCTGCATCGGCGCGGGCGGCGGCTTCATCATCACCCCGGCGCTCATGGCGGCGGGCGTCAAGGGCATCCTGGCGGTCGGCACCGACCTCTTCCACATCTTCGCCAAGGCCATCATGGGCACGGCGGTGCACAAGAAGCTCGGCAACGTGTCCACCAAGCTGGCCATCGCCTTCCTGGTCGGCTCCGGCGGCGGCACCATCGTCGGCGGCTGGATCAACAAGACCCTGTACGACACCGACCCCCTGCTCTCCGAGATGTTCATCAGCTCCATCTACGCCGTGCTGCTGGGCTTCCTCGGCTTCTACGCCCTGTTCGACTTCCTCTCGGCCAACAAGAAGGGCGAGACCGGCAGCGGCCATGACGCCCACGGCGGCGGCTCCTCCGGCACCACCGGCCTGGCCACCGCCATCCAGAAGGTCAAGCTGGCCCCCATGATCCGCTTCGACGAGGACTTCGTGCCCGGCGGCAAGCAGATCTCCGGCTGGATCGTGGCCGCGGGCGGCGTCATCGTCGGCATCCTGGCGGCCATCATGGGCGTTGGCGGCGGCTTCATCACCTTCCCCATGTTCGTGTACATCTTCGGCGTGTCCTCCATGACCACCGTCGGCACCGACATCCTGCAGATCATCTTCACCGCCGGCTTCGCGGCCGTTGGCCAGTACGCCATCTACGGCTACGTGTTCTACACCCTGGCCATGGGCATGCTCATCGGCTCGCTTTTGGGCATCCAGGTGGGCGCGCTCACCACCAAGGTGGTCAAGGGCATCCACATCCGCGGCTTCTACGCCATCAGCATCATCGCCGGCTTCATCAACCGCGTTTCGGTTCTGCCCAAGAAGCTCGTGGAGCTTGAGATGATCAAAATGGACATGGGCCTGTGCAACCAGATCGAATTCGTCGGCAACATCGTGTTCTGGGTTGTGGTGGCCTTCTTCGGTTTCTGGATTTTCAGCAAGTTCTTCGGCAACATCGGCAAGCTGCGCCAGGAGGCTTAAGATGCTTATCAGAAACAAAGCTCTGTTCAACAAGGGCCTGCTGCTCATGGCCACGTTCATGTGCGTGTTCGTTTCGCTCTTCCTGCCCATCTGGGGCGATGGGCAGAACGGCCTGAACGCCGCCGACAACATGTTCAACCGCCTGTCCAAGGGCTCCAGCTACTTCATCCCCGGGGTGCGGGAGCAGGCCCTGAAGCTTGAGGGCAAGAGCGTCACCATCACCGCCAAGATCAAGGACGCCGCCCTGGCCCCCCGGGCCGTGGAGAACCTGATCAAGGCCGGCGCCGCTGCGGAGTTCAAGGACGGCGCCATCACCTACTCCGGCGACCTGAGCAAGATCCTCTCCGCCGCCCTGGCGGACGCCGATGACATGTTCAATGACCGCGGCCAGGCTGTGCTTGACCGCTACGCCGTGTCCGGAAAGGACGCGGAGAAGACCATCATCAAGGCCTGGTGGACCGTGCTCGACCCCTCCATCAAGGAGCTGCAGAAGCAGAAGCTCATCCAGGAAGCCAAGGTGGTGGGCAACGTGAACAAGCGCGCCCTGGAGCCTGGCTACAACTTCTACGGCGTCAAGAGCGAGAAGGTGCTGGACAACGTGCTGCCCCTGGTGGGCCTGCTGGTGTTCTACGTGCTGTACACCATGTGGTACGGCTACGCCATCTTCGACATGTTCGGCGGCATCGGCCTGGGCATGACCAAGCCCAAGACCAAGTCCGAGGCCTAGCCTCCCGGTGCATCCGCTTCAACGCGCCCCCGGTGGCCATGCCGCCGGGGGCGTTTGCCTTTTCCGCCCCGCGTGGCTATGACTCCGGATCAGGAGGCTGCCTGTGGCCGCACTGCTCGACACCCTGCGTTCGCTGTTTGGCCGGGACCCGCTGCGCCCCGCTCTGGACACGGACCATGCGGAACGCATCGGCGCGGAGTTCCGCCGCCGCCACACCAACTTCCGCCTGCTTCTGACCGCCGGCAAGAGCCTCCTCTCCACCCTGGCCGACATGGAGCGCGCCGCCATCGACGGCCGCGTGTTCGGCATGACCTTTCTGCGCGCGGGCACGACAGCCGTCTTCGTCAACGCCCTGCGCATGATCAGGCACCTTGAGGCCCTGGCTCCGCAGAGCGCGGAACGCCTGAAGCCCCGGCTCCAGGACATCGGCGCCAGGGTGGAGGAGGTGCTGGGCCGCCGCAAGCCGCCCGCCTGCGGCGAGCTGGTGACCATGCTCACGGCCGTGGACGCGGAGGCGGCCGACCTTGTGGGCGCGCGTCTGGCCGAGCTGGGCGAGATCAAAAACAAGCTGGGCCTGCCCGTGCCCGAGGGCTTCGTCATCGGGGCCTGCGCCTACGAGGCCTTTTCCGGGCAGCCGGGCCTGCGCGAGGAGATCGCCCGCCGCACCCAGGCCGTGGACGACCTCTCCGCCAGCGAAGAGGAGATCGCTGGCGGGCCGCCCGCCCTCTACGGCCCGGACGCGCACACCCTCGCGATCTTAAGCCGAGACATCCAGGCCCTGATCATGGCCGCGCCCCTGCCGGAATCGCTGGAAAACGCCATCGCCAGCGCCAACGCGGAGCTTGAGCGCAGCAGCGGCTGCACGCGCCTGTGCGTCCTGCCCAGCAGCATGGGCGAGGGCCAGGGCTTCACCGGAGTCTACCCGGCCCAGTTCGGCGTGCTCTGCACGGACGTGCTGCACGCCTACCGCCGCGCCCTGGCGGGCAAGTATTCGGTCCAGGCCATGCGCCGCAGGCTCATCCGCGGCATCCCGGACATCGACGTGGCCATGTGCGTGGGCGTGCTGGCCGTGCCCGGCTCGGTGGAGGAATGGCTGCCGGACGTCTCCAGCGACGGGCTGCGCGGGGCCGAGGGCGAGCGCCTGCGCGGGGCCTGCCGCACCACGGAGCCCGACGCCTCGGCCCGCAACGCCGGCCTGGGGCCGGAGGACGCGGCCCGGCTGGCGGAACTGTCGCGGCGGCTGGAGGAGGGCCTGGGCGCGCCTGCCTTGTTCGAATGGATCAAGGAGCCCGAGGGCGGCATCCAGATCTTGCGTTGCGGCCCCATGCCCCCGCCGGACGAGGAGGAGAGCCTGCCGCCAGCAAGCAGTTCCCTCGCGGCCCAGAGGGCTCTGCGCACGCACATGGAGGAGAGCCCGGTGCACGCGCGCCTGGTGGAGCTGCTCCAGCTGCTCTCCCCGCTCACCCTGCCCCCGCCCGAGGACACGGGCTTCCGCGCCGCCAACTGCCGGACCCTGCGGGACGTGGCGCGCCTGGCCCACCAGCGCGGCGTGGACGCCATGTTCGACTTCGGCCGCGGCCAGCAGGACTTCTCCGAGCGGCAGGCCAAGCAGCTCTGGGCGGGCGGCTCGGCCATGCAGTGGTGGATCATCAACCTGGAGGACGCGTTCAACGCCCCGCCCGAGGGCAAGTTCATCCGCCTGGAGAACATCGACTCCCCGCCCTTTCTGGCCGTGTGGGAGGGCATCAGCGCCTTTCCCTGGGCCGGGCCGCCGCCGGTGGACGCGCGCGGCTTTTTGTCCATCATGTACGAGTCCACCACCAACCCCGAGATCTCCATCACCGGGGAGTTCGACTTCGGGGTGCAGAACCACATCCTGCTTTCCAAGGCCTACGTGTCCCTGTCCTCGCGCTTCGGCTACCACTTCGTGACCATCGAGGCCCTGGTGGGCGAGCGGGCGCGGGAGAACTTCGTCAGCTTCCAGTTCCGGGGCGGCGCGGCCGAGATGACCCGCCGCGAGCGGCGCATCGCCTTTGTCTCCGGCCTGCTTGGGGAATTCGGCTTCAAGCTCGAGGCGCGCGAGGACGCCCTCATCGCCCGGGTGGACGGGCTGAGCACCCAGGAATTCATGGACCGCCTGCGCATCCTGGGCTATCTCATCATCCACACGCGCCAGCTGGACATGATCATGCGCATCCCGGCCCAGGTGCGCCTGCACCGCGAGAAGATCCTGCGCGAGATCGGCGAGATGCTCGCCCGGCCAGCCAAGCCCGAACCGGACGCTGCCGAAGCGAAGGCCGAAAACCCAGACAAGGACTGACCCGCCCATGCGCTCCGAAACGCTCTATCTCCGCCTGCCGCGCGCCCACGTGGCCTTTTTCCGCTTCCTCCTGGAGGCGCACGAGGGCCTGGCCATGTTCACCAGCCTCGGGGCCGACGCGGCCAACCGCGAGGTGCTCTGCCTGCGCTTCGCGCCCGGCGCCGGGCGGCAGGTGCGCGGCTTCCTGGCCGATGTCGCGCCGGACTGCGGCGTGGAGCTGCTTGCGGGTTAGGGTTCTGGTCGGTCCGCGAAT
The DNA here is from genome assembly GCA_050251495.1 of Desulfovibrio sp. GTDB lineage: Bacteria > Desulfobacterota > Desulfovibrionia > Desulfovibrionales > Desulfovibrionaceae > Humidesulfovibrio. The sequence goes on along the minus strand of JBFWMQ010000022.1, from coordinate 22,612 downwards.
CCGGTCGGACGGCCGGGAAGCTGGCCGACAGCTGACGAAGCAAAGAATCCCTGATCAGACGATCAGCCTTGGCTCCCTCCCCGTCGCCTTTCTGCACATCCCGCTGCACTTCTGTGCACACAGATGCACAAAAGGCCCGGACACAACCCGGCCCTCGCCCCCTCGAAAAATCGACAACCAACAGGTTTTCCAGGATGATTGCTTGTTGGCACGGCTCGTGCTCATAGAGCTACAGATTGCGCGACGCAGGTCCGGTGGACGAACACCAAACCCACCCACCCCAGCCCCAGCCCGCTACCGGGCCAGCGCACGCAAGATCTGGATTCCTTCCTTCCCCTCCTCCCGAAAAAGGGCCGCTGCAACCGGCCCTTTTTCCTTTTTCCGGCCCCTGCGCCGCACCCTGTCAAGACGCCATTTTTGCCCTTTTCCCGGCCAGAAAACGGCCATTTCCGCCCGCCCGGCCAAGGCGGGGCTATACTTGCGCCGTTGAGCCGGGCCTTTCGCCCGGCTCCGAGCAAAGGAGGTTCCCATGGGCGGAGGCGGCGGGTTTGATCCCGTTTCCATCATCGGCAACATGGTCTTTGGTTCCGTGCTTGGCCCAATGACAAGAAGCCAGGCCGGCGGCGACAGCTCCCGGGCCGAGGCGGCGGCGGCGGAAGCCGAGTTGCAGGCGGCGGAGGCGCGCCGCAGGGCGGACCGCAAAAAGGCCGAGACCGCGCTTCTGGCCAAGGCCCGGCAAGCGGAACGCGCCAGCCAGGCGGCCCAGGGCGGCCAGGCGGAGTCCCTTGGCGAGTCCGCGAGCGGGATCAGCAGCGCCGCCAGCCAGCTCAAGGCGAGGCTGGGACAATGAGCGCGCGCCGCCCTCCCCAGGCGCAGGCCGCGCTGCCCGTGGCCCAGGCCGCGCTGCCCGTGGCCCAGGCCGCGTCCCGCGCCGTGCTGGACCGCCTGGCCGCCCTGCGCGCCGCGCGCGAGCACTGGACCCCGGCCTGGCGCGAGCTGTCCGCGCAGATCATGCCGCGCAAGGGCGCGGACTTCTCCGGCCAGGGCGCGCGCGCAAGCGACGAAGCCGTGTTCGACTCCACCCCGGCGCATTCCCTGGAGCTGCTGGCCTCGGCCCTGGGCGGCCTGCTTACCAACCCGGCCCTGCCCTGGTTCGACCTGCGCCTGGGCCGGGGCGCGCCGGACAGCGAGGAGCTGCGCGCCTTCCTGGCCAACTGCCGCGAGCGCCTGCTCTCCCTCTTCAACACCGAGGCCACGGGCTTCCAGGCCTGCGTGCACGAGCTGTACCTGGACCTGTGCCTGTTCGGCACCGCCGTGCTCTATGTGGAGCCCGACCCGGACTGCCTGGTGCGCTTCAGCGCGCGCCCGCTCACCGAGGTCCATCTGGCCGAGGACGCGCGCGGCATGGTGGACACGGTCATCCGCACCTATTCCCTCACCGCGCGCCAGGCCTGGCAGCAGTGGGGCCGGGCCTGCTCCCTGGATGTGCAAAAGCTTGCCGTCGAAACGCCCGAGGCCCGCGTCAACCTGATCCACGCCGTGTTCCCGCGCACCGAGCGCGACCCCGCGAGCCCGGCCAACACGCAGTTCCCCTTCGCCTGCTTCTTTCTGGAGCAGGACAGCGGCGTGATCCTTGAGGAGTCCGGCTACTTTGAGATGCCCTACATGTGCCCGCGCTGGTCCAAGGTCTCGGGCGAGGCCTACGGGCGCGGGCCGGGCCTCACCGCGCTCAGCGACGTGCGCGTGCTGAACGCCATGAGCCGCACCGCCCTCATGGCCGCGGAGAAGATGTCCGACCCGCCGCTCATGGTGCCGGACGACGGCTTCCTCGGCCCCATCCACTCCGGGCCGGGCGGGCTGTCCTACTACCGCGCGGGCTCCCAGGACCGCATCGAGGCCCTGCCCGTGCGCGTGGACCTGAGTTCCATCGAGGCCATGATCGAGCGGCGCAGGCAAAGCATCCGGCGCATCTTCCTGGCCGACCAGCTGGCCCCGGAGCCCGTGGGCGGCACCGCCACCGAGGCGCTCATCCGCCAGGCCGAAAAGATGCGCATCCTGGGTCCCGTGCTGGGCCGACTGCAAACCGAGTTCCTGGCCCCGCTCATCGAGCGCGCCTTCAACATCCTGCTGCGCGAGGGCGAGCTGCCCGCCTGGCCGAGCACCCTGCCCCAGGGCTCGCTCCAGGTGGACTACGCCACGCCCATCGCCCAGGCGCAGCGACAGGCCGAGGCCGAAAACCTGGGCCAGGCCGTGCGCTACCTGCAACCCCTGCTCGCCAGCGGCGACCCCTATCGCATCATGGACAACTTCGAGCCCGACGCCATGGCCCGGCACGCCGCCACGCTCTTCGGCCTGCCGCCGGAGTACCTGCGGCCCAAGGAGAGCGTGGAGCGCATCAGGCAGGGAAGAAAAGAGTAAGAGAGAGTTTTTTCTGGGGGGAATGATTCCCCCCAGACCCCCTCATAGGGGGGGAATCTTCATATGCGGAGTCCAGAGGGCTGCAAGCCCTTTGGCGGGGGTGCAGGGGGCGGCGCCCCCTGATTCATCCCGCAGCGCACAAACATCAGGAGGACAGCGAAATGGCGACGAGCGTCATCGAGCTTTGCAACAACGCGCTTTCGGACCTGGGCGAGGAGGGCATCGCCTCCCTTGCCGACAACACCAAGGCCGCGCGCCTGTGCAACCAGCGCTGGCCCGCCGTGCGCGACGCGGTGCTGCGCGCCCACCCCTGGAACTGCGCCAGCGCCCAGGCCGAGCTGGCGGCCAGCGCCGCGCCCGCGGGCTGGCAATACCAGCAGGCCTTCCCCTTGCCTGCGGACTGCCTGCGCGTGCTCTCGGCCTGCTCCGGCGGGTCGGACCTGGACGCCTGGGAGGTCCAGGCCGGGGCCATCCTCTGCGACCAGCCCGGCCCCTTGCAGGTGCTCTACGTCCGCCGCATCGACGACCCGCGCCTGTTCGACCCGCTCTTGTGCGAAGCGCTCACCGCGCGGCTCGCCGCCACCCTGGCCTATCCCATCACCGCGTCCACGTCCCTGGCGCAGTCCTTCTGGGCGCACTACGCCGAGAAGCTGCGCGAGGCCCGTGGCGTGGACGCCCGCGAAGCCGCGCCCATCACCGCGCCCGCGCCGACGTCCTGGCTCTCGGCCAAGCTGGGCAGGTAGCCGAACAACGATTCTCCGGCCCCTTCGCCAAAGTGAAGGGGCCGGAGAATCGAAACGGTTGCCGCTAGCAACTATTTAACGGGAAGGGCCGAGGCCTGCGCCTACTTTGTGAGAAACGACGGCAGGCTGAAGCCGAAGCCCGCGCTGGTGGGCGCGCCGGAGCCGGTGTGCGGCACGGTGAGCTGCCAATACGACGAGCCGCTGGTGGCGCGGTCGACGCCCAGGCCAACGCCGGACACGGGATAGCGCACAGAGGGCGCGCAGGTCATCTCCCGCAGCAGGCCGGTGGCGTAACGGTTGCACTCCTCGGCCAGGGTGCAGCGCAAATCCTGGAGCACGGCGCGGCTCTGGGAAATCCAGGAATGGCCAAGCACGTCGGTCTTCACGTTGGACACGTCCGTCACGTGCAGGCCGGGAATGCACACCACGTTCTTGCCCAGGCGCTCGTAGTCGCCGCCCTGCACCAGGGCCGAGGCGGCCAGCGCCATGTCCGCGCGGGAGGCGTACAGCACCACGCGGGCGTCCAGGCTGGTCAAGCGCGCCGCGTGCTGGTCCAGGAAGATCTCGCGGTCCACGTCCGGCGCGGCCAGCACGATGGCGCGCACCTTGCGCAGGTCCGCGCAGGCGGAGCGCGTGCCCTGGCACTCGCCCGCAAGCTCGGCGTAGGCGCGGATGAAGGCCTCGTTGCCCATGCTGTGCACCACCACGCTCACCCGGCCCACCCATTGGCTGGCCGTCAGATCGGCCAAAAGTCCCTTCAACGCATGCACGGCGTAATAGGCGTTGTTGCGGTCCGTCAGGTAGCTGGTGGCGCTGCCCACGCTGGGCCAGCTGTACAGCACCGTGGCCCCGGAAAAGCCGATGCCGATGCCGATGCGCGCGGCGGTCATGGCCGCGTCCTCAAAGCTGTTGTCAAAGCCGTGGATGAACAGCAGCACCTCGCGCCCCGGCGTGCGTGCCGCCGCCCGCTCGATCTGGTCCAGAAAGCTCGCGCGGCCCAGGCGCGTCGCCTGATCCAGGCGCACGTTCACCCGGTACAGGTCCGAGCCATCGGTCTGGCCGCCGCTGGCGGTGGTCCGCAGTTCGCCATAGGACGTCTGGCGCGAACGCTGCCCGCCGAACTGCGCGCTGCCGTTCACGCCGCTCAAGGCGTTCCTGTTGGTGGCATAGTAGAAGACGGGCTTGCGCCAGTCCTGGGCGGGCAAGGGGTCCGGAGTCTGCACCACCGGCGGCGGCACAGGGACCGGCACAGGGGCCTTGTCCGCGCAGGCGGCGACCGCCAACACCAAACCGACCAAAGCCAGACATCGAATAAGCGCGCGCGTGTTCATGGCCAGAGGCACTACACCCGCTTGTCCCGGCGGGCAAGGGCACCGCTCGCAGACCCGGCAGGGGGCGCCGCCCCCTGCACCCCCGCCAGAGGGCCTCGGCCCTCTGGACCCCCTGTGGCGGCGGGTTGACCGGTCTGCAAAGCCAGACCGGACAACCCGCCGCAGGCGTTTCAGGCGGGAGCGGCGTTCACGCACCAGAACCTTCCTCAACCGCAGCGCCCCGTTTCGAGCTTTGCTCGAAACGGGGCGCTGCGGTTGCATGAGGGGGTTTGGGGGGAATCCTTCCCCCCAAGAAAAAGATTCTCTTCGTCTTCTCTTACAGCCTCAGACCTCTTCCCGGCGCGCCTACCAGGGTTGCCAGCCGCGCGTCTTGCCTGGGCGCGGCTCGTCGGCGGTAATGGCGTTTTCGACGTGTTCGATGTGCTGCACGGCGTTTGCGCGCACGAGCACGGACACGAGGTCGAAGCGGCAGGGCTTGTGCCAGAGATCGTGGCGGCTGAGGTAGCTTTGGGCGGCCCGCAGCAGGCGCGAGCGTTTTTGCGCGGTCAGGCCGTCGGCGGGCGTGGCGAGGGAGCCCTCGGCGCGGGTCTTGACCTCCACGAACACCAGGGTGTCGCCCTGCTCGCACACGAGATCGAGCTCCAGGCGGCCGAGGCAGACATTCCGTTCGAGCACGCGCAGGCCTTTGGCCGTGAGAAAGACGCTCGCCGCGTCCTCGCCCAGGCGGCCTATCTGGAGGTGCTGGGCGTCGAAAGGCCGGGCAGGCATGACTGGCGTTCCTGTGCGGGGCTTGCGGCGGGCGCTTCGGGCCGCACGCCCCGGAAGGTCAGGCGGTGGATGGGCGAGGGGCCGAGGCTCCGCAGGGCGTCGAGGTGGACGGCGGTGCCGTAGCCCTTGTGGAGGGCGAGGCCATAGCCGGGGTGCAGGCGGTCGAGGATGCAGAGGAGGTGGTCGCGGAAGGTCTTGGCCAGAATGCTGGCGGCGGAGATGGCGGGCACAAGGGCGTCGCCGCCGATGACCGTGCGCTGGGGCAGGCGGGTCTGCACGGTCTGGTTGCCGTCGATGAGCAGCAGGGCTGGCGTGACGCGCAGGCGCGCGATGGCGCGCTCCATGCTGCGCAAGGAGGCCTGCAGGATGTTGACGCGGTCGATCTCCTCCGGCCAGGCGAGGCCCAGGGACCAGCTGAGCGCCTGGACGCGGATGGCGGCGGCCAGGGCTTCGCGGCGCGGGGCGGACAGGGCCTTGGAATCGGTGAGGCCGGGCAGGTCGAAGGTCTCCGGCAGGATGCAGGCGGCGGAGACCACCGGCCCGGCCAGGCAGCCGCGTCCGGCCTCGTCCACCCCCGCGTGCAGGCCGACGTGCGGACCGGGGAGCAGGCCCGCGAGGCGGCCGGGCAGCGTGGCTTGCGGGGCGGGGCGTTTGGGCATCGGCCTTCCGGGTGCGCCTGGGTGGCGGCTAGTAGTTCAGTATCTTGTCGGCTGCGCGGATGTAGGCGGCGAGATCCTTCATGCCTTGGCGGCGCACCTGCAATGACGCCTCCACTCCGTGGAGGTCCAGGCACTTGCCTCAGGCCGCGAGCACGCCCTCGCTCAGGGTGAACAGCTTGGCCTGCTCGGCCAGGGGGAAGGTTTGGGTCTCGCCCTTGAGCACGTCCACGGCGGGTCCGTTCAAAAAGATGGTGACGTCGTCGCCTTCGTTCAGCAGGAAGTTGCCCAGGCGCAGGGCGTTCCACTTGATTTCCGGGTCCGGGCTGGAAAGCGTGATGAGCAGTTGCATGGGTCCTCCCTGGTCTGGCTGAAATCTATGCGCAAGCCGGACCGGAGGCAAGGCCAGAGGCGAGCCGGGAAGAAGGCCGGGGAAGATCGCGCGCGCGGAAAACGCCAAGTCCCCGGCAAACCCATGCGGGGTTTGCCGGGGACGCGGGTGTCCGTGATGCGGGACTTGGGGTGATTAATCCCAGGCCTGGCGGGACTTGACGCGGGCGGCCTTGCCGGCCAGGTTGCGCAGATAGTAGATGCGGGCGCGACGGACCTTGCCGTTGGCCACGATCTCAATCTTGTCGATGGACGGGGTGTGCATGGGGAAGATGCGCTCCACGCCAACGCCGTCAGAGACCTTGCGCACGGTGAAGGTGGCGTCGGTGGTGCCGCGCTTCACGCGCAGGACAACGCCCTGGAAGATCTGGATGCGCTCTTTGTCGCCTTCGATGATGCGGGTGTGCACCTTGACGGTGTCGCCAGCGCGAAAATCGGGGTGATCCAGGCGCAGATGTTCGCGTTCGATGGTCTTGATCATGTCCATATGTCGACTCCTTTTCTGGAAAACTGTCGTTTCAAATTACCCTGCGTCGCCCAGCAGCCTGTCCACCAGGATGGCGGCGGCGGAGCGCACCGGCAGGTGATTATACGCCGAAAAACCTCTCACGGGCGAGACGATGGCGTCGGCCCGCGTCAATACCTCCGGGGCCAGGCCGTGCCCGGTGCCGAGCACCAGCAGCACCGGCGCCTCCCTCAACCAGCCGCGCACGACGCCGGGCGGGGTGAAGGCGATCATGCGCTCCTTGCGTCCGCGCGCCGGGCGATACCCGGTGCGGGCACAGGTGGCCACGACCCTCGGGGCCAGGCCGGTCTCGCTGGCGACCCAGCTGACGGCCTCGTCCAGCCCCGTCACCATGCGCCCGAGGCGCAGGGCCTGGGCGCGATCCGGGTTTGCCCGGCCTCCGGCGCCTTCGGTCCAATGGTCCAGAAGGCGCTGCCCAAGTTCCCGCTGATCGTCGAGCGGAGTGGCCAAAAGCACACCACCCAGTTCATAGGTGCGGGAAACGCGGCACATATCGTGTATATCGAGGTTTGTCAAAGAGACTGTGGACGTTTTCCCCGCTTTATCGAGCACGGGATGATGCAGCAGGCAGAGAAACAGGCTGCGCCCAAGGGCTGCCGGGCGTGGCGCGCCGCGCAAAAAATTATAGTCCGCGCCGTCGAGCGGCGCCTCCCGCAGCAGCTCCGGCCTGCGCTCCAGGGTGCGCAGCAGGGAGGCCTCGCGCCGCCAGCGGGCGATGGCCGCGTGCGACCCGCCGCGCAGAATCTCCGGCACCTGCCGCCCCTGGTAGACCTCGGGCCGGGTGTAGTGCGGGTGCTCAAGCAGCCCGTCGGAGAAGCTCTCCGCGTCGCCGCTCTCCTCCTTGCCCATGAAGCCCGGCACCAGGCGCGCCACGGCCTCCACAAGGCACAGGGCAGCGGCCTCGCCGCCGTTCAGCACGGCCTCGCCCACGCACACCGGCTCCAGGCCCTCGGCCTCCAGCAGGCGCTCGTCAATGCCCTCGTAGCGCCCGCAAACCAGGGTCAGGGCGGGCTCCAGCGCCAGCTCGCGCGCAAAGGCCTGGGTCAGCGGTCGGCCCGAGGGCGCGAGCACCAGCGTGCGGCCCGGGCTGGGCACGCTTTGAAGCGCCAGGGCCAGGGGCTCGGGCATCATGACCATGCCCGGACCGCCGCCATAGGGCCGGTCGTCCACGTGCTGGTGCCGGCCCGTGGAAAAATCGCGCGGGTTCACCAGATCGAAGTCGATGAGCCCGGCCTCGCGCGCGCGGGCGATCTGCGCGCAGGTGAGCGGGCCGGTGAAGAACTCCGGGAACAGCGTGAGGATGGTGAAGCGCACGGCCTAGCCCTCCCGCCGCTTCGCGGGACGTTTCGCCCTCGGCTGCGGCTTCGCTCCCCGCTCCGTCTTGCCGGGCCGTTGCGTCTTGTCTGACCGTTCCGGGCGCTCGGCGGGCGCGGGCTCCTCAAGATACAGCTCCAGCAGGCCCGGCGGCGGGTCGATGTGAATCAGCCCGGCGTCCGCGTCGAGCCCCAGGATGAACTCCGGCACGGCGGGGAACAAGATCTCGCGGCCCTGGGGGTTCTTTATGACCCAGGTGAGCTGGCCCGGGGTGTCGAGGATGGCCTCGAACACGCCCACCGGGGTCTCGTCCGCCAGGAACACGCGGGAGCCCAGGAGCTTGTGCAGGTATTCCTCGCCCTGGTCCGGCGGCGGCAGGTCGGCCTCGGAAATGAGCACTTCGGCCCCGCGCAGGGCCTCGGCCGCGTTGCGGTCGGCCACGCCCTCAAGGGCCAGGATGAGCCGCCCGTTGTTGTCGCGGGCGCTCGTCACCACATAGGGACGCGGACGGCCCTGGCCTGGGCGCGGCGGCTTTCCCGCATCGCGCGGGGCGCGGCCTGACTGCGCCTGGGCCGCGGGCAGGACGAGGAACAGCGTGCCGCCGGGCGCGAAAAGCAGCGGGGAGTCGGCATGGATGTCCATGCACAACTCCCCACGGATGCCGTGCGCCTTGGCCACGCGGGCCACTGCGACCAGTCCGTGCCGGTCGGTACCCGCTTTGCCCGGCATGGCGCTATTCGATGATCTCGAGCACTGCGCGCCGCTTGGCCTTGGCCGAGGCCGCGCCCAAGAGGGTGCGCATGGCGCGCGCCGTGCGGCCCTGCTTGCCGATGACCTTGCCCAGGTCCTCTTTGGCGACCTTCAGTTCCAGCACAGCGGTCTGCTCGCCCTCGATCTCCGTGACCTTCACCTCGTCCGGGCTGTCCACAAGCGACTTGGCGATGTACTCGATCATGTCTCTGAGCATGGCGAAACCCCCATGTGAATGGTGTGCGCGGGAGACGTGCCGTGAACCCCTGCCGCGAAACAGGCCCAGCGGGCGCGATTAGGCGCTTTTCTTGGCCACAAGCGAGCGGACGGTGTCGCTGGGGGTGGCGCCCAGCTTGATCCACTTGTCGTAGTTCGCCGTGTCGACGACGACCTCGGCGGGATCGGTCATGGGATTGTAGTGGCCCAGGAACTCCAGCGGACGTCCGTCGCGGCGGCTGGCGCGCTCGAGCACGACCAGGCGGTAGAAGGGACGCTTTTTGGAGCCCATGCGGGTCAGTCGGATAGTGAGAGCCATGTTGTCTTTCCCCCTGAATTGAGTTGTTATTCGGTTTCGGTCCAAATGGCAAGCGGACGGGCCGCCTGCCGCTTCCGGCGCGCCTTGCGCCCTGATTCGTCAGCGTTTTTTGCGCTGCTTCTTGTTCTGCTTCTTTTTCTTGCGCTCTGCGAGGGTCTTCTTGGAAAGCTGTTTCTTGCCCTCCCCGGAAAACCCCTGGGGCAGCTCCGGCATTCCGGGCATGTTGCCCAGATCCGGCATTCCCTGGGCGAGGCTGTTCTGCATCATTCCCGGGGAGAGCTTGGGCTGAGGCTTGGTGCCCGGCGGGGTGTAGCCCGAAGGCATGCCGGGAATCCTGGGCATCTTCGGCATCTGCGGGGTCTTGCCGCCGCCGCCCAGCATCTGCTGCATCATCTTGTTCATCTGCTCGAAATTCTTGAGCAGCGCGCTGACCTCGGCCACGGTCCTGCCGCAGCCCTTGGCGATGCGCTCGCGCCTGCTCGGCGTGATGATGGCGGGCTCGCGGCGCTCCTTCTTGGTCATGGAGCCGATGATCGCCTCGGCCCTGTCGATCTCCTTCTCCGGCACCTGCATGTCGCCCAGCTTCTTCATCATGCCGCCCATGCCGGGGATGAGCTTGAGGATGCTCTCAAGCGACCCGATCTTGCGCATGCGGCGCATCTGGGTGACGAAGTCCTCCAGGTCGAACGTGGCCTGCTGCATCTTGGCGGCCAGCTTCTCGGCCTCGGCGGCCTCCATGCCGTCCTGGGCCTTCTCGATGAGCGTCATCACGTCGCCCATGCCCAGGATGCGCTGGGCCGCGCGGTCCGGGTGGAAGGGCTCCAGGTCGGAGAGCTTTTCGCCCACGCCAACGAACTTGAGCGCCTTGCCGGTGACGCTCTTGATGGACAGGGCCGCGCCGCCGCGCGCGTCGCCGTCCATCTTGGTCAGCACCACGCCGGTGACGCCCAGGCGCTTGTCAAAGGCCTCGGCCACGGTGACCGCGTCCTGGCCGGTCATGGCGTCGGCCACGAACAGGATCTCCGTGGGCGCGCAACGGCTCTTGATGGCCGAGAGCTCTTCCATGAGCGGCTCGTCCAGGTGCAGGCGGCCCGCCGTGTCGAGCAGGATGGCGTCGCAGCCAGCGGCCTGGGCCTCTTTCAGCGCGTCGGCGCAGATGTCCACGGGATTCATGGCCGTGGTGCTGGGATACGCGGGCACGCCCAGCTGCTTGGCCAGCACATGCAGCTGCTCGATGGCCGCCGGGCGGTACACGTCCGCCGGGACCAGGTAGGGCTTCAGCTTGTGCTTGGCGCGCAGCAGGTTGGCGAGCTTGCTTGCGGTCGTGGTCTTGCCCGAGCCTTGCAGGCCCACCATCATGATGATGACGGGCTTCCGCTTCAGGTTCAGGCCGGTGTCCTGGCCGCCCAGGAGCTCCACCAGCTCGTCGTGGACGATCTTGACCACCTGCTGGCCCGGGGTGAGGCTCTTGAGCACGTCCGCGCCCAGGGCCTTCTCCTTCACCCGGTCGATAAAGTCCTTCACGACCTTGAAGTTGACGTCGGCCTCCAGCAGGGCCATGCGCACTTCGCGCAAGCCATCCTGGATGTTCTTTTCATCCAGGCGGGCCTGTCCGCGCAGGTTGCGGAAGGCTTCGGACAAGCGGTCTGTGAGGCTGTCGAACACGGGCACTACTCCAGGCAAAATCATTGCGCGCCGTCCGCACCGCTCTCGCGGTCCGGTCCGGCCCGGCGCAAAAAGAGATTGTGTGTTACATAAGCGGTCGGGTCAAGTCAAGGAATTGTGCGCAGGCCCGCACGGAGGCCGGGAAGCGGCCTTACGCGGCCATTTTGCGCCAATGGCGCCATCGCAGAGACAGACCGCCAAGCCTCACGTCTCTGCGCTGACCACGCTGCCCGGCCCCCGCTCCTTGGCCAGGGCCAGGGCGCTCTTGAGCCGCCCCACGAAGAGCTCCGGCGAATCCTGGGCCTGGGCCTGGCTGACGCCAAGACAGGCGGTGAGCCGCACCCCCTGGCGGAAAGGATGCCCAGCCATCAGCTGAACCAGCTTTTCGGCAAACCGCAGCGCATGTTCCTCGTCGGTGCTTGAGGCCAGGATGAGGAAGCGGCCGCTCCGCCAGCGGAACAGAAGGTCCGCCTTGCGCACATGCTGCTTGAGGAGTTGGGCAAGATCAAAAAGTGTCTGGTCGCCCAGCTCGTAGCCTTTGGCCGCGTTCAACTGCCGGAAGCCGTCCACGTCGAGCATCAGGCCGCAGAAGCCGACGCCGTAGCGGCGCAGGGCCTCCAGCTCGCGCACGATGATGTGGTCGAAGGCCGTGCGGTTCAAGGCCCCGGTGAGCAAATCGCGGTGGCTGTTCTGCTCCAGGGCGTGGGCCAGGTGCTCCACGCGTATGGCGGCCTCGCCGTAGGGCCGCACAAGGGCCGCGTACACCAGCCCGCCCTGCAGCGCCAGCATCACGAGGCCGAAGACCAGCAGGGCGTAGGCGATGCGCAAAAGCAGCGGGTCCGGGGCCGGGGCCTCCTTGAGCAGGCTGTAGGACACGAGGAACCCCGCCACAAGGGTGGCGGCCAGCGCAGCCAGGGTGGCCAGATACAGCAGGCTCGCCCCGCGCGCGGGCGGCACCGAGGCCAGAGTAAGGCTGTCGTCGTCCCGTGGCATCAGCGGTTCCCCTTCGCGCGCCCGGCGCGCGGTTGCGCCTACTTCCCGGCGGGCGGCCCGGCGGACGAGGCGGCGGGCGGTTCGTAGGTATAGCGCAGCTCGCCTATCCCGTCCTTCATGTGCAGGTCTATGTTCACCGTGTCCCAGGTCCAGCCGTAGTGCGAGGCCACCTGCCTGCCCGGGCCGAACAGCTCGATGAGATGGTCCTTGATGAGAAAGAAGTTGGCCTCGCCCTCGAACATTATCCCGGCCCCCATGAACAGGCCCTTGGGGAAATAATAGGCCACGGTGCGCACATCGGCCTGGCCGAGCTTCAGAAGCTCGTCCGGGCGCTGGTAGGTTCCGGGCAGGGGGCGCGGGTTGGTGACCGGGACCAGGCCCAGGGCGGCCTTGGCCTGGTCCAGGCTGACGCCCCAGGGAAGGTCGCGGAAGCTCTTGGGGGCTGGCCGGGTGGCGTAGGTCAGGTCCGGGCGCACGGGCCGGGGGGGCCGCTTGGGCCGCGAGATGAAGGGTGGAGGCGTGTCGTCCGCGTCAAGGGGCTGGGCGACAGCTTGGCCGATGGGCTGGGCGGGGGCGGCCGGGTCCGACGAAGGTGGCGTGATCGGCGTGGCCGCAAGGCCGCTTGAAGCGAAAAGACAGCCCGCCGCAAGGGCGAAGGCCGTTACCAGAGCGGGGAAAGACCGCATGCAACCTCCTGGACGCGAGTATGCGCCTTTTTCAGTATCCCCCGCCTTTATCGGGAAATCAAGGGGGAACTCCCGCATAATTTCCATATTGCATATGCACGGCCCGGATCCGTTGCCGCATTCCCCGGAAGCGGCGGCGCAGGCGCCCAGGCCCGCGCTCCGCCCGGCCGCGCCCGCCTGGGCGTTCTTGCCAGTGGGCCGCAAGGGGAGTATTGCCGCCGCATGGAACCGACAGCGCGGCTCATCGACCTCTCCTGGCCCTTTTTTCCCGGCATGGCCACGTTTCCCGGCGATCCGCCCATGGAGCTGCGCCGCATGGGCGACTACGCCACGGACGGCTTCCGCTCGCACCTGGCCAGCCTGCCCGCGCACAGCGGCACGCACGTGGACGCGCCGGGCCATGTGCTGCCGGGCGCGGCCATGCTGGCGGACCTGCCGCTTTCGCGCTTTGCCGGGCCGGGCGCGCTGCTGGACCTGCGCGGCCGCGCGGAGCTGGCGGTGACGGCCCAGGATCTCGCCCCGCACCTGCCGCGTCTTGCGGACCTGCCCCCGGCCTTTGTGCTGCTTTGGACCGGAGACGAAGCGCGCTGGGGCACGCCCGGCTACTATGCGGCGGGCGCGCACCTGTCGGAGGAGGCGGCCACGCTGCTGGCCGGGCTGCCCGGGCTCTCAGGCATCGGCATCGACGCGGGCTCGGCGGACGCGGCGGGCTCCTTTGCGCTGCCCGCGCACCGGGCGCTGCTCGGCGCGGGGCTGGTCATCGTGGAGAACCTGCGCGGCCTGGCGGACCTGCCGCCCACCGGCTTCGAGTTCTTCTGCCTGCCGGTGCTGGGCCTGGACGGCTCGCCCGTTCGCGCCGCGGCCAGCGTGCCCGGGGCACGCGCATGAGCCTTGCGCGGCCCGGTTTCGGGGTCTACGCCAAGCTTGTGTCCACCATGGTGCTCTGGGGTGGCACCTGGGTCTCGGCCCGGGTGGTGTCGCAGTCGCTGGCGCCCTTTCCGGCGGCGTTCCTGCGTTTTTTCTTCGCCTCCATCTTCCTCTACGTGCTGCTGTGCCGGGCCTCGGCCCGGCAGGGCGGCGGCTGGCCACGGCTCACGCGCGCCCTGCTGCCCGGCTCGCTTTTGATGGCCGTGACGGGCGTGTTCCTCTACAACGCGCTGTTCTTCTCAGGCATGAAGTTCGTCCCGGCCGGCCGGGCGGCCATGATCGTGGCCTGCGTGCCCTCCGCCGTGGCCCTGTATTCCGGGCTGGTGCTGCGCGCGCCCACCGGGCTGGTCAAAGGGCTGGGCATCGCGCTGTCGCTTTTCGGCGTGTCGGTGATTCTTTCCGGCGGCAATCCGGTTGCGCTGTTCACCCAGGGCGCGGCCCAGGGCGACCTGTACATCCTTGGCTGCGTGGCGACCTGGGCCGCCTACACCCTGGCCGGGGGCTACGCCATGCGCCAGGCCTCGCCGCTTGTCGCCGTGGCCTGGTCCTGCATCCTGGGCTGCGCCATGCTGCTGCCGCCCGCGCTCGGCACCGGGCTTGCGGAGCAGCTTCCGCACATCGGCTGGGTGGTCTGGGCCAACCTCGTTTTCCTGGGCGTGGCGGCCACGGGCCTGGCCTTCATCTGGTACCTGGACGGCATCCAGGCCCTGGGAGCGCCGCGCGCCAGCGTGTTCATCAACCTCGTGCCGGTGTTCGCCACGCTCATGGGCAGCCTGATCCTGGGCGAGGGCGTGGGCCTGTCGCTGGTGTTCGGCGGGTTCATGGTGATCTCCGGCGTGGTGCTGGCCAACCGGCCCAGCCAGCCAGCCGCCCGGCAACAAGCGGAATAGCCGGCCTGGCCGCTACTCTTTGGCCAGGGTCAGGCGCACGGTGACGCCGGCGTCCTCGCTGGACGCGACGTCAAGTCCGCCGCCCAGGGTCCGGGCGATGAGCCGGGCCGCGTAGCGGGGCCGGCGCAGGCCCTGGTCCGGCTCGTGCGCAAGGGGCTTGTCAAAGTAGGTGTCGGCCTCGTCCGGCGCGAGCTGGCCGGGGCGGCTGACCTCCAGTCGCGGACCAGGCCCGGCCTCGGGCGCTGCGGGCCGCAACGCGGCGCGCACCTCCGAGCCCTGGGGCGCGGCTTCCAGGGCATCGCGCAGCAGGTTCGCGGCCAGGGCCAGGGCCAGGATGGGGTCGCCCGGCGCGGTGAGGGAGGCGTTTTTTGGCAGGGGCCGCCCGTCCAGAAGCAGCGAGAGCGTGACGCGCCTGCTGGCGGCCAGGGGCGCGACGTCCTTGGCCGCGCGGCGCAGGGCCACGGCCAGGTCCAGGCTGCGCCCGGCGGGCGGGCGGTACAGGCCGCGCTCCATGCGGAAGAGATCCACGGCCATGTTCACCGTGTTCACGATGCGGTAGCCGGAGTCGCGGATGGCGGCGAGCTTCTTGGCCTGTGCCGGAGTGGTGGCCGGGTCGTCCAGCATCTCCTGGGGCAGGTGGATGAAGGCGGTGAGGGACTGTCCGAGCTCGAAACGGGTGGTGCCTTCGATCTCGCGCACGAGCTGCTCCATGTCGTGCTCCAGGCTCACGTCGTGGAAGCTGAACAGGAGCCCGGCCCCGGCGTCTTTGCCGAGGCCCTCCGCCTGGCCCGGCGCGCTGCGGAACACCAGGGTCTGGCCGCGCAGGGTGGCCAGGGGCATCCCGGCCTCGGCCAGGCAGGGCGAGGCGAGCAGTTCGCGCACGCGGGACACAAAGGCTTCCGGTTTCTGGAGGCAGTCCGCCAGCCGGGGCAGCACGGCCTCCAGCCCCTGGTCCAGGCTGGCGTCGTCCAGGCCGAACAGGGTCAGGAAATTCGCGTTCCAGGCGGTGAAGCGGCCGGAGGCGGCCAGGGCGGCCACCGCGTCCGGGGTCAGGCCGAGGTGCGCGTCCAGCGCCTGCCGGGTCTGGGCAAGCTCCCCGGACTGCCGGATGACCTGCGCCTCGGCCTCCTTGAGCCGCGCCGAGAGCTCGTCGCGCTCGGCGGACAGCGCATCGCGCTCGGCGGACAAGGCCTCTGCCCGCGCGGCACGCTCCCGCCCGTCGCGCTCCAGCCCGGCCAGCCGCTCTTCCAGCCCCTCCCCGCGCGCCTGGGCCTCTTGCCCTGCCTGGAGCAACGCTTCCTCCAGGGCCGCGATGCGCTCCCGGGCCTGGGCCAGCTCCGCGCTGGCCGCATTCAGCCGCGCCAGGTTCTCCTCGCTTTCCGCCGCGCGCACCGCAGCCAGACGCGAGCCGGTCTCGGCCAGGCGGGCGCGCATGGCCTCGGCCTCGCCGGAGAGGATCGCATGGGCCTCGCGCAGGTCCGAGGTTTCGGCCTGGGCAGTCTGCGCCGTCTGGGCCGCCTGCCGGACCTCGCCGCGCAGGGTTGCCGCCTCGCGTTCCAGCCTGCGCAGCTCCGCCTGGGCGTGCCGGGCCTCTGCCTGTGCCTGGTCCAGCTGCTCCTGAACCTGCCTGCGGGCCGTCTCGCCCTGGTCATGGGCGGCCAGGGCCTCCTCCAGTTCCCGCACGCGCTCGGCCAGGGCCTGCCGCTCGGCCTCCGCCTGTTGCTCAACCCTGCGCGTGGCCGCGTCCACGGCCTCCTTCTGGGCGGCGGCGGACTCGGCCCTGAGCGCGGCAAGGCTCTCCGCCGACTGCCTGCGCGCCAGGGCCAGCCCCGCGGCCAGGGTCTCGGCGCGCTCCCGCGACTCGCGCAGGGCGGCTGTGAGCCTTTGCGCCGCCTCCAGGGTGCGGCGCAGCTGGTCCTCGCGCTGGGCCAGCAGCTCGGCCTGGCCGTCATCGGTCCGCGTCGGGGCCGGGGCCTGCCCGGTCCAGGCGGACACGAGCCCGGCCAGGGCGCGCTCGAAAAAACGCTCCACATCCTCGTGGGCGCGGGCGCGGGAGTCCTTCTCCACCCAGGATTCGCGGACAAGATCGTCATAGGCGCGGCGCAGCAGGCGCTGCACCTTGAGGGAGGCTGGCAGGGACAGCCCCGCCTGCTGATGCGCCAGGGCCTGCTCGCTGCCCAGGGCCACGGCCAGGTCCCGGGCCTCGTCCACATGCAGGGCCGGGCGGCCTTCGGCGGACATGATCAGCCCCAGCACGCGGGAGGCGCTCTCCACGGCGGCCTCGGCCACCTCGCGCGTCAGAGGCTGGCCCGCGTGCCCGGCCAGGCGCAGCAGGCGCTCGATCAGCCAAGGGCCGTTGGCGGCGGCCAACCCTGCCAGGCTCAGGGTATCGGGGGCTGCGGATTGCGGCATGTGCTCCTCCCGGATCAGGGGGCGCTGCGGGGCTGCCGGGCGCTAGGAGCCGTTCTTCGTCCCGCCGCCGCCGTTCCCCGGGGCGTGGGACGGGTGCGGCATGGCCCGAAGCAGCGTGTCCGCCCACTGGAACGAGGCGTTATACGCCGTGGAAACGGAGCCCGTGGGCAGCCCGAGATCCAGGGCGCACTGGGCCATGTCGTCCCAACGGGTGTCCTCGATGGCCTGGGCCATTGCCAGCCAGGTGGCGTAGGGGCCTTTCTCGCCGCAGAGCGCCCCGCGAAGATCGTCGGCCAGGGAGAGCTTGGCCAGAATCTTGCGCATGGGCAGGTCGAGCATGGCCGGCAAGAGGGAGAACAGGCCGAGCAGAAAGAGGCTTTCCGCCTCGGCCCGGCGGCCGGAGGCCATGGCCAGAAGCTCGAAGAACTTGGCACGCTGGGCCGAGAGGTGCAGCAGCTCGCGCGCCTTGGTGGAGGGGGTCACGTCGCCCAGCACCATGACCTGAAGCCAGGCGGAAAGCTGGATCCAACCGGCCAGCACCACGGCCTGGCGCACGGAGGAGACCTTCTTCAACAGGCCGAAGTGGGCGGAATTGAGCATGGCCAACACCCGGTAGGACACCGAGGCGTCGGACTCGATGGCCGTCACCACCTGATCCGTGGGCGGCTCGGACCGGCAGAGCAGGTCCAGCAGGGTGAGGCGCGTGGTTTCCGCAGCGGAGACCTTGCGCTGGGACAGGGTCACCGGCTCGCGGAAAAAATGCCCGGCGAAGAGGCTGAAGCCCAGGTCGCGGGCCAGGGCGGCGGCCTCGTGCGTCTCCACGCGCTTGGCCAGGAGGGTCAGGCCGCGCGCCTTCAGGGCCGCCGCGGCCTTGGACAGTTCGCTGGCCTGCCCTTCCGGGGCGCGCATGTCGAGGATCACGGTGTCCGCCACGTCGAGCAGCGGGTGCTTCAGGTCGTAGGGGTGGGGCAGGTCCAGGGCCAGCCGATAGCCTTCGGCGCGCAGGGCGCGCAGGGCGCCCATGTACTCGGGGTCCTCCACGGGGTAGGGATCGAGCACCGGCATGACGCAGTTCGGCCCCAGGGCCTGGGGGATGCCGTTCACGAGGGCCTGCGGCGGCAGATGGACCAGGGCCTTGTGGGGCTGGTCGCAGGTGTCCATGCAGGCGGGCAGGCACTGGATGACCGAGAGGGTTGCCTGGAGCGGATCGGTGAATTCCGAATAGGTGTGCTCCTGGCAGCGTCGGTAATAATGGAAGTATCCCCAGGTATTGAGCGAAGCATCCAATATGGGTTGCCGCGCCACAAACAGGATTTCATAGTGGAATTGTGGGGGCATGCGCTAGCTCCCTGTATTTTGTGAAGATTATAAGAATTATGAACTGGGCGTGGACTTGTTCTGAAACAAATGCTAGCGAGTCCTTCTATGAATGTAAAGGAACTGCTGGAGGAAGGCGCGGGTCCGGAATTTGTCTCCCGGCTCTTCCACATCGAGCGCTACGCCTGGATGGCCCTGTCCTATGACATGGCCGTCGCGGTGGACATGGACGGCTGCATCCTGGCCGCCAATGCCGCATGGCAGCGCTCCACGGGCCTCTGGCCCGAGGCCCTGCGAGGGCAGTATCTCCTGGAATTCATGGACTTCGACGACCGCGAGCGCGTCCTGGCGGCCTTCCAAAGCCTCATCACCAGCGACGCGGCCAGCACCACCTTCGATTTCCGCTTCCGCTGCGAGGCGGGTCAATTCAAGCGCTTCAACTGGAACGTGCTCTTCTTTCCAGACACGGAAATCTTTTACTGCATTGTCAAAGACCTGAGCAACGTTCACGACCTGCACCACGCCGCCTACCACGACACCCTGACCGGCCTGCCCAACCGGCTGTTCCTGACCGACGCCCTGCCCAAACTGGTGAGCGGAGCGGTGGAAAAGCGCCACGTGCTGGGCGTGTTCTTCATCGACCTGGACGGCTTCAAGGCCGTGAACGACACCCTGGGGCACCAGGCGGGCGACCTCTTGCTGCAGACCGTGGCCGAGCGTCTGCGCCGCTGCGCCGCCCGGCCGGAGTACTGCGTGCGCCTTGGCGGAGACGAGTTCGTGCTGCTGGAGACCTGGCCCTGCGAGGCCCATGAGCCCGAACGCCTGGCCAAGGAGCTCCTCTGCGCGGTAAACATGCCCGTGAGCATCGATAGCCGCGAGGTCTGCGTGGGCGCGTCCATCGGCGTCGCCCTGGCGCCTTCCGCTGCCAATGCCCCGACCGAGCTCCTGGACCTGGCCGACAAGGCCATGTACAGCGCCAAGCGCAGCGGCAAGAACCGCTTCGTCCTCGCCGCCGGAGCCCAGGACCCCGCCTGCGTCATGGGGCTTGAATCCCTGGCCGCGAACAGGTAGGCCAAAGGCCGCCGCCTCCCGCTCCCGGGACGGCCACGTCCTCGCGGAGGTTTTTCATGCGCTCCAGCAGCAACGTCCTGGCCGTCCTGGCCGCCGCCCTCGTGGCCCTGGCCGCCGCCGTGGCCCTGAACTTCGTCTTTTGGTGGAGCCAGGGTCGTCCCCAGGACATTCCCGACGCCCGCACCCCGCGCATCAAGAGCGCCTCCTTCAGCCCGTATCGCGCCGGGCAAAGCCCCTTTGGCGCGTCCTTCACGCGCGAACAGCTGGAAGAAGACATGGCCGTGGCGGCCAGACACTTCGAGCGCATCCGCACCTATTCCAACACCAACCAGTTCGCCCCGGTGCCGGAGCTGGCCCAGAAGCACGGCCTCAAGGTCATCCTGGGCGCCTGGGTGGGGGCAAACCTGGAGAGCAACGAGAAGGAGATCGCCGGCCTCATCAAGGCCGCCAACGACTATCCGGACGCCGTGGAGCGCGTGGTGGTGGGCAACGAGGTGCTCCTGCGCCGCGAGATCACCCCGGAGCTGCTCATCGACTACATCCGCCGCGTCAAGGCCGCCATCAGGCAGCCCGTCACCTACGCCGACGTCTGGGAGTTCTGGCTCTTGTATCCGCAGGTGGCGAGAGAGGTGGATTCCCTCACCATCCACGTGCTGCCTTACTGGGAGAACACCCCCACGCCCCTGGAGCACATCGTGGAGCACATGCTCCACGCCCACGCGGCCATTGCCCGGGCCTACCCCGGCAAGCCCATCCTGATTGGCGAAATAGGCTGGCCCAGCGCGGGCCGCGTGCGCAAGGGCGCGGTGCCCGGCCGCGTGGCCCAGGCCCGCTTCGTGCGCCAGATCATCAACACCGCCGAGGAAAAGGGCATCGACTTCAACCTGTTCGAGCTCTTCGACGAGCCCTGGAAGTTCGGCCAGGAAGGCACCGTGGGCGGCAACTGGGGCGTCATCGACGTGGACCGGAACATCAAGTTTCCCCTCACCGGCCCGGTGAGCGAGAAGCCCTACTGGCGCGACGCCTTCCTGGCGTCCTCCACCCTGGCCGCGCTGCTGGCCGGGCTGGCCCTGTGGCTGCGCACCCCGCGCGGCTTCGGGCGCGCCGCCCTGCTCTGCCTGTCGGCCCAGGGGCTGGCCACCCTGCTGGCCGCAAGCGCCGAGCAGAGCCTCCGCCTGGCCTTTGGCGTCAGCGGCGTCATCGGCGGCGTGCTGATGACCGGCGGCGGCGCGCTGCTCTGCCTGCTCATCTTCTCCGAGCTGGCGGACCTGGCCGCGGGCGGCCCCGGGCCGCGCCCCCTGGTCCCGGTCATCGCCCGGCTGGAGGCCCTGCGCAGCTTCCGCCTGAACCTGAAAAGCCGCGTGGACCTTGTGGGCCTGCTGGACCTGATCTTCGGTCTGGCCGCCTTGGCGCTCACCTTCGGGCTCATCGTGGACCCGCGCTACCGCGACTTCCGCGTGGCCCAGTTCCTGCCCATCGCCCTGTGCATGACCGTGCGGCTCCTGGCCACGCGCGAGTTGCCCCGGCCCGTGGGCTCGCCGCGCGAGGAGCTGCTCCTCGTGGGCGCCTTCGTGGTCGGCGCGGTGGTCATCCCCCTCAAGGAGACCCTGGACAACCCGGCAGCCCTGGCCTGGGGCGGCGCCCTGCTGCTTCTGGCCGTGCCCTGGGCCCTGTCCCTGCTGCGCCAGCGGCAGGCCCTCGTCCGGGGACAATGATGCACCCCGCGCGCGCCCGGCTCATCCACAACAGACCGCAACAACACGGGCCGGTCCTCCTCTGGATGCACCGCGAGCTGCGCGCGCAAGACAACTGGGCCGTGCTGCACGCCAGAAAACTGGCTCAGGACAGGGGCCAGCCCCTGGCGGTGGCCTTCTGCCTGGCCCGGCGCTATCCCCTGGCCGCCCTGGCGCACTTCGCCTTCATGCTCCACGGACTGCAAGAGACCGCAACCACCCTGGCCGAACTCGGCATCCCCTTCATCCTGCTGCGCGGCGAGCCCGGCCAGGCCGTTGCCGAGTATGCCCGAGCCGCAAAAATCGGCCTGCTCGTCACCGACGCCGACCCCACCAAGCCCAAACGCGCCTGGCTGGCCGATCTGCTGGCCGACCTCGACTGCCCGGCCATCGAGGTCGACGCCCGAAACGTGGTGCCCGCGCGCCACGCCACGGACAAGGCCGAGTACATGGCCCGCACCCTCCGGCCAAAGGTCCAGCGCCTGCTGCCGGAATTCCTCGATGCCTTCCCGGCCCTTGCGCCCCAAACCCAGCCCTGGCCCGGACCGCTTCCCCCCACGGACTGGCCCGGCCTGCTGGCCGCCTTCGGCCCGCCGCCCGCACACTTCCCGCCCGGCGAAACCGCCGCCCTGGCCCGGCTGGGGCACTTCCTGCGCAATGATCTGCCGCGCTACGCCGAGAATCGCAACACCCCGCTGACTCCGGCGTCCTCGCGCCTGTCCCCGTACCTGCACTTCGGCCAGATCTCCGCACAGCGCATCGCCCAGGCCGTGCTCGCCAGCCCTGCGCCAGTCGAGGCGCGCGAGGACTTCCTCGAACAGCTCATCGTGCGGCGCGAACTGGCCGAGAACTTCTGCCTGCACACCTCGCACCACGACAGCGTCGACGCCTTCCCGGCCTGGGCGCGCGACACCCTGCGCAAGCACCGGCACGATCCCCGGCCCTTCCTGGCCAGCGACGACCAGCTCGACGCCGCCGCCACGCCAGACCCGCTCTGGAACGCCGCGCAGCTTCAACTCCTCGCCACCGGGCACCTGCACGGCTGGCTCAGGATGTACTGGGCCAAGCAGATCCTGCTCTGGTCGCCCGATGCCGAGACCGCGCTGGCCCGCGTGCTGCGCCTGAACGACACGCTCTCCCTCGATGGCCGCGATGTGAACGGCTACGCCGGGGCCGCCTGGAGCATCGGCGGCGTGCACGATCGCCCCTGGCCCGAACGCCCCGTGTTCGGCACTGTCCGCTCCATGACCTTTGGCGGGGCCGCGAAAAAGTTCGACGTCAAAGCCTTTGTCGAGGCCTGGACGCGGCCAGGGCTGCTGTAAGAAAAAGACGCAGAGAATGTTTTCTTTGGGGGGAATGATTCCCCCCAAACCCCCTCATGCAATCGCAGCGGCCTGTTTCGAGCATTTCTCGAAACAGGCCGCTGCGATTGCGGAAGGTTATGGTGGGTGAACGTCCTCCCGCCCGAAGCGCCTGCGGCGGGTTGT
>JBFWMQ010000021.1:0-52281 GCA_050251495.1 Desulfovibrio sp. | reverse complement strand
ACGCCCATGGACAAGGTCCGCGTGGTGCGGCATCCCCAGCGCGTGTGCCTCAAGGACATCCTGGAGAACGTGTACGACAACTACACCGAGATCGGCGGACGCGACGAGGTGTCCATTGATCCGGGAATGCTCATCGCCCGCGCCTACATCACCCGGCGCGTGGGCAAGCGCGTGGTCCACCACCCGGTCATGGTCGTGGGCCAGGAGAAAGGCCACGGCCAGGAGTTCCGCAACGGCGGGTCCATCAAGCCCTGGGGCAACGCCAAGGCGCTGAAGTACATGAAGGTCGCCGCGCAGGAGAACATCCCCATCCACGCCTATGTGTCCACTCCCGGGGCCTACCCGGTGGAGGACTACCCCGGCGCGGCGCAGCAGATTGCCGAGAACATATATGAAATGGCCGGGCTCGATGTGCCCATCGTGGCCATCTTCTCCGAAGGCGGCAGCGGCGGGGCCGAGGCCATCGCCCTGGCCGACAAGCGGCTCATGTTCTCACACGGCTACTACTCGGTCATCTCGCCCGAGGGCGCGGCGGCCATCGAATGCAAATTCCACGGCCTCACGCGGGCCACCCCGGAACTCATCGAGCAGTGCGCCAAGCACCAGCAGATAACCGCACAGGACAACCTGCGCAACGGCTACATCGACGGCATCCTTCAGGAGCCTCCCCTGGGCGCCCGCAACGAGCACTTCGACTTCTTCAAGCAGCTCCGGGCCTCGGTCATACGCGCCACCGACGAGGTGGTGGTGAACGTGCAGAGCGTGAGCATGCTCCGCAAGCTGGCCATGCGCGGCTCCAAACGCAAGCAGGTCGGCGAGAACGTCGTCGTCCGCTGGGAACTGACCCCGGACGACCGCGAGCTGCTCGTCTGGCGGCGCTACCAGAAGTATCGCAAGATGTCCCGCCAGGCATACATCGACAAGCGAGGCATCCTGGAGCGGCTGGCCGCAAAGCACATGGAGTTCTTGTTTTCCATCTACTCCACGGTGCGCTACGAGATCCTCAAGCAGTACCAGAAGAAAATCACTCGCATGGCCACGGACGTGACCGATGAGATCCACGTGGTGACCAGCAAGATGGACCGCATGACCTGCAGGGCCATGGAGATGCTTGGCATCCCCCAATGGGGCGGCGGAAATGACGAGAGCGCCCTCACCTGCCTCTCGGAGCCCACGCGCGACACGGGCAAGTCGACCGGGCCTGCTTACGTAAGCCCAAAATCCCTGGAGGACCGCGAAGTCACCTGCCCGCACGCGGCCACGCGCGGCTGCCTGGACATCTGGGCGCGCGACCTGTTCGGGGAATTCGCTGGCATCTGCCCCAACTGCGGCTACCATTTCCCCATGGAATACCAGTGGTACATGGCCAACGTATTCGACCGCGGCAGCGTGCGCGAGTTCAACCAGTCCATCGCCGCAGGCAATCCCACGAACTTCCCCAAGTTCGACGAGCGCATGCATAAGGCCAAGGAAAGCACCCACCTGCAATCCTCCTGCATCACCTACAACGCCAGCATCCGGGGCATCCGCCTCACCTGCGGCATGCTTGTGGCCAACTTCCGAGGCGGCACTGTGGGCTCGGCCGAAGGCGAGAAGCTCATCCGTGCCCTTGATCTGGCCCGCAAACGCCACCAGCCCTTCCTCGCCTATGTGCACGGCACGGCGGGCATCCGCATTCAGGAGGGCGTCAACGGCCTCATACAGATGCCCCGCGTGACCATGGCCGTGCGCCGCTACATCGAAGAGGGCGGGCTGTACATCGTGTTGTACGACACCAACTCCTACGCAGGCCCCGTGGCGAGCTTCCTGGGCTGTTCGCCCTACCAGTACGCGGTGCGCAGCTCGCGCATCGGCTTCGCCGGGCCGGGCGTCATCCGCGAGACCACCGGCGTGGACATCCCGCCCGACTATCACAGCGCCTACAAGGCCCTGTCGCGCGGGCACATCCAGGACATCTGGGACCGCAGCGACGTGCGCGCCAACCTGCATCAGGCCTTCCTGACCATGGGCGGCCGGAACCTTTACTACCGCTAGAGCACAACTCCAACGAAGCACACCGAGATCAGGCACAGGCCCGGGAGGACGCACCGTCTCCCGGGCCTTTTTGCGCGCCCCGTCAGCCAATCATGACACGCTTGTCACACCGGCGACACACAGCCCTGACGGCTTTCACCTAATCTCCTGGTCAGACAGTCGCTACACGTCGCCCCCAGTGAGGTCCGCAATGATCAAGACAGTTCTCAAACGGCTGCGCTCCAACACCCTGCACAGCGGGTTCCAGGAGCTTCAGCAGTGCCCTGCCCCTCGCCCGAACCGCCTTCGCGAACTCCTGCGCGGGGGTGAGGACTTCGACATGCTGCTCATCAACGTCCGGGACTTTCCTCTGCTGCGCGAGTTGTACGGCAAGGAGCTCTCTCAAGAGATCGAGGACCAGCTCACCGCAGTGCTCAAGCGCGCCGTCAACGAACGGCTGCGCGCCGTGCCCACCTGCATGACCCTCGAACCTGGGGAATACCTGCTGTGCTGGCCGGCTCAAGGCGGCGACCCCCGGTCCCAGCTCGACACGGGATACGAGATCAAGCTGCTGGCCCAGCGCGAGGCCAACGCGCACCTGCTGCGCTGGGCTGGACGCGAACTCGATCTCGGCTTCGGCTGCGCACGGCACGCGAACTCCGACCCCTCAGCGGAGTCGAACCGGGAGGCCCGGCTCTTCCAGGCCGTGGGCGAGGCCAGGCTGCGCGCCAAGATGCGCCTGGACTTGAGCCAGCTTTCCCTTTCCTCGGAATTCAACGCCATCCTGCTGGGCAAGAATGTGCGCGCCCTGTTCCAACCCATCGCGGACTTCGCCAGCGGCACGATCCTGGCCTGGGAGGCCCTTTCGCGAGGCCCGGAAGGCAGCGCCTTCCAGTCGCCGGCGGTATTGTTCGACTTTGCGGAGCAAAGCGGAAAGCTCTTCGCCCTTGAGCGACTGTGCCGCGAGAAGGCCCTACGCGGCCTTGGCCCCATCAGCCAGGGGCAGAAGCTCTTTCTGAACATCCACCCCAAAACCATGGCCGACCCGGATTTCACCCACGGCAAAACCCTGGAGCTGCTCAACGAGGTCGGTCTCACGCCTGAGAACATCGTCTTCGAGATCACCGAGCGTCACAGCATCAACGAATTCGCCCTGTTCCACCGCACCCTCGACCACTATCGCAGCCAGGGCTACCTGGTCGCCGTGGACGACGCCGGTGCGGGCTATTCCGGCCTCACCTCCGTGGCGCAGATCAGGCCCGAGTTCATCAAGATCGACATGTCGCTCATCCAGGGCATCGACAAGGACCCGGTGAAGCGTGCGCTCATCGAGACCTTTGTCGCCTTCGCCGACAAGATCGGCTCCAAGATCATCGCCGAAGGCATCGAGTCCCAGGCGCAAGCCGCCTGCCTCATCGACATCGGCGTGCACTACGGCCAAGGCTACTATCTTGCCCGCCCCGCCTCGCCAAAACCCGCCCTCTCCCTGGATACCGCCTACTTGCGCAAGCCCCAGGATCCCTCGCGCGTCATCACCTCCTGCCTGATGCCCATCGGCAACCTTGTGGAACCGGCGCAGATGCGCCGCCAGGGAACGCTTGTGCCGGAAGCCCAGCATTGCTTTGAAACAGGCCGGCAGCAGGCCAGCATCGTCGTCGTTGGCCACGAGCGGGAGGCGCCCATCGGGCTCATCATGGAGTACCAGCTGAACCGGCAGCTCTCCGGTCAGTTCGGCGCGGCGCTCTACTCCAAGCGCCCCATCGAGGCCATCATGGACCGGCACCCGCTCATCGTGGACGAGACGACCGCTGTGGAGCAGACGGCCAAGGCAGCAATGCAGCGCGAGAAGATCAAGGCCTATGACGACATCATCGTCACACGAAAGGGCAAGGTGCTCGGCATCGTCACGGTGCAGCGGCTCTTGAACACCCTGGCGCACGTCCAGGTGGAAATGGCCAAAGGCACCAATCCCTTGACCGGCCTGCCCGGCAACGTGAACCTGGAGCGCGAGGTCGAGGCGGGCATCCTCTCAGGAAAACGCTTCTCCATCGCCTACGCGGACCTGGACAACTTCAAGGTCTACAACGACACGTACGGCTTCAAGAACGGAGACCGGGTCATCAAGCTCGCGGCGGAGATCCTGGACCACGCCGTGCGGCGCTACGGGGAGGCTTCGGACAAGCTCTTCCACATCGGGGGCGACGACTTCGTGCTGCTCACAAGGCCGCACAAGGTGGAGCGGATCTGCCTGGCGGCAACCCGCTGCTTCAAGCGGCACATCCGCACCTGCTACTGCCAGGAAGACCGGCAACGCGGGGAGGTCAGGGCGACGGGACGCGATGGCGTGGAGCGCACGTATCCGCTTGTGTCGCTCTCCATTGGCATCCTGGAGATCGGCGGCCCCTGCACGCTGCTTGAGATCGGCGAACGCGCCGCCCATGTGAAGAAATACGCCAAGTCCATGCCCGGCAACGTCTACGCCTGGGACCGCCGCCCGCCCCTTGGAACGCAGCCGCAGGACCAGCCGTTCGACGCTCCCCGCTGCCCGGCTTCCGAAGCCACGGCATAAAAAGGGGCGCCCGGAGGCGCCCCTGCTTGTCTTCAGCTTGACCGCAACTACGCGGCGGCAGGCGGCACGAACACGCGCGCGGCCAGTTCGCGGTCGAGCATGAACAGCCCGCCGCCGTCGCCCACCATCTTCAACTTGTTCACCGTGTCGCCGAAGCTGGCCTCCTCCTCCACCTGTTCGCTGACGAACCATTGCAGGAAGATGGCCGAGGCGTGGTCATTCTCCTTCTGGGCCAGGGTCATGAGATCGTTGATGCGCTTGGTCACCTGATACTCATGCTTCAGGGCGAATTCAAAGGCGGCCAGGGGCGATTTCCAGGCGCTCGGCGGGGCGTCGATGGACTGCAGGATGGCGCGTCCGCCCTTTTCGTTCACGTAGTCGAACATCTTGCGCGCATGGAACTGCTCCTCCTGGAACTGCACGTCCATCCAGTTGGCGAAGCCCGGCAGCCCGAGGCTGCTGAAGTAGGAGGACAGCGACAGGTACAGGTACGCGGAATAGTATTCCCACTTGATCTGGTCGTTGAAGGCTTTCTCCATCCTCTTGCTCATCATGGCTCGTCTCCTTTTCAGATGAGGACAGGCAGGTCATCCAGGGGTACTGATACGTACATACACGCCCTGCCGGGCGTTGTGAAGGTGGAGGGGGCCAGAAACCCTGCAGAAGGATCAGCCCAAAAGGTTCCCGGCAAAGATATGGCGGATGCGGTGCTGCAAATGCGTCATGCGCTGGCCTGAGGTGATGTTGGACAGGCCCGTGGCCAGGGCCTTCTCCGAGCCGATGAACACGGCCAGCCTGCGGGCGCGGGTCAGCGCGGTGTAGAGCAGGTTGCGCATGAGCAGCACATAGTGCTGCGTGACCACCGGCACCACGATGGCCGGGTACTCGCAGCCCTGCGACTTGTGCACGCTCACGGCGTAAGCCAAGGTCAAATCCTCAAGCTCGGTGGCGTCAAAGGCCACCAGATTGCCGTCAAAATCGACCGACAAGGTGCCCTCCTCCGGGTCCACCTCGTGCACCCAGCCAAGGTCGCCGTTGAACACTTCCTTGTCGTAGTTGTTGCGCAGCTGCAAAACGCGGTCGCCGGGGCGGAAAGTGGCGTAGCCGCGCTTCAGCTCACGCCCACGCGCAGGGTTCAGGCGCTCCTGCAACAACTGGTTCAGGGCGCTGGTGCCCACCTCGCCCTTGTGCATGGGCGTCAGCACCTGCACATCGCGCACGGCGTTCAGGCCGTAGCGCTCCGGGATGCGCTGGCAGACCATCTCCAGGATCATCTCCTGCACCTTCTGCGGGTTGTCCTGGGCGATCCAGAAAAAGTCTGCCTCGGGCGGCTCCTTGTCGCTGGCTACCGGGAACTTTCCCGCGTTGAAACGGTGGGCGTTTATGACGATGGCGCTTTCCTGGGCCTGGCGGAAGATGTGCGTGAGCACGGCCTTGGGGACGCGCCCGCTGTTTATGAGGTCGGCCAGCACATTGCCCGCGCCCACGCTCGGCAGCTGGTTCACGTCGCCCACCAGGATGAGACGGCAGGTGACGGGAAGCGCCCGAAGAAGCGCCAGGAACAGCCCGGCGTCCAGCATGGACACCTCGTCCACCAGCAGGACCTCGGCTTGAAGCTTCTGGTCCTCGCAGTGGTAGAAGCCGTGCTCCGGCGAGTATAATAGCAGCCGGTGCAGTGTCTGGGCCTGCTCGCCCGTGGCCTCGGACAGGCGCTTGGCCGCGCGGCCCGTGGGCGCGGCGAGCTTGACCTTGAGCTTCAGCTGGGTGAGGGCGGCCACGATGGCCCGGGTGATGGTGGTCTTGCCCGTGCCCGGTCCGCCGGTGATGATGAACACCTTGTTGATGCAGGCCTCGAACACGGCCTCGCGCTGCTCGCGGGAAAGGTCGAAGCCGAGCGCGGCCTCGATCTTGGGCAGGGCCTGCTGCACCTTGGAGCGCGACACCGGCGAGGGGTGGCTCACCAGCCCGAAGAGCCGCTGGGAGATCTCGCGCTCGGCCCGGTAATTGGTCATGAGGAAAACCGCGCGCTCCACGCCCTGCTCCGGCAAATCCTCAATGTGCACGCGCTTCTTGCGCTCAAGCGACTCCAGCCCTTCCTCCAGCAGCGTCAGGCTGTCGATGCCGAGCATCCGCGCGCACTCCCTGAACAGGTCGGCCTCGGGGCAGAACATGTGCCCGCCGCGCTCGCCCTGGGAGATGAGCACGTAGGCCAGGGCCGCCTCGATGCGCTCCGGCGCGTCAAAGGCGAAGCCGAGCTTGAGGGCCATGGCGTCCGCGGTGCGGAAACCTATGCCCCGGATGAGATAGGCCAGTTCGTAGGGATTCTGGCGCAGCTTCTCCTCGCTCTGCGCGCCATAGAGCTTGAAGATGCGCGAGGCATAGGTGGGCGGCACCTCGTGGCTGTGCAGGAACACGATGAGGCTCTTCACCTCGCGCTGGGAGCGCCAGGACTCCACCATGCCGTCGAGCCGCTTCTTGGTGATGCCGCGCACCGCGCGCAGACGTTCCGGGTCCGTGTCCAGAATGTCCAGCACGGCCACGCCAAACTCCTTCACCAGCGCCTCGGCGGTCTTCTCGCCAACGCCCTTCAAGGAGCTCTTGAGGAACCGCACCACCCCGTGCTCGGTGGCCGGGTAGGTCTGCTTGAAGCTGCTGGCCTCCAACTGACGACCGAACTTGGGATGGTTCTTCCACTCCCCCTCTATCTCCAGGAACTCGCCGGGTTGCAGCTGCCCAAGGCAGCCCACCACGGTGATGACGCCGGGTTCGTCCTTGGCGCGCACGCGAGCCACCGCATACCCGTTGTCCGGGTTGTGGTAGACCACGCTCTGCACCTCGGCCTTGATGGAGGCGGCCATGGCCGGGTCAGACCGCCTGACGGTGCATGAGGGATTGGCGCAGGGTCTCGCGATCCATGAACTTGACCTCCGCGCCCATGGGAATGCCCTGGGCCAGGCGCGAAACGCCCACGCCCTGGTAGCCCTGGGTCACCAGATTCTTGATGTGCGAGGCGGTGTTCTCGGCGTCCAGGGTGGAGCCCAGGGCCAGGATCAACTCGCGCACCTGGCCGGAGTCCAGCCTGCGGCGCAGAAGGTCGAACTCAAGCGCCTGAGGACCGACGCCGTCCAGCGGGGACAAGAGCCCGCCCAGCACCAGATACAGGCCCCGATACAGACCCATCTCCTCAAGGGCGAGCAGCGAGTCCCACTCCGAGACCACGCAAAGCTGCTCGCGGTTTCGCGTTGCGTCCGCGCAGATGGGACAGGGATCGCTCTCGGCCAGGCTGGCGCACGTGCCGCACAGGCACAGGCGTTCGCGCAGGGTGAGGATGGATCTCCCCACCCCCTCGGCCTGTTCGCGCGGGAACTTGAGCAGTGCAAGCGCGGCGCGCAGGGCCGATTTCGGCCCCAGCCCCGGCAGCTTGGCGAGATGCTCGGCCACCTCCCGCAGGGGGCCGGGCAGCCGGTCCAGGGACATGGCCTAGAACATGCCGGGGATCTTCATGCCCCCGGTGATCTTGCCCATCTCCTCCTCCATCATGCTCTTGGCCTTCTTGAGGGCGTCGGTAATGGCGGCAAGGACAAGGTCCTGCAGCATCTCGACGTCCCCGGCCTCGACAACGCTCTTGTCGATGACCACGGACACAATCTGCTGGCCGCCCGTGGCGCGCACCGTGACCATGCCGCCGCCAGCCGTGCCCTCGACCTCGCGGGTCTTGAGCTCTTCCTGAACGGCGGTCATCTTTTTCTGCATCAGCTGAGCCTGGCGCAGCATATCCTGCATTCCGCGCATGATCTTCCTCCGGATTATTGCGTATGTGGTTGGGACGGCGCGAGAAGGGCGCGCCGGAAAAATCGTTGTCTATCGCCCGCGAGGATACACCAGGGCGGGATCGCGGCACTCGAAGGTCTCGCGCACGCGCCGCACCACCGGATGCTCCTGCATTTCCCGCGAGATGAGCCCGTCGCTCTTCACCGGCTCGCGGTCCAGGCAGATAAAGGAGAGTTCGGTCCCGTCGCCGAAGTACTCAGACGCAAGACGCAGCAGGCGCAGATAATTGTCGCCCTTGTCCATCATGCCGCAGTGGGTCTCGTTGTGGCAGGTCAGGGTCAGCATCCCGTCGCGGAACTCTCCACGGGCCTGGGCCAGGCCGGTGACAAAGCCGTTGCCGTTCTTCCCGGCCACGAACTCCTTGAATCCATCCCAGGTGCGCTGGCCGTCCGGCAGGGGCGCTGCAGCGGGGCTGTCCGAACCGGCGGACGATGCGTCCTGGGGCGCAGGGGCCGATGCGGTCGCCAAAGCGGAGGTCGTGGCATACGCTGGGGCTGCGGGCTCCCTGGCGGCTGTCTGCGCCGCGTCCGACGCCACCGGCGTGGGCTGTGCGACCGGCGCGGCGGGAGCGGGGGACTGCGCTTCAGGCTGGGCGTTGGCCTGGGCCACGGCGGCAGCGTCAGCCCACGGAGGAGGCGCTGCAGGGGAGATAGTCACAGGCGCGGCGGCGGAAGCGGACGAAGCTGGCGCCGAGGCCGAGGTCGGGGCCTGCGGCGCACGGGGAGCGCCGGGAACCGGCGGGGCCGACGAGGCTGGCGGTGCGGAACGCGGCGCGCTCTGCGGGGCCGAGATGCCTCCGCCCAGGGCGGACAAAGGCAGCAGGTCCGGCAGGCAGGCCAGGTTGAGCAGCAGCAGTTCCAGCGCCTGCGCGGGCTCCAGGCTCTTCACCACGCGCTGCTGCCCGTCGAGCGTCATCTGCCAACAGGCGTGGATGTGCGCGGGCGTGAAACGCCCGGCCCAATCAAGCCACTGCGCGGCCTCCTCGGCAGGCAGGCCAAGCTCCGGCACGATTGCCTCGCCCGCCTGACGCAAGAGAAACATGTTGCGCCAACAACCGGAAAGCTCGCGCAGAAAGAAGCCAAGGTCCAGGCCCTGGTCCAGCACGCCGCGCAGGGTGCGCGAAAGAAGCGGCAGGTCGCGGCTGGCGATGGCCTCCATGAGGGCGAAAAACACCTCTTGGCCGGCCAAGCCAAGGCAGGCGCGCACCTCGCTCTCCACCAGCGTCCCAGCGCTGTAAGCGAGCGCCTGGCCGAGCAGCGAGATGCTGTCGCGCACGCTGCCCGCGCCGCGCCGGGCGATGATGCGCACAGCGCCGGGCTCGTACTCGATGGCTTCCTTGGCCAGAATGCCCTCCAGATGGGTGGCGAGTTCGGCCTGGGGCAGCATCTTGAATACATAGTGCTGGCAGCGTGAGAGAATGGTGGCCGGAAACTTGTGCGCCTCGGTGGAGGCCAGGATGAAGGTGACGCGCGCTGGCGGCTCCTCCAGGGTCTTCAGAAGCGCGTTGAAGGCCGCGGTGGAGAGCATGTGCGCTTCGTCGATGATGAAGACCTTGAAGCGGCCTTCAAGGGGCGCGTAGCCCACGTCCTCCTTCAGGGAGCGCACATCATTCACGCCGCCGTGGCTGGCCGCGTCGATCTCGATGATGTCCACCGCGCTGCCCGCGTTGGCCTGCCGGCACAGGCGGCACTCGTTGCAGGGCTCTGCCGCCGGGGCCTTCTCGCAGTTGAGCGCCTTGGCGAAGATGCGGGCGATGGTGGTCTTGCCCACGCCGCGCGTGCCGCTGAACATGTATGCAGGGGCGATCTTGCTGGTGGCGGCGGCGCGGGAGAGAATGGCCTTCACCGCGTCCTGGCCGGCGACTTCGGCGAAGCGGCGTGGCCTGTATTTTGCGGTAAGGCTGGACATGGCTGGGCTCCCGTGGCTGTGGTCGCATGGAGGACATATGGAAGGGGGGCCTCGGGACGTACGTCGCCCGAAGCCCCCTTGTCGGGTGCGAGGACTAGAAGCTGTATTCCTGCAGCCAGGAGGCGAAGTCGGGGTTCTCGCCCTTCACGATGCGGAAGTATTCCTTCTGGATCTGCTGGGTGACGGGGCCGGCCTTGCCAGCGCCGATGACCCGGCGGTCCACCTCGCGGATGGGCGTAATCTCTGCGGCGGTGCCGCTGAAGAAGGCCTCGTCGGCGATGTAGAGTTCGTCGCGCGTGAAGAGCTGTTCCTGAACCTCGTAGCCCAGCTTGCGCGCCAGCACCATGATGCTGTCGCGGGTGATGCCGGGCAGCACGCTGGTCAGCGGGGTGGTCTTGATGACCTTGTTCTTGATGATGAAGATGTTCTCGCCGGAGGCCTCGGAGACGTAGCCCTGGGTGTCGAGCATCAACGCCTCGTGGTAGCCGTCCGCCACGGCCTCGGTCTTGGCCAGCACGGAGTTCACGTAGTTGCCGCAAGCCTTGGCCTTGGTCATCATGGCGTTGACGTGATGGCGGCAGAAGCTGGAGGTCTTGATGGAGATGCCCTTGACGAGCGCCTCGTCACCCAGGTACGCGCCCCAGGGCCAGGTGGCGATGGCCACGCGGATGGGGTTGGTGCCCGGGTGCACGCCCATGACGCCGTCACCGATGAACGCCAGCGGACGGAGGTACCCGGCCTTCATCTTGTTCACCACCAGGGTGTCCAGCGCGGCCTTGACCAACTCGTCGCGGCTGAAGGGAAGCTTCATGCCCAGAATGTGCGCGGAGTCGATGAGGCGCTGCATGTGCTCCGTAAGGCGGTACACGGCGCTGCGCCCGTCCGTGCACTCGTAGGCGCGGATGCCCTCGAACACGCCGCAGCCGTAGTGCAGGGTGTGGGTGAGGATGTGCACGTTGGCCTCATCCCAGTTGACGAGCTTGCCGTCCATCCAGATCTTTTCCGCTTTCTGAACCATGTCCGTGTACTCCCTTCTGCGCGGTTATGGGCGGACCGGCTGGCTGGGCATCTGATGATGCGCGCCGCCGATCCACAAAGTTAGACACGCTAAAAAAAACCGGGCTGGAGGTCAAGGGCGGCGGGAGCCGGAGACCGCTTGCCCCGCGACGCAGCGCGCACTATACACCCGCATGCCGCACGCAATACGCCCCACGCTGCTCATCGCCGCCGACATCTTCGGCCTTACGCCGGAGCTGGGCCTGCTGGCCCAAACCTTCGACGCGGACACGACCGTCGTCTCGCCGCATCCGTGCGCAACGGCCTTTCGCACCGAGGCCGAGGGCTACGCTGCCTTCATGGCGCGGGGCGGCGTTGCGGCCTACGCAAAGCACATTGGGGCAACGCTGTCCGCGAGCCAGACCGTTTTCGACCTTGCGCTGGGCTTCAGCGCCGGGGCCAGCGCCCTCTGGCTCTGCCTTGCCGATGCGGGCCTTGAGCCCTGGCTGCCCACGCGCGCCGAGCTCTATTACGGTTCGCGCATCCGCGACCACGCAGACCTTGAGCCCAGACGCCACGTGCGGCTGATTTTTGCGGAGCGGGAAGCCTCCTTCGACCCGTCGGCCCTGGCGCGGCTGCTGTGCGCACGCGGACGGAACGCAGAGGTGCTGCCGGGCAGCGCTCACGGGTTCATGAACCCGCTCTCCGCGGGCTATGACCACGGCCTTGCAGGACGGGAGGCGCAAAGAATCAAGGCGTTGCTCGCAGCCCCTCGGACGGTTGCCGGGTAGGACGCGGTGCTCTCTCCCGGTTTACGCGTCATAACGATATGTTACCGCGTTGAACCTTTGCTGGTTGCGGCGCGCCCGCCGCTCTTGGCCGGGGCCGGCTCGGGCTCAGGAGCCAGCAGTTCGCCCTGGCCTTCGGAACGGGCGCCCGGATTCACCTCAGGCTGGGCGGCGGATTCCGGGGCTGGCTTGGCGGCCTGCTTCCTGGTCGGTTTGGCGGCAGGCTTGGCCGCAGGCTTTGGCTCCGGCAAGGCCTGTGCCGGGGCTGGCTCGGGCGCGGTCTCGACAGCTTCAGGCCGGGCGCTCCCCTGCTCCTTCACAGCAGCCTCGACATCCTCCGTAACCGGCGGCTTGGGCTTGGGCCTGGGTTTGCGTTTGACAACATGAGTCGCGGCAATAATCTTGCCTTGATCCGGGTGCTGGCCAAGCCAGGTCACCTGTCCGGAGACAAGATCATACACGCCGCCGACAAGCAGGATTCGGCCAGCCTCAACCTGAGTCCGCACCTCCTGGCTCTTGCGCAGAATATGTTCCATAGTGAGCCAGACATTGGCCTTGACGCTTTTGCTGAGCAATTCCTCGCCGCTGGCGTTGGGGCTCCATTCCCTGGCCTTGGCGACGGCGGGCCGAATCTGATTGACGATTTCCGAAATGTTGCCGTGAACCCTTGCGCTCTGAACGGCAGCCGTCACCGCGCCGCAGGAGGTGTGCCCCAGCACCAGCACGACCGGCGTTCCCAGATGCCCAACACCATAGTCGATGCTTCCCAGCTCGGACGGCCCTGCGATGTTGCCTGCCACGCGGACCACGAAGATGTCTCCTACGCCCTGGTCGAAGATGAGCTCAAGCGGAGCGCGGGAATCGGAACAGCCAAGGATCGTGGCGATGGGGCGCTGTCCAGCCGCTGCCAGTTCCTCGCGCCGGTCGCCCCCCTGCTGGTCATGAAGGGTTTGCCCGGTTACGTGCCGAGCGTTGCCAGCCTTCAAAAGCTGCATGACTTCATCCGCAGGCAAGGACGGGCCGGGAGCGGCTGCGAAAGCTCCGCCGCACAGCGTCAGAAGCATAGCCAAAGATACGGTCCAACCCCTCATCGTCCCTCCTGGCGCTTCATGCGTGCGAAACTGGCGCAACGCTTACATAACGTCTTTAGCAAATCGCCAGCGCCCGGGCAAGCGAGCTGCCCGGGACAGCGCGTGTTGTCCAAGTATCTAATACGCAACGTTTACTAGTTTTGACCGTAACCTAAAGTTTACGATCAATTCGGCCGATACACCTATCGTAAGGACAGAACCAATCCTTCAAGAGGCCTATTAATAAATGAGGTAGACGCCATGAATATCAACCCCTCAGACACGGATGTCAGGCAGGGGTTCTCCCTTGCCGAAAACGCCGCCGCAGTCCAGGTGGGTTCCGCAGCCCACATGGCGACAGAGACGCATCGGAGCGCCGCAAACAACACCCAGCCGCTCGCGCCGTTAGCGACCACGGGCCAGGCATCGGACGGCCCGGACCAACGCTCCCTGCTTGCCGCCGCCTCGGCCGACAGGACCTCGGCCCGGGAAGCAGCCCAGAAGCTGGAGCAACAGCTGAAGGAGATGGACATCGGGCTGAAGATCCGGGTGCTCGACGACTCCCAGAACCGGGTGCAGGTGGAGATTGTGGACGAAAGGAGCAACAAGGTGCTGCGCAAGATTCCGCAGGACGAGCTTCTGAAGCTGTCCGCCTCCATCAAGGAGATGTCTGGCATCCTGCTGGACAACCCGGCCTAGTTGCGGCCCTTTGACCCGCCCTTGGAGCGGGAAAGCAAAAGCCTCCCTTGGGAGGCTTTTATCTTTTAGGCTTTCCATATTTATCCCGTAAAAACGGACCATTGCGTAAAACGCATGGCAGCTGGACTGATCTCTCAAAGACGGCCGGGGGCGCGGGGACTGATACTGCCGGCCTAACGCTCGTGCATTGAACCGCTCATGGCGTCCACAAAGGGGTCGAGGAAGTAGCCGAGCACGGAACGTTCGCCGATGTGGATGCCCACCACCACGCGCATTCCGGGGAACAAGTCGTAACGGTTCGACTTGCGCGAGAAATGGTCGGTCTCGGTCTCCACAAGAACCTTGTAGAAGGTGTTCACGCCGTTGGGCATTCTCTCGGTCACGGCATCCGGGCTGACGTGCAGCACCTTGCCGTCGATGTTTCCGAAACGGCGCGCATCAAGGGACGCCAGCTTGACCACGGCCAGCTGGCCGGGACGCACGTAGCCGATGTCCTGGATGGGCAGATGCGCCTCAATGATCAGCTTGTCGCCGACCGGAACGATTTCGGCCACGGTCATGCCGGGCATGACGACCTCTCCCTCGCTGACAACCGCGATGCTCTTCACCACGCCGGCCTCCGGGGCGCGCAGGACTGTGCGGTCCTGGCTGTCCCGGAACTTCTTCATGCGCTGGGTAAGCTCGCCGAGTTCGCGCTGGACCTTCTTCAGCTCGATCTCCACCTCCTCGCGGAAGGTGCTCTGGGCGTGGTTCAGCTCTTCCTTGGCGGCCGCAAGGGCGGCGCTGGCACGCGAGAGTGCGGCGGAGTTCTCCCGGATGGCGCTCTCGGTGTTGTTGCGCTCCTTCAACCGCCCGATGAGCTCGTCCTCCTTCACCAGGCGTTCACGGAGGAGCTCCTCGCTGCGCTGCACCTGACGGATGACATGGGGAAGGTTCCGGCGCAGGTTGTCCAGCCGCGCGCTGGTCTCCTGGATGTCCTGCTCGCGCTGGCGCACCTTCTCGGCAAGGGTCGCCAGGTCATTGTGCAGGCGGCTCTGCCGGGCATTGAAAAGATTCATGGCCTGTTCCACCAGCGCCCCGTGCTTTTCCACAAGGGCGGGAGGGAACAGAGGCTTCGGCAAGCCCTTGGATTCGGCATCAAGACGCAAGGCCTCAATCCGCAAGCTCACCAGGCGCACATCGAGCTCTTCCGTCGTGGCGTCGGCAGCGGAGGCGTCCAGCACGATAAGCGGCTGGTCCTGCTTCACGGTATCGCCCTCGCGCACCAGGATTTCCCGCACGATGCCGCCCTCGAGATGCTGAATCTTCTTGACCTTTGTTTGCGGAATGACCTCGCCGACGGCCTCGCTTACGATGTCCAGATCGGTGAGCGCGGCCCAGGCGAAGGCGAGCACGAACAGGCAGAAGCACAGGTACAGGAAGCGGCGATGCGCCACCAAGGCCGCGTCCGCCGCGCAGGTCCTGACCTGCGGGCCGAGAACGGTGGGGGTGGGCTCGTCCATCAGGACTCCTCCGGCTTGGGCGCTTGGGCCAGCGCCGGGCCGAACGCGGGCGTAGGCTTCACGTTCATGTCGAGCACCAGGGCGGCGCCCTTGAGGATGCTGGGGTCGGCCGTGGCGACGATAATGGTGTGCCCGGCCTTGGCAAGTGCGTTCAGGATGCCGTACACGGCCTGGCACCCCTCGGAATCAAGCCCTTCGGTGGGGTCGTCGAACACCACCAGCCGACCAGGATTCATGAGTGCGCGTGCCAGGGCGATGCGTCTGCGGATGCCAAGGGGAAGCGCCTTGCCTCCCTCGGTCACGGGCATGTCGAGCCCCTGGCGGCTGGTATCGAGGAAACGCCGCAGGGCAGCGGCGCGCACAACCTGGTTGAGCCGTTCCTGTGACGCGGTGCTTTCCGGCGCGGGGTCCGCCAGGGTGATGTTCTCGCGGATGGTGGTGTTCAGGAAGGTGGGCTCCTGCGGCAAATAGAGCACCTGCCTGCGCCACCAGTCGGGAGCAAGCTGGCGCAGCTCCACGCCATCAGCCAGCACCTGGCCTCGACCCGGCTCCAGCAGCCCCGCCGCGACTTTGCAGAAGGTGGACTTGCCAGCGCCGTTGAACCCGGTCACGCACATGACCGCCCCCGGGGCAAGGACAAAACTCAAGGACTCGAAAAGCGGACTTGTGGTCCCGGAATAGGCGAAACCAACATCGCGGAACTCCAGGCGACCGGAGTACTCGCGCAGCGCCGCGCCGGACAGGGGCTCCAGAGGCAAGGCGTGAAACTCGCCAAGGCGCACCAGGGCCTGCTCCCCGCTGCGGGTGGCCAGATAGGCCTGAAAGAAGCTGGCGCCCATTTGCAGCACCTTGCCGGAAAGGATGCTTGCGCCGATCAGCCCGCCGACGCTGATGTCGCCGGAAACAGCCAGCATTGCGCCGAAGGCGTAGATGAAGACCCGCAGAAGCACTGTGACGGACTCGGTGCGCATCCGGGTTTTGAGTCGATGCTTCTCCATAAGCTCGCGCAGCCCGTTCAGGGCATCGACCTGCTTGCGCCAGGAGCGGCGCAGGAACTCGCCGCCCAGGAACGCCCGGACGGTCTCCGCGCCGGAAACGGCGGAACTGAGCAAATTGCGGTGGGACTGGGTTTCCTGCTGATACTTGAGGCCGTCAGCCTCGCCCTTGCGCAGGCCGCTCAGGGTGAAAACACCCGTGAAGCAGACCGCCAGAAAAGTTATCAACATCAACCAGGGATTGATGAGCGCGATGGCGAACAGGAAAAGCATGGTGAACGGGGCATCGAGAGCGGCGGCGATATTGGCGGAAGCGAAAGCGCCCTGGACCTGCTGGAGCGCGCCAAGCATCTCTTGATGACGACCGACGGGCAGACGGTTCAAATCCACAAGCCTGGCGCGCGCCAAGGCCGCCAAGGTCCGCTCGGCCAAATCCTCGTCCGGCCCCTGGCTCACCACGCCGCACAGCCTGTTGCGCACCTCGCCGAAGGCGAACCCCAGGCCAGAGGCGATGAGCACGCCCAGAGTAAGGGTGTAGAGGGTGCCGTCGAACCCGTAGCCGATATAGCGGTTCAGCACCAGAATGACATAGATGGACGAGGCCAGCGACATGAGGTTGTACAGGAACGAGGCGGCCAGGATCTCCCAGGCGACGCGGGTGCACAAGGATAATCGGCGGAGGAGTTCCTTCATGGGCGATCCGGGCCAACCGGCGAAAGGGGAGAGGTCAGAGGCATCGGCGGGCGCGTGCCGGGCCTAATTCTCGACAACTTCCGGCCGCAGCTGGCCCATCTGGTAGAACAGGGTGTATGCGGCGGTTATAAGATCAATGTCAGCCGTCACCTTGGAACTGGTGGCGGAGATATAGTCTCGCTCGCCCACCAGAATGTCCAGCAGATTGACCTCGCCCCCAAGCGCCTTCTTCTTCTTGATGAGCTCCAAAAACGACCAGGTGATGTTGGCCTGGTTGTCGTACAGGGCGACGGTGCGGGTGAGGGTCGTCATGTCGTTCCAGGCGTTGCGCACGCGCTCTTCAACGGTGCGGCGGCGATCGAGCAGGGTCTTGCGGATGGAGACGATGTCGCTCTTGGTCGCGCGCGTCGCCTCGACATCGCGGAAGCCCTGGAACAGATTGTAGGTCACTTGCAGGCCCGCGCGGCCTTCCGTGCGCACCGCGCTCTCCCCCTGGTCGTTCTCCTTGCGGGCCGCCTCGGCCACGGCCTCGAACTTGGGATACAGGGCCGACTCGTGCACAGCCAGCTCGCCCTGGCGGGAGTTGATGCTGTACTGAAGCTCGACCAGCGCGGGGTTGGCGTCCAGGGCCAGTTCCACGGCATCGTCGAGGTTTGAGGGCATCTGGGCCTTGGGCATGCCCGGCAAGAGCAGACTTTCAATCTGGGCATCGGAAATATCGAACTGGAACACGGCGCGATAGTTGTTGCGGGCGCTGACCATGGAACGTTCGACGTTCACCCGGTGGGCCTGAGCCCCGGCAAGCTGGGCCTTGATCTGCAATTCCTCGTAGGAAAGCCCCACGCCGCGCTCCACAAGCGCCTCCTGCATTCCGGAAAGCCGCTTGATGTTGTCCTCGGAGCGGATGGCGTAGCGCAGCATCTCGCGGGCGCGAATGAGCCCGAGATAGGCGCTGACGCCCTGCATGGAGACTTCCTGGCGCATCTGCTCAAGCTTGGCCTTGGATTCCTCGCGGGCGCCCCTGGCCTGGGCGATCGCGCCGCTCGCGCCGCCGAAATCATACAGAAGCTGGTTGGCGGAAAGCGTCTCGACGTTGCGGTTCATGTTGGTGCTTTGGGAGGAATCCGGCTTGGTGATGTCTTCCTTGCCAGCGTCGATCACGGCGTTCAGCCGAGGATACCAGAGGCCTTTGGCCCGGTTCTCCAGGTGCTCCGTGGACTTGAGCGAAGCCTCCGCAGCCTTGATGCGATCATGGATTTGCATGAGGTGGGCAACGGATTCCTTCAAGGTGACAGGAACCACCGCCGCCGTTTTTGCGGTCGCCGGTTGGGGCGCGTCAGCGCACAAGGCGTCATGCGCCATGGCAACCACGAACAGGGCCGCCAGGACAAGGGAAAGAGGGAGTTTCCGGGTAACGATTCTACGCACGCAACACCTTTTCCGGCAATCTGGAACCAAGGATGGCGCACGGCCTCTTGGAACAGCGCATCTACACGCTTGAATATTTTATCGAGCTATTATGTTATGCGATCGCAAAATGCAAGTGGAAGTCTTGAATTTTCGTGGCAAATAGGCAAAGACGGGACAGTCAAGTCCAACAGGCCACGCTCAGGGAGAAACCATGACGCACCTGCTGATGAAAATATTCAAAAGCGACAAGTTCCTGCTCCTGGTCACCGGACTTTGCACCTCGTTGCTCATGGCCGTGCTGTACATCATCCAGCCCGGCATCCTGCGTTTTCTGGATTACAAGATCTACGACCAGCATCTGCGCCGCAACCATTCCACAAAGACTTCAGGCATCCCGGTCATCGTGGACATCGACGAGAAAAGCCTCTCCGCCTTGGGCCAGTGGCCTTGGCCGCGCTATCGCGTCGCGCTTTTGCTGGAGAAGATCCGCATGGCCGGGGCGCTCTCCGTGGGAATGGACGTTGTGCTGGCCGAGCCCGACCGCACTTCTCCGGCGCTGCTTAAAAGCCAAATAAAAAAGGAACTGATGGTGGACGTGGACTTCCAGGGCCTGCCCAAGGCCCTGGAGGATCACGACGCCCTGCTGGCGAGCGTGCTGGCGGGAAAGCCGTATGTGCTGGGCTTCTACTTCTCCTTCTCCCGGGCCGAGGCCGACCAGCAGAAGCAGACCGGCGAGTGCTTCATCAAGCCCGCCCAGGTCGCACTGCTCTCATCGCCGGACGCCCTGCCCCCGGACCAGGCCCTGCACTCGGCCTTCGGGGCGGTGTGCCCGCTGCCCGTACTGGCCGAAGCCGCCACCGCGACCGGATTCTTCAACGCCACGCCAGACCCGGACGGAATCCTGCGCCGCGTGGCCCTGCTCATCAATTACAACGGCGCGCTCTACCCAAGCCTGGCCCTGTCCACCCTGATGCAGGCCACCGGCGACCCGAGCGTGCTGCTCAAGCTCGGTCCCCAGGGCACGGAGTCCATGCGCTACGCAGGGTCCGTCATCCCCGTGGACCGCGCCGGACAGATGCTGGTGAACTATCGCGGCGGCGGGGGCATGTTCCCCTACGTCAGCGCCGTGGACATCATGGAGGGCAAGGCCGATCCGGCCATGCTGGAGGGCAAGATCGCCTTCATCGGCACCTCGGCGGCCGGGCTCAAGGACTTGCGCGCCACGCCCTTCACCCCGGTCTATCCCGGCGTGGAAACCCACGCCACCATCCTGGACAACATCCTGACCCAGGACTTCATCTCCATCCCGGACTACGCCCCGGCCGTGGAGCTGGCCTCGACGCTTTTTGCGGGCATCCTCATCACCCTGCTCGTGGCCTGGGCACGGGCCGTATGGATCGTCGTCCCCCTGGTGGGCATGGCCTTCGGCATGTGGGAAGGCACCTCATACATGCTGTCCACCCTGCGCGTATACATCTCGCCGCTCTATGCATACATCATCCTGGCTGCAAACTTCGCCCTGCTCACGCTCATGAAATTCTGGCGCGAGGAAAAGCAGAAGAAGTTCATCCACGGCGCCTTCTCGCACTACCTTGCGCCCGCGGTCATCAAGCAGATCTATGATTCCCCGGAATCCTTGAGCCTGCAAGGCCAGGAAAAGGAAGTGACCGTCATGTTCTCCGACGTGCGCGGCTTCACCACCATGAGCGAAAAACTCACCCCGACCCAGGTGACGGACCTGCTGCACGACTACCTGACGCCCATGACGCGCGTCATCACCCAGAACATGGGCACGCTGGACAAGTTCATCGGCGACGCCATCATGGCCTTCTGGAACGCGCCCCTCGACGTGCCGAACCATCAGAAGAAGGCCATGGACTCGGCCCTGCAGATGTTCGAGCACTTGCAGACCCTGAACGTCGGCTTTCAGGAGAAGTTCGGCCTGACCATCAAGATCGGCGTGGGCCTGCACTGCGGGCGCGTGCGCGTGGGCAACATGGGTTCGGCGGATCTCTTCGACTACACGCTCATCGGCGACAACGTGAACCTGACCTCGCGCCTGGAGAGCCTGACCAAGTACTACGGCCAGATTCTGCTCGTCAGCGAGGCCATGGTGGAAGCCTGCGGCGACGCATACGTCTATCTTGAAATGGATTGCGTGCGCGTGAAGGGCAAGAGCAAGCCCATCACCATCTACACCGCAATGACCCACGAGCAGGCTGACCTGCGCGCCGAGGAAATCGGCAGGCACAACGAAGCGTTGGCCCTGTACAAGGCCATGCGCTTCGCCGAGGCCGAGGCCGCCTTCAAGGAACTCAAAGAGCTCACCGGCAATGCGGCGCTCTACGACATGTACGCCGAGCGCTGCCAGACCCTCATCGACCACCCGCCCGCCGAAGGCTGGGACGGCGTCTACACCCACACAAGCAAGTAACCGCACGGCCGGGGAAAAGGAACACCCGCCCGGCGGCCACTCCTCGGGGCAAGCGGCCTGTTGCTTGACTTCCGGGCCATGATGTTCCAAGTTACTCCGTTCCAATGAACCGGCGTGCAGGCGCCTTTCAAAGCCGCGCGCCCAGAGCAAGGACACAACACGAAATGAGCGACTACAAGCAGACCCTCAAGCTGCCGCAGACCGGCTTCCCCATGAAGGCCAACCTGAAGCAGAAAGAGCCGGAAACACTCAAGTTCTGGGCGCAGATCGACGCCTACGGCGCGATGGTTTCCGCCAACGAGGGGCAGAAGACCTACGTCCTGCACGACGGCCCGCCCTACGCCAATGGCAACATCCACATGGGCACGGCCATGAACAAGACGCTCAAGGACATCGTGGTCAAGTCGCGCAACATGAGCGGACGGCAGGCCCAATACGTCCCGGGCTGGGACTGCCACGGCCTGCCCATCGAGCACAAGGTCGAAACCGAGCTCAAGAAAAAGAAGAAGGAACTGCCCGCCGTCACGGTGCGCAAGCTCTGCCGCGAATACGCCCTCAAGTTCCTGGACATCCAGCGCAACGAGTTCAAGCGCCTGGGCGTGCTGGGCGCCTGGGACAAGCCATACATGACCCTCGATCCGAAGTACGAGG
The DNA here is from genome assembly GCA_050251495.1 of Desulfovibrio sp. Taxonomy (GTDB): domain Bacteria; phylum Desulfobacterota; class Desulfovibrionia; order Desulfovibrionales; family Desulfovibrionaceae; genus Humidesulfovibrio. The sequence continues at coordinate 30,722 of JBFWMQ010000021.1, read as the reverse complement.
CCGCGACCGCCCGCGAGCTCGGCAACTTCATGGACAAGGGCTCGGTGATACGCGGCAAGAAGCCCATCTACTGGTGCTGCTCCTGCCATACCGCGCTTGCCGAGGCCGAGGTCGAATACGCCGACCACTCCTCGCCGTCCATTTTCGTGCGCTTCCCGCTTGCGGACAAGCGCGTGCAGGCCCTGCTGCCCGCCGGAACCAAGTATGACCCGGCCAAGACCTTTGTGGCCATTTGGACCACCACACCCTGGACCCTGCCCGACAACATGGGCGTGTGCGTGCATCCGGAGTTCGACTACGTCTTTGCCGAGGTGGGCGGCTGCATCTACCTCATGGCCGCGCGACTGCTCGCCCCCTGCGCTGAAATCTTCGGCTGGGACACGCCCAAGGTGCTTGCCACCGTGCCCGGGGCCAAGCTGGAGGGCCTGGAGGCGAGCCACCCCTTCTACAAGCGCAAGTCGCCCATCATCCTTGGCGAGCACGTGACCCTTGACGCTGGCACCGGCTGCGTCCACACCGCTCCGGGCCACGGCCGCGAGGACTACGACGTGGGCCTGAAGTATGGCCTTGAGGTGTATTCGCCCCTCGACGACGCGGGCCGCTTCCTCACCGACGTGGAGTTCTTTGCGGGCCTGACCGTGTTCGAGGCCAATCCCAAGGTCATCGAGAAGCTGAAGCAGGTGGGCAATCTGCTCGCGCAGGAGAAGATCAGCCACTCGTACCCGCACTGCTGGCGCTGCAAGGAGCCGGTGATCTTCCGCGCCACCACCCAGTGGTTCATCTCCATGGAAGCCAACGACCTGCGCAAGAAATCGCTCAAGGCCATCCACGAGACCGTGCGCTGGATTCCTGCCTGGGGCGAGGAGCGCATCGGCAACATGATCGAAAACCGCCCGGACTGGTGCATCTCGCGCCAGCGCAACTGGGGCGTGCCCATTGTGGCGCTCATCTGCGAGGACTGCGACGAGGCGTATTTCGAGACCGCCTGGGTCATGGGCGTTGTGGACAAGTTCGCCCAGCACCCCACGGGCTGCGACTACTGGTTCGAGGCCCCGCTTGAGGACATCGTCCCGGCGGGACTGAAATGCCCCAAATGCGGCCGCCAGCACTGGCGCCGCGAGACGGACATCCTGGACGTGTGGTTCGACTCCGGCACCAGCTTCGCCGCGGTTCTGGAGCAGCGTCCCGAGCTCTCCTGCCCGGCGGACCTGTACCTGGAAGGCTCGGACCAGCATCGCGGCTGGTTCCATAGCTCGCTCTTGGCCAGCATGGGTACGCGCGGCGTGCCGCCTTACAAGACCGTGCTCACCCACGGCTACGTGGTGGATGGCGACGGACGCAAGATGAGCAAGTCCATCGGCAACGTCATCGCCCCGCAGGAAATCATCGACAAGTACGGGGCCGAGATTTTGCGCATGTGGGTGGCGGCCGTGAACTACCAGGAGGACGTGCGCATCTCGGATGAGATCCTGAACCGCCTGGTGGACGCCTACCGCCGCATCCGCAACACCGTGCGCTTCCTTTTGGGCAATCTGGCCGACTTCGACCCGGCCAAGGACGCCGTTGCGCCGGAAGCCCTGCTGCCGCTGGACCGCTTCGCCCTCGACCTCGTGGAGCGCCGCCACAGGACCATCCTGCAAGCGTATGAGGACTTCGAGTTCCACAAGGTCTACCACACGCTGCACAACCTGTGCACTACCGACCTCTCGGCCTTCTACCTCGACATCATCAAGGACCGCCTTTACGTGTGCGCGGGGCTGGAGCGCCGCTCCTCCCAGACCGTGCTCTGGCGCGCCTTGCTCATCCTCTTGAACGACATGGCTCCTGTGCTCAGCTTCACCGCCGAGGAAGCCTACCAGACCCTGCCCGAGGCCATGCGCCCGGGCGGAGCCAGCGTGTTCACCATGCGCCTGCCCGAGGCCGCGACCGTGATGGGCGATGGCGAGCGGCAGGCCTTCGAACTCTTGCTGGCCGTGCGCGGCGAGGTCACCAAGGCCATCGAACCCATGCGCAAGGCTGGCGACATCGGTCACTCGCTTGAAACGCAGGTGACGCTCTACGTTGAGGACAGGCTGAACAACTTCCTTCAGTCGCAACTGGGCGACGAGGGCCTGAAGGAATTCTTCATCGTCTCCAATGTGGTGGTCAAGAAGTACGACGAGGCCCCGGACGAGGCGCTTGGGGCCGAAGTGTCCGAGCCGGTCAAGATCCTTGTGGGCAAGGCCGCTGGGGCCAAGTGCCAGCGCTGCTGGCGCTACGACGAGAAGCTCGGCTCGGACGGTGCGCATCCGGAGATCTGCCCGCGCTGCACGGCTGTGGTTTTGGGGAGCTAGATGGATTCGCGCTTGAAGACCGCGGCCATCTTGGCCGCCAGCATCATCATCCCCGACCAGATCACCAAGGCAGTGATCCAGCAGAAGTACGTCCTGTGGGACACGGACCCAGTAATACCTGGCTTCTTCAACCTTGTTCATGTGCTGAACAAGGGCGCGGCCTTCGGTTTTCTGAACCGCCCGGATACGAACTGGCAGATATGGTTCTTTGTGGCCGTGACCGTCTTTGCCGTGGGCTTTATCTACTACCTGCTCAGCACGGCCGACCATGGCGACAGGTTCTTCATCTGGGGCCTGGGCCTTGTTCTGGGCGGGGCGCTGGGAAACCTCGTGGACCGCATCCGTTTCGGCTTCGTGGTGGACTTCCTTGACTTCCATGTCGGCCAATATCACTGGCCCGCGTTCAACGTGGCGGATATCGCCATCACCTGCGGAGCCTTCTGCGTCATCATCTCCATGTACATGAAAAACCGGCATGAACGGAAATCCTCTGCCCGCCGCGCCTAAGGTTTCAGGAGTGCCCGAACATGTTTGAACTGCCTCCGCTGGCCCCGTCCCAGTGGGTCGCCATCCTGGGAGCTGTTGGCGTTTTCGCCGCCATCAGCCTGTACGCCATCTGGGACGCCTTTCACCGTGATTTCGGCTCCAGCGCCGCCAGGTTCGGCTGGATTCAGCTCGCCGTGATGGTTCCTTTTCTCGGAGGATTGGCGTATTTGGTTTTTGGCAGAAAAAGAGGGAGGAAACTCTGATGTCCGCATCGAGCAGCCGAAATATCGTTCTGGCCCTCGGCCTTGCAGCCCTGCTTGCTGGCTGCGCCACAAAGTCCGACCTGGAAACCTTGCAGAATCAAGCGTACCGGGATCGCCAGGAAAGCCGACGCACCATCCAAAAGCTCGAAGACCAGCTCACCCAGACCCAGGGGGAACTGCGCGACGAGATCCAGAAAAGCACGTCTCCCGTGCAGGCCCGACAGGCCAACACCTGGGCAGAGCTTGAGACACTGCGCATGCAGGTGGCCAAGCTTCAGGAGAAGCTCGACACCTTGAGCGTCAAGTTCAACGCCATGACGTCCACGACCGAGGGCGGACCGACCCTGATTGACGTCGCCAACGACGTCCAGAACATCAAGACAGCCCTGCAGAGTCAGTTCGGAATGGACCTGGGGGGAAGCGCCCCCGCGCTCGCAGCCAAGACCGACGCACCCGCCGTTCAGGCGGACAAAGGGAAACCCGCTCCGGCCAAGGTCGAGCCGACCAAGGTCGCCACAAAGCAGCCCGAAGCCCCGAAGGCCGACCCAAAAGTGGACACAGCCGAAGCGCTCTTCGCCAAGGCCGATTCCTCGTTCAAGGCCCGCAAGTACGAGGAGGCCCGGCAGTACTACTCCGAGTTCGCCACCAACTTCAAGAAGCACCCGAAGACCTCGGAGGCCGTGTACTGGGTGGGCGAGTGCGCCTTCAACCTGCAGGACTACGGAAAGGCCGTGCTGGCCTACCAGGAAGTCATCGAGCGCTTCCCCAAGAGCTCCAAGTACAAGTCCGCCGTGCTCAAGCAGGGCATGGCCTTCTACAAGATCGGCAAGGACAAGGCGGGCCGCGCTGTGCTCCAGGACCTCATCGACCGCTTCCCCAGTTCGCCCGAAGCCATCAGCGCGAAAAAATTCCTCAAGGACCACAAGTAAAGCAGGCCGACCACGGTCTTTGCTGAACGGACAAGCCGCAGAGGCGCATATGACTGAAGAAGGCAACGGTTTCCGCAAGATCATCTACCTCTCGTTCCCTCCGGAGGCTTCCGGCAGGCCCGTGGTGTGCAACCTGGCCCTGCTGTTCAACCTGAGCTTCAACATCCTCAAGGCCGACATCAGTCCCCGCCACGAAGGCAGCCTGACGCTTGAGATCACCGGGCGCGAGGAGAACTATCGCAAGGGGATGTCCTACCTGAAGGAGAACGGGGTCAAGATCACCCCGGCCTCACAGAAGGTTTTCCGCGACGAGGACGCCTGCATGCACTGCGGCCTGTGCACCTCGCTGTGCCGCACCAAGGCGTTGTCTGTCGATCTTGAGTCGCGCAAGGTCGTTTTCGATGTCGAGAAGTGCTCGGCCTGCGGCATGTGCACCCGGGTCTGCCCTGTGCGGGCCATGGTTGTGGACATGAGCGACAACGACCTGAGCTGATCCTTCCCCTTGCAAGGAGGCGGACCGTGTCTGACGAGAACGCGCTTGTGCGCGAGCTGATGCAGAAGGTTGCCGACCAGTTGGCGGCCGACCTGCGCGAGACCCTGACCGTGGCGGTGGAGCGCGAAATCACACGGACCCTCAACGGCGCGCTCCTGGAAGGCGAATTCTATCGCCGCGTCAACGAGGACCTGCAAAAGGGCTTCAAGGAGATCTATCAGGAGATCAAGGCCGCAAAGAGCTCAAGCGCTCCAGGCACCCCCCTGGGCGAGGACCCCAATGAGCTCTTCAGCCAAGCCTCGAACCAGCTCGACGCCATCCTGCAGACCACGGAAAGCGCAACGGTCAAGATCATCGACACCATCGAAAACCTGCAAACGCTTTCCGACACCCTGTCCGGGATCGTCAAATCCTTTGAGCGCGGCGGGGTGTCCAAGGCCGAGCGGGAGACCCTCGCAAGCATCAACAACACCCTGAGCCAAGACCTCATGAGCATCATGACGACCCTGAGCTTTCAGGATCTCACGGGGCAGCGCATCAAGATCATCATTGAAACAATCAAGAAGATTGAAAAAATCGTTCTTGACGTCTACATGACCACCGGACTGATGATCAAGGCGCACACCGAGGCGCCCCATGAGAAGGCGGACTTCAGCCATCTGCAAGCCAAGGCCAAAAATCAGCTCTCGACGCTGCAAGGCCCCCAGTTGGACAGCACCCAGGGCTCGGTGGACGACCTGCTCGCCAGCCTTGGCCTCTAGGGCCGTCCTTGACAGCCATCGGCCGAAAGGTTAGCTAGGCAACCCTTACGGGCAATTAGCTCAGCTGGATAGAGCGTCGGCCTCCGGAGCCGAAGGCCACGTGTTCGAATCACGTATTGCCCACCAGCGATTTCAAAGGGTCATGCCTCGGCATGGCCCTTTTTCATTTCCACCGCCCCCCCTCGAACAAGGAGGCCCTATGACCAAACGTTCCCCCCTTCGACAGTTTGCAACACTCTCCCTGCTTGCTTTTGCCCTTGCGGGCTGCGGGCTGGGCGTCCACCTTGGCGGCCCGACAACGCTCAAGGCGCAGCTTGCACCGACCAGGGGCGGCAAGGCCAGCGGACTCATGACCTTCCGCCAGCAAGGCAAGGAGGTGCTCATACAGGGGACGTTCTCGGACCTGACGCCCGGCGCGCACGGCCTGCACATCCACGAGGGCGGCGACTGCGGCGGCGCTGCCGCAAAAAACGCCGGCGGGCACTTCAATCCCACCGGGGCGCGGCACGGCAGCCCTGGCGGCCCCTCAAGCCATGTGGGCGACCTGCCCATGCTCGCGGTCGGCAAGGACGGCACGGCCCGCTTTCAGGCCCGCATGGACCGCATGACCCTGGACAAGGGGCCGATGGGCATCGCAGGGCGTACTGTCGTCATCAGCGCCCGGCCCGACGACTTCACCACCCAGCCGGACGGCAACAGCGGCCCGGCTGTCGCCTGCGGGGTCATCGTGCCGTAGTCCTCGCAGGCCAACTGCGCCTGGCCTGTGGACAAGCCCCGCAAAGAAGAAAAGACCCCGCCGGGGCGGGGTCACATGGGCCGATCGCAGACCTCGTCAGCAGGCCGCTGCGCGTTCCGCCGTCGCCCGTCCAAGGTTCACGTCCACGCCAAGCACGCCTGCAAGCCGTCCGGCCTGGGTCACAATCGGCGCGGACACGGTGATGCAGTTCTCCCCGGTTGCGCTTGAGACATACACGTCGCTCACCGCGATGCCGCGCGACTCCACCGGCTGGCGGAACCAGGGCCTGCTCGACCAGTCGCGCCCGAACGCCGAGGCGTCCTGCCTGATGCCGCCAGGGGCGCGCCCGATGTTGGAGACCACCTGCCGTCCGCCCGCGTCCGTCAGATACAGCAGTTCCAGGGACGGATACTGGCTCAAGGCCTGGCGCATGGCCGTCTCCTGCTCGGAGCGCTGCATGGAGCGCACGCGGGAATCCGTCGCCAAGCCCTCCACAATGCCTTGCACGGCGCCGCTGCCGATGAGCTGGAACACCGCGTTCATCGACTCCAGCTCGACCACCCGGCCAAGCAGCCCGGCCACGGACTCGCCCGCGCCCTGCGCCCCGGCATAGCTCTGCTCGGAGATGAGCTTCACCTGGCGCACGATGTCGTTGATGTGGCCGCTGGTGCCCGCCTGCTCGCTGGCCGCCTCGGCCATGTCGCGGATGTGCTGCGCCGTCTCGCCTGCGAGTTCAACGATCTCGCGCAGGGACGCGCCAGAATCCTGGGCCAGACCCACGGCGCTGTTCACCCGGCTGGCCGTCTCCTCCATGTCGCGCTCCGTACGCTCCACGCCCTGCTGAATGCCAAGGGTGCGCTGCGCCACCTCGCGCGTGGCGTTCATGGTCTTCTCGGCCAGCTTGCGGACTTCGTCCGCCACGACCGCGAAGCCCCTGCCCGCGTCGCCCGCCCGCGCAGCCTCAATGGCCGCGTTCAACGCCAGCAGATTGGTCTGGTCGGCAATATCGGAGATGACCTCCATGATCTTCTCAACGGCGAGGGCCTGGCTGCCAAGATCCCGCACCACAGCGGCAAGGTCCTGAGCCTTCTGCTCCACCGCGCGGATGGCCGAGACGGTCTCGCCAACAGTCACGGAGCCGTTGCGGGCCTTGTCCTGCGCCATCTGGGCCTGATCGACGGCGCTGGTCGCACGCCCCAGCATCTGCCGTACCGCGTCGTCAAGGCGGTCCATGGAGCTCGCCGCATCCTGCATGAGCCGCTGCTGTCGCTGCGCACCGGCCCCACTGGCCTCGGACAAGGCGCGCAGTTCGTCGCAGGAGGTGTGAATGCCGCCGATGGCCACACCAAGGGTCTTGGAAGCCGAGAGCAGACCATCACGCCGGGAGATCTCGGCCTGCTCCTTCGCCGTCACCGCCTCGGCACGCGCGGCGCAAACAGCCTGGGTCTCATGCTCAAGCTTCGCCTGCAGTTCCGCCTCGTGTTCCTGAAGCCTTGCGTATTCGCTTACAATTTTGTCAACGTCCTCGGAGAGCGTGACAAATATGTCCTCGCGCTGCCGCTGGAACACACTCGTCTTCGAATCATTGGCAGACACGGCGGCAGCTGCCTTCTGGCCAAGCTCCGAGACATAGCCACGAAACAAGACATGCAAGCGCGCAAGAACGGCGAGACAGCACAAGACCAAGAACAGGACGGCGTACAGACCGTAATCAAGTGACATTTTTTGCAAAGACGTTAATCCAGCGCCCGTCGATGAAGCCCCCAAAACATCTGGCAGGAGGCCGAACACTCCGACAAAAGACAGCAAACACAGCACGATGAGAAAAATGCTCAGGTAATAGTGACGCAGATTCATGGCCGCAGGGTCTCCTTGGGTTGAGGAACTGACGGCGTGAGATAGCAAAAACCCGGCCATAGAGCCCCAAGCGGCCGCGTGCTGGAAATGCATTGCAAGGAGAACGCAATTCTTGCAGAATTACGAAGGAAGTTGGAGCAGACTTTCCTGCACGCGCCTGCCCAAGGTTGAGCCGCAACAGCCCCGGAGCGGAAATGTCTGGCATCAAGCTGAAACACATCATGAAATCGCGCACCTTCAAGGTGTTGCGGGTCGTTTCTGCGGCCCTTGCCTTGGTGCTGTGCCTTGTCGCCACAGCCCTGCTCTCGCTTCCCTTTGTGCTTTCCTCCGACTGGGCGCGCATTCGGCTTGAACAGCAACTCGCGACGGCCACCGGCAAGCCTGCCAGCATTGGCAACCTCACTTTCAGCTGGGCCGACGGGCTTCGCCTCCAGACCCTCAGCCTTGGCGCCGGGCAACTCACGGACCAGGAATTCCTCGCCTCGCTCCAGGACCTTCACGCTGACCTCGGCCTGCTCCCCCTGCTTCGCGGCGACCTGCGATTCGTTCTTGAGCTGCGCGGCTTGCGCCTGCGCCTGGCCCACACGCCGCCGTCAGAACCAGCGCCCCCCCCCAAGCCCCTGCCCGAGACACTTCGCGACCTGTTCTCCGGGCTGCGCAGTGCGCTCTCCCCCGTGTCCCTGGACCTGGACGCGCATGTGCTGATCGACATGTCGGACATGGATGTGCGCATCGAACCAGCCCCAGGCGACAAAGCGCTGGAGCTGCACCATATTTCGCTTTTTGTCGAATCAAAGGGGCTCATGGCCGAACCGGTGATCCTCAAGGCCGGGCTGAACATCGCCCCGGAAAACTCCCACCTCATCCCGGTGCGCTTCGCGGCCAGCCTCACCGATCTTAAGGACGGACACGGTCGGCTGGACCCGGCCCATGCACAGCTTGATCTCGCGGTTGATGCGCCCGGCCTGGAGCTTCTCGCGGTCGGCAGCCTGGAGGCGGGCATCAAGGCCGAAATGACGTCGCAGCTTGGCGAAGCGCTGAGCGCCGCCCGTCCGCTTCTGCCCGCCGCAGTCCCGGACCTGGACGGAGGCCTGGCGTTCACGCTGACCGTGGGTCGGTCAGCCCCGGAACGCCTGGACTTGAGCCTGACCCTCCTCGCGGACGCGCTGCGCGCCTCAAAGGGGAGGCTCGGAGACAAGGCCGCTGGCCCGGTCAGCCTGAAGCTGCACCAGACAGCGGTCTTGGACCTCAAAGCCGAATCCCTGGCGCTCCCGGGCAGCCTGGAGTTCAAGCCCTCCAGCCGGATTCGCTGGGTCGCCGGGCTTGAGGGCGTGGCCCAGGGCAAGCCCCGCGCCACCCTCTCCGTGACCGAGACACGCCTCGTCCTTGGCGAACTCCTCCCGCTGGCGCGCGCCTTTCTGCCTCCAGGACTGGCGATAGGGTCCGGCGACGTGACGCTTCAAAAGCTCGACCTTGCCACGACGCTTCCCGCCCCGGACGAACAGCCAGAAATCAAAGCCGGACTCAAGGATTTGCGAATCTACGCCCGCAAGGTTTCCCGCCGCGACACCGCAGGCCGCCTGGACCTTGGCCAGGCGGAACTGCTGGTGGAGTCCGCCAGCGCGAACCTGCCTGGCGCAGCGCTTGGCCAGGCCGAGGCCAGCCTGAGGGCCAGGGTGGACGGAATGCGCCTTGCCGGAGTCACGCCTGTCGCCATCCGCACCTTCAGCCTCCCCCATGTGACCGTGCGCTTTGATTCCCTGGCCCAAAACGCCGCCGCCCTTTTCGGCATAACCGGTACCGCGGCCCTGGAGCTTGATGCCCAGGCGGACGGCATTACGGCTGCGGGCAAAGCCGCCATCGCCTCAATGACCGCCGGACTGCGCCTGAACGCCGCGTTGCCGCCCGCGCAATCAGCCCGCATCAATCTGCTGGCTCTAAGCCTGGACGCCCCGAGCCTGCGCGTGCAACAGCCCGGAGAAATGGCTCTGGACATCCCGCTTGCCTTGCGCGCCAGCGTACCGGATATCAACCTCTCCGGGCCGGACATGACGCCTGCCCTGCGCGACCTTGCGTTCAGCCTGGACCTGGGAACGGCCTTGCGCTGCCAAGCCCTGGCAAGCCTGGACGGCCCAACTGGCCGCTCCCTGCGCACCAGCGGAACGCTGACACTTGACGCGCGGAAGACCCTCGCGTTGGCTTCGTCTCTTGCGCCGCGCCAGACCAAAGCCACTGGCAGGGCCAACCTCGACTGGAAGCTTGCCGCCACCCTGCCCCCCAAGGATTCGGCGATGGGCGGCGCATCGCCAGCCCCCAAGAAGCTCAAGCAACGCTTAAAGGAACTCGGCTTTCTCCAGAGCGCCGAAGCAGTCCTGAAGCTCGACAACCTGGCCCTGGACTGGCCTTTGGCCACCACTCCGGGGAAGCACGGCGAAACCCTGCGCCTGCGCGGGCTCTCCACCCCCAGGCCGCTCCGTCTCACCACCCGCGAGGGCGTGCGCGACACGACGCTGACCGGCTCGCTGGCTTTTGGGCCAATGGACGCGCTGCCCGGCGTGGGCAGGCTGTCCCCGCCCCTGCGCGGGCTGTTCACGGTCAACGCCGCCCAGCAGGGCGCGCGCTCGGCGCAGTTGTCCCAGGTGCTCCGGCTGGACGGGATTGAACTGGACCAGAACCTCACGCTCAGCCTGGACAAGCTGGACGCGGTGCTCGACCGCGATGAGGACAGGCTCGCCGCCGTGCTGGAACTGGTCGATGGCAGCGTGTCCTTCAGCCTCGCCACCGGGTTGGACGCCTTGCCGCCCAGCGCCACGGCCAAGGGCCTCAGCGGCTCCGGGCGGCTGGAGGCCGGGGCCGAAGCACGGCTGTCCGGTGGCAGAAGCCTGGCCCTTTCTGCGCGGCTCTTGAGCCCTGGACTGGACCTGCGCCTGGGGCCGGACCTCGCCGTGGACGGGCTCTCTAGCTCCCTGCGCCTCAGCCGCCGCTACCGCCTGTTGCGCGGACTGAGCTGCCCGGGCGGGCAGGACCAGGCGGATTTGCCCCTGTCCGAGCAAGTGTTCGACCTCTTTCCCTCCCGGAGCTCCATCCGCCCTGACACCGGCGGCGAGGCCCTGGGGCAGCTTCTGCGACCAGACGCCCCCCGCGTGCTCGCAGGTGCTTTTGGGCTCTCACGCTTGAAGGCCAAATCTGGCGGCCTGCCGCTGGACATCCGCGACATCGAGGCGCGGCTGGACGACTCCGGCCCTGTCCCTGGCCTGCGGTCCTTCCGCGCCGGGCTCCTGGGCGGCAACATCCTGGGCAGCGCCCTGCTGCGCAAGATCGCCGGGCGCTATTCCCTGGACGCCGATCTGGCCTTCACGGGCATTGATCCTGGCCGCCTGCTGCCGGAGAAATCCCCGCGCGACGAGGGCGCACAGGCAGAGACATCCGGCCGCGTCAGCCTCTCGCTCCCGCTCACCCCGGACCCGGAGGAACTGCTCCGGCGGCTCACCTTCCGGGCGGACATCACCAAGATTGGGCCGCGCACCCTGGAGCGGATGCTCTACGCCCTGGACCCGGAGGAGCAAAACGAGACCATCGTGCAGCAGCGCCGCCTCATGGGCATCGGCTACCCGCGCCACCTGCGCATCGCCGCCGCCTACGGAAACCTGAGCCTGTCCGGAGCGGTGGACGTGAAGGGCTTCCAGCTGGACCTGCCTCCGGTGGACCGCCTGGGCATCGCCAACCTGCCGCTCAAAGCGCAGCTCTCCAAACCGCTCGCCGCAGTGCCGGGCCTGATAAAGATTCTGGACGCCGCGTCCGGTTCGCTCATCTGCCGCGACCCGTTGGGGCTCCCAGGCGCGCTTCGCGTCGTCGAACCCGCAAGCCAAGGAGGATCACGATGAAACGCCACGCCACCACAGCCGCCTGCCTGACCTTCGCCCTGGGCCTTGCCTTGGGCCTTGCCGGGTGCACCCTGGCCGAGGTCAAGGTCAACGTGGCCAGCGAGCGAACCTCGCTGGAGAATCAGATCCTCGGGTCCTACAATTCGCTGTCCGAGGAGACCCTGCTCGTGGCCTCGGTGCGCGGGGTGGACCCCCTTGGGCGCATCCAGACGCCGCCGAAAAAGAGCCAGGAGCAGCAGGACGCCATCGCGGCCATGCAGATCATCTCCTTCCACGCCGACGATGTGGAGTCCTTCAAGCGCCTGGGCTGGGTGGGGGAAGACAACCAGGGACTGCTCACGCCCTTTGTGATGAGCCGCGACAAGGCCCCGGACGGCCTGAAGGATTTTGCCGCGCGCTATGGCCAGCGAGAGTTCGACAGCGTGCTTGCGGAGGTCAACGCCGCGCGTATGGTCATCATGCGCCGGGCCATTGAGACCAACGCGCAGCTCACGCAGGCCGACCTGCCCAAGGTGCGCGCGGTGTTCGCCAAACTCGCGGCGGATACATCCCAGCCGGGCGACAGGCTGCAGAACCCCGATGGCGCCTGGACGGTGAAGCGATGAACGCGCACAACCTTCGGCGGCTCGTGGCCTGGGCGGCCCTGACGGCCTGCCTGCTGCCCTGCCCGCTCGGACACGGCGTTCTGCTGGCCGCGCCTCCGGCCAATACCGCTACGCAGACGCAATCAACAGCGGCGCAGACGATTGTGGACCAAGCCTTGCGTCCCAAGGCCACGCGCATCGCACCCCGGCGGCTGGACGTGAATCTGCCGGTGCAGGTCAGCTTCGAGACCGGGGCCGTGCAACAGGCCGACATCACCCCGGATGGCAAATGGCTCGTTCTGGCGCGGCTTTCCGGCGGATACAGCGAGCTCTGGCTGCGCTCCCTCGACCCCGGTCTTTCCGTCCTGCCCAGACGGCTCGCCCCGGCCCTGGCCGACCGCCTCTCGCCAGCTTTATCCCCCGATGGCAAGCGCCTGGCATTTGTGGGCATGGAGGATGACGTCAAGGGCGACATCTACCTGCTCGACCTGACCCGCCCGGAAGCAAAGGCCCAGAAGCTCACAGGCCGCGAGGCCGAGGAAGGCGCGCCGGTCTTCGCGCCCGATGGCCGCACCCTCTATTTCCACCAGCGCCTGCCGGGCCAAAACGCGCGACGCATCGTGGCCATGGGCATCGACGCACCCGGCAGTCCAAGGGTCATCGAGACAGGCGGCGACGCTTTCTCGCCCGCGATCTCGCCCGACGGCGCGCGCCTGGCCTTCGTGTCCTCCCGCGACAGGAAGAGAGGCGGCAGCGCCGTGTACCTCATGGACCTGCCCGCCGGGGAATCCGCGCGCCTGACCTCTGGCCAGGCCAGCGAGTCCATGCCGCGCTTCAGTCCGGACGGCAAAAGCGTGTTCTTCGTCAGTGCGCCGTTCGCCGCGCCCAGCGTCCCCACAGGACAGCTTGCGCCGTTCATCGCCAAGGCCACGGCCCGGCCGGGCAGCACGCCACGGCAGCTCACCTCGGCCCGCGAGGCCGACTCGGAGCCCATCGTCGTTGGAAATAGCCTGTACTTCCTCTCGGCCCGCAACGGCCCGACAAACCTCTGGTCTTTGCCGGTCGAGGGCGAGATTCCCGACCGGCCCTCCGAGGAGCTTCTCGGCCTTGCCGACACCCTGGCCAACCAGGTCCCAGTGAACCGGCATCTGACCATCCTGGCCTATGGCCGCTCCGCCGAGACCGCTGGCGACGCCACGCATCTGGCTGCGGTTGCGCTGTACTCGCAGGGCCGCCAGTTCGAGTTGCTCGGCCTCGACGCCGAGGCCCTTGCCGCGCACGAGTCCGCAGCGGCGCTGGCCCGGCAGCCGCACTCCGGCTTCGCCCAGGTGCGCGCCGTGCTGCTCACGGCCAAGGCCGAGCGCAGCCGCGCCCTCAACGACGCGGGCCGCCGCCAGGCGCTGCAAAGCGCCCTCGCAGCCCTCTCGCGCCTTGGCGCGGCCTCTGCCGGGGCGGACCCGCGCGTGCGCTGCCAGGCCGGCATCGAGCAGGCGCGGCTGCTGCTCACACGCGGGGGCGACTCGCGCTCGCTCACCGAGGCCCTGCGCCTGCTGGACGCCCAGCTTGCCGCGACCGGGATCACGGCGGAGCAGTCCGCCGAGGCGCTGTTCCTCAAGGCCGAGACCTATGCCCGCATCGGACAGATCCAAGCCGTGCTGCCCCTCTACGCCCAGGTCATCCGCCAGTTCCCGGAGGATGGCCCCTGGGCCGACAGCAGCGTGTCGCGCGTGCTGGACCGCAGCCTGACCGGCGTCGGAGAGAAGTTCGAGGACAAGGCCCAGGTGCTGGTGCAACTGGCCGACCAGTACCGTTCGGAACTGCCCAAGCTCTCCATTGGCGCGCAAAACCGCCTGGGCGACGTGTACTTCGCCGCCGACGAATGGGCCAAGGCCAAGGATGCCTACCGCAATGCCATCGCCTCCGGCCTCGGCAAGCCGGAAGCCGCCACCCAGCTCGCCGCCGCGCGCATGGCCCTGGCCGAGATCCTCTACCTGGAGGAACGCTTCCATCAGGCCCTGGACCTCTACGAAACGGAAATGGCCGCCCGGCCCTTCGAGGACCGGCTGTACCGGCTGGCAAAGGCCGCGCACCTGCGCAAGTCGGTTGCGGCGGGCGACTATCTGCTGCGCATCGGCGAGGTGCCGTCCGCGCGCGCAATCTTCGCCGGGCTCCTGCGCGACGACCCGGACTTCGTGCCCGCGCACCGGGGCATGATCCGCGCCAGCACCGCGCTCAAGACCATACCGGCCACCCTGGCCGAGTACCGCCAGCAGCTGGCCGCCAAGCCCGGCAATGCGACGCTGCTCTATGCCACCGGCCTGACCATGACCTATCTGGACGGCAAGGGGCCGCTCCTGGACGCTCGCAAGCTCATCAGCCAAGCCATCATGAAGAATGGCCAGGTGGAGTACTTTCACCAGACCCTGGGCTATGTGGACGAAGTGCTGGAAACCGTGCACAAAGAGCGAGGCAGGCTCGAAGCGGCGCTGGAATCCTACCAGCGCGCCCGGTTCCTCAACGCGCGCGAGCTGAACCCGGAGAACGCCGCCAACCTGGACCTGAACATCGGCAACATCCACTTCCTGCTGGGCCAATATGCCAGCGCCTTCGAAGAGTACCGCAAGCGCTATGAGTCCAAGGTTCCCTTTGACAACGAGGAGACCGAGATTCTGTTCTACCAGCGCTTCGGGGCCTCGGCCTTCCAGGCGCGTGAGCCGGAAAAGCCCATCCTGGCCTATTCCAAGTCCCTGGAGCTGGTAGAGAAGCGCATCCAGCCCAAGTACGCGTCCGAAGTCTTCGGGCGCATCAACAAGTTCGTGTTCGACCGCGTGCTCACCCCGGCCCTGGGCCGTGCGGACGTTTCGGACAAGGCCAAGGCGCTGGCCGCCCGCCAGTCGGAACTGAACAACAGGCTCTTCGAGGCCAGCATCGCGCCCGCAGGCCCGCCGCCGGATCCGGCCTGGAAGACTTACGACAGCACCGTGCGCAACCTCTTGGCCGAGCAGGAGCGCATCATCGCCGAGCTGCCGCCGCTCCTGCGCGACGATCGCGACGCGTTCATGCAGACCCTGGCCGTCATGGCGGGCAAGGTGCGCGAGGCCCTGGGCTTCCCGCCGCGCTTCGTCGAATTGCGCGCCGAACTCCATGACCGCCTGGGCCTCGCCTATCAGGAGGCCGGGCGCTGGCGCGAGGCGCGCGAAGCCTTTGAGAAGGCGCTGAGCATGAACACGGCCCTGGGCCTGAACAAGAACCTCGTGGCCAACCAGCGCTCCGTGTCCTACAACGCATTCATGGAGGCCGGGCTCACCACCGGGCTGGACCGCGACCGGCTGCTGCAACAGGCCGAGGACGGCTTCCGCCGCATTCCGGACTTGCTCAAGAAATATGGCGTGGCGGACAAGAAGGGCGGCGGGCGCGGCAAGGGCCTCATCAACCTGGACTTCGACGTGGCTCTGGACAAGGGCACGGCCTCCCAGGCCGCATACGGCTTCAGCGCGGAGCAGGAACAGCGCCTGGCCGAAACCTTCCTGGCGCGCATCGCCACGGAGCGCGGTCGCCCGCGCGAGGCGCTGCGTCTCGTGGAGCGGCAGTCCAAGGGCTTTGAGACGGGGACCGTGGCCCAGCAGGACACCTTCGGCGCGGCGCTCCTGCTGCATCGCGCCGGACTGCTGGAAACCTCGCTGGGGCGCGAGGCGGCTGCCTTTGAGCGCTTCCGGCGCTCTGCGGAGCTGGCGCTTGAGCTTGGCAACACCGTCAGCGCCAGCCTCAACGTGGTTGACATGGCCAGCGCGCTGCTCGCCCTGCCAACCTCTGCGGGAGGCGATTCCGGCGACTTCGCCGCCCGCGTGGCCGAGCTGCGCCGCCTGGAAGAACAGACCGCGCGTTCCTTCCGCAGCGCTCCTCCGGGCGCGGACTCCCTCGCCGCCCCGGCCTTCCACAACGTCATGGCCGCGCACAACCTCGCCCTGGCGGATGCAGTTGCACAGGCCGACGCCGCACACGCCGCCCTGCGCATGGACTGCCTGTCCCGCGCCGGGCAGCGCATCGCCGAAGGCCTGGACTGGTTCGGCTCGCGCAGGCCCGCGACGCGGCGCGCCCTGGCTGTCAACGCCGCCCTGCGCCTGAACGAGGCCGGGCTGGCCCTTCGCCTGGGCGAGGACGCCCGCCGCGCCCAGAGCCTCACAGCCGCCCTGGGCCTGGCCGAACGCGGCCTGCTTCCGGCGCAGGGCTGGCGCGCCCTGGCTGGCCTGGGCCGCCTCACGGAAGCCCTCGCCGCACTCGAAAGCCTGCCCGTGGACGAACTGGCCTGCGGCCCCGGCGAGATCACCCGGACCTTCGCGCCGCTTGTGGCCACCCTCGTTGACGCGAACAAGGCCGAGGACGCCTACAACCTGCTGGAGCGGCTTTCGGAGCTGGAACGCGTGGGCCGCATGGGACGGCTCGGCGTGCCCGCACCCGCCCCCGCCGAGCTGGGGCTCCTGCGCCGCAGCGCCGGGCGGCTGCTGGCCATCCGCGACCTCAAGGCGCGCATCGCCCAGAGCAAAGCCCCGGAACGAAGCCAGGAACGCCTTGATCTGACGCGGCGTCTGGAGCAGGAGGAAGAAATCCTGCAACGCGATCTGGGCTCGGAACGCGAATTCCTGCCCGGCGTCGCCCGCCTGGGCGAGAGCCAGGCGGAGCAGGACATGCTGACCATGCTCTTCGGCCTGGCGGCGGAGCTATCGGCCACAGCCGACACCGCCATCGCAGCCGGAGAAGGCCAGGCCGGCGATGCCCTGCGGCAGCGCCACGCGGCACTCTCCGCGCGCCTCGCCGCGCTCAAGGCCGAGGCCATCACGACCTTCGGCAGGCAGAACGCCCCTGGCGCCCTGGGGCTCGTCCTCGCCGCCCCCACCGAGGCCATGGACCTGATGGACGCCCTGCCCAAGGGAGCAAGCGCCCTGCGCGTTGCCCTGCTGCCAGGGAACCGCTGGGTGGGCCTCAGGCTCGACGCCGACTCCGTGCGCAGCATGCCCCTGGGCAATGACCCCACGCCAACGCTTCCGGCCCTGGCGGCTGGCGAGAAGCGCCTGCTGCTCTTTGAGGAGCCCGCCGCCCTGGCTGCGCAGGATGCCCAAAGCGCCCTGTCCCTGGGCCTTTCCGGCACGCACATGAAGCGCAGCCTCGCCTCGCGCAAGCCCTTCCGCAAGAACCTGCTGTTCGTGGCCGGCAAGTTCGCCGCGCCAAAGTCCTTCGAGGTCCAGAGCGTGGGCGCGGGCCAGCCCTTCCTGCCAGCCATCGCCGCGCAGACGCACACCCTGGTGGCCTCGGCCCCGGTGCGCACCGCGCAGACAGCGCCAAGCCGCCAAGATCAGCAGAGCGTGCGCTTCCTGACCCTGGCCGACGCCACAGGCGAACCCCGCTCCCTGGCCGGGCTGGCCGCGCCCATGCAGGACGCCTCGCTCGCCGTGCTTGCCCAGGCCCTGCCGCAGGACCTCGCGCTCACGGCGCACCTCCTGTCGCTCTATGGCGTGCCCTCGGTGCTGGCATCGCTGGAAGCAGAGCCCAAGGCCTTTGTGGAACCCTTCCTGGCCGCCTATGCCGAGGCCTCGGCCTCCGGTGCCAAGGGCGCAGCCCAAAGCGGATCGACGACCCCGTGGCTGCTGCTGGGCGACCCGGGCTTGACGGCCCAGGAGGCAGGAGCCTTCGCAACGACACAGTTCACCCGCTACGTGCGCTCCGGCATGGAAGCCTTCAAGGCGGGGAAAAGCGCCCAGGCCCTCGCCCAGTTCGAGAACGCCCTGCGCGTGGCCCGGGCTGACGGTCCCGCCAGCCAGTTCAAGAAGCACCTGCCGGACCTGCTGGCCTACGGGCGCGAGAGCGCCTACGGAGCCGGGCAGTACGACAAATCCCTGGCCTTCGCCCTGGAACTGGCGCAGATGCTCGCCAAGTCCCAGCCGGACAGCGCGGCCCAGGCTGAGGCGCTCATGCGCCTGGGGCTCGTTCACGCGCGGCTTGAGCAGTACGGCCAGGCCATCCCCGCCCTGGAGCAGGCGGCCGAGATTCTGGCCAACCTGGAGCTTGCGCCCAAGGAGATCGAGGCCCTGTCCAGCCTGGGCGCGGTGCTGGAGAACGCCATCCAGTACGACAAGGCGCTCACGCGCTTCGAGGGCGCGGCCAAGCTGTCCAAAAAGGCGGGCTCGCAGGAACTGGTGGCCAAACAGTACATGAGCATCGGGCGCATCCACGACATGCGCCTGTCGCAGTATGCGCAGGCCCGCGCCGCCTACGGCGAGGGGCTGCGCCTCTACACCGCGCTCGGCCGCACGGCGGACATGGCCCAGGCCCTGCTGGACCTTGGCCGCTGCGCCCGGCTTCTGGGCGACTTCCCCGAGGCCGAGGCCAAGTACGCCGAGGCGCTCAAGCTGGCCGGAAGCGCCAAGGACCAGGAACGCCTGCGCCTGCGCATCCTCATCGAGCAGGCCAACAACGCCTGGTACCAGGCACGCTTCCAGCAGGCCTTCGACCTGCAACGCAAGGTGCTGGGAAGCGCCGAGCGGAACGGCTGGGTGCTGGAGCAGGTGATCGCCCGCAACACCGCCGGGCTTCTCTGGTGGAGCCTGGGCGACCACGAGCGCGCCGTGCGCGAGCTCGACGCCGCACTGCCCCTGGCCAAGAGCCTGCGCATCCGCAAGGACGAAGTCGCCACCACCCTGAACAACCGCGGCCTTGTGGAGCGCGACATGGGCCAGGAGAAGAAGGCCCTCGCCACTCTGAATGAAGCGCTGACCATCGACCGCGAGATACGCTCCCACTGGGCCATCGCCTATGACCTGCGCAACATCGCCCAGACGTATACCCGCCTGGGCGACCCCAAGAAGGCCCTGCCCCTGCTCGACGAGGCGCTGGTCATCGTTGCGGGCACGGGCAACCGCATCAACCAGACCAAGATATTGCTGGC
Source organism: Desulfovibrio sp. (assembly GCA_050251495.1). Classification (GTDB taxonomy): domain Bacteria; phylum Desulfobacterota; class Desulfovibrionia; order Desulfovibrionales; family Desulfovibrionaceae; genus Humidesulfovibrio. Next base: position 11,456 of record JBFWMQ010000021.1, on the reverse strand, counting down.
CCAGGGCGAGGCCCACCTGTCCCTTGACAACGCGGAACTGGCCCGAGCCGCCTTTGCCGAGGCCGACGCCCTCGCGCGGTCCATGGCCCTGCGCGACAGCCAGTGGCGCGCCCTGCACGGCCTGGCCCGCCTGGACATGGCGGCCAAGCGCCAAGCCCAAGCCCGCGCATTGCTGGAGCAGGCCGTGGCGGTCATCGAGGACATGCGCGCCGAGCTCAAGGTGGACCAGCTCAAGGACGGCTTCATCGCGGACAAGGCCGTGGTCTACGAGGATCTGGTGACGCTTCTGGCCGACATGGGGGAGGTGGCCGAGAGCTTCCGCACCGCGGAACGCTCCCGCGCGCGCAACCTCATCGACCTGCTTGGCAACACGCGGCGCGATCCGCAGCGCGCGGAAGACAAGCCCCTGTACGACCGCATCAGCTCCCTGCGCACCCGGCTTGCCGAGCAGGAGGCCCTGCTGGCGGGCGCACAGGCCAAGACCGAACGCGAGGTCTATGAGCGCGGCGTGAAGCGCGTGCGGGACGAGTACCGCGACGCCCTGCTGGAGTTGCAGGCAAACAGGCCGGAGATCGCCAGCCTCGTGTCCGTGAACCCGCTGGACCTCGGCCAAGTGCAGAAGCTGCTTGAGCCCGGCGTGGGCCTGCTGACGTACTACGTCACAGCGAACGAGGTGCTCTGCTGGGCTCTTGATTCGACCCGCGTGGAGCTTTCACGCACGCGCATCGGACGCGAGGCCCTGGGCGGCATGGTGCTCACCTACCGGCGGATGCTGCAAAACCTTGAGCCTGCGGAGACGCACTCCAAGGAGCTGTACGACCTCCTGGTCGCCCCGGCCCTGCCCAAGCTCGCAGGAGTCCGCGAACTGGGCATCATCCCGCACGACGCCCTGCACACCCTGTCCTTCGCCAGCCTGTCGGACGGCCAGGAGTATCTGCTGGACCGCCACCCGCTGTTCCAGCTGCCCAGTTCCAGCGTATACCGCTTCACGCTGGCGCGCCGCAAGGCCGAACGCAACACGCGCGTGCTGGCGGTGGGCAACCCGGACCTGCGCGACCAGTCCCTTGAGCTGCCCTTTGCCGAGCGCGAGGTGGGCTCGCTGGCCTGGAACTACCCGAACATGACCGCGCTCATCGGCGACAAGGCCACCAAGGGCTGGATCACAAGCCACATCAGCGAGTTCGGCATCATCCACCTGGCCACCCACGGCGAGTTCGACCCGGTGAATCCGCTGTTCTCCGCCCTGAAGCTGGCCGACAGCGGCAAGAAGGCGAGCGGGGACCTGGAGGCGGCGGAGATCTTCGACCTGCGCATCAACGCGGACCTCATCGTGCTCTCGGCCTGCCAGACCGGCCTTGGCAAGGTGACCAGCGGCGACGAGGTGCAGGGCATGAACCAGGCCTTCCTGTACGCCGGGACGCACGCCCTCGTCTCCAGCCTGTGGCGGGTAAGCGACATCTCCACGGCCATGCTCATGAAGCAGTTCTACCGCGAGTACCAGACACGGCCCAAGGCGGAGAGCCTGCGCCGGGCCATGCTGCACGTCAGGACGCGCTTCCCGCATCCCGGCTACTGGAGCGCGTTCACGCTCACGGGCGATTACAAGTAACCGGGCAAAGGCGGATCATGCGGAACGTTGCGCGCGCAGTCCTCTTCCTTGCGCTTCTGGCGCTTCTGGCCGTGCCAGGGGTCGCCCTGGCGCAAGACACCCTCTGGGTTTGCGTGGATGCGGCCCCGCTTCGGGCCGGGCCGTCCGTGGAAGCGGCGGTGCTGGCGCGGCTCTCACGCGGGACTGCGGTGCGCCTCGTCCAGAGCCAGGCAAGCTGGACGCGGATCGCCACAGTGTCCGGTCAGGCCGGCTGGCTTTCTCAGCGGCAAGTCTGCAGCGAGCAGCCGCCCCCTGCCCTGTCCAGCCTCTTTGATCCCTTGCCGCCAAGCATGATTCTGGCCGAGGCGGCGGACTCGGCCCGCAGCACGCGCTCGCACCCCACAGCCCGCGCCGCTGGCTGCGAGGAGCTTCGGGCCGCCCTGGACCTGCGCCTGAGCCCCGAGGCACTGGAGGACTTCCTGCGGCAGGGCGGCATCGGCGAATACGCAAAAGTCCGGCCGCAGAGCCAAGGCGGGCGGGCCGAACTGCCGCCGTTGCTCGCCAAGGCCCCGGATGGCGGCGAGGCCGAGCGCCAGGTGGGCCTGAACCTCGCGGCCCGCGTGGTGCGCAAGCTCGCCAAGCCGACTTTCGGCGTTGCGCTGACGCGCTACGTGAACCTTGCGGGGCTTGCCGTGGCCCGCCATGCGCCGGGGCGTCTGCAAGGCTTTCGCGTGGTGGTGCTGGACCTGCCGGAGCCGGTGTCCTTCAGCCTGCCTGGAGGGCTGGTGATGCTCAGCACAGGGCTGCTTGGCGCGCTGGAAAACGAGGCCCAGCTTGCGCTCATTCTGGCGCACGAGGCCGCCCACGCCGCGCTCGCGCATGCGTGGGTCACGGCCCTGGGCTCGCCATTTTTGACTCAGGGCGGGGTTGTGGACGCCAACGGCGTAAAAAGCCCCACGTTCGCTGCAATGCTGGACGGCTTGCAGCATCTCGTCCTGGTGCGCGGGCTGGACCGGGCCTTTGAGTTTGAGGCGGACGCAGCCGCTGTGGAGATGGCCTACCGCGCAGGGTACGACCCGAAGCAGTTCGCGCGCGCCATCCGGCGGATTGAAGCGTCCGGACTGGAGCATGCCGGCGCGCCCGGGCGCGTTGCCCCGTTAAGGAACTGGGCCAGCCTGCACCCGCCCACGTTGGAACGGGTCGCCCGCGTGCGGATGCTTCTGTCGCGGCTGCCCCAACAGGACGCCCTGGCTCTGGCCACGGAGCGCTACCAGTCCAGCCGCTGACGCAGCAAGAACTGCCGCCCCTCGCACCTATTGCCCAAGCTTCTTGGCGTCCTCGATGAGCTTGCGGGCATCCGGGGGGATGTCCGCCTCGGAGCCGGGCGCGGGGTCATGGTACACCTTGTCGCCGATGCGCACCGTGCCGCCCTTGTTCACCACAGTCCCGGTTTCAACCTTGGTCGTGCCCTTCTCGACTCCAGAGAGCGCCTCGCGCTTGATGGCCTCCTTCTCGGCCTTGATCTGCGCCTTGAGCGCCTCCTTCTCACGGTCGCGGGCGGCCTTTGCGGCGGCTTTGTCCGCCGCCTTGCGGGCATCGGCCTGGGGGTCGTGGGGCACGAGCAGCACCTTGCCGTCGCGGAGAACAACATCCGTGCCCGGCCTGTACTTCTCCTTCTGGAGCACGCCGTCCACGTAGATGTCTTCCCCCTGGATGGTGACGCTGTTCACGCTTTTGCTTGAGGTCACGCCCTGAGCCACGTTGACGACATCATCGGCCGCAAGGCCCACAGCTGTGGGCAAAATGAAGAGGGAAGCAAAGACGAGGAAGCACTGGAACGACCTGGACATGGGGACCTCCTTGGCGCTCTCGCGCCGCCTGGGCGAGGGTCCGTGGGGGGATGGTCCTTGCCCCGGGATTAACCCGAAGACTGCTGCCCGACGCCTGCCGGGAAACCGGCCAGAACCCCAGCCGGAGGCGTACTGCGCATCAGGCCCGCGGCCGCTAGGACACGCGCACGGCCTCGGTGACGGACTCGACATTGCGGATCTTGTCCAGCACGCCGTAAAGCTGCGTCAGGTTCGTCACCTCAACGGTAAACTCCATCACGGCGTTGCCGTCAACATTTGACTGGAACGTGCCGGAATCGATGTTCACGTCGTCGCTGGTGAGCAAGGCCGTCACCTGGGAGAGAGCCCCCTTGAAATTGCGGGAAACGATGCGGATTTTCGCGGGGTAGGGCTTGTCTTCCACCCCGTCCCAGGCCACGGAGACCAGCCGTTCTGGCTCCAGTTCCTTCAGGTTGGTGCAGTCCGCCGCGTGGATGGTGACCCCGCGCCCGCGCGAGATGTAGCCGATGATCGGCTCGCCCGGCAGCGGGTTGCAGCAGCTGGCAAAGCGCACAAGGACATCGTCCACGCCGCTGATCCGGATGCCCTCGCTCTTCTTGGACTTTGCGGCTTCCTCATTGGTCGGCGTCGGCTCGGGCTTGCGCTCGCGCTCGTCCATGAGCTTCTCGCCCACGTGGAGCATTCCGTAGAGCTTCTGGAGCACCTTGCGCGGGGTCAAGCGCGCATAGCCCACCTGGGAGAGCAGCTCGTCCACGCTGGGCAGGGCGAACTCCTCGGCCAGCTTGAGGAAGTGCCCGTCCTTCATGGCCTTGGCCACGTTGATGCCGACCTTGCGGCCTTCCTTTTCGAGCATCTCCTTGGCCAGGGTGATGCTGCGGGCGCGCTCCTCGGTGCGGATGTACTGCTTGATGCGCGTGCGCGCGCGAGCGGTCTTGACGAACTTGAGCCAGTCCCGGCTGGGGTTGCGGTGCGAGTCGGTGATGATCTCCACGCGGTCGCCGTTTTTGAGCGGCGTTCCCAGCGGCACAAGCCGCCCGTTGACCTTTGCCCCGGCGCAATGGTCGCCCACCTTCGAGTGCACGGAGTAGGCGAAGTCCACGGGCGTGGCGCCTTCGGGCAATTCCTTGATATCCCCGCGCGGGGTGAACACGTAGACCTCATCCTGGAACAGGTCGATGCGCAAGGACGCCATGAACTCGCGCGGGTCCTGGAGGTCGCGCTGCCAGTCGAGGATCTGGCGCAGCCAGGTGAAGCGCTCGGCATCGCGGTTGCTGCCCTTCTTGCCCTTCTCCTTGTACTGCCAGTGCGCGGCCACGCCGTATTCGGCCACGCGGTTCATCTCCTCGGTGCGGATCTGTATCTCGATGCGCTCGCCGTCCGGCCCGATGACCGTGGTGTGCACGCTCTGGTACATGTTGGCCTTGGGGATGGAGATGTAGTCCTTGAAGCGCCCGGTAACCGGCTTCCAGATGGAGTGGATGAGGCCCAGAACCGCGTAGCAGTCCTTCAGGCTGGGCACGATGATGCGGAACGCGATGAGGTCGAAGATCTGGTCCAGGCCAAGGTTCTGCTGCTGCATCTTGGTGTAGATGCTGTAGCGGTGCTTGGTGCGCCCCCCCACCCGGCCCTTGATGCCGTTCTCCTCCATGATGCCGCTGATGAGCCTGATGACCTTCTCGATGTAGTCGTTGCCGGAGGTATGGTGCGCGGCCACGCCCTGGTCGATCTGCTCGTACACATCGGGCTTGAGGTACTTGAGGCACAGATCCTCAAGCTCCACCTTGGTGCGGTGCAGGCCCAGGCGGTTGGCCAGGGGCGCATAGATCTCCAGGGTCTCCTGGCTGATGAGCCGCTGCTTGACCGAGTTCTGAAAATCCAGGGTGCGCATGTTGTGCAGGCGGTCGGCCAGCTTGACCATGAGCACGCGGATGTCTTCGGCCATGGCCAGGATCATCTTGCGGATGTTCTCGGCCTGGGCGACGGCCTTGGACTCGAACTGCATCTTGCTGATCTTGGTCACGCCGTCGACGATGTCGGCCACCTCTTCGCCGAAAAGCTCCTCTATCTCGTCGATGCTGGTCTTGGTGTCCTCAACCGTGTCGTGCAGAAGCCCGGCGACCACTGTGGCCTCGTCGAGCTTCATGTCGGCCAGGACCTTGGCCACGCTCATGGGGTGCGAGAGATACGGCTCGCCGGAAAGCCGCGTCTGCCCGGCATGGGCCTCGGCCGCAAAGATGTACGCCTTCTGGATGAGCTCCAGGTCGGGCTTCTCGATGTAGCTGGCGACCTTGTCGGTGATCTCGTTGATGCGGATCATTGCTGTGTCAACTCCGGGCCTTGGTGGGCCTTGGGGATCCACCAGCGGATGAAATTGTGCGTGATGCCTGCGGGCGCGGGCTCGATGCCCATGACGCGCGCGTGGACCATGGGCAGGGCCATGGGCACATAGAGGAAGCAGTACGGCTGGTCCTCGTGCAGGATTTCCTGAATGCGATCATAGAGGGGTTTGCGCTTCGTCTGGTCGAGCATGCGCCGTCCGCGCTCCAAAAGCGCATCGAGTTCGGCGTTCTTGTAGCCCACGAAGTTGAGCCCGCCCGGCTCGGCCTTGGACGAGTGCCAGACGTCATAGAGGTCCGGGTCCTGCAGAATGTTCCAGCTCAAGATTACAGCGTCGAAGCGGCCCTTGTCCACGAATTCCTTGATAAAGGCCGCCCACTCCACGGTGCGTATCTCCACCGTGATGCCCAAATCCTTCAGGCGGCTCTGGATGATGATGGCCGCCTTGATGCGCTGGCTGTTGCCCTGGTTGGTCAAGATGGTGAAGGCAAACGGCGTGCCGCGCCCATCCACCAGCGGCCCGTCCGGACTTTTGCGCGTCCAGCCGGCCTCGGCAAGCAGACGCCTAGCCTTGGCCGGGTCGAACTCGTTGGCCGGGACGGCCTCGTTGAAGGCCCAGGTGCCGGGCTTGTAGGGTCCACCTGTGGCCAACCCCAGGCCGAGCAGCACCCCGCGGACGATCTCGTCCTTGTCGATGGCGTGCAAAAGCGCCCGGCGCACCCGCACGTCCTTGAACAGCGGGCTCTTGAGGTTGTAGCCCAGAAAGGCATAGCCCGAAGAGAGATACTGGAACTTCCTATAGTTGGCCGCCCAGGCCTGTTCCGAGGTCTGGAGCAGATACTGCTGCGGCGTCAGGTTCATGATGTCCAGGTTGCCGCTTTTCAGCTCCATGAACTGGGTGGACTGGTCCGGGATGACGCGCATGACCACCTGGTCGATGTATGCGCGGCCCTCGAAGTAGTCCGGATTGGCGACGAGCACCAGCCGGGAACCGGCGGTCCATTCCTTCAGCATATATGGGCCTGCGCCAACGGGCTGGCGCGCCAGCGGCGTCTTGAGCAGGTCCTGGCCCTCCAGCAGGTGCCGGGGCAGAATGGCGTGCGCCCAGGTGACCAGGGCGCGGGCAAAGGGCTTGTCGTAGCGCGCCTCAAAGGTGTATTCGCCGGTGCGCTTGAACTCCTTCACCGCCAGATAGTCCTCGGCGTAGGCCGTGGGCGTTTTCGGGTCCACCATGAGCTTATAGGTGAACTCCACGTCGCGCGCGGTGAGGGGCGTCCCATCGGTCCAACGGATGCCCTGGCGCAGGGTGAAGCGCAGCAGGCGTCCCTCCTCAAGTACCTCGCAGGACTGCGCCGCGTGGGGCACGAGGTTGATGTCCTTGTCGTATTTGAGCGGCGACACGTAAATGAGATCCGCCACCTCATGGGACGAGGCGTCGGTGGCGAGGGGGGGGATGAGGTTGCTCGGCTCCCCGATGGTGGCCTCGACCATGCGCCCGCCATACTCGGGGGAACCCGGGGCGGCGCTTGCAGCCAAAGGCGATGGAGCCGGGGCGCGCGCGGCCTCGTCCTGCCCGCAGGCGGCCAGGAGGAGCAGGACGCCGAGCGCCAGATGGAGTGCCGACCGCTTCATCAATCCTCTTGCCAAACGCCGGTATTTTGCGCATATGATTTGCGAAGAGCGCCTTGCGGTGCCAGTATGTCCCAGACGCAACAAAAAGCCAAGCAGACCTTGCTTTTGTGTTCGGCATGACTAGTATCACACGCTTCTGTGTCTTCTTTTCCACGGAAAGCAGGATACCGGGCCGCAAGCATTCAATTATTCAAGGGAGTTTTCGATCACATGCCCATCGCCGAAGCAGACAAGGTCCGGGCCATCCTCACCCAGTTCACGCGGGAGACAATCCCGGACTATATCATCGAGAACTCCAACGCCATCCTTGAATCCGATGGCGTGCAGAAGCTCGACATCCAGCAGCGCGAGAATTTCCTCGATGTCGATGGGCAGGTGCAGGGCGAGGACTTCCAGATTTACACCTCGGAACTCGGCCTGAACCTGGCCGACGGGACCATCAATTCCTACTGCAACTGCCCGGAATCGTTCTCCGGCGTCTGTCGACACGTGGGCGCCACGGCCCTCAAGATGCTCAAGAGCCTGTCGGCCGACAAAAAGAAGGCCGACCTGCCCCGCCCGCGCACGGACTGGCGGCAGACCTTCCGCAGCTTCTTCTCCACCGAGCTGGAGGCCGAGCCCGGCAAGCACTATCTGGTGTTCCGCCTGTACCCGGAACCGGGCCGCCTGCAGGTCGCCTTTGCCCGCGCGCGCCAGAACAAGAGCGGAATCTCCGCCGTGCAGCAGGACATCACCCTTGAGCAGATCCTGAAGAATCCGGACTGGTGCGAGCTCTCCCCCGGTCTGCCCAAGGTCGCGGGAATGATCGCCCACTATCTCGATTACCAGGGCCACCGCGTCGAGCTTCCCGCGGGCCTGCACTCCTGGTTCTTCCGGGCCATAAAAAACGAGTACTATCTGTACCTGCGCGACACCGACTCCCCGGTGCGCATCGAGACCAAGACGCTTCAGCTCAAGCTCTCGCCGCAGCTCTCGGAGGACGGCCTGGGCTTCGACATCATGCTCTCGCGCGAGGACCGGCCTCCCTTCTCCATCCGCAAGGAGGACGAGATATTCTTCTACGGACGCATGCCCTTGTGGGTGTTCTGGAAGGGCAACTTTCATCCCGTGCAGACCGGGCTTGACCCCGAGCTCATCCAGGAGATGGTCGAGCAGGGACCCATCGTTCCCCACGCCGACATCTCCGAGTACCTGGACCGCGTGTGGACCAAGATTCCAGTCAGCGACCTCTACGGCCAGGAGGACTTCCTGGAGCGCATGGGGCCGATCTTCCAGCCCGCGGAGTTCAACCCCAAGCTCTTCCTCGACGAGGAAGGCAGCCTGCTGGTGCTCAAGATCCAGTGCATCTACGAGACCGAGCACGGCGAGGTGACCCTGCCCGGCCCCAACCCGGACCTGCAGACCGGCAGCTACCGCTTCGCGGACAAGAGCTACCTCATTCGCCGCACCCAGGACGAGGAGGCCGTGCTGTTCGCCGAACTCCAGCACATGGGCTTCCAGCCCAGAAGCAACCACACCTGGTTCATGGAGCAGGAAGCGGCCATCAACTTCCTGCTGGATTTCTACCCCATGATGGTGGAGGGCTACCGCGTCTACGGCGAGCAGAACCTGACCCGCTACAAGGTGCGCTTGAGCAAGCCGCAGATCGTGGCCGAGGTGACCAGCGACGAAGAGAACAAATGGTTCACCCTCGACCTGACCATCCAATACGACGACCAGAAAGTGCCCATCGAGGACATCTGGCGCGCCTGGGTGCAGAAGAAGCGCTACGTGCAGCTGAAGGACGGCTCCTACACCAGCCTGCCCGAATCCTGGCTGCGCAAGCTGGGCCACAAGCTCAAGGCCCTGGGCTTCGACCCGGAGAAACCGCCGCAGAAGAAGTTCCAGCAGTTCGAGGCACCGGTGCTGGACAACTTGCTGGACGACATGCCCGGCGCCCGCACCGACGCGTACTTCGTGAAGCTGCGCGAGAAGATCAGCAATTTCCAGCAGATCCGCCAGATTCCGCCCCCGCGCGGCCTGAACGCAACCCTGCGCCCGTATCAGGTTATGGGGCTCTCGTACCTGAATTTCCTGCGCGAGTATGGCTTCGGCGGCATCCTGGCCGACGAGATGGGCCTGGGCAAGACCGTGCAGACCCTCGCCTTCGTGCTCTCGCTGCTGGAGCGCGGGGCCAGCGGCCCCTGCCTCATCGTGGTGCCCACCAGCGTTTTGCCCAACTGGGAGCGCGAGGCGGCCAAGTTCGTGCCCAGCGTGCGCCGCCTCACCATATACGGGGCAAAGCGCGATGACCTTTTCGGCCGCATCCAGGACTCGGACATCATCATCACCACCTACGCCCTTCTGCGCCGCGACCTGGAGGAACTCTCCAAGTACAAGTACACGGTGATCATCCTGGACGAGGCACAGAACATCAAGAATCCAAACACGATAACAGCGCGTTCCGTGCGCAGGCTGGACGCCGAGATGCGTCTGTGCCTCTCCGGCACGCCCATTGAGAACAACCTCTTCGAGCTGTGGAGCCTGTTCGAGTTCCTCATGCCGGGCTTCCTGGGCTCGCAGCACTCCTTCCAGCGCGGCATCGTCAAGCCCATCAAGGACGCCGACGAGGAGACGCTCAACTACCTGCGCTCCCGCGTGAAGCCCTTCATCCTGCGGCGCACCAAGAACGAGGTCGCCAAGGACCTGCCGCCCAAGATCGAGACCACGCACTACTGTGAACTGGCCGACGAGCAGCGCGACCTCTACGGCGCACTGGCCGCCAAGCTCAAGGAGCAGGTGCTGCGCGACGTGGACGAGAAGGGCCTGGCCAAGAGCCAGATGTCCATCCTGGACGCGCTGTTGAAGCTGCGCCAGATCTGCTGCCACCCGCGGCTCTTGAAGCTCGACATCCCCGGCATCAACACCAACCTGCCCTCGGGCAAGTTCGACGCCTTCAAGGATTTGGTGACCGACATCGTGGACGGCGGGCACAAGGTGCTGGTGTTCTCGCAGTTCGTGCAGATGCTGCACATCATCCGCTCCTGGCTGCAAATCCGCGAGGTGCCCTTCGCCTACCTCGACGGCTCGAGCAAGGACCGCTTCGAGCAGGTGGACAAGTTCAACGACACGCCGGAGATTCCCATCTTCCTCATCTCGCTCAAGGCGGGCGGCACGGGCTTGAACCTCACCAGCGCGGACTACGTCATACACTACGACCCGTGGTGGAACCCGGCGGTGGAGAACCAGGCCACGGACCGCACGCACCGCATCGGCCAAAAGCGTCAGGTCTTCGCCTACAAGATGATCTGCCAGAACACCGTGGAAGAGAAGATCCTGAAGCTCCAGGAGATGAAGAAGGACGTTGCCGAGTCCATCATCCCCGGGCAGTCGGCCTTCAAGTCCCTTACCCGGGACGACCTGGAGATGCTGTTTGAGGTCTAGCCCGACGCCACGGCCAGGACAGGCGATATGAATTCCGTAACCTACGGGCTTGTGAGATTCTTCGACAAGACGCAGAGTTTTGTCGAAAACGAGCGGACCCGCAGCCGGGTCGGAAAGGGGCTCATCCTCTTTTTCCTGGCCACGCTGACGCTCATCGAGCTGAATACCCTTGGGCTTCTGCCCGAGCCCCTGGCCGTAAAAATCTCCATGAACCGCTTCCATGCGGTCACGCAGACCTTCACCCTGGTGCTGGTTCTTGAGGTCGTGGACCTGGTGTTCTCCCTGCCCCGGTCAACCTCCCGCGCCGTGGCCAAGCAGTTCGAGATCCTGGCGCTCATCCTGCTGCGCAACGCATTCAAGGAGCTGACCTATCTGCCGGTGCCCATCGAGGTCATGGGGCACACGGACGTGCTGCTGCGCATCGGCATGAACGGAGGCGGCGCGCTCGCCGTGTTCGTGCTCCTGGGCGCGTACAAGTACGCGCAGCGCTGCGCGCCGCGCCACTGGGCCCCGGAGATTCTGGCCAAGGTCATCACCGCCAAGACGCTCGTGGCCCTGATGGGGCTGGGCGCCCGTGTCTGCATGGCCCTGCTGGACGCCTATTTTCTGGTGCGCGGCCTGCCCAC
>JBFWMQ010000020.1:0-56487 GCA_050251495.1 Desulfovibrio sp. | reverse complement strand
TGGTTTTGCCTGGCCTGCCCAGCGCGAAGGGGTCTTTACGGCGTACCGCCGGAAAGACCCCTTCGCGCCATAGGGTGTCCAGAGGGCCGAGGCCCTCTGGCGGGGGGTGCAGGGGGCAGCGCCCCCTGCGTTCATTCAGCGTTTAATTCCGACTAAACTGATAAAGTTTACAACAAGCCTCTTGCGCCCCGGGCGAGCGTGTGTATTTGTGATGTTGGCGCTCGCTGTCTGGCTTGCGCTAATCGCTGATTCTGGAGATGCGCCATGTGGGAATACACGGACAAGGTGAAGGAGCACTTCCTGAACCCGAAGAACGTCGGGGAGATGAAGGATGCCAGCGCCGTGGGCGAGGTGGGCTCCATCGCCTGCGGTGACGCCCTGAAGCTGTTCTTGAAGATCGAGGACGGCATCATACAGGACGCGAGTTTTCAGACCTTTGGTTGCGCCAGCGCCATTGCCTCCAGCTCGGCCCTGACCGAGCTGGTCAAGGGCAAGAGCGTGGACGAGGCGCTCAAGATATCGAACAAGGACATTGCGGCGGCCTTGGGCGGTTTGCCCAAGGAGAAGATGCACTGCTCGGTCATGGGCCAGGAGGCGCTTGAGGCGGCCATCAAGACGTGGCGCGGCGAAAAGGTGTCGAGCCAGGAGCACTCCGAGGGCGAGATCGTCTGCGAGTGCTTTGGCGTCACTGACCAGCAGATTCTGGAGGCCGTGCGCGAGAACGACCTGAAGACCGTTGAGGACGTGACCTACTACACCAAGGCGGGCGGCGGCTGCGCCAAGTGCCACGAGAAGATCGCCGAGCTTATCGCCCAGGCCAGGGGCGAGGGACAGGCCGAGCCTGCGCCGAAGCCCGCGAAGCGGCTGACCAACATCCAGCGCATGCGGCTGGTGGAGGAAGTGCTGGAGAAGGAGATTCGCCCCAGGCTGCAAATGGACGGCGGCGACATCGAGCTGGCGGACATCGAGGGCATGGTGGTCTCGGTGAGCCTGCGCGGCCGGTGCACCAACTGTCCGTCCAGCCAGGCAACCGTGCATGGGGTGGTGGAGACCATCCTGCGCGAAAAGGTGGACCCGGAAATCCAGGTGCGGGAGGTGTAGGTGATGGGCACGCCAGTCGTCTACATGGACAACAACGCCACCACGCGCGTGGCCCCGGAAGTGCTGGAGGCCATGCTGCCGTTCTTTTCGGAGCTGTACGGCAATCCGTCCTCCATGCACAGCTTCGGCGGTCAGGTGGGAAAGGACCTGCGCGAGGCGCGCGAGAGCCTGGCGGATTTGCTCGGCTGCGGCGCGGACGAGATCGTGTTCACCTCCTGCGGCACCGAGTCCGACAACACGGCCATCCGCTCGGCGCTCGCCGCCCAGCCGGAGAAGCGGCACATCGTCACCACGCGCGTTGAGCACCCGGCGATTCTGTCGCTGTGCAAGTTTCTTGAACGCAGCCAGGGCTACCGGGTGACCTACCTTGGCGTGGACGCCGAGGGCTGCCTGGACATGCGGGAGCTTGAGGACAGCCTGACCGACGACACGGCCATCGTGAGCATCATGTGGGCCAACAACGAGACGGGCGTCATCTTTCCCATCCCGCAAATCGCCAAGCTGGTGAAGAGCCGGGGCATCTTCATGCACACCGACGCGGTGCAGGCCGTGGGCAAGGTGGCGATCAACCTTGCGGAGCTGGACGTGGACATGCTGTCGCTCTCCGGCCACAAGCTGCACGCGCCCAAGGGGGTCGGCGCGCTCTACGTGCGCCGCAAGCTGCCCTATCGCCCGTTCCTCATCGGCGGGCACCAGGAGCGCGGGCGCAGGTCGGGCACGGAGAACACCACCGGCATCATCGCGCTTGGCGCTGCGGCGCGGGCGGCCAAGGCCCACATTCCAGCCGAGAATACGGTTGTGCGCGCCCTGCGCGACAGGCTGGAGAACGCGCTGCTGGCCGCCGTGCCGGACAGCCGGTTGAACGGGCACAAAGAGGACCGCCTGCCCAACACCTCGAACATCAGCTTCAAGTACGTGGAGGGAGAGGCCATCCTGCTCCTGCTCGACCAGCTGGGCATCGCGGCCAGCTCCGGCTCGGCCTGCACCAGCGGCAGCCTGGAGCCGTCGCACGTGCTGCGCGCCATGGGCGTGCCCTTCACCTACGCCCACGGCTCCATCCGCTTCTCGCTCTCGCGCTATACCACCGAGGCCGAGGTGGACTATGTGATCCAGAACGTGCCGGGCATCATCGAGACCCTGCGCAAGATCTCGCCCTACAAGCAGGGCGCGCCGGACCCCTTGAGCCCCTTGGATCAAAAGCCGCCCTGCGGCTGCTAGCGGAGCCTGACGTTTTACGCCAGGATTGAAAGGCGCTGAGTGCGGCGGCGGGCGGTGCCTGTCGCCGCATTGTTTCAGTGGGCGCTACAGCTCGATGACCACGCCTTTTTCCCGCGCCTCCTGGGTGCCCGCGCCGGGTTCCTCAAGACCGGCCAGCATGGCCGTGACATCATTCAGCGTCATCTCGGCCGCGGCGTCAAAGGAGACGGAAGCCTTTCCGGCCTCCCTGTCCACCTCGGACAAGGGCCGCTCCTCCCGCGCGGTGACGCCCAGGGTCTCGCCGCCGCCCTCTTGCAGGCCAGTGGTCCGGGTCCACAGGTGGTACACGCCGCGGTCGTCCTTGGTCACTTCCTCGCTGCGCTTGAGCACGGCGCTGGTCTGCACATCGCCGTGCTCGTCAAAGCCCTCGTCCGTGTGGCTGCTTTCGCGCAGCAGGCGCGGCGACCTGTCCTCCGTAAGCCCTGTGAGCGGGGCGAAGTGGATGCCCCGCGCGTCAGGGTTCTCCCGCGCAGCCTCGGTGTCCACGCTGCGCGCCGCCAGCGTTCCGTCCACGTAAGTCTCGTCGGTCCAGGTGAGGGAATAGGGGTCGGCCATGTTCTGGAACGACTTGAGGTTGCGGGCGCTGCCGAACACGCCCTGGCCGTTCATGTCGTCCATGTCCTGCGTATAGAACTCCGGGGCATCGGCGGCCTTCTGGAAGTTTTTGGTCAGCAGCTCCCCGGCGGTTTGTGGGGTCTGGCTGCTGTACTGCCCCTGGGTCATGCCCAGGGTGTCCAGAAAGAGCTGCGCGTTGATGCCCTTGCCGTCCTGGACCTGGCCCTCGAACTCGCCGGTGCTCTTCCGGACCAACTCGCCGTTGTTGTACCAGGATGTGGAAAGACGCTGGGTTTTCTTCCCGGTCTTGTCGATCTCTTCCTCGAAGGAGGCCTCGCGCAGAAGCCTGCCCTGGAAGTCGTAGTTCGTGACCGTGGCCGAGAAGCCGCTCTCGCCGCCGAGGCCTTGGGTTGTCCAGGCGGCCTGCCCGCCGTCGGCCGAGGCGGTCCTGTTGGTTCGCAGCTCAAGGGAAGTGTTCTGGCGCACGGTGGCGCTCTGCGCCAGCCTGCCGCCAGCGTAGTCCCTCACCGTGGCGTTGAAGTGCGTGGTCGCTTTGTCCTTGGTTATCGCTCCGGCAAGGCTTGTGAGATCCTGCAGCTCCTCCGCGTCGGGTTCGAAGCTGGGCATCTCGTCGTACCCGGCGGACAACTCCATGCTGTCGGCGTACTCGCGCACAAGCACCCCCCCGCTGTGCCACGAGGCGGAGCGCGTGAGCACGGCGGAGGACTCGAATCCGCTCCCGTCCGTGCTGGCAAGTTCCGAATGCACGGACTGTGCGAGCCTGCCCGCCTCGTCGTAGTATTCGATGTCCTTGACGATGGAGCCGGAGCCGAGGGTCCCGGTCTCCTTGCGGACCAGCCTGTCGCCCTCGTACTCCATCACAAGCAATTCCGAGCCGTTGATGGTGGTGACCTGCTTGTTGCCGTTCTTGAGGGTCGTTGTGCCGCTTTGGAGCCTGAAGAGCGACTCCCAGGTGTTCGCGGCCTGTTCTTTCACAGAGTCCTGGGTTGTGGATCGCCTGCTCGCCAGCCACGCCTCCCGTGCCTCGCGGGAGATGTCGAGCAGGTCGCGCAGGCTCCCTGTCGCGGACTGCCCGAGTCCGCTTGCTTGTCCCGAGTCCGACTGCCGCCGGGCGGCCTGACCAGTGGAAACTGTGGCGGTCAAGGCCGCCGGTGTGGCGTCGAGGGGGCCAACGTGTGTGGACATGGGGCCTCGCTTTGCGAAGAGGTCTGGGGTGGCGCACCAGACTGTGGGCCTGAGCGCCATGCGCGGAATGCTGTCATATCGGCAAGCGCATATGAATTCTTTAGTCGCTTCGTGGCGGCAGCCGGTGCGGCGGGTTTTTGCGCCTGGATAGGCGATCGTCTTGCGGAGCGCGACAAAGGGCATGTTTTGTACGCAACATCAAACGGATACGTAGTTGACCCAGGGGGAGGAATAAGCGTAGGGGTCGTTCTGATCCCAGGAGAGCGCCCAGGGAGGGCCGGGAGATCGCCACGGGGGGGACGGCATGGGACAGGACCTTGATGTTGCGGTGAGCGAGTGCGAGGGCTACCTGCGCGTCACTTTGTCCGGCAATATAACCGCGCGTTCCGGGGCCGACCACTACCGGTCGGTGACCGAACTGGCGGACACCAGGGGCTGTGCGCGGCTGCTGCTGGATGCGCGCCGCCTGGCCGACCGCTCCGACATTCCGGAGATCTTCGAGTTCATGGTGCGCACCTACCCGCTTGCTCCGGGCGGCCGCCGCACCGCCGCGCTGGATGCGCCTGAGCACTTGGTCAGGGCGCGCTTTTTCGAGCACCTCATGCAGAACAACGGGCGGTGCTACCGCCTGTTCTTCGACGAAGCCGAGGCCCTGGCCTGGCTGCTTTCCGACCAGTCCTGACAATCATGCCCGCATCGTCCGCCTAGCACGAGCAGTTCATGCGCCCGAAAGGGCTGGCGAACTGCCGCAGGTAGGGCTCCGCGCGCAGGCACCAGCGCGAGAGGTCCAGCTCGGTCCAGGGCGCAGCGTCGTGGTTGCGGATGCGCGCCATATCCCCCTTGAATTCCAGGCGCAGGGGCACGGGCTCGCGTTCCGTGTCGCCGCAGAGGCTCTCCCGGCTGGCGGGCGTGAACGCCATCTGCGCTTCGTGCGGCCCCCAGGCCAGCACGCGGGTCAGGCTGGTGCTCACACGCGATACGCTCCCGTCCGGCGCAAAGCCGAGCGAGTTCACGTCTCCGCAGATGCCCACGGCGTCCAGGTCATAGGCCTGGATGGTCCCTGCAGGCGTGGGTACGCCCTGTGGACGCGCCGGTTCCAAGGAGCGCAGGCTGCCATCGGGCCGGAAGCTCACGCCCGCGCGGGCGGAAAGCGGCCCCACCGGGGTCTGTACGTTCAGCGTTTCGCCGGGCCAGAGGGTCAGACTCAAAAGTTCCCCTCCAGGGGCGAAGCGCACCCCGATGAGCCTTGCCCGCACGACCCCAAGCGGGGTGTCGAGCTCGACAGCCTGGGCCAGCCGCCCCTCGTCCTCCTGCGTCCAGTATCCGGAGAGCTTGCCGTTGAGCGGAAAGGCCCGGCAGAGCGAGCCGTCCGCGTGGAAGGTCACCAGCTCCACGTCCATTGGTCCGGCCGGGGTGGCGATGCGCGTGGGCCGCTCCAGGGGCAGGGCGCGCAGCGCGCCGGAGGGATGGAAGCTGAGCGCCTGCACCGTGCGGCGGCGCAGGTCGTCGGTGCTGTGCTGGGCCATGAGCGGGCCGAGGCGGGTGTCGAAGACCGCCGCGCCCGCTGGCGTGCAGGCCATGACCGCGCCGTCGGCGTAGCGTTCCACCACGCCGCTGACCGGGATCGGGCCGTATCGCGTTTCCACCGTGGGCGCTGCGTTCATGGGCCTCCTCGTGCTTGCCTGGGCAAAGCAAGAAGAGCGCCAGGATGCGCGGTCAATGATGACGAGGGCTTGGAGGGCAGCCTGGGCCGCTGCCTACACCAGGGTGCGGACAAAAATGTAGGCTGCCCGCAAAAATGTCGCTACAGGGCCTTGCCCAGCAGGGGCAGCCGCCGCAGCACATAGTGCGCCAGCGGGAAGCTGATGAGGATGCCAAGCAGCGAGATGGCCAGGAACTGCTCCAGCGGGCCAAGGCTGGTGCCGGCGAACCCGTACTGCAGCAGGGTCACCACGGGCACGTGGAAGATGTACACGGCGAACGAGCTGTCGGACAGCGCCTTGGTCAGCGGCGTCTGGCCCGGAAAGCGCTCCCGGGTTAAGGTGAGCAGGCCCACGCAGAAGCCGCAGCACAGGAGCGCCTCCCATCCGGCGCGGATGAGCGCCCGGGGGTCTGCCCCGCCGTTCCAGAAGGGCACCTCAAGCCCCAGGCCGCGCGCGATCTGCAGGGCCACGCAGGCCAGCCCGACGCCGAGCCAAACCCAGCCCGCGCGGGCCGGGAAGCGCGTGAACCAGTTGCGCCGCGCGGCCAGCAGGCCGAGCGTGAACATGGTCACGTACTGCGGCAGGTGCGCGAACTCGATCTCCCAGAAGCCGAACAGCACGGTCCAGTCGTCCACGCCCTTCCAGATGCGGATGAGGTAGCTGCTGACGGTGAGCCAGAGCGCCAGCGCGAGGAGCGCCTTGTGCGCCGTGGCCGGGGCGATGGGCTCCTGGGGAAGCGCGGCGGGCTTGCCCTCGCGGCCGCCAGCGAGGAAGCGGTACAGGGCGTACGCGCAGCCGTACAGGAACAGGTTCTCGATGAACCAGAGGTGCACGAACTCCAGGTTCGGGCCGGGGCCGCCGGTCCAGCCCTCCGGCGGGGCGGCCAGGCCCAGGTACGCGCCCAGGTAGTAGTCCAGGTACGAGGGCATGACCATGTGCTTGAAGATGGTGTCGTGGAAGTACATGAACACCGGGGTGATGCCGAGCACCATCACCGCGATGGGCAGGCCGAAGCGCCACAGGCGGTCGAGCACGAAGCGCGCCGGGCCTTTGCGGTCCACGCTGCCGGGGTGGAAGTATCCGGCGATGAGGAAGAACAGGCCCATGAAGAAGGCCTCGTTGACGCTGAAGAACAGGCCGATCCAGTGGTCGCGCAGGGGCGACTGGAAGAGCCACCAGCCGTCGTGGCCAAAGGGCTGGCCCGCGTGGTGCGCCACCACCAGCATGGACAGGAAGATGCGCACGTTGTCGATGTACGCCAGACGGGGTTTTGCGGGCGCGTTCACGCTGCGTGCTCCTTGGTGCGGCCCTGGCTACGGCCTGGCGGCAATGCCGCCAGCGCGCAAGATTTCAAGGGCGATGTGGTCGTATTCCTTGTTGAAATGGTGCCCGCCAGGAACCACGAGGCTCTGGACGTTGGGCGCCTGGAAGTTCTGGCACAGGGTGCCTTCCTCCTCGTCGCCGCAGACCAGCAGCACAGGGGTTTTGGACAGCTTGGCCATCTCCGGGATCATGGGCGCGCCCTGGGCCACGTTCTCCGTGGTCAGCCAGTTGGACAGGTGGAACTCGAAGTCCGCGTGGGTTCCCGGGCCGAGCATGGCCACCAGCGCCAGGCGCGCCTTGGTCGCCTCGCTCATGCGCCCGGCCATGAAGGGCAGCACGTCGGCCCCGATGGAATAGCCCGCCACGATGAAGCGCTCGGCCCCCCACTTGGCCGCGTAGTGCGTGAGCACCAGCTCCAGGTCATGGGCCATCTCCTCGGGCGTGCGTGCGTTCCAGAAGTACTTGAGCGAATTGAAGCCCACCACGGACACGCCGTGGGCCACCATGATGTCGCCGATCTGCTGGTCGATGCCCGCCCAGCCGCCGTCGCCGGTGACGATGACCGCCAGGGTCTTGCCGGGAGCGGGGGAGGGGACCTCCACCAGGGGCAGGTCGTCCACGCTTTGGGCCGCGGAGGGAGCCTTGCCCGCGCTGGCCGGGGCCATGGCGTCCAGGGCCGCGCGGAAGGCCTGGCTCCAAAGCTTTGGCTCGGCCATGTCCTCGCCGGCGCCGTCAAGCACGATCACGCGCGCGCCGGGGATCTGCTTGGCGAAGGCTTCGGCCTGGGCCACGGTGAAGCGGGCGTCCTGCGCGCCGTGCAGCAGCGCGAGCTGGCCAAAGGGCTTGGCCACCGGGCGCATGAGGATGCCGCCAGCCGCCGAGCCGCTGGCGTCGGTGGCGTTGTCGTAGCCGTAGCCGTTGGCCGCGCAGAAGGGCTTGCCGATGTCCAGGCGCGGCGAAAAGCCCAGGGCGATGGCCCCGGCGAAGATGTCCTTGGGGGCCTGGGCAAAGGTGGCGTAGGCCACGCTGGCGCCCTCGCCGAAGCCCGCCAGCACGGGCTGGTGGTAGCCCTTGAAGCCCAGGGTCTTCTGCACGATTTTGGAGAGCCCCTCGAACTCCCAGGCCTGGTAGAAGCAGCCCTCGCCTGTGGCGCGCAAAGGGGCCAGCAGGCGTGCGGTGTCTATGCCCACCACGATGGCGTCCATGTCGGCCATGGCGCGCGCGGCCTGGTCCATGCGCGCGTCCCACGCGCCCTCGGACAGAAGCAGCACGGCCCGGCCCGGCTCGCCGCGGTTTGCGTCCAGGCTGCGGAAAATGAGCACCTCGCCGAACACGCCGAAGCTGAGCTTCTCCGGGGCTTGCTCCTGCTTGGCGCAGGCCGGGGCGGCCAGGGCCAGCAGGGTCAGGGCCAGGATGGTGCAGAGGACACGTTTCATTTGGCGATGGCTCCCTTGACGCCGCCCGAGACCAGGCTGGCGATGTTGGCCAGCACGCGGGGCGGAACCGTGCCGCCCGGGCTGGCCAGGTACTTGGACTCCCACACGGGGTCGAACTTGTCCTTGAAGCGGCGCAGGCCCTGGAAATTGTAGAACTGCCCGCCGTGCGTGTACAGCAAGGCCCCGAGCCGCGTCCAGGCCGGGGCCAGGGCGTGGCTCTCCAGGCCGGAAAAGGGCGCCATGCCCAGGTTGAACCACTGGTAGCCCTGCTCGCGGCCCCAGAGCATGAGCATGATGTACAGGTACTCCATGACGCTGGCGGGCGCGTCCGACTGGTAGCGCATCAGGTCCACGGACAGATCGTGGCGCAGGCCGTCCCGGCTCCCGCCCTCCCAGATGTTGGCGAAGGCCACGATGCGGCCCTCCTTGCGCACAACGGCCTGGGGGCACAGGAGCATGTAGTCGTCGCTGAAGAAGCCGAGGGAGAACTTCTTTTCTCTCGCGTTTTTGGCCAGCAGCCAGGAGTCGGACACGCGCCTGAGGTCGGCCAGGATGGCGGGCACGCCCTCGCGCGGGACGATCTCGAAGCTGGCCCCTTCCTTCTCCACCATGTTGCGGGTGTAGCGCAGGCCTTTTCGCGCCTGCCCGGCCAGGGAGAACTCCTGCAAGGGCACGCGCGCCTCCTCGCCGATCTTGATGAGCGACAGGCCGAGGTCGAGGTACAGCGGCAGGTTTTCCTTGCCGGCCTCATAGAAGACGGTCCACCCGGCGTAGAGGTCCACCATCTCGCGGAAGCGCCAGGCCAGCTCGGCGCGGGCGGCCGGCGGACCCACGGGGTCGCCCATGCACACCCAGCTGCGGCCGCGCACGCCGTACATCAGAAAGCCGTCGCCCTTCCCGCTCACCAGGAAGTTCTTGTCGCCCAGCAGGGCCAGGTGGGCCGTGGTCTCCGGGGCGCTGGCCACCAGGGCGCGCACGGTCTGCGCATCGGCCTCGCTGGGCGGAATGTGGCGCGGCCGGGCGAAGCGCATGAGCCGCAGCGCGGCCACGAACAGCACGCCCACCAGGATGCCCACGCTGGCGCGCAAAAAGCGGCTGGCCTCGTCCTCAAAGGTGAACACCCACCAAAGCTCGTGGTCCAGGGTGGCGATGCCGTAGGCCATGTAGCCCAGGGCCACGGTGCAGGCCAGGGCCGCCAGGATGGCGATGAGCCAGCCCCGGGTGAAGCCCTCGGACAAAAGCGAGGCCTTGCGGTAGAAGAACTTGTGGCAGGGCAAGAGCGCCAGCAGCAGCACCGTGAGGAGCAGCGCCTCCTCGTAGTCCAGGCCCTTGAGCAGGCTGCTGATGATGCCCGCGAACAGGAGGCAGGCCGTGACGTAGTAGGCCGCGTCCAGGCGTTTTTGCAGCCCGCGCGCCAAAATCAAAAGGCCCAGCCCCGCCAGGCTGCCCACAAAGTGCGAGAATTCCAGCACGCCCAGAGGCAAGACATCGGCCAGCCACTCCAGGCGCGAGGACACCGAGGGCGTTGCGCCGGAGAACAGCAGCACCGCGCCCGCCACAAAGGTGAGCACGGCCAGCACGCGCGGCATGACCACCGGGAACCACTGCATGAGGAAGGCGATGACGCCCCGGGCCGACTCGCGCGCGGCCAGGGTCTCGCGCGCGGCCAGCAGAACCGAGGCCAGGGCCAGCGGGACCAGGTAGTAGACCACGCGGTAGGCCACCAGGGCGGCGAAGAGCGCCGGGGCCGGGATGCGCGGGGTGAGCAGGAACAGCAGGCAGGACTCGAACACGCCCAGGCCGCCGGGCACCTGGCTGACGAGCCCGGCGATCTGGCCGAGCAGGAACGCGCCCAGCACCAGCGGGAAGCTGACGTTGGCCCAGGGCGGCAAGAGAGCATACAGCACGGCGGCGGCCAGCGCCCAGTCCAGGGAGGCCACGGCCACCTGCAGCAGCGCGCTTTTGAAGGGCGGCAGCAGCAGGGTCAGCCTGCCGATGCGCCAGGGCGTCTCTTTCCTGGCGGCGGCGTACAGGTAGGCCGCGGGTGCGAGGAGCAGGATGAGCCCCAGGGGCCGCGTGGTGGAGAAGGGCAGGGCCACCCAGTCCGGCAGAGGCAGGGGGCTGGCGGTGAAGATGAGCCCGCCGATGGAGAACAGGCCCAGCCAGAGCGTCAGGGTGGTGAAGACCACGATTTTGGCGATCTCGCCCGGGGAGAGCCCCCAGGAGGAGTACAGGCGGTAGCGCACGGTGCTGCCCGCCAGGGTGGACAGCCCGATGGTGTTGCTGAAGGCGTTGCCAGCGAAGGAGGCCAGCACGGGCCGGTGCGGCGGCAGCGGGTGGCCGATGTAGTTGAGCGCCAGGATGTCGTAGCCCGCCAGCACGATGAAGTTCACCGCGGTGAGGCCGAAGGCCAGCAGCAGGTCGCGGTCCTTTTCCTTGAGCAGGTTCTCCAGGATCTCCTGAAGGTTGTAGCCAGAGAGCTGGGCTTTCAAGGCCCAGACGGCGGCGGCCAGAAGCCCCAGGGCCAGGGCCGGGCCGAGGAATGGCTTGAGTCTGCTCAACGCTTGGTTGGGCATGGAGCCTCCGCACATGGAGTCTCTGCGCATGGAACAATGCGGCGTCCTGCGGGCAGGAAACCGGGGAGGGGAAGCACTTGTTCGCGCTGTGTGACCAATGGAGAATCCGTTGGAGGGCGGTGTCTCCGGCCATATGCCGGGCAATTGAAACAATTAGCACCACGTGCCCTGAAGCGTCAATTGGCATCAGGGCGGATGCAGCTAGCACGGCGGACATTGGCCGTCAATCTGTCCTGCGGCTGGCTGGGCGCCCAGGGGCTCGGAAATGGGCGCGGGTGGGCGGTCGACTGCTGCTCGGTCCCGGCGCGTCTGCGCGTTGGCCCCAAGAGCAAGGCGGCTATGGCGCGCCGGTTTTTGTGGCGCTCCCGGCGAATATCGCCTGCCAGAGGCGCTCCAGGGCATGCCCGGTGTTTTCGGCGTCCTCCGGGTCGGCCAGCACCAGGTCCAGCGCGCGCTGGTAGAAGCAAAGCGGGCGCGCCAGGATGCGCTCGCGGCGCACCAGCATGTTGCCCGTGGGCGCGCGGGCGATGAACTCGCGCGGGGCCGGGGCCGCAAAGAGCGCCTCGTAGACCCGGGCCACCGGAATGTCCTTGCCCCAGCCCTTCCAGCGGCCCTCCTTGGCCGGGTCGGCCAGATCGTGCGGGTGGCCCAGGCCGTCGCAGCGCAGGCGGAACCAGGCCAGCCCGGCAAAGGGCTTGCCGCTGGCGGCCAGGTCCAGCAGCCGCTGGCGCAGGGCCAGGGGCGAGGGCCGCGCCTCCTCGGGCGGGGCCAGATGCGCGAAGGGGTCGCCCTGCATGAAGGCCGTGCAGGCGGGCAGGGCGTGGTACTGCGCGATGATGTGCGCCAGGAAGGTGTGGGCCTCGCGCCCGAGGTTCGGCAAGGGCACGATGCGCGCGCCCGGCGGCAGCGCGGACGCGTCCAGCTCCGGCCCCTTGTTGTAGACCGTCGCGGGCAGGGCGAGTTCGCGCAGCCACGCGAGATCCTCCCGGTAGCGGGCGACAACGACGGCGAGCTCCCCGGCGCCGGTTTCCGGCGGCGCGGGCCTAACCCCGTTCGTGCCGTCCCTGGTGTCCGTCATCCTCGTCCTCCAGGAACTCGCGGCCGCTGCTCGTGTGTGCGTTTGGGCCGTAATGCGGGTGTCCGTGCGGGCCAAAGAGGTCAGCGCGGCCCCGGGTGGGGCCGATGGGCTCGCTGGCCCCGTCATTCGTCTCGGCGTGGCGGGCGTGGCCGACGTTGTCCAGGGAACGCGCGCGCCGTGGGCCGTGGCCGATGCGGCAGTCGATGAGAAAGGCCCGCAGGAACGTGGGGTACGCGCCGGTGGAATACGTGCCCGAGCCGTAGCCCACGTCGTCGATGCGCCCGAGAGGCAGGGGTCCGTGGGTTTGCGCCAGGGTCTTGAGCACCGCCAGACCCGTGGGCGTGGCCAGCTCCATGCCGGACTCCGTGGCGAAGGTGACCATGCTGCGCGCGAGTTCGGCCGAGGCGGGCGCGGGCACCGGGAAGCGCCCGTGGCTGAAGGTGACGAAGCCCGATCCCAGGTTCACGGGAGAGGCCACCACGCGGTCCGCCCCTGTGGCGTGGGCCAGCAGCATGGCGCCAAGGGCGTCCACCACGGTGTCCACCGCGCCCACCTCGTGGAAATGGATGTGCTCAAGCGGTTCGCCGTGGACCTTGCTCTCGGCCTCGGCCAGCCGGGTCAAGGCGGTCAGGCCCAGTTTCTTTACCCGGGCGGGCCAGTGCGCATCGGGCGCGGCGTGCACGATGTCCGTCAGGTCCTTCAAGTGCCGCAGGGGTTGTGGGGCTTCCTCCAGCACTTCCACCCGCCGGGTGCGGATGCCCTGGACCATCTGTTCGCAGAAGCGCACGGACACGCCGGGCAGGCCGAGGGCGGCCACGGCTTCGGCCAGAAGAGTGTCCCCGTCCGGGAGCAGGTCGCTCAAGGCCGCCAGCAGCATGTCGCCGGACACGCCCAGGGAGCATTCGAGATACAGTGTTTTCACAGGGTTTTATCCTTTGCGTGCGGCTTCGCACTGGGCGTTGATCACATGGGCCATGTACCCGGCTCCGAAGCCGTTGTCGATGTTCACCACGCTGACCCCGGAGGCGCAGGAGTTGAGCATGGTCAAGAGCGCGGCCAGGCCGCCGAAGCTCGCCCCGTAGCCCACGCTGGTGGGCACGGCGATGACCGGCGCGGCCACCAGACCGCCCACCACCGAGGGCAGCGCCCCGTCCATGCCCGCCACGGCCACCACGGCGCGGGCGTCGAGAAAGTCGTCCAGGATCGAGAGGAAGCGGTGGATGCCCGCCACCCCGCAGTCGAAGCGGCGCAGCACGTTGCTGCCCAGGTACTCCGCCGTGCGCGCGGCTTCTTCGGCCACGGGGATGTCCGCCGTGCCCGCGCTGACCACCACCACCTTGCCCACCAGGGCCACGGGCGTGGCGGCGACGCTGAGCACGCGGGACAGCGGGTCGAAGGCCGCGCCGGGCATGTGCCGCACGGCCTCGAAGTGCGCGGTGTCCGCCCGGGTGCCCAGCACCCGGCCCGTGCGCCCGGCCAGTTCGGCGAAGATGCTCGCCACATGCTCCGGGGTCTTGCCCTGGCAGAACACCACCTCGGCCTGGCCCGTGCGCAGCAGGCGGTGGTGGTCCAGCCGGGCGAACCCGGCGTCGGCGATGCTTGCCCCAAGCAGCTGGCGCTTGAGTTCCTCGGCGTCCAGGCGTCCCTGGCGGAAGTCCTCCAGCAGGCTGTCTACATTCACGTGCGTTCTCCCAATTCAAAATGTGCGAAGCCGATGAAACGTGCGCGTTCTTCCAGTTGGCCAGCCAGGGCCTGGGCAAACGGCACCTGACCCGGGCGCACCAGCAGGCGCGCCGCGTCGCCGTGGCCGTCTTCGCCAGGCGTCAGCCGCGCGCGCACATCGGTGAGCCCCAGCTCGCGTGCGGCGCGCTCCAGGCCCTCGATGGCCGTGAGCCGGGCAAAGGTCAGCTCCGCGCCTGTGGGCACCCGCGTGGCCAGGCAGGAGTTGGACGGGTCGTCGGCGTTGGGCAGGCCGATCAGTCGCGCCAGCTCGCGCACGTCGTTCTTGCGCAGGCCGCAGGCGGCAAGGGGCGAGAGCGCGCCCGCCTCGGCCACGGCGCGCAGGCCCGGACGCATCGGGTCGTCGTCCGCGTTGGTGCCCTCGGCGATGCGCACGCCCGGGCCAAAGGCCATGATTCCGGCTGCGCGCACCTCGGCCAGCACCAGCTGCTTGCACAGATAGCAGCGGTCCTCGGGGTTGGACCTGAGCCGCGTCTGGGCCAGCACGGAAATGGTGCGCACGGCCACCAGCGTCCCCGCCTGTTGCGCCAGGAAGGCGGCAACGCGGTCCGCGCGCTGGCGTTCCTGCGCGCAGACGAACTCCGAGCGCACGTTTACCCCCAGCGCGCGCTCGCCCAGGGCCGTGGACGCGGCCCAAAGGGTCAGCGCGCTGTCCACGCCGCCGGAATAGGCCACGGCAAGCGCGTCGGCGGCGCGGAAGGAGTCGAGGAGCCGGGTGAGGCGTGCGTCCATCCGTTGTCCAATAGTCGGCTTTGCGGCCGGGCACAAGCCGGGCTGCGCCGCCTTTGGCCGGGCTACAGGCGGGAGCCGTGCGGCGCGGCCTCGATGACCTGGCGCCTGGCCCAGGCCCCGTGCCGGAAGCGCAGGCCGAAGGAGACCGCCAGGATGGCGATGTACAGCGCGAGGCAGAGCCACGGGCCGTGGATGCCCGCAAGGCCGGTCTCCACCATGTGCCAGGTGGGCAGCAGCAGCCCGAACACGCTGGCGAGGAGCATGGCCAGCATGACGAAGCGGGTGTCGCCCGCGCCCTTGAGCGCGCCGAAATACGTGACCGTGAACGCATCGCCCAGGCTGTAGAGCGCCACATAGCGCAGCAGGATGATGCCGGTTTCGCGGATCGCCGCGAAGGGTGGCGCGCCTGCGGCCACAAGGTCGGAATCGCCC
The DNA here is from genome assembly GCA_050251495.1 of Desulfovibrio sp. Taxonomy (GTDB): domain Bacteria; phylum Desulfobacterota; class Desulfovibrionia; order Desulfovibrionales; family Desulfovibrionaceae; genus Humidesulfovibrio. Next base: position 41,348 of record JBFWMQ010000020.1, on the reverse strand, counting down.
GCGGCGGACTGGAACAGGTTCAGCAGCGGGACCGGGGCCAGCACAAAGACCAGGCTCACGCCCACCATCCAGCCCACGGCCAGCAGCAGGGCGTTTTTCGTGGCGCGCCGGGCCAGGTCGGGCCTGCCCTGGCCCTGGCTGCGGCCCACGAGCACGCTGACCGCGATGGACAGCCCGACCACCGGCAGGTAGGTCAGCGAGTTGATGGTGAAGATGATGTTGGTGGCCGAGAGCACCACAAGGCCCATGCGGCCCACCAGAAGCGAGAAGCCTGCAAAGGCCAGGATGTCGAGGAAGAACTGCACCCCGGCGGGCAGGCCCACGCGCATGAGCCGCAGGAGCATGTCCGCGTCGAAGCGCCAGGACGAGCGCACCTGGTGGCGCGCCTGCGCCTCCGGCGCGAGCAGCAGCAGGGCGAAGAGCAGGCTGGTGGCGATGGAGCCGGTCACGGTGGCCAGGGCCGCGCCCTCAATGCCCAGCTCCGGCGCGCCCAGACGCCCGAAGATGAGCGCGTAGTCCAGCGGGATGTTGACCGCCGCGCCGAGCAGGTTCACCACCATGACCGGCATGGTGCGGCCCAGGCCGGAGAAGTAGCCGGAGAGCGCCGTGGCCAGGATGACAAAGCCGCCGCCCAGGGTCAGGATGCGGAAGTAGCTGGTCTCCATGCCGCGCACGCTTTCCGGGTGGCCCACCAGCTCGAAGAGCGGCCCGCCGAGCCCGGACATCGCGGCGAGGAGGAGGCCCGAGACCAGGCTGAACCAGATGCCCGCCCACAGGGCCGGTCCCACGCGCTCCGGGCGGCAGGCCCCGTGGTACTGGGCCACCAGCACGCCCACGCAGGAGGCCGCGCCCATGAAGAACGACACCAGCAGAAAGGAGGTCAGCCCGCCGGGAACGGAGGCGGCCAGCTCGCCCACGCTGTGGCGGCCCAGAAAGATGCGGTCGGTGAACAGCATGAGCGTGGTGCTGCCCATGCTGACCATGAGTGGCGCGCCCACGGCGAGCACCTCGCGGCAGCCGCCCGGTCCTGCCCAGCGGCCTTTAGGCGTGTCCCGGGTCATATGGCGTGTCCGGCCGCGAAGCCCGAGGCCCAGGCCCAGTGGAGATTGAAGCCGCCCAGGTCGCCGGCCACGTCCAGGGCCTCGCCCAGGGCGAACAGGCCGGGGATGGCCTTGCAGCGCATGGTCTTGGCGGAAAACGCGTCCGTGTCCAGTCCGCCGCTGGCGGCCTCGGCCCGGGCCATGCCCGCCGTGGCCTTGGGGGTCACGCGCCAGTCACCGACGATTCCGGCCAGGGCGTCCATCTCCGCGCGGGAAAGCTCGGCGATGCGCTTTTCGCCCAGGTTCAGCGCCTTGAGCTGGGGCGGCAGGGCGGCCAGGCGCGCCTCCACCAGCCTGCGCGGCATGAGCTCGGAGAGGATGGTGCGCGCCAGGGCCTTGCCCCGGCCGGGCTGGCGCAGCAGGGCGGGCAGGTCGGCCTCGGGCGCGAGGTCGACGCGGATGGCCTCGCCCTTGCGCCAGTAGGACGAGAGGCGCAGGGGGGCCGGGCCGGAGAGCCCCTGGTGGGTGAACAGCAGGCTGTCGGTGATGGCGACCCCGCCGCAGGCGCTGTCCGCGTCCAGGCTCAGGCGCGCGGTGACGCTCAGGCCCGAGAGTTCGCGGCACAGGGCGGCCTCCGGGCCTGCCAGCAGCAGCGGGGTGAGGGCCGGGCGCGAAGGCGCGTGCGTCAGGCCGAGCTGTCCCGCCAGCCGGGCCACGATGTCGGTGCCGCCCAGGGCGGGCCAGGCCGGACTGCCCAGGGCCAGCGCCACGCGCGGGGCGAAGAGCGGGCCGTGCGCGGTCTGCACGCAGAACAGGCCGTCCGGCTGTTGCGGGGGCGTCACGCCGGTGACGGCGCGGCCGAGCAGGAAGCGGCACCCGGCCTTGCGGCAGGCCTTTTCCAGCGCCAGGGCCAGGGCCTCGGCCCCCTGGTCGCAGAACATCTTGCCCTGGTCCTCCTCGTGGGCCGAGAGGCCGAGGCTGGCCAGCAGGCGCAGGAATTCCGCCGGGGGGAAGCGCTTGAGGGCCTGGGCCGTGAAGCGCGGATTGCCGGAAAGATAGCGCGCGGGCGCGGCGTTCAGGTTGGTGCAGTTTGAGCGGCCCCCGCCCGAGGCCCGCAGCTTGCGCGCCGGGACGCGGTCCTGGTCCACCAGCACGATCTCGCGCGGGGTTCTGGCCTCCTTGGCGCGGCGGGCCGCGGTGAGGGCGCAGAGCATCCCGGACGGGCCAGCGCCCAGGATGAGGATGTCGGCATCGGGCTGCAACGGCGAAGACGTATTGGCGGTGTGTTCGGACATGGCGCGGTTGTAGGGGATGCCCGCGCGGAACACAAGCGGCGCGCGCAGATGCGCCCTGGTCTGCTCCAGACCCTTTGCATCCTTCCTGAATTGTGCTAGGTCCTGTGCCGGAGCGCGGCTCCGAAATCTTCGCGCACAAGTGCGCACAAGGGGTGGGTCATGGATTATTTCTTTTTCTTCGCCGGGTTGCTTGCCACCATCGCTGGCCTGCTGACCATCAAGATCACCAGCAAGAACGAGCACTAGGCCGGGTTTTTCCCGCCGCAGCCTCGTGGCTCCCCGCCGTTCCTCCGCCTGTGGAGGATGCGGGGCCTCGGAATTTTGGCCCGCTTCGGCGGGCCTTTTTCATTGCCCCGGAGCGGTCCAGCCCAGCTGGCGCAGGCGCTGGGCCACGGCCCTGGCGGCCACCTGGTGGGCGTAGGCGTTCCAGTGGCCGTCCGCGTCAAAGGCGAAGGGCCTGCGGTGGGCGGCAAAGTCCCGGGCGAACACCGGGTGCAGGTCCAGGAAGGCCACGCCGAGCAGCTCCGCCTCGGCGGCGGCCAGGCGGTTCAGCCGCAGGGCGCCCTGCGCCGGGGCCTCGGGCCGGGATTCTTGGCTTCCCGCCTCGATGCCCGCGCGCACCCCGTCCATGACCAGCAGCAGGCGTGCTCCGGCGGCCGTGGCCTCGGCCTGCAGCTGGCTGAAGACGTACCGCGCCGCGCGGCGGTCCAGGGCCTCGCGCCGTTCAAGGCCGCTGATGTCGATGTTGGCCTCGAAGCGCTTGTCCTGCCTGGGCCGGAAGACCGCCCGGCGCAGGGTCTCGAAGCGCAGCTGCCGCCCGTGGGCCAGGTAGCGCCAGGTGGCGCTCAGGTCGCGGATGCGCATTTTCAGATCCGGGGCATAGGGCGCGGGCGGCAGCTCCTCCACCATGTCCTCGGCGTCCAGGCGCAGCTTCAAAAAGCTCGCCGTGAACATGCCGGGGACCTCGCGGTAGGATTCGTCGAAGTCGTTGTGCACCAGCAGCGCCACAAGCACGTCCGGCCTGGCGGGCAGGGCGGCCTTGCGCGCCATGTGCAGGTACTGCGAGAGGGGCGCGCCGCTCATGCCGTAGCGAAAGACCTCCACCCCGCCGGGCGCGTCCGCCAGTTCGCGCTCCAGGTCCTCGGCCAGGCTCTTGTCCGGCGGCACCTGCAGGGCCTCCACGTAGGAATCGCCCACCACGGCGATGCGCAGGGCCGCGGAGCGCTCTGCCGGATAGTCCGCGCGGGCCGAGTTCCAGCCCTGCGCGTTGATGGAGAAGGGCGCGCGCACCCCCTTGCTGCCCGGCGGCACCGTCCAGTACACGCCGCGCTGGCCGGGCCTGTGGCGCAGCACGCCGTCCACGAAGGCCAGGCCGGGCAGGTCCGGCGCGGGGAGCGCGAGGCGGAACACCAGCTCGGCCAGGAGCAGCAGGGCCAGCAGGCTGGCGGGCACCAGCAGCAGGCTGGCTGTGAGCGTTGGCTTGGGCCGGGGCATGGCGTTTTCCTTGGCTGATTTCCGGGTTGGGCCGGGTTTTGGGACCGGGCGGGCTTGCGCTTCCGGCGCGCCTGCCTGTACATCTGGCGCGAGATTTGTCTACACGCACGCATCGGGCCAGGCAAGGCCCGTCACCGGAGGCGGCTTATGCGGATTATTTCTTGGAACGTCAACGGGTTCCGCGCGGCGCTCGGCAAGGGCTTCCTGGGCTGGCTGGAAGGCTGCGGCGCGGACGTGGTGCTGCTCCAGGAGACCAAGGTGGAGCCCGGGCAGCTTGGCGAGGCCGAGCTGAACCCGGCGGGCTACGCCGGGCTGTGGAACTGGTCCAAGGGCAGGAAGGGCTATTCGGGCACGGCCTGCCTTGTGAAGACACCGCCTCTGGCACACTCCTTCGGCCTTGAGGACCCGCGCTACCGGGGCGAGGGCCGGGTGGTGCGCCTGGAGTACCCGGACTTCCATCTCTTCAATATCTACTTCCCCAATGGGCAGAAGGACGAGGAGCGGCTGGCCTACAAGCTGGGCTTCTACGACGCCTTTCTGGCCCAGGCGCAAGCGCTGCGCACGCACAAGCCCATCGTGGTCGGCGGCGACTTCAACACCGCGCACACCGAGATCGACCTGAAAAACGCCAAGGCCAACGAAAAGACCTCCGGCTTCCTGCCCATTGAGCGCGCCTGGCTCGACACGTTTGTGGCGCACGGCTACGTGGACACCTTCCGGCTGTTCGAAAAAGGGCCGGGGCACTACTCGTGGTGGAGCTTCCGCGCCAACGCCCGGGCCAAGAACGTGGGCTGGCGCATCGACTACTTCTTCGTGTCCGCCGAACTCAAGGACCGCGTGAAGGCGGCCTGGATCGACCCGGACGTCATGGGCAGCGACCACTGCCCGGTGGGGGTGGAGATCGTCTAGGGCCTCGCGCGCCTAGACCATGAACGAGCGGGCCACGCGGAACACGTCGTCGTAGGACAGCCCGGTCTTGAGGGCCAGGCACATCTCGGTGGCCATGCGCATCTTGCGCCGCGCGCCCGCCAGGGCCTGGTCGCGCAGGGTGGCCAGGTGTCCGGCGATGAACTCGGCCTCGAAGCCGTCCGCCGCCATGGAGAGCCCTTCGGCAAAGGGGCCGGGCCGCAGATGGGGCACGTACTCGTGCAGCGACTGGCGCCCGTTGCGGCGTCCGGCCAGGGCGTAGAACAAAAGCTTCACGGCCAGGCGGTCGTCCTTCTGCTTGTGGTCCACGCAGAGCAGCACGGGCAGGTCGGCGTCCTTCTGGGCCACGGTGGACATGAGCCCGTAGGCCAGCTCAAAGGCGCGCTTCTCGGTAAGGGCCGGCGGCGTCATGAACCCGGACAGGCGGATGAAGGTGAGGCGCGGGTTCTCGCCCTGGGCGATGCCGACCAGCCCCAGGCGGATCATCTCCAGGCGGCGGCGGGCCTCGGCCAGCAGGGCCTGGGACTTGGCGCGGGCAAGCTCGCGCAGCAGCTCCTCGTCCAGGCTGGACAGGGCGCTGTCCAGCAGATGGCGGATGAACCGCTCGCCGGTGTTTTCCATCTCCGCCGTGAGCAGGGACTTGTCGCGCTTGGCGTCGAGCAGCTTCTTGATGGACAGCCAGTAGGCGGCCAGGGCCTCCATGGGCATTTCCAGAATGTCCAGCTCGTTCTGCGCGGTGGTCGGGTCCATGGGCACTGCCTCTCGCCCGGTGATGCCGGGGCCTGGGGGTTGACGCGGGCGGCAAAAAAAAGGACCTTCTGCCCGCGCGTCGGGCCGCCTTTCCGCCAGGGCCGAGCGTAGCGCATTTTCACGCAAGAAACAAACAGGCCGTGCCGCCCGGCGCCCGGCCCAGGAGAGAGCATGCTCACCTATCCCGTCATCGACCCCGTGGCCTTGCAGATCGGTCCCCTGGCCGCCCGCTGGTACGGGCTCATGTATGCGGCGGGCTTCCTCTCGGCCTGGTGGCTGGGCCGCTGGCGGGCCTCCCGGCCCGGTTCCGGCTGGACGAGCGCACAGGTGGACGACCTCATCACCTGGCTGGTGGCGGGCGTGGTGCTGGGCGGGCGCATCGGCTACGTCATTTTCTACGACCCCGCGCACTATCTGGCCAACCCCTTGGAGAGTCTGGCCATCTGGCGTGGCGGCATGAGCTTCCACGGCGGCGTGGCGGGCGTGGTGCTGGTGGCCTGGCTGTACGGGCGGAGCATCGGCAAGAGCCTCTTGGAGGTGGGCGACGTCATCGCGCCCCTGGTGCCGCCGGGACTGTTCGCCGGGCGCATCGGCAACTTCATCAACGGCGAGCTCTGGGGCCGGGTGACGGACGCGCCCTGGGCCATGGTCTTCCCCACGGGCGGGCCGCTGCCGCGCCACCCCTCGCAGCTGTACGAGGCCGCCCTGGAGGGCCTGCTGCTGTTTGTCATCCTCTGGGTGTACTCGTCCAAGCCCAGGCCGCGCGGGGCCGTGGGCGGGCTCTTCCTGCTGGGCTACGGCGGCTTCCGCTTCTTCGTGGAGTTCTTCCGCCAGCCGGACGCCCACCTGGGCTTTGTGGCGCTGGACTTCTTCAGCATGGGCCAGCTGCTCTGCCTGCCCATGATCCTCCTGGGGCTGTGGCTGATGCTGCGGAAGCCTAGCGCCCGGCCCGCTGCGGCGGTTCGCGCATAAGCGTGGGCAGGGCGACCACGAACAGGGTATCCCAGCGCTTGCCCGTGAGGTAGAGCGCGCCCTTGCCGCCGTCGCCCGCCGGGTCGAAGGCGACGCCGTTGGCCGACTCGGCCCGTGCGGACAGCTCGCGCCGCAGGGGGGCCAGGTCCAGCCACAGCGCCACCCGCCAGATGCCGTCCCCTCCGCCGGGCCGGATCACCGCGAGCCTGTCCTCCTTCCAGATGTTGGCCACAAGCCAGCCGTTCACCCACTCCAGCTCGTTCAGCCGCTCCACCGGGCGCGCGCCGTCGCGCACGCGCCGTGTCTCGCCTGTCTCGGCCAGGCTTTTGGCGTCGAGGAAGCGCAAGGTGTCGGTCCCGTCGCTCAGCACCAGCTCCGCGCCTTGGCAGGCCAGGCCCCAGCCCTGGCCGCGCAGCCGGGCCTCCCCGGTCCGCCGCAGGCTGGCCGGGTCGTAAACCAGGATGACGCCCTCGCGCCAGGTGAGTTGCACCAGCCGCTGCGGGGCTGTTCCGCACAGGGCCAGCCCCTCGCCGAAGAGCCTGCGCGGCAGGTCGCGGCGGGCGATGGTGCGGCCCGTGGCCGGGTCGGTCTTGCGCAGGGAGGACTGGCCGTAGAGGCCGGTGCTCTCGTACAGGCTGCCCTGGTGCAGCAGCAGGCCCTGGGTGAAGGCGTCGGCGTGGTGGGGCAGGCGGGCGAGGATGCTGGCGGGCTGCGTGCGCGCCGAAGTGTCTGGAGCCGAGAGGCGGGAGGTTTGCCCGGCCAGGAGCGGACCGGCGGTCAGAAACAGGAGGCAGAGCACGGCCAGGACCGGCCTCACGCCTGGCCTCCGGGCTTCCGCTCCCGCGTGGCGTTGCTCTGGGCCGCCAGGGCCTGGCGCGCCTGGGCCTTGCGGGCCAGGGCCGGGGTCAGGTGGCTCAGCCAGACCTCGCCCGAGGCCGTGGAGAAGAAGAGCTTGCGGCCCACCGCGCCCAGCACGTCGCTGGAGCTCGGCGCAAGGCCGTTGGCGGCCAGGGCGGCCAGGGCCGTGTTCACGTTCTTGCGGCCAACGTCGAGCATGTCGAGGCTGGAGCCGCCATACCCGGTCTCCAGGGTGTTGGCCCCGCCGAAAATTTTGACCGTAAGCTCCGCCGGGACCATGCCCGCCTGGCAGAAGCGGTCCAGCATGGCCGCCACGGCCAGGTCGGCGAAGGTGCAGGCGCGTGTGCCGGTGGAGCGCCGCAGGCCCTTGTCCGGCAGCATGGCGTGGAACATGCCGCCCGCCTTGCGGCCCGGATGGTGGAAGGTGACGCAGACGCAGCTGCCGAGAACCGTGGTGAGGATGACGGGCTTGAGCGCGAAGGCGCAGTCGCCGATGCTCACGTGGCCCAGGGGCAGGCCCGAGCGTATCAGGCAGGGTGGGTGCGTCATGGCCTACTTGTGGATGATGATGTCGCCGTACATGGCCTTGTTGCTCTTGGGGCCGCCGTCGCGCTGGGGGGGCGCGGGCCTGGAGGGGGCGCGGCCGATGGCCTCCAGGGCCTTGGGGTCGTTTTGCAGGGCCTTGACCGTGAGCGGCGAGATGTCACCCTGGGCGTCCGCCGCCTTCTTGATGGTGTCCAGGGCCTTCTGGGCGGCGGGCTGGGCCTGGGCCGGTTCCCCGGCCGGGGCGATGGAGCCGTCCGGGTTGACCTTGGCGGCCCAGGCCTGGGCGCAGAGGAGCGCCGTCAGGCAGAGGACAGCGGCCAGGATGCGGGGCAAGGCGGTACGCATGGGGCTCCTTGATCGGTTAGGGGGCCACGGCCATGGCGGCCACTTCAAGGGCCGTGAGCGCCCGGTTGTAGATCGCCACGCGGGAAATGCGGCCTCTGAAGGCATCGCTAGGCAGATGGGTGCCAGTGTCGAAGGCCTGTGCGCCGATGTTGAGGCCCCCGGAGGAGGCCTGCGCGGAGTAGTGGTTGGTGTTGACCGTGCGGCCCTTGAGTTCGCCGTCAATGTAGATGAGCAGTTCGTTGGCGTCCCAGGTGGCGGCCACGTGGTGCCACGTGGTGCCGACGGTGATCGCTGTGTCCACCGAGACCGTTTCGGTATTGCTGTGCCGGATGACCAGGCCCAACCGCCTTTGACCTGTCAATTGAAGGGAATAGGACTCGTCAGAAGCTCCGCTGTCATCGCCTTTGTGCACAAGTCCGTCATCGGTATCGCCTCTGGTGGGCATGTAGTACCACGCGGCCACGGTGCCGCTGGTGGTGGGGGCAATGGTGGGTGCGTTGTTGGAGTGAAGCACGTCGTTGTTGCCGTCGAAGTTGATGGCCGGGCACTTGGCGCAGCCGGTGACCCAGTTTGCGCCGTTGTAGAGTGTGGCTATGGTGCCGTTGCTGTCGGTCACGGTCGTGCCGCTGCCCTCGCTCATGGGAAAATAGGCCACGTAGTCTGTGGGCATTGCCGGGACGTCCTGCGTCCGTTTGAAGGACGCCCGGATGTTCGCCACCTCTACGCGTTGCGTTGCCCAGCCCGTGGCCTCGGCGAAGCCGACCATTATCTTGGCCAGGTTGCTGTGCATGGTCGGGGAGAGGAATATGGCCCTGTACAGATTGGGCGGGGCGGCGGTGTAGTCGGCGTTCACGTTGCCGTAGGCGGTTGCCTGCGTGCCCGTCCGCACCCAGGCCTTGAGCAGGTAGGGATAGTTGCCCGCGGCGTTGGGATAGCTGGGCAGCCGGGAGAGTTCAAAACGGACCAGGTGCTTAGTGCCGTCGCGCAGCCAGATGCTGTTCGCCGGCTTGTAGTAGTAGCCCCAGCGCCCGTCCCCGCTGCCGTCCAGGTCCTGGTAGCTCCTGGGTTGCGTGTTGGAGCCGTCGCCCGCGTCGTTGTCCGTAAAGCTCTGGGCATGTCGGTTGTCGTCGTAGGTCGGCGTGTTGATGCCGCTGAACCAGCCGGTGGGGACGTAGACGTTGGCCGTGCCGCCCCAGAACACAAAGGCCATGTGGTCCGAGGCCCTCTCCCCATACCCCAGGCCGTCATTGTAGTATTTGTCCGCGCGGCTGTCCGCGTTGAAGATGGGCGACTCGCTCTTGTTGCGCCAGGTGTCGAGCTCAAGCCCGATCTTTGGCGGGCTGATTCCGGTGACGCCGAGCTCTTTCGGTCCTGGCCCGGCCCACCCCATGACCTCGCCCATGTCCTTGTAGGGATCGCCTCCGGCGGAGAGCGTCACGTTGGTCAGGGCGCTCTTGATGCCGAAGACGATGCCGTCGGCCACGTTGTCGAACTCGGTGGAGAGATCCCACTGGGCCTCGAAATAGGCCCGCAGCCCGTAGTTCATGTCGCACACGCCGTCGACGCAGTAGGTGTTGTTGCTTGTGTACCAGATGGCGGCGGAATTGTACTGGTCGCCGAATTCGCCCAGAAAGATCAGCTTGCCGCTTGGGTCCACGGTGATGGGGCTTGAGCCGCCCGTGTGCGGAGTGATGGTGAACTCCTCCGATATGCTGGTGGGGTCGATGTCGCCGCTGCCGGCGATGGCGGGCAGGTTCACGCTGGCGCTCGAGACCGCGTTCACCCCGGTGATGTTGGTGCAGGCCTTGCCCGTGCTGGTGACCTGGGCGGTCTTGTCCGTGGCGTTGTAGCTCGCGGTCAGGTCGAATTCGAGCCCCTTGGCCGCGTCCACGCTGAAGGTCTGCCCGTTCATGGCTGTGACGGCGCCGGTCACGCAGGCCTCGTCCGCGCAGGCGCGCAGCCGGGCCATGGCGTAGCGCAGGCCGCTTTCGGCCATGTACCGGGCGGAGGTGGCGCAGTTGGGCGAAAGCACGCTTGAGACCACCGAGCTGAAGCGCGAGGCCCCGACCATGGCCAGTATCCCGAAGGCCGCCAGCCCCACCACGAGATAGACGACGATGCTGCCGCGCTGGCAACGGGCGGCGGGGGGTTGAGGCATCGGGCGGTCGGGCATTGCGGTCTCCTAGCTGCTCACCGGCTGGGGGATGTTGTGGCGCGGCTTCACCGTGATGGAGAAGGGCGTGGCCGTTCCGTCCAGGGTGAAGGTCACGGTGAAGACGATGTTGCGGTCGGCGCTCTGCCCAGTGCTGCTCATGCTGCAGGAGGTCACCTTGTGAAGCAGGGGATGCGCCGCGCCGCTGGCCGGGGTGAGGGTGATCTGGCCGCTTGCGGCGCTGTAGGCCAGGGTGCGCGTGCCGTCCAGGGCCGCTTGGCTGCTGGTGTACTGGATGCTGCTGGCCGTGACGATGGGCGTGGTGTTGCCCGCGCCCGGCCCGCCGTTCACGTCGCGCAGCTCCAGGGCGATGCGCTGCAGGGCGATTTGTCCCCTCTGGGCGTCCTCCTGCGCCTGCTTGGCCATGAGGTTGCCGCGCATCCCGGTGCTGAGGAAGAGGCCGCCGAACACCGCAACAATGCCGAGGATCACCACCACGGCGATGAGTTCGATGAGCGTGAAGCCTGCCTGTCCGCGCATGGGGGCACCTAGAAGTTTGTGTGGTTGTCCGCTGTGTTGGTGCGTTCCTGGGTCAGAATCGTGGTCAGGCTCACGCCGCCTTCGTCCACGGTGACGATGAGCGCGTCCACGCCGTTGAAGCTGGGGTTGCGCGTGGCCGTGAAGGTGGCGTTGTTGGGATACCGGGCCACAACGGCGTCCAGCGCGCCGGAGGTGCTGTTGTTCACCTGCTGGGTGTAGAAGGCCACAACGCTCTCCATGCTGGTCTCGGCGCGCGCGGCGTCCTGGGTGGAGGCCAGCGGCACGCCGCTTTTCGAGAGCTGCGTGCCCAGGAGGTTCACCAGCACCACGCCGAGAAACCCGGCCAGCACGATGATGACGATGAGCTCCACCAGGGAGAAGCCGTGCGGGTGTTTCCGTGGCGCTGGCATGGCGGGTCTCCTAGTGGATGAAGCCGGTTTCCGGCTCGATGACGAGGGTGGCGTTCTGCCCGTCCACGGCCATATGGATGGTGGCGTTGGCCGCGAGCTTCACCTGCGGGCTTCCGCTGTAGGGAATGCCGAAGCGGTCGAAGGAGATGATGAATTCGGCCATGGTCATGTCCTTGCCCGCCAGGCTGACCTTTGCGGCGCTTTCGCCGGGCAGGGGGAGCGGGATGGTGACGTTGGCGCTGTTGTAGGCCCAGTATTCGCCGTCATCGTTCTCCAGCACCAGGTACGTGACGCCGTTCTTCATGGCCCTGAGCTGCAGGTAGCGCAGCTGCGCGGTCAACTCGGACTTCCTGGCCGCCGCGTCGTCGTTCAGGGCCGTCCCGCGCGAGACAACCAGGGCGGACAGGACGCCGATGATCAACAGGACGGTGATGACCTCGATGAGGGTGAAGCCGTGCGAGGCTTTTCCGTCTGGCGCTCTACCGCCGCTTTGTGTCCCGCGGTGTGCCTGGGTCATGGAGCGCCTCCGCGCCTGTTGCTGCTGGCTCCCCGAGACGGCGGAAGCAGGGGGCCGTTTCGGGGAGCGCAAGAAAGGCTAGACCTTGCGGATCTCCACGTGGCCCGTGGTGATGGAGCGGATATGCTGCTCGCGCTTGAGCTCCACGTCCAGCAGGACGGGGGAGGAGAACAGCACTTCCTCTTTTTTGCCGTTGATGAGAACCAGCTGATAGCTTTCAGGGGCCTTTTCGCTCATGTTCGCTCCATTTGCGCCGCGTGGGCGCGTTTTTTGTTGTCGATGCGCGTGCCCGGGCGCTTTTCGTCCCAGGTCGGGACTGGCTTGAGGCGGCGCCATGTCGCGCTCTTCGCCCGCGCGTCCCGTGGGCCGGGGCTCTGGCTTGTGTCCCGGCTCGCGCTCTTCCCGGTCAAGCCATAAAAATAACCGCTTGCGCCGCCCTTGGCAAGCTGCACCTGCGCGGCTTCCGGCCCGCGCCGGAAAACGCCGCGCTGGCAGTCTCAGCGCCGTGCCTCGCGCTCCCTGTCCGGGTCAAGGGGCACGCGCTCCAGGGCCGACTGCACGATCATGCGCAGGAGGTCCTGGTGGGACACCCCGTTCATGCTGCACAAAATGGCCAGGTCCGAGACCTTGGGGTCCAAGCCCGCCAGCGGGTTCACCTCAAGCAGGTCGGCCCGGTCCTGGGCGTCGAGGCGGATGTCCACCAGCCCGCCGTCCCGGCAGCCGAGCCCCCGCCAGACGTCGAGGGCCAGCCGGGCCGCCTCCTGGGCCGCCGGGCCATCGGTGGGCAGGTACTCCACCGTGTCGGCGAAACCCGGGGCGCCGGGCGCGACCGCGCCGGAGACCGCCACTTCCATGACGCCCAGGGGCCGTGCCAGCTCGCCGGTGCCGACGATGCCCACGCGGAATTCCCGACCGGGCAGGTATTCCTCCACCAGCACGGGTTGCTTGAAGCGCCGCAACAGCACGCGGCAGATGACCGCGAGCTCCTTGCGGTCAGCCGCGCGGGCGGCGGCGCAGGTCCCCTTGGCCGTGCCCTCGGCCACGGGCTTGGCGAAAACGGGGTAGGGCAGGCGCACGTCGGCAACGTCCTTTTCCGAGCGCACCAGGGCGAAGTCCGGGGTGGGCAGACCCAGGTCGCGCACAACACGCTTGCAGGCCGCCTTGTCCTGGCACAGGGCCATGACCAGCGGATCGGAGAAGGTGTAGGGAATCCGCCAGGCGTCCAGCAGGGCGGGCACAAGGGCCTTGCGGCCCGAGCCGAAGAGCCCCTCTGCGGTGTTGAACACCAGGTCCCAGCGGCGGCCCCTGGCCAGCGCGGCGGCAAGGGACCTGGCCGAGCCCACGGCCTCCACCTGGAAGCCCAGGCCCTCCAGGCCCAGGCGCAGGGCGTCGACGGCCTCCTCGGCGCCGAAGCCCGTTGGCTCCGCCTCGCACAGGCCTGCGGCGAGGCGCTCGGAGCGCAGATCGTACACAAGCCCGACGTTCATGCCGCCCTCCTTGCTTCTGGCGGAACGCCCCGGCAGGGCGTGCCGTCTCCGGCGTCCAGCGCCTTGAAGCGCCTCCAGAATAGCCCAGCGCGGGTTCCTGTGCCAGCGCAATCTTGCGGTGGGCGCAAGGTCGGCGCGGTCACTTCCTCTTGGCCGCCGCGCCCGTCGGCTTCGCGGCGCCGACAGCGCCCGGGGAGTCGTCGTCCGGACTCAGGATGCGGTAGTCGAGCAGCCGGACCGTGCGGTATTCCTGGTCCTGTCCGACGAGGACGCCCCTGGCCTGGATGTGCCTGCCCGCATACGGGCTCAGGTTCAGCCCCTGCACCAGGCAGTAGCCCTGGGCGTCCTTGATGAAGACCTTGTCCAGGCCCACGGCGATGCGCCCGGAGATCTCTACCTCTTCAGCCTTGGGGGCGGCCAGGGTTCCTTGGGATGGGAAGAGGGCGGCCAGGGCGGCCAGCAGGGCCAGGATCGCAAGATGGCGGAGGCGGGGCGGAGTGTTGCGCATGGCGTCTCCCGTGGCGTTGCCGCGGGCCGGGGAGGATGGCCCGGACAGCGATGGCTGTTTGCCGCACACCAGCACAAATGCGAGCGCCGGTCCAGCTGTTTCACGGCTTTCGGGCGTCCAGCGCCCGAGGCTTGCGCGCCCTGCTGTTTTGGCCTATCGTGTTCGGGTCGCACAAAAAAATCTGGTGCGGCCAACCCGCATCTGGAGGAACGTTCGCGTGACCGTCATGCAATCTGTTCGTAAAAGTTTGTTGACTCTCGGCCTCCTGGCCGTTTCGGCCGTTCTTGCGGCCTGCTCCGCCAACACGGTGGTGCCCCTGCGCTACCAGCCCTCCGCGCCGCAGGGCCTGCCCGCCTGCTCCCAGACCATCACCCTGCTGCCCCTTGTGGACAAGCGCGCCGACACCATCACCATCGGCGACCTGGGCGAAGGCAAGCGCTTCTACGCCGAGACCGACGTGGCCGAATGGGTGAGCTGGGCCTTGTTCGAGGAGCTCAAGGCCCGGGGCTGCAACGTCCGCTACCACGACAAGGCCGGAACCCTCGTGGGCCAGGGCTATGTCGTGTCCGGCTCCTTCGACACGGTGAACGTGGAGACCGGCACCGCCCTCATGGCCAAGGCCAGGCTGCGCGTGCGGGTGAAGGTGGAAAAGGACGGACAGCACCTTGTGGAGCAGGTCTACACCGGCGAGCGCGAGAACATCGGCCTGAGCAATGTCGACGCCGCGCAGAAGGTGCTTTCCTCAACGCTGCAGTACCTGCTGCAAGACGCCGCCACAGACGTGGTCAAGGCGACCAAGTAGCGATTCGTGCTGGGACTGGGCGCACACCCCCTGTTGCGTCCGAGAAGGGCCGCCGACGGCGGGGCGTTGTCGTCCGGCCTGTCCGTGGCCCTTTCCCTTTTGCTGGCCCTGGGCTTGCTTTTTGCGCCCGCCTGGGCCAGCGCCCAGGACGCCCGTCCGCTGGTGGTCGTCTGCCCTGACGATGCCCCGCCCTACGGCTACCGCGACGCCGAGGGCCAGCCCGCCGGGCTCCTGCCCGACTTCTGGCGGCTTTTCGCCGCACGCAACGCAATGACCGTGGACCTGCGCCTGGCCCCTGGCGCGGAGGCCTTGCGCCATGTGGTCGAGGGCCGCGCCCAGGTCCATGCCGGGCTCGCCCTGGCCGACGCGTCCGCCCCGGACGGCGGACCCGGTTCCGGGGAGCGCTTGGCCTGGACCCGGCCCCTGCTGGACCAGGGGCTCGGCCTCTTCGTCACTGCGGAGCTGGCGGCGGAGATGAAGAGCCAGGATGGGAAGCGGCCGGAGACCGCCGGTCTTGCCGCGGGCTTCCTGGGGGGCGCCGCGGCCGCCGCGCATCTCCGGGCTTCGTTTCCCGGTCTGAGACAGCGGGAGTTTCAGGATCTGGACGCCCTGGCCACGGCCCTGGCCCTGGGGCAGGTGCGCCTGGCCGCCGGCCCGGTGCTGCCCCTTGGGCACCGGCTGCGCGCCCTGGGCGGGCAAGAGCGTTTCGTCATGCTGCGCCGCTTCCCCGGGGCCGTGCTGCGCGCGGCTGTGCGTCTGGACGACCACGTCCTCCTGGCGCGCATCAACGCCGGGCTGGAGGCCCTGGACCAGCGGGACATCCGCGCCCTGGAGCTGCGCCACGCCAAGGGCGGACAGCGGCTTCCGGCCTGGGCGGGCGTGGTGCTCGGCCTGGGCGTGGCCCTGCTGGCCGCCAGCCTGTTCGTTCTGGCCCGCGCGCGCGCGCTGCGCCGCATGGCCGATGCCCGCAGCCGCGAAACCGACCTCCTGCGCGACAACCTGCTGGCGGAGATGGCCCGCCACCGCAAGACCCAGGACCTCCTGGCCTCGGCCATCGAGCAGTCGCCCCTGGGCATCGTCGTGGCCTACGGCGACGGCGGGACCCCGCCGGTGTTCAACTCCCAGGCCCTGCGCATCACGCGGCTGGAGAAGGCCCCGACCGCGGAGGAAGGCCCTGGCACGCTCACCTGGCGGGTCTACACGCCCCAGGGCAAATTTGTGCCCAACGACGAACTGCCGCTGTTCGCGGCCCTGCGGCGCGGGGAGACCGCGAAAGGCGTCGAGCACAGGGTCGTGTTCCCCGATGGCGAGGAGCGTTGGCTTTGGGCCAGCGCGGCGCCGGTGCTCGATGCCAAGGGCGCCGTGCGCGGCGCGGTGACCGTGTTTCAGGACACCACGGAGTCGCGCCAGGCCGAGCGCGAGCTGGCGCGCTTCAAGTTCTTTCTTGATGCCGGGGTGGAGGACGTCTACCTGGTCCGCCCCAGCGGCGTCATCGCCTACGTCAACGAGGCCGTGGCGCGCAGCCTGGGCCACGCCCGGCAGGAGCTTCTGGAGGTTCCGGTCTCGGAGATAGACCCGGCCTTCTCCGTGGACGCCATCGCCCGGCTGCTCAACCAGGTGCGCCAAGGTCCCTGCACCTTCGAAACCGTGCAGCGCACCCGCGACCGCAGGCAGGTGCTCAAGGAGATCAAGGCCTTCTACATGCGCTTCGGCGACGAGGAGTATATCTGCGCCTTCGGACGCGACATCACCGAAAAGAAGCGCACCGAGCGCGAGCTGGAGAGCACCCGCGCCCTGTTCGCCGCGTCGCTGGAGCAGGCCCCCTGGGGCATCATCATCGGCGACGCCTCCACACGGCGCGTGACCATCGCCAACCCCGTGGCCGCGGAACTGCTCGGCGTCGAGCCGGAGGTGCTTGTGGGCATGGCGGTGGATGGCCACCTGCCCAGTTGGCGCTTTCTGGACGAGAACGACCAGGTGGTGCTCCCGGACGAGACGCCCCTGTCGCGCGCCATCACCCTGGGGGAGGTGACCAGCGACCTGGAGGTGCGCTTTTTCCTGAACGACGGCGCGGAGCGCTGGCTCCTGACCAACGCGCGCCCTGTGCGCAACGCCGACGGCAGGATCGTGGCGGGAATCCTGGTCATGGCCGAGATCACCTCGCGCAAGCAGATGGAGGCGCAGCTGAAGTTCAAGGCCCTGCACGACGCCCTCACCGGCCTGCCCAACCGCGCCAGATGCCTGGAGCTGATCCAGCAGACCCTGGACGCGTCCCGGCGGCACAGCCTGGCCTATGCCGTGGCCTTTGTGGATCTGGACCGCTTCAAGATGCTGAACGACAGCCTGGGCCACTCCTTTGGCGACCGCGTGTTGCTGGAGGCCTCCCTGCGCCTCGTGGGCGCCCTGGGCGGGCACGGCAGCGTGTGCCGTTTCGGCGGCGACGAGTTCGTTCTTCTGGTGGACCGCGCCGGGAGCCTGGAGGCCGCGCAGGGCGTGATCCGCTCGGCTGTGGAGGACCTTCGCCGTCCCATGCGCGTGGAGGGCCAGGAGGTGCGCCTGACGGCCAGCGTGGGCGTGGTGCTCGGCCCGGTGGACGACGACCAGGGCGCGGAGAACGTGCTGCAGAACGCCGATCTGGCCATGCACCGCGCCAAGGACACGGGCCGCGACAGGATGCGCCTGTTCCACCCCGGAATGCTGCGCCGGGCCCAGGAGCTGCTGGCCCTGGACGCGGACCTGCGCCGGGGCCTGGAGCAGGACGAGTTCCTGGTGCACTACCAGCCCATCATGTCCACGGACGGCGCGCTGTTGCTCGGCGTGGAGGCCCTGGCGCGCTGGCAAAGCCCCACGCGCGGCCTGGTGGCTCCGCACGCCTTCATCTCCCACGCCGAGGACTCCGGGCTCATCGTGCCCCTGGGCGAGCAGGTGCTGCGCCGGGCCTGCCTGGAGATTGTGGCCCTGCGCAAGCGTTTCGCTCTTGCGCGCCGCATCTCGCTGGCCGTGAACATCTCCGCCCGGCAGTTCGCCCAGCCGGATCTGGTGGACATGGTGCGCCAGGTGCTGCGCGAAACCGGCCTGCCCGCGGCCTCGCTCAAGCTCGAGCTCACGGAGTCCGCGCTTATGGACGACCCGGAGACCGCGCTCTCGGCCATGCGCCGCCTCAAGGCCCTGGGCGTCTCCCTGGCCATCGACGACTTCGGCACCGGCTATTCGTCATTATCCTATCTCCAGCGTTTCCCCGTGGATGTGCTCAAGATTGACCGCTCCTTCGTGCGCGACCTGCCCCGCGAGGACGCCGACAGCCGCGCCCTGGTGCGGGCCATCGCCGCCCTTGCCGACAGCCTGCGCATGAGCATCGTGGCCGAGGGCGTGGAGACCCGCGACCAGCTGGACCTGCTCATCGCCCTGGGCTGCGAGGCCGTGCAGGGCTACTACTTCCACCCCCCCCTGCCCGAGGCGGAGCTGGCGGAGCTGCTGGCGCGCCACGAAGCCTTGGAGCAATAGCGCCCGCCTCGATTGGCCCTTGGCTCCCGCTCTGATTGCCGGGCATTGTGCCTGTGCCGCGCCTCTGCCACGCGGTTCAGGGCTCCGCTGCGGTGACGGCAAACAGCCGAGGCGTTCCTGCCCCGCCTGAATCGCCTCTGTCCGCAAGCGCTCCCGCCCATGCGCGGCTGCGCGCCAAGGGCGCAAAAAAAGCCCCCCGGACGCTGGTCCAGGGGGCTTTCGTGTCCGCAGGGGGGCTTGAGGCTACTGCACGATGACCTTCAGGCTCTCGCCCGCGCGCAGTTGCGTTCCCTTGATCTTGTTCCAGGCCTTGAGGGCGTCGGCGGTGACGCCGAAGCGCTTGGACAGGCTGTAGATGGTGTCGCCCTGGCGCACGGTGTAGCGGGTGGTGCTTGCGCGGGTCTTGGCGGCCTGCATGGTGGCCTTCCTTGCCGTGGGCTTGCTCGTCGCGCCGGGGATGTTCAGCTTCATGCCGGGCCGAATGGACTTGCTGCTCTTCAGGCCATTGGCCGCCACCAGGGTCTTGACGCTGACCTTGTACTTCTTGCTGATGGTCCAGGCCGTGTCGGTCTTGCGCACCACGTAGTTGGCGCGGGAGCTGGCAATGCTCCGGGTCTTCCTGAGCCGCTCCGGCATGGCCTCGCCGGTGCCGCTCTGGGGCACCTTGATGCTCTGGCCCAGCTTGAGGCCTTTTGCGGACAGGCCGTTGATCTGGCTGATGACTTCCTGGGGCACGCGGTAGCGCTTGGAAAGCGAGCGCAGGGTGTCGCCCTTCTTGACCTCATGGGCGAGGAAGCCCGCATGGGGCAGGGCGCTGGGGTTTTGCAGATAGGCCAGCATGGGTGCGGCCTTGTCCTTGGGGATGCTGACGCTCACCTTGCGGTCCGGGGGGCTCACCTGGCGGCGGAAGGCCGGGTTCAACTGGTGGAATTCCTCCCAGCTCATGCCACCGGACTTTGCCAGGGCCAGCAGGTCCGTGCCGCCGGGCACCTGGACCGTCTCCAGCTGTGGCGCCGCGTCCCAGCGCACAGGCTCGAAACCAAGCGCTTCCAGATTCTGGAAAATTTTGGTGATGGCCACGAACTTGGGGACGTAATGCTGGGTTTCGGTCTTGAGTCGCATCTTGCGGTTGAGGCGGTCGTTCTGGCTCACAAGGTCCAGAAAGTCCTCGGCGTTGGTCACCTCAAGGGCGCGCGAGATCTTGCCCTCGCCCGCGTTATAGGCGGCCAGGGCGAGGTACCAGTCGCCGAACATGTCGTTCAGGAAGGACAGGTACTTGGCCGCAGCCTCGGTGGCGAGTCTGGGGTCGCGGCGTTCGTCGATCCACCAGTCCACGGTGAGGCCGAACTTGCGGCCCGTGTAGGGCATGAACTGCCACATGCCGCCCGCGCCGGCCCAGGAATAGGCGTTGCAGTTGTAGCCCGACTCGGCGAAGGGCAGCATGGCCAGATCCTGCGGCAGGCCGTTGCGCAACAGGCTTTCGCGCACATGGGGCAGGTGCGCCTCGGAGCGCTTGAGCCAGCGGGCGAAAGTCTCGCGCGCGGGACCTGTGTAATAGGCGAAGTAGCGCTCCACTTCCTGGGAGTCGAAGAGGTCGAGGTCGAACTCAAGCCCGGACTTCTGGCTCAGGATGCGGCGCTGCTCCTCGGTGAGCTCCAGGGAATCGGGAATGGACGCGGTGACTTCCGGCTCAAGCAGGGTGCCGGTCTGGCCAGGGGTCAGGGGCACGTCGGAGAGGTCCGGCTCAAGGTCCATGTCGTCGTCGAGCACCGGGGTGCGGGTGGCGAGGGGCCCCTTGGCGTGGTTTTGGGCGGCCAGAAGCCCGTTGTGGGTGGCGTTGCCGGAAGCGGCCTGGCGGAAGGAATCGGGAGACTGGGCCTTGACAGCGCTCTGGTTGTCGATATTCATTGCGGAGCACGACCACAGCGAGGTGAGCAGACAGAGGCTGCTCATGGTGGCCAGGGATAATCGTTTATATTTCTTCAGCAAAATTCGTTCCTCCGTTCGGCGGCGCGGGTGGAGAGGAAACTCCTGGGACTGACGGACGAGAACAAAGCGTCCAAGCCCCGTGCGCCGATAGTTGGATACGCAAAAAGACACCACACCCTACACCCGAACTTTTCCCCTGGCAAGCCTTGCCAGAATGGCGGAAGAACCCTGGAGGTTCCCAATGTCCGATTCCAAGAAACCCTCGCGCCCCAAGGGGCCGCGCTCCTCCGGCCCGGCCGGGAAATCCGGTTCCGGCTCCGGCTGGTCCAGCGGCAAGTCCGGCGCAAAATCCGGCGATGACCGCCGCTCCGGCCCTTCCAAGGGTCCGTCCAGAGGCCCGGGAAAAAGCCCTGCCCGCGGCCCGGCCCGTGGTCCGGCCAAAAGCGCTCCCGGCGATCCCCGCGTCACCGGCGGGTATGGCAAGCCGCCACAGAAGAAGGCCCCGCGTGAAACCGCGCGCGTGGACGATTTTGATTTCGACGTCGACATCGACCTGAGCGACACCCCGCCCGCCGCGTTCCCCACGCCCGCGCGCCCGGCCAAGGCCACCGGTGACGCAGGCTCGCGCGCCCCGCGCCGCTCGGACAATGATCGCGGCGACAGGCCCGCCAAGTTTAGCAAGGCCGACCGCTACGACAAGCCCGGACGTCCGGCCCGGCCCGGCCAGCCCCAGCAGGCCGCCGCCCCGCGTCCCGCGCCCGCCGAACCCGAAGACGGCAAGAGCGTCACCGCCGGGCGCAACGCCGTGCGTGAGCTGCTCGAGGCCGCGCCCAAGCGCATCGACGGCATCTTTGTGCGCAAGGGCCAGCGCGACGCCAAGGTGCAGGAGATCGTGGCCCTGGCCGACGAGAACCGCATCAAGGTCCAGTTCGTGGACGACATGTTCTTGCGCCGGCTCTTCTCCGGCACGCACCAGGGCGTGGTGGCCGTCACCGCCGCTGTGGAATACGCCGATCTGGACAGCCTCATCGCATCCGTGGCCGATGCGCCCCTGCCCGTGCTGCTGGCCCTGGACCAGGTGCAGGACCCCGGCAACATGGGCGCCATCGCCCGCACCGCCTGGGCGCTCGGCGCCGCCGGGCTCCTCGTGCCCCGGCACGGCGGGGCCTACATCGGCTCCGGGGCCATGCGCGCAAGCGCCGGAGCCCTGCACCACCTGCCCGTGGCCCGCGTCACCAACATGTCCCAGGCCCTGGACGCCTGCGCCGAGGCCGGACTGAACATCCTCTGCGCCGACTCCGAAGGCGAGAACCTGAACACCGCCGTCATCCACATGCCCGCCGTGCTCGTCATGGGCGGGGAGGAAAAAGGCGTGCGCCACGGCGTGAGCAAACACTGCCAGCAGCGCCTGGCCATCCCCCTCAGGCGCACCTTCGACTCCCTGAACGTTGCCCAGGCCGCCGCCATCTGTCTGGCTCGTCTGGGGCAGCTGTAAGGTAAAAGTTAAGAGAATAACCTCCGGTGGCCGGGGGGAATGATTCCCCCCGAACCCCCTCAGGTCAAGCGAAGTGGCCGGATTAGTGCGTCTGCTCGAATCCGGCCACTTCGCTTGAGGATGGGAACGACTTGGTGGGCGTGATTTTTTGGGTGGCGAAGGTTTTGAGCGCTGCCTCAGGGCGCGCGAAGTCTCGCCAGCGATATGACGACGGCGGAGTTGCCATAGCATTTCCATAATCCTTTCAGCGCGAAGGGCTCCTTCCGGCGTTTTCGCCGGAAGGAGCCCTTCGCGCCAATGGGTGTCCAGAGGGCCGAGGTCCTCTGGCCGCCGGAGGCTATTCTCTCCTCTCCAACTCCGCCTGGCCTACACGCCGAGCATGGGCTTGAGCACGTCCCAGGCCTGGTCCGGGCGGATGTCCTTCATGCAGTTGTGGTGGCCGAGCGGGCAGGCCTTGTGCCCGTGCAGGCCGCAGGGGCGGCAGTCGAGCGGTGCTTCGAGCACGCGCGAGTTCGGCCCGCGCGGGAAGAAGCCGAGGGCGCGCACGGTGGGGCCGAAGCAGGCGGCGAGCGGCACGCTCTGCGCCCAGGCCAGGTGCATGGGGCCGGAGTCGTTGGTCAGGCAGGCGTCGAGCCGCCCCAGGCAGGCTGCCAGGGCCGGGATGGTGAGCATGCCCGCCAGGTTGACGAGACGGCCGGAGGAATCGTCCGAGGTGCTGGCGGCGGCGCTGGCGATGTGCGCGGCGAGGGCCTCCTCGCCGGGTCCGGCGAAGAGGAGCACCACGGCCCCGGCAGCCAGGGCGCGCCGGGCGATGTCCGCGAAGTATTCCTTGGGCCAGCACTTGGTGGGCCAGGTGGAGCCGGGGTGGATGCCGAGCTTTGGACCGGGCGGCAGGCCGGAGAAAATTTCATCGGCTCGGGCCGTGGCTTCCGGGGGCAGGTCCAGGCGCGGCAGCGGGGCCGGGGTGGCCGTGTCGGCGAAGATGCCCAGCGGCCCGCCGAGCTGGAAGATGCGCTCGATCTCCTCAAGCTGGTCGAAACGGCGGTCCACCAGGTGCGTGTAGGCCAGCCAGTTGTACCAGGGCGACTGGTAGCCGATGCGCGCGGGCGCGCCCACGCAGCGGGCCATGTAGGCGCTGCGCAGGCTGGCGTGCGGTGAGATCCAGAGGTCGAAGCCCTCGAGGGACAGCTCGCGGCCCAGGGCGCGTGCGGCGAGCAGGCCCTTCTGGTCGCCGCGCTTGGCGAAGGGCCGCACGCTTGAAAGCTCGCGCTGGGCGCTGAAGAGCTTTTCCAGCCCCGCGCGCACGAAGAAGTGGATTTCGGCTTCAGGGAAGCGCAGCTTGAGAGCCTGGATGAACGGCAGGGTGAGCACGGCGTCGCCCAAAAAGGCGGTCTGCCACAGGCCGATCTTGCGGAAGTCGCGGTTGACGAGGGTCATTGAAAAGCTCTCCGAGGCAGCGGGCGCAGGGCCACGGCGCAGGCCCACGGCTTGCCCTTGCGCACGCGCTGCGCTACATGGTGGCAAGAGGCTTGGGCCACTGCCCTGGAGGGAGTCATGAAGTACATCATGTTCGAGGATTTTTCCGGCGCGCCGGTGCCTGTCATTTTTCCCAAGCGCATCGACTTTGCCGAGATGCGCGAGCAGATTCCCTACACCAAGGTTCTGTCCGCCGGGTACGTGCACGTGGCCGCGAGCGGGTTCGCCTGCCACGGCGAGTCCAAGAGTCTGGAAGTGCAGGCCAGGCCGGAGGACGCGGGGATCATTACCGCCAAGATGGCCAACCCGGATATGTAACGGGACGCTTCGCGGGCATTCGTCCGGGAAGCGGAAAGGCCGGGAAGGTTCGCCCTCCCGGCCTTTTCCCGTTTCTAGTCGTACTTGACCGCGCTGAACTTCATCAGGCTGTCCCAGGAGTGGATGGCCTCGATGTAGCGGATGGTGCCGGTCTTGCCGCGCATGACCAGCGAGCTGGTCTCCGCGCCGTAGCCCAGGTAGCGCACGCCCTTGAGGAAGGTGCCGCCGCTGATGCCCGTGGCGGCGAAGAACACGTCGTCGCTCTTCACCAGGTCGCCCACGGTGAGCACGCGGCGCACGTCCACCCCGGCGGTGGCCAGGGCGTTCTTCTCGTCCTGCTTCTGCGGGTCGAGCTTGCAGAACATCTCGCCGCCCATGATGCGGATGGCGCAGGCGGCCAGGACGCCCTCGGGCGTGCCGCCGGTGCCCATCATCAGGTCCACCTCGTTTCTGGGGTCGATGGCCATGAGCGCCCCGGCCACGTCGCCGTCGGTGTGCAGCTGGATGCGCGCGCCCGCCTCGCGGATATCGGCGATGAGCTTTTTGTGGCGCGGCTTGTCGAGCACGAAGACCACCAGGTCGTCCACGTCCTTGCCCAGGGCCTTGGCGATGCGCTTCAGGTTGGTGGGCACCGGGGCCTCGATGTCCACGACGTTCTTGGCCGCGGCGGGCACCACGAGCTTCTGCATGTAGTAGCTGGGGCCAGGATCGTACATGGTGCCGGCCGGGGACACGCCCACCACGGAGATGGCGTTGGGCCGTCCATAGGCCAGCAGGCTGGTGCCTTCCACCGGGTCCACGGCCACGTCCACGGCCTGGGGGCCGCCGCCGCCGACTTTCTCGCCATTGTGCAGCATGGGCGCGTTGTCCTTCTCGCCCTCGCCGATGATGACCGTGCCGCTGATGGCCAGGGAGCTGAACGAAAGGCGCATGGCCTCGACGGCCGCGCCGTCGCCCGCGTTCTTGTCGCCCTTTCCCAGCCAGCGGGCGCTGGCCAAGGCCGCGGCCTCGGTGACGCGCACCAGGTCCATGGCCAGGTTTCTTTGTGGAGCTTCCATCCGTGCTCTCCTTGTGCGTCGAGACGACGCAGTGTGTTTCGTCAAAATGTGTATGGCCCGATGCTAACAGAGCACACGGCAACTCGGCAAGGGCTCCCCGGGGACCCCTTGCCGACAGAAGCGCGCAATCGTGCGCAAAAACAAGGGGGCGGCCTTCAGGCGCGCCGCCCCCTGGAGGAAACGCTAGATGCTGATCTTCGCGCCCAGGACGCCAGCGAACTTGGCGATCCAGTCCGGATGCGCGGGCCAGGCCGGGGCGGTCACCAGGTTGCCGTCGACGTGGGCCTTGTCCAGCGCGATGTCGGCGTACTTGCCGCCCGCGCAGAGCACGTCCGGGCCGCAGGCCGGGTAGGCCGAGCTGGTCCTGCCCTTGAGCACGCCGGCGGTGACGAGCACCAGCGGGCCGTGGCAGATGGCGGCGATGGGCTTCTTCGCTTTGTCGAATTCCTGCACGATCTCGATCACCCGCTTGTTCAGGCGGATGTACTCGGGGGCGCGCCCGCCGGGGATGACCAGGCCGACGTAGTCGGCGCTTTTCACGGCGGCGAAGTCCTTGTTCAGGCTGAAGTTGTGCCCACGCTTCTCGGAATAGGTCTGGTCGCCCTCGAAGTCGTGGATGCTCGTGCGCACGATGTCCCCGGCCTTCTTGTCCGGGCACACGGCCTCCACCACGTAGCCGAGCATGGTCAGGGCCTGGAAGGGCACCATGACCTCGTAGTCCTCGACATAGTCGCCCACGAGCATGAGGATTTTCTTGGCTCCGGCCTTGCCCGTCGGCTTCGCCGCCGACTTGGGAGCGGCCTTGACCGTGCTCTTGGGAGCGGGCTTCTTGGCCAGCGCCTTGGCCGCCGGCTTCGACGCAGGCGTGGCTGCCGGCTTCGCCGGGGCCTTGGGCGCAGCGGCCTTCTTCGCGGGAGCCTTCTTGGCCGCCGGCTTCGCCGGGGATTTGGGGGCCGCGGCCTTCTTTGCCGGAGTCTTCTTGGCTGCGGCTTTCGCGGGCTTCTTGGGCGTCGCCATGGGAGACCTCCTCAACGGACTGGACGTTTTGGGCCATGACGGCCCGGTCACGCGCGCCTGCTCTTGCGTCAGCGCGCTCGCCTGCTATCCGAAGTAGCGCTCCCGGACCTTGCGGGCCACGGTGGGCGCGGTGAAGCCGTATTTTTCCGCCAGCTTGCCTGCCGGGGCGCTCTCGCCGAAGTGGTCCAGGCCAAGGGCCAGGCCGTCCAGGCCCACGTAGCGGTACCAGCCCTCGGGCCGTCCGGCCTCGACGGCCACGCGCTTGCGCACGGCGGGCGGCAGCACGCTCTCCTTGTATTCCTGGCTCTGGGCCTCGAACAGGGCCACCGAGGGCATGGAGACCACGCGGATCTTGCGGGCCGGGGCCTCGGCCTCAAGCAGCGCGGCGGCGTCCAGGATCAGCGGCACCTCGGAGCCCGAGGCGAGCATGATGAGCTCCGGGGTTCCCTGGCAGTCCTTGAGCACGTACCCGCCCTTTTTGACGCCCTCGGCCATGGCCGGGAACTGGGCCGGGTCCATGACCGGCAGGCCCTGGCGGGTAAGGAAGATGCACGAGGGCTTGGCCGTCTGGCGCAGGGCGATCTCCAGGCAGAGGGCGGTCTCGGTGGCGTCCGCCGGGCGCAGGTCGATGAGCTCCGGGATGAGGCGCAGGCTCGCCACGTGTTCGATGGGCTGGTGCGTGGGGCCGTCCTCGCCCACGTGGAACGAGTCGTGGGTGAACACGTAGAGCACGGGCAGCTTCTGCAGGGCCGACATGCGGATGGCGTTGCGGCAGTAGTCCGAGAAGGTGAGGAACGTGGCGCCGAAGGGGATCACCCCGCCGTGCAGGGCCATGCCGTTCAGGATGGCGGCCATGGGGAACTCGCGCACGCCGAAGGACAGGTTGCGGCCAAGGGGGGTGTCGGTGCCGAAGATGCCCACGGCGTCGCGGAACTTGGCGGTCTGGTTCGAGGGGTCGAGGTCCGCGCTGCCGCCCACGAGGTTGGGAAGCATGTCCTTCATGGCGTTCAGGCACGCGCCCCAGGCCTGCCGGGTGGCGATCTTCTTGCCCGCCTCGAAGCCGGGCATGGCCAGCGGCAGCTCGGCGCGGCCGGTGTTCATGGCCTTCCAGAAGCCCAGGAACTCCGCGTCGGCCTTCTTGAGGGTGCGGGCAAGGCCGTCCTGCCAGGCCTTGGCGCGCTTCTTGAGTTCCGGGAACCGGGCCTGGAAGTGTGCTTTGGCGGCTTTGGGCACCTCGAAGCAGATGCCCTGGTTCAGGCACATGGCGGTCTTGGTGGCGGCGATCTCCTCCGGGGCCAGCGGCTCGCCGTGGGTGCCGAAGTCGCCCTCGCGGGTGGCCGCGCCCTTGGCCATCACCGTGTGGCCGATGATCAGGCTGGGCTTGTTCTTCTGGCCCTGCGCCTTCTTGATGGCCGCGCGGATCTGGTCGCGGTCGTGGCCGTCGACCTGCTGGACGTGCCAGCCCATGGCGGCGAAGACCTTGGCGTAGTCGGTCCTGTCCACGCGGGACACCGGGCCGGCCAACTGCACCTTGTTGGAGTCGTAGTAGGCGATGAGCTTGCCCAGGCCCCACAGCCCGGCCAGGCTGGCCGCGCCCATGACCACGGGCTCCTGCATGTCGCCGTCGCTGGCCAGCACGTAGGTGAAGTGGTCCACCACCTTCTTGCCCAGCTTGGCGCGCAGGAAGCACTCGGTCTGGGCCATGCCCACGGCCATGGCGAAGCCCTGGCCCAGCGGCCCGGTGGTGGCCTCCACGCCCGGGGTCACGTCATGCTCCGGGTGGCCCGGGGTGCGGCTGCCCAGCTGGCGGAAGCCCGCCAGGTCGGTGTCGTCGATGAACCCGGCCAAGAGCAGCAGGCCATAGAGCAGCGCGGACTCGTGCCCGGCGGAGAGCACGAAGCGGTCGCGGTTGAACCAGGTCGGGCGGTCGGGATCGAAATTCAGGAACTCGGAATAGAGCACGCTGGCGAAGTCGGCGCTGCTCATGGCTCCGCCCGGGTGGCCGGAGTTTGCGGCGCGGGTGGCGTCCATGATGAGGCCCTTGAGGGTGTTCACCACGAGCTGGTCAGGTGCGATGGTCTGTGCCATGGAGGTCGGTCCTTGGGTGTGTTTTTCGCGGGTGTCCGCGTCAGGGTTTGGGGGGGGCCATGAACGTGTCGAACTGGCTGATGCGCCGCAGGTGGCGCGCGCCTTCAAAGGCCTGGGCCAGAAATGCGCGGGCGATGTCGAGCCCGAGGCCCTGGCCCACCACGCGCTCGCCCAGGCAAAGGACGTTGGCGTTGTTGTGGGCGCGCGCCATGCGGGCCATGAACTCGCAGGTGCACACCGCGGCGCGGATGCCGGGGTTGCGGTTGGCGGCCATGGACATGCCCAGGCCAGTGCCGCACACCAGGATGCCGAGCACGTTCCCGTTCTGGCCGTCCTCGCCCGCCGCCAGCACGCGCTTGCAAAGCGCGTCGGCGTAGGCCGGGTAGTCGCAGGAGCCGGTGTTCTCCGGCCCCAGGTCCTCCACCAGGCATTTGGCGTTGCGCAAGGCCTGGACGAGCGCGCTCTTGAGGGCGAATCCGCCGTGGTCGGAGGCGATGAGCACGGTCTTTTGCATCTGCTCCTCCTGTGTGGTCTGGTCAGCGTTCTGGCTCATGGGCGTCCTTGTTCCCGGCGGCCGGGGCCGGGCCGTGCGGCCTCTTCCTCGCGGCGCAGCCGGGCGATCTCGCATTTCAGCATCTCGATCTGCCGGAGGCAGAGGTCGCGCTCCGGGCCGGGGGCCTTGTCCAGCCGGGCCAGCAGCGCGGTCTCCTCGCGCAGGCGCGCCTCGAGCTGCCGCGCCTCGTGGCGTTTGGCCTGCCGGGTCGCAAGCCGACTCATCTCCCGCGCCCAGACCTTGAGGCCCAGGGTGAAGGTTGCGAAAAAGCCGGGCTTGGGCTCAGCTTCCCGCAGTTGGTTCAGGCTCTCTGCGCTCATTGTCTCCTCCGCCGGTGATGATTTCCCGCACTTGCGCGGGCGCGGCCTGCCGCTCCAGGGAGATGAACTCCGCGTTCGCGGGCAGGGTCAGGGTCAGGGCCTTTGCGGTCCAGGGCTCCAGGCGCGGGGTGACGGACTTGACGCGCAAGACCGCGCTGTCGCCCTTGGGCAGGGTCAGGGTCAGGGTCTTGGCCGGACCAACGGGGTCGCCCTCGTCCTCCGGGTAGCCGGAGAAGACGAGCCCCCACACGCGCGGGCCGGAGATGGCCGCGCCGTCGCGCTCCACCTGGGCCTTGAAGTGCTGCGACAGGATGCCCTCCATGCGCTCGGGCCGCCCGTACTGGTCGAGGACCAGCAGGCGCACCGGGCCGGAGTCGTAGCTGAAGGCGAAGCCGCCGCCGGGGATGGCGCGCACCCGCGCGGGCTCGGCCGGGATGAGCGTGCCGAACTGGCCGGAAATCACCAGCGCCAGGTCGCGCAGGGCGAAGGGGAAGGGCAGGCCGAGCAGCTGCGCCCCGATGATGGGGTCGCTGTGGGCATAGGCCCGCTTGTCGTTCGGGTAGAAGGCCAGCAGGCCGCTTGCGTCCTCGCGCATCAGCGCCAGCATGGTGCCGATGCCCGCGCGCACGTCCAGGCGCAGGGGCCGGGCGTAGTCGCCGAAGAGCTGCACGTCGGTGCGGTTGGCCTTGCTGGGCGTGGAGTAGAGCAGGCTGGCGCGCACCGCCACGCCAAGGCCCGCGGGCTGCGGGGTCACGAAGCGCGCGCGGAAGGCGGCGAGGTCGGCCGCAGCGTCGTCGTGCTGGGGCAGCTCTATCCTGGGCGCGCAGGCGGCCATGGCCAGCACGGCCAGCAGCAAGGCGGCGCTGCGCAGGCCGGGGAAACGTGGACAGCGGGGGCGGTTCATTTGCCTCTCATTTTTTTCTTGATGCGGTCCGGGGCCTCGTGCTTGAACTTGAGCGCGTTCTGGTAGCCCTTTTTGGCCTGGGCGGCGCGGCCGGACTGTTTGGCGATGTCGCCGTAGTGCTCCCACATGGTGGGGTCGTCCTTGGTCAGGGTGACGGCGCGCTGGATCTGCTTCCACGCCTCGTCCAGCTTGCCCAGGCGGAAGTAGGCCCAGGCCAGGGAGTCGACGATGTAGCCGTTGTCCGGCTTGAGGCGGTCGGCCTTCTTGATGAGCGAGAGCGCGCGTTCAAGCTCCCGGCCCTCCTCGGTCAGGGTGTAGCCGATGTAGTTGAGCGCGTCCGCGTGGTCGGGGTTCTTGTCCACGATCTTCCGCATGATGCCGATGGCGGTCTTGCGGTCGCCCTGGCGGTCCAGCACGGCGGCGTACTGGTAGAGCAGGTCCTCGTCGTCCGGGCGGTCCTTCAAGGCCTGGGCCAGAACGTCCCTGGCCTCGTCCAGGCGCTTCTTCTCGATGAGGTATCCGGCCTGCAGCAGGGGGAAGCGG
This sequence comes from Desulfovibrio sp., assembly GCA_050251495.1. GTDB lineage: Bacteria > Desulfobacterota > Desulfovibrionia > Desulfovibrionales > Desulfovibrionaceae > Humidesulfovibrio. Next base: position 11,500 of record JBFWMQ010000020.1, on the reverse strand, counting down.
CTCTGGCCGGGGTAGAGGCGCTTGCCCTGCTCCATGAGCTCCAGGGCCTCGTGCTCGCGGCCCAGGGTGTACAGAAGCTGGATGCGGAACTGGAGCGCCTGGCTGTAGTGCGGGTCGCTCTCCGGCACCAGGTCGAGGAACTGCAGGGCCTTTTGCGGGTTGCCTTCGCCGTCGTGGGCGATGACGGCCTTGTAGAAGAAATATTCGCCGGGCACCGGGGGCTGGCTGGCCAGCACGTCGAGCAGGGTGCTGGCCTGGGCCGAGTAGCTTTCGTTCAGGAACAGCAGCGCGGCCGCCAGGATGAAGGGCTTGCTGCCGGAGCTGGCCAGGGCGACGTCCAGGGCCTTGTCCGGGCTGTTCAGCTTGAGCCACAGGCCCACCACGCGCAGGCGGATGTCCTCGCGGCCTTCGCCTCCGCCGTTCTCGATGCGCTGCCGGATGTCGTCGCGGGTGGCGCCCAGCTCCAGGATCTGGGTGTAGGTGGCCACCGCAGAGGAGTAGTCCTTGTCCATCTCCTGCTGGAAGGCCAGCTCCACCCAGGCTTCCAGATGCTCCGGGTTCAGCCGCACCAGCTTCTTCAGCGCGTCCATGGCCGCGGCGCGGCGGCCCAGGCGGGCCTCGGCCCTGGCGATCTGGAACAGGGCCTCGGGGCTGCGGTCCTTGACCGGGATGCGCCTCAAGGTCTCCAGGGCCTTCTCCGGCTGCTCGGAGTCCACGTAGAGCTGGCCCAGGCGTTCGCGCAGGGGGATGTTCTCCGTGCGGGCCAGGTAGGCGGAAAGGATCTTGGCCGCCTCGGAGAGGTTGTTCTCCATGAGGTAGGCGTTGGCCAGGGCGGCGTTCAGGTTGTAGTCGTCCGGATATTTCGCCAGCCCAGCGCCCAGGATGGCCCGGGCCTCGTACGCCTGCTCCGGGTTCCAGTACAGGAAGGCCTTGTCCATGTAGAGGGAGGCCGCGCTCTCCCTGGCAATGACGCGGTCCAGGGCCTGGGCCGCGGCCTTCTGCAACTCCAGGGTGCGGGCAAAGGCCTCCGGCGACATGCGCGCCACGCTGGCCGTGCGCACCATCTGCTGGAACAGGGCCTGGTACTCAAGGTAGTCGTAGGTGGTGCTGGCCCTGGCCGTCATGGGCCTGGGCCGTGGCGGCTGCGCGGTGCGCATGGGGGCGCAGGCCGAGCACAGCGCCAGGGCGAGCAGGACCAGGGCGGCGCCGCGCAGGCTTGCGCCTGCCGCGTTGCGGGCGGCGTGGCCGCTTTGGGAGACTGTGCCGGGCATGGAGGTCCTCATGGTTTGGACGGGGCGTTTTCGGCCAGTTTTTCCTGGAGCAGCCGCTCATAGACCTTGGCCAGGGCGAGGCCTTCGCTGATGAGCGCGGGTCCGTAGCGGCGGCCCTGCTCGGTGCGGAAGCCGCTTGCGCAGACGGCGGCGTGCCTCGGCCCCTTGGGGAAGCAGCGGGCGATTTCCTCAAGCGTCCAGTCGTCGCACTCGCAGAACTCCCACAGCGTGGCGGCGAAGATGTCCGGGCCGAAGCGGAAGCGGTCGGCGTCGTGCACCGCGCCGGAAAGCAGCCGGGCGCATTCCGGGCCGCTCTCGGCCAGGGGCAGGTCGGTTTCGTGCAGGGACACGGCCTGGGCGATCCAGACCCGCTCCTCCGGCGCCAGCGAGTAGCCGCGCAGAAGACGCAGGCAGAGGTCCGCGCCTTTTTCCGGATGGTCGTCCTCATGGCGCATGGCGTCGTGCAGCAGGCCGGCCATCTCGGCCAGCAGGGCCATGCGGCGGCGCTGTTCCTGATCCAGGCCCGAGGGCTCGGCCAGGACAAGGGCGGCGGCGTCCACGGCCACGCGCTTGGCGTGCTCCACGCCGAGGCTGCAGGCGTCGTTCAGAAAGCCCAGGGCGTCGTTCTGCAGGCGCAGCATCAGCGGGTGGTCGAAGAAAAGGTTCGAGGCGTGGGAAAGCTCCTCGGCGCACTCCAGCACGAACGCGGGTTGAGGCCTGGAGGCCGAAAGCTCCCTTGCGTGACGTTTGAGTTCCAAGATGCGCGGATCCATCGCCGTCCCCCAGGTCTATTCGTTGCCCTCGATCCAGTCGGGAGAGAAGTCCTTCACCGTGGCTTGCAGGTGCTCCTTGAGCTTCTCCAGAAGGCGCGCCTCGATCTGCCGCACGCGCTCCCGCGTGACGCCGAAGCGGTCGCCGATCTCGCGCAGGGTCACCGGGCTGTCGGAGAGCAGGCGCTCGTTCAGGATGGTCTGCTCCTTGTCCGAGAGCTTGGGCGCGATGGTCTTGAGGTTCTCAAGCAACAGGCTGGAAATTTGGTTCTGGCTCAGGATGTCCTCGATGCCGGGTCCCAGGGCGGGCAGGAAATCCAGCCGCGTGTTCTCCGAGTCCTCGCCGATGGAGATGTCCAGGCTCATGTCCTGGCGCGAGAGGCGCTGGTCCATCTGCTCGATCTCGGCCTCGCTCACCTGCAGGCTCTCGGACAGGGCGCTGGTGGTGGGGTCGAAGCCCATGTTGGACAGGCGCTGGCGCTCTTTGTTCAGGTTGTAGAACAACTTGCGCTGTGTCTGCGTGGTGCCGATCTTGACCATGCGCCAGTTGTCCATGATGAACTTGAGGATGTACGCCTTTATCCAGAACGCGGCATAGTAGCTGAACTTGATGCCCTTGTCCGGATCGAACTTGCGCACGGCCTTCATGAGGCCCACGTTGCCTTCCTGGATCAGGTCCTGCACGTTCTGCATCCAGCGGCGCTGGAAGTCCATGGCGATCTTGACCACCAGGCGCAGGTGCGAGGAAACCAGGCGGAACGCGGCCTCCTGGTCGCCATCGTCGCGCACGCGCTGGGCCAGCTCGAATTCCTCCTCCGGGGCGAGCAGGGGGAAGCGGGCGATCTCGCGCAGGTAGTGGCTGAGCGAGTCGCGCGTGGAGACCTCGCCCCGCCTGCGGGCGACCGGCGCGGGGAGAAAGGGCTTCTTCCCGGTCAGGGCCGGTGGGGAGGCGGGCCTGTTCTCGGGGGGGGAGACGTGGTTTTTATCCGATTTCATTCCGAATCTGGCCGACCAGGCGGTTCGGCCCGGCAGGGCCTCTGGCTCCCTGGCTCCGGGTCGTGGGTTGCGCAAGAGGGGAGCGTATAGTTTTTGTTTGTCCTTTTCAACGTTTTTCAGTACACCCGGATTCCCGGCCCGGCACAGGCTCCGCGCCCCTTGCGCAAGGGTCCCCGCGGTCCCGCCCCGCCATGCCAGGCCCCACCGCTGACGGAGATACTTCCATGTCCGACTTCCGCTCCCTCTTGGCCGATGGCCGCATCCACTTCTTCGACGGCGGCTTTGGCGCGCTCCTGCAGTCGCGCGGGCTGCCCCCCGGCGTTGCGCCGGAGATCTACGGCCTCAAAAACCCGGAGCCCGTGGCCGCCATCCACGCGGAATACGCGGCCGCCGGGGCCGAGGTCGTCACCACCAACACCTTTGGCGGCACGCGCTTCAAGCTGGACCCCGGCATGGACGTGCGCGCGCTGAACCGCGAGCTTGCCCGCACGGCGAAAAACGCCGTTGCAGGACGCGCCTTTGTGGCCGGCAGCGCCGGGCCCACCGGGCACTTCGTGCAGCCCCTGGGAAATCTCAGCTTCCGCGACATGGTGGCCGCCTACCGCGAGCAGATCCTGGGCCTGGCGGACGGCGGGGCCGACCTGATCCTGGGCGAGACCCAGTTCGATCTGGCCGAGGCCAAGGCCATTGTCATCGCCGCGCGCGAGGCCGCCGACATCCTGTCCAGGGACCTGCCCGTGGCCCTGACCATGACCTTCGAGGGCGCGAAATCGCTCACCGGCACCACGCCGCTGACCTTCATCGACACCATGCAGAACCTGGGCGTGGACCTGCTTGGCACCAACTGCTCCGCCGGGCCGGAGCAGATCGTGGACATCGTGCGCGCCATGCTGCCCCGGCTGTCCACCCCGCTGCTGGTGCAGCCCAACGCGGGCCTGCCCGAGCTGGACGAGGCCGGGCGCACCGTGTTCCGCCTGGGGCCGGACGACTTCGCCCGCCAGTGCCGCGTGTTCGCCGAGCTGGGCGCAAAGTTCCTGGGCGGCTGCTGCGGCACCACGCCCGCGCACATCAGCGCCCTGCGCGCGGCGGTGGGCGACATGCCCTACGCCCGGCCCGTGCCGTCCGACGCCTCGCCGCTGGTGCTCACCTGTCGCTCGACCTCCGTGGCCTTTGGCGCGGAGAACCCGCTGGTCATCATCGGCGAGCGCATCAACCCCACGGGGAAAAAGGTGCTGGCCGAGGAGCTGGCGCAGAACGCCCATGCCGAGGCCTTGCGCCTGGCCACCGAGCAGCTGGCCCAGGGCGCGGGCGTGCTCGACGTCAACGTGGGCGCGCCCATGGTGGACGAGAAGCTGGTGCTGCCCTCCCTCGCCCTGGCGCTGTCCTCGCGCTTCGAGGTCCCGCTGTCGCTCGACACGTCGGACATCCAGGCCATGGAGAACGCCCTGTGGACCCAGCCGGGTTCGCCGCTGGTGAACTCCATCAGCGGGGAGCCAGGCCGCATGGAGCAGCTTGGCCCCCTGTGCAAAAAATTCGGCTCGCCGTTCATCCTGCTGCCCCTTGAGGGCCGCAAGCTGCCCTACACCGCGGCCGAGCGCATCGCGGTCATCGAGCGGCTGCTCAGGCAGGCCGACGACCTGGGCATCCCGCGCCGGCTGGTCATGGTCGACGCCCTCGTGCTCACGGTCTCGTCCAAGCCCCTGGCCGCGCGCCACTGCCTGGACACCGTGCGGCATTGCCGCGATGTGCTTGGCCTGCCCACCACCATGGGCCTGTCCAACGTCTCCTTCGGCCTGCCCGCGCGCGAGCTCCTGAACTCCACCTTCCTGGCCTTGAGCATGGGGGCCGGGCTGTCCTCGTGCATCGCCAACCCGGCCAGCCGCCGCCTGCGCGAGGCCGCCGCCGCCGCCGAGGTGCTGCTGGCGCGCGACGCCAACGCCGGAAGCTACATCTCCTTCTACGCCGACTGGACGCCCGGAGCGGGCGGCAGCGGGGGGGGCGCGGGTGGCGTGGGTGGCGGCGGGGCCGTGGGCTCGGGCAAGGCCTCCACTCCGGGCGAGGCCGTCATCCTGGGCGACAAGGCGGGTTTGCTGGCCATGCTTGAAACCGCCCTGGCCGAGGGGGCAGACCCCTTCGCCCTGGTGGACGGCGCGCTCATCCCGGCCATCCTCGAGGTGGGCGCGAAATACGAGCGCAAGGAATACTTCCTGCCGCAGCTTCTGCGCTCCGCCGAGGCCATGCAGGCGGGCTTCGCGCGGCTGGAGCCGCTTCTGCTCGCAAGCGGCCGGGCCGAGAAGAAGACGCCCATCGTCATGGCCACGGTGGAGGGCGACATCCACGACATCGGCAAGAACATCGTCTGCCTGATGCTGAAAAACCACGGCTTCGAGGTCTTCGACCTGGGCAAGGACGTGCCCGCCGGGCAGATCGTGGACGAGGCCGAGCGCGTGGGGGCCAAGGTCATCGGGCTTTCCGCGCTGATGACCACCACCATGGTGCGCATGGAGGACACCGTGCGCCTGGTGCGCGAGCGCGGCCTGGACATCAAGGTGATGATCGGCGGGGCCGTGGTCACCGAGGCTTTCGCCCAGTCCATCGGCGCGGACGGTTTCTCGCGCGACGCCGTGGCCGCGGTGAAGCTGGCGGCGGAGCTGTCCGGGCGGGTGCTGGCGCACTAGCGCCGGCCTTTGCGTCCGGCGCTCGTTTCTGCTACACCGCCCATGTGCGCCGGGAATGGCGTTTCCCGTGCCAAGGAGCAAGAATGAAAGCATACGCGAAGCTGCTGTTGCCCGTACTGGCGCTGTGCCTGGGCCTGCTGGCCGCCTGCGAGGGCGGGCCGGGGCAGGGCGCGCCCGGCGGCAAGCCCGGCGGCAGGCTGGAGACCCTGGACATTCCCGCGCTGGAGAAGCACTTCGCCGCCAACAGGGGCAAGGTCACCCTGGTGATGTTCTGGGCCACCTGGTGCCCGGCCTGCAAGACCGAGATGGCCGTGCTGGAGCAGCTGCGCGCCAAGTATCCGCCGGAGAAGCTGGACGTCATGGCCGTGAGCGTGGACGACACCGAGCAGGTCATGGCCGAATACCTGAAGTCGCAGCCCACCAGCGTGGACGTGTACCTGGCCAAGGCCGAGGTGGGCTCGGAGTTCGGCGTCAAGACCATTCCGGCCCTGTACCTGCTGGACCGTGAGGGGCAGGTGGCCTTCAACAGCGCGGGCGTGTACCCGTTCGAGATGCTGGACTCGGTCATCGGCCAGCTGGTGAAGGACTAGGGGGTTGGCGATGCAGCTGCGCAAGGCGCGCATCACCGACGTGAAGGGCGTGCACCGGCTCATCATGAACACCAGCGCGGACGACGGGCTGGTGCTGCCGCGCTCGTACAACCAGCTGTACAGCCACCTGCGCGACTTCTTCGTGATGGTGGACGAGACGCGCGAAAACGAGGTGCTGGGCTGCTGCGCCCTGGCCATCAGCTGGGAGAACCTGGCCGAGGTGCGCTCGCTGGTGGTCGCGCGCGAGGCGCGCGGCCTGGGCCTGGGCCGCAAGCTGGTGGAGGCCTGCCTGTCCGACGCGGTGACGCTGGGCATCTACCGCGTGTTCGTGCTGACCAACACGCCGGACTTCTTTCGCCACATGGGCTTTTCCGAGGTGTCCAAGGACACCCTGCCGCAAAAGGTGTGGAGCGACTGCCTGAACTGTCCGCGCTTCCCGGACTGCGACGAGATCGCCCTGCACATGGAACTGTAAGGACGCAACGCCATGGCCCACACACTCAAGGTCGTCATCGACTCCGAGACCCTGCACCGGCGCGTGGCCGAGCTGGGGGCGGAGGTTTCCGCGCATTACCAGGGCAAGCCCCTGGTGGTGGTCTGCGTGCTCAAGGGCGCGTTTCTGTTTTTCGCCGATCTGGTGCGCCACATCACGAACGACTCGCTGGAGATCGACTTTGTGCGCATGGCCAGCTATGGTGGCGGCACCAGCCGCGGCCGCCAGACCATCTTCAGCAAGGACATGGAGGTGGACGTGGCGGGCAAGCACGTGCTCCTCGTGGAGGACATCGTGGACACCGGGCACTCGGCGGAGTTCCTGCTGGAGGTGCTGGAAAAGCGCGGGGCGGAGAGCATCCGCATCTGCTGCGTGGTGGACAAGCACGAGCGCCGCGAGGTGGACCTCACGGTTGACTTTGCGGGCTTCCCCCTTCAAAAGGGTTTCATTGTGGGATACGGCATGGATTACGCGGAGAAGTACCGCGAGCTGGATGCCGTGTACGAACTCGTCCTGTAGCGGGGCGCTTGGAGCAAGAGAAAAGCCATGATTGTCGCCTGCCCGAACTGCCAGAGCAAGTACAACCTGCCCGAGGAGAAGATCGCGCCCACCGGATCCAAGGTGCGCTGCGCGCGGTGCAAGCATGTGTTCACCGCCATGCCTCCGGGCAAGGATTTCGACAAGGAACTGGACGAGCTGGCCGCCGCCGAGCCGCAGGCCGCGCCCAAGCCCGCCCCCCGGCCCGCCCCGCAGGCCGAGACCCCGGCCAAGAAGATGCCCTGGGACGATGACGAGCCCTCGGCCCCCGGCACCGGCGCTCCCAAGAAGATGCCCTGGGACGACGACGAGCCCGCCGCCGGGCCTACCGACGACGACGACCTGCCCGGCGCCAAGGCCCCGGCGGGCAAGAGCCCCTTTGACGACGACGAGCCCGCCGCGCCCTTGGGCAAGACGCGTTTCGACGACGACGGCGGGTCCTTCAGCGCCTCGCTGGACGAGTCCCGCGCCAAGCCGGGCAAGGCCGCGGGCGGCGAGGACGATTTCCTGAACTCCCTGGGCGGCGCCAGCCTGGACGGGCCGAAGGACGCCCAGGGCGCAAAGAAGAAAAAGCTGCTGATCCTGGGCGGCGCGCTTGCCGTGGTGGCCCTGGCCATCGCCGCGCTGTTCGTCTTCAAGCCCTGGACCAAGATGAACATTCCCTTCCTTGGCTCGCTCGCGGGCGAGCAGGCCAAGGTGGAGCCCGCCGACAAGGTCAAGGACATCGCCCTGCGCAACGTCCGCCAGTACTACATCCCCAACGAGAAAGCCGGGAACGTCTTCGTGGTCGAGGGCAAGGCGGTGAACAACTTCGCCACGCCCAAGGAGCGCATCAAGGTCGAGATCACGCTGTTTGACGAGAAGGGCAAGGTGCTGGTCTCCAAGCAGCTCTTGTGCGGCAACACGCTCTCCCAGTTCCAGCTCCAGGTGCAGAGCGAGGAGGAGATCAACGCCAGCCTCGCCTCCGAGGTGGGCATCCTCACCAGCAACACCTACCTCAAGACCGGCATGGACACGCCGTTCATGGCCGTGTTCTTCAAGCCGCCAGACGCGGTGAAGGAATTCGGCGTCAAGGTCATCGACGTCCAGGATCCGAAATAGCGGCGGCGTCTGATTCAAGCATCGGCGGCGCCGGGGCGGGGCGCAAAACCCTCCCCGGCGCTTTTCATTTTCCTGACCAAGCAAGCGAGGCCCCGCATGAGCCGCACCCCATACACCATCGCCCTGGTCCAGACCGGCTGCCGCGAGAGCGCCGAGGCCAATCTGGCCGCCCATCTGGAGCTGGCGGAGCGCGCGGCCTCCCTTGGCGCGGACGTCATCTGCCTGCAGGAGCTGTTCCTTGGCCCGTACTTCTGCCAGCAGGAGGACGCCCGGCTGTTCGATCTGGCCGAGCCGGTTCCGGGTCCCACCACCGAGGCCTTTGGCGCGCTGGCCAAAAAGACCGGCACGGCCATCGTGGTCTCGCTGTTCGAGAAGCGCGCGCCCGGGCTGTACCACAACACCGCGGCGGTGCTGGGGCGCGACGGCGGGGTGCTTGGCGTGTACCGCAAGATGCACATCCCGGACGACCCTGCGTTTTACGAGAAGTTCTACTTCACCCCCGGCGACCTCGGCTTTCTGGCCGTGGACACGCATGTGGGGCGCATCGGCGTGTGCGTGTGCTGGGACCAGTGGTACCCCGAGGCCGCGCGCCTGACCGCGCTCAAGGGGGCCGAGGTCATCTTCTATCCCACGGCCATCGGCTGGCACCCGCAGGAAAAGGACCTGCTCGGCGACGAGCAGCGCGGCGCCTGGCAGCTTGTGCAGCGCGGGCACGCCGTGGCCAACGGCTGCTACATCGCCGCGGCCAACCGCATCGGCCTGGAGCGGCCCCTGGCCGACAGCCACAACGCGGCTGGCGCGGGCATCGAGTTCTGGGGCACCAGCTTCGTGGCCGGGCCAATGGGCGATCTGGTGGCCCAGGCGCCCACGGACGAGGAGACCATCCTGCTGGCCCAGGTGGACCCGCGGCGCATGGAGGACGTGCGCCGGGGCTGGCCGTTTCTGCGCGACCGGCGCATCGACGCCTATCAGGCCATGGTGAAGCGTTTCGACGACTAGGCAAGTCAACCATCTCCAAGCGAGGACCCCCATGCGGCAGTTCGTCAAGCTCCTGCTCGGCTTTGCGCCGTGGATCGCCTTTCTCCTCATCGCCCACGGCTCCATGTTCCGGCTCAAGCTGGGGCTCGCCGTGGCCGCGGTCCTCACCCTTGTCATGGCCGCGCTCAAGCTGCACAAAGGCGTCATCATGTGGGTGGGCATCGTGTTCTTCAGCTACGCCTGCGTGGCCGTGTTCGTCTTCGAGAGCATGTGGACCGTGCGCTGGATGGGCGTGCTGGCCAACGGCGCGCTGGCCGTGGGCGCCTGGACCACCCTGGCGCTCGGCCGCCCCTTCACCCTGGAGTACGCCAAGGAGCACACGGATCCCTCGCGCTGGAACCACCCGGCCTTCGTGCGCACCAACACCGTCCTCACCGCCATGTGGGCGGCGGTGTTCACCGTGGGCGCGGGCCTGGCCTGGCTCAAGGGCCTGGGCACGGGGTGGCCCGAGTGGCAGATCGAGACGCTCAACTACTCGCTGATGTTCTCCTGCGTGGTGTTCACCAACTGGTATCCGGCGCGCGTCAAGCGCCGGGCCGAGGAACTGGTCCGCAGCTAGACCCTGGCCGAATTGCCGGACCTCGCGCCCGCCTCGCAGGGCTTCCGTCCGTCCGGCGGGGCGTTGCCATTTTTTTTCGCCTCGGATACTGTTCAGAAGTCTCCCCCCGGAACCTGCCCGCCGCACCTGGAAGGAGGATGCCATGCGCTCCATGAAGCTTCTGGTCCTGGCGCTGGCGCTCTGCCTGGCCGCCGCCGCCCCGGTCCGCGCCGAGGACGGCAAGCGTCTGGCCCTGGTCATCGGCAACTCCGACTACGAGTCCTCCCCGCTCAAGAACCCCGTGAACGACGCCAGCGACATGGGCAAGATGCTCTCCAGCCTGGGCTTTGAGGTCATCGCCCGGCTGAACGCCAACCAGAAGCAGATGGAGGACGCCATCCGCCTGTTCCAGGGCAAGCTGACCAAGGAATCCATGGGCCTGTTCTTCTTCGCCGGACACGGGATGCAGGTGGCCGGGGTCAACTACCTCATCCCCATCGGGGCCAAGATCAGCCAGGAGAGCGACATCAAGTACGAGTCCGTGGACGCGGGCCGCGTGCTCGACGCCATGCACAACGCGGGCAATCCCCTGAACATCGTCATCCTCGACGCCTGCCGCGACAACCCCTTTGCCCGCAGCTACCGCTCGTCGAGCAAGGGCCTGGCGCGCATGGACGCGCCCACCGGCACCTTCATCGCCTATGCCACGGCCCCGGGCGACACCGCCTCCGACGGCGACGGACGCAACGGCGTGTTCACCAAATACATGCTGGAGTATATGCCCACCCCCAACCTGGAGGTGGACAAGGTGCTCAAGAAGGTCCGCGTGTCCGTCATGCGCGAGACCAACAAGCGGCAGGTGCCCTGGCAGTCGTCCTCGCTCACGGGGGATTTCTTCTTCAGGGGCGGCGGCGAGGCCGCCAGCCAGGGCGGCGGGGCCATGGACAAGGCCGCTGCCGAGGAGTGGGCCAAGATCGAGAAGGAGCGCCGGGAGATCGCCGAGCTCAAGCTCCAGATCGAGCGCGGCCAGCAGCAGGCCAAGGCCCAGGCCGCCGCGCCGCAGCCAGCCCCGTCCCCTGCCGTGTCCCCGGCTTCGGCCCCGGTTCAGCAGGCCGCCCCGGCAACGCGTCCGGCCAGGCTGCCCAAGCTCATGGTGCTTGTGCAGGAGGACTGCGTGAACTGCCCGGTGAAGGGCATGGACATGGCCGAGAACGAACTGCTGGCGCGGCTCTCCGCCCTGGGCTATCCGCTCGTCGACAAGGCCCGGCTGGAGGCCGCCAACCAGCAGGCCCAGACCCGGCTGGCGCTCTCCGGCGACAACGCCGCTGCCAGGCAGCTGGGGGCCATGTTCGGCGCGCAGTACGTGCTCGTGGGCAAGGCCGCCATCCAGGACGCGGGCGAGGTCATGGCCGGAACAGGCATGCGCTCCATCCAGACCAACATCCAGCTCAAGATCGTCAGCGCCCAGACCGGGCAGATCGTGGGTTC
>JBFWMQ010000019.1:0-59194 GCA_050251495.1 Desulfovibrio sp. | reverse complement strand
GAAGGGCTCCTTCCGGTGTCTTCACCGGAAGGAGCCCTTCGCGCCAATGGGTGTCCAGAGGGCCGTGGCCCTCTGGCGGGGGCCTGGGGGCGGCGCCCCCAGCTCTTCCTTCTCACAGTCTCCTATACGCCCGCGGCACCACCGAAACCTCCCCGGCCAGGGCCTGGCGCACGGCGTCGAGGCCACGGGCCTTGTCGCGCGGCAGGCGCAGGCGCAGACGCAGGGGGTTGGAGGCGTGGTTGGAGAAGAACAGGCCGCTGGTCAAATTGGCTTCTTCGAGCAGCCAGAGGAGTTCCTGGAGCAGGCCCTGGTCGTCTTGCGGGATGAACTCGCCGCGCTCAAGGCGCTCGAAGAGCGGCGTGCCGGGCACCACCATGAGCGCCAGGGCCGAGGCCTGTTCCGGGTCCATGCGCGAGAGGGCGCGGCCGGTCTCGCGGGCGTGGGCCTCTGCGGGAGAGCCCGGGCCGCCGCGTCCGGCCAGACCGAGCAGCACCGTGACGGACAGCCGGAGCCCGGCCTTGTGGGCGCGCGCGGCCTGGCGTAGGTGCTCGGCCACGTCGCCCCACTTGTGCATGGCCGCGAGCACCGCGTCGGAGCCGGATTCCAGGCCCAGGTAGATGGTGGAGAGGCCAAGTTCGCGCAGGCGGCGCAGGTCGGCGTCGGACTTGCGCGCCAGGGCCTTGGCGTTGGCATAGGCGTTGACGCGCGTCACCTGGGGCAGGCGCTCGCGGATGTCTGCCAGCAGGGCTTCGAGGCGCAGTTGGGGCAGGATGAGCGCGTCGCCATCGCAGAGGAACACCCGGCGCAGAAAGGGCATGTGCCGGGCGGCGTGGTCCATGGCCTGGCGCAGGCGCCCGGGGTCCTTGAAGCCGAAGCGTTTGTCCTTGTAGGCCGGGCAGAAGGCGCAGCGGTTGTGCGAGCAGCCGAGCGTGGCCTGCAGCAGCAGGCTTTCGGCCTCGGCCGGGGGCCGGATGACCTGGCCCTCAAGATCGAACCCCATGAGCGTCATGGGCCGAGTGTGCCCGCGCCGGGCCAGGGCGTCAACAGGAGCGGTGGCCGACCCTATTGTTCCGGCCTGTCTGGCGCAAGGAGCGCGGCCAGGCCATAGAGCCCGAGCGAGGCGGCAAAGACCGTGGCGTAGCCGAAGCTCACGGCCAGGATGCTGGCGAGCGGCGTGGCCACCACGGAGAGCGCTCCGTTGACGCTCCAGGCCCAGGGGATGAAGGGGCTGGAAGCGCCGCGATAGGTGGACAGGGCGAGCGGGAAGGGCATGCCCATGAAGAAGCCCAGCGGCGCGGCGATGGCCACGGCGAGCGCGGCCTTGGCCGGGTCGGGCCAGGCCAGGGCGAGGTCCAGCAGGCGCGGCAGCAGCAGGCCCAAGGCGGCGGCAAGGCTGGCGGCCACGCCGCAGGCCAGGCGGATGCCCGCGCGCGGGCGCGGCACGAAGCGCGCGGAAAAGGCGCTGCCCAGGCCCGAGGCGATGAGCATGGCCGAGAGCACCAGGGCGAAGGCCTGGGCCGGGTCGTTCAGAAAGAAGGTGAAGCGCTCGATGAGCACGATCTCCACGAACAGGAAGCCCAGGCCCAGGCAGGCGAAGTAGCCGAACCCGGCCAGCACGCTTCCTGCGCGGATGCCGCCCAGGCCGCGCCGCCGCGCGAGGGGCAGCAGGAACACGAGGAGGGCGAAGAGCGCGGACTGGGCCAGCACGGCCACGTTGACCAGATAGCCGACCTCCTGGCGCGGCAGCAGCTCGATGCGCGCGAGCACGTCCGGGATGCGCTCCAGGCGCAGGATCTCGTGGAAGAAGGGGCGGTCCTGGGTGCTGGGGGCCAGGTTGAAAAAGCGGAAGCTGGAGGAGTCGGTTTTGCCGTCGCGCAGGAAGGCCACCAGGTCGTCCATGAGCGCATCGCGCGCGGCCATGCCGCTGTCGCCCGCGAGCACGTCGGAGCTGGCGCTCTCAAAGGACACGGGCGGCAGGTCGTTGAACACCTCGGCCTCGGCGGGCACGATGCCGGGAAAATAGGGCGTGTCGAAGCTGCGCTCGGCGGCAAAGGTCCGCGCGAGCGCGATGTCCTGCGGGGTAAAGGGCGTGCGCGCGGCCAGGATGCGCGCGGTGAAGGCGCTGCGCACCACCAGGATGTGCCGGGCCGGTTCGGCCACGCCCGCAAGCAAAAGCCCCGCGCGCACGGTGGCCACGGCCTTGAGCGCGTACACCGGCAGCTCGCCGATGCCCATGGGCAGGGAGAGCAGTCCATCGGCATCCAAGGCCCGCACCAGACGGGCGATGCCTTCGGTCGTGAGCACATACTTGTTGGCCTGGCCCTGGTCCAGAAACTCCGGGGAAATGTCGATGATGCTGTAAGGCTTGGCGGCGCGGGCGGCCAGGGTCAAGGGCGAGCCCAGCCTCGGGGCCGAGGCGTGGCCCGTGGGCGCGTCGTGCCCGGCGTCCTGAAGGGGGGCAAGCGGGCTGCCGCCCTCGCCAGCGCCAGGGGCCGATTCCGTCTGGACCGGGCCGGGTGAAGCCGCATCGTCGGGGAACGGGACAATGGGCAGCGCCTCCGCCGTGGCGTTGTCCGCCAGGGGCGAGTCCGGCGGCGGCGTATCGGTGGGAGGGGCATCGGTCAGGGGCAGGCGCACGGCGTAGGCCCTGGGCGGCGCGCTGGCCGGGTGGGAAAGCAGGAGCGCCAGCAGCACCGGATCGCTCTCCACCGTGTCCACCTGGCTCGCGCCCAGCTCCAGAGCCTCGCGCACGCGGAACCCGCCCCGGCCCCCGGCAAGCAGCACGCGCCCGGACTCGCGCAGCAGGTACGGCAGGCCGTCCAGGGACGCGGCCAGGTAGGCGGTGTCGTAGCCCCGGCTGCGGGGCACGGCGGCCAGCCGCTCGCCGTCGCGGTACAGGCCCAGGGCGGCGGGCGGCCCGCCCGCGCCGAGCAGCTCGTAGTTGTTGGACAGGTCCGGGTCGTGCCGCTCCATGTAGCTGTCGAGCAGCAGGTAGTGGCCGCGCGGGCTCTTGACCTCCGAGACCTGGCGGCAGTCCTCCACGTTCAGGGCCATGGACACGGGCTTGTACTGGCTGAAGGAGGCGTTGTTGTGGGCCAGGATGACGAACCCGGCCAGGCCGCAGGCGGCCAGGGCCAGGGCGGCAAGGCCAAGGCGGGCCGCGCCCCGGCCCGGCAGGCTGGTGAGGGCGGCCAGGGCCAGCGGCGGCAGAAGCAACAGCGGCGCGGCGAAGGGCGGCACAAGGGCCAGACAGCCCAGCAGCGCAGCCGCGCCCAGGCCCGCGCCGATGAGGTCGGCCATGTAGACCTTGGGGATGTCCTCCTGCCGGGCCAGAAACGAGAGGCCCACATAGAGCCCGGAGGCGAAAAAGAAGGGAAACAGGGCCAGGTAGTACTTGCCGATGTTCACCAACTGCCCGGCGAACAGTTCCTGGTTCTGCAGCTCCAGCGGATTGAAGGGGATGAGCCCCAGCGCCGCGTAGCCCAGGGCGCAAGAGAGCGTCATGGCCACGGGCAGGGCGTAGAAGAGCGCGGCCTGGCGGCGCTCGAAGGCCGGGCCGAAGAGGCAGAGCAGCACGCCGCTCATGGAGTACCCGGCCATGGCCATGGAGATGACCCAGTAGCCGTACTCGCTCCAGTTGGTGATGGCGAAGTGGCGCACGAGAAATATCTCGAACGCGATGGAGGCGAGGCAGACGAGGAAGATGCCGAGGTAGCGCATGGGCCTCCAGACCGGCGGGCCGTGGCGCGGTCCGCGCCGGAGCGTGGAAAGATGCGCCTGCGTACCGCATCCGCGCCACAGAGGCAAGGACGCGGCCGCCTGGCAACGCCATGTCCGCAAGGCCGCCCTAGCTGTCGGGCTGGAAGCTGAGGCAGAGGGTGAAGCTGCTGCCCACGCCCGGGGTGCTGTGGGCCTCCAGGCTGCCGCCCATGCCGCTGGCCAGCTCCTTGGCGATGGCCAGCCCGAGGCCCGTGCCCGCGAAGTGCTTGGTCAGCGGGGGCTCGGCCTGCACAAAGGGCTTGAACAGCCGTGGCATGAAGTCCGGCGCGATGCCGATGCCCGTGTCCTCGACCGTGATGCGCAGGGTGCAGGTGGACTCGTCCTGGCAGCTGACGCTGGCGCAGAGCGCCACCTCGCCGCGCAGGGTGAACTTCACGGCGTTGTCCAGCAGGTGCCGCACAAGCTGGGCCAGGCGCGCGGGGTCGCCCAGAAGGCGGAGCTCCTCCACCCCCGGCTCCAGGCGCAGGCTGAATCCCAGGCTCTTGTGCCGGGCCAGGGGCGCGAACTGCGCCTCAAGGCCGGGCAAAACCTCGGACAGGCGGAAGGGCTTGAGCTCGTAGCGCGTCTCCCCGGAGCCCAGGGCCGCGTAGTCCAGGATGTCGTTGACCAGGACCGTGATGTGCTGGGCCGACCGCGTGGCCCAGGAAAGATACTCCTGCCGTTCCGCCGGGTCCGTGGTGTCGCCCATGAGTTGCAACATTCCCAGCAGGCCGTTGAGCGGCGTGCGCAGCTCGTGGCTCATATTGGCCAGAAACGCGCTCTTGGCCTGGCTTGCGGCCTCGGCCGCCTCCTTGGCGGAAAGCAGGGCGCGTTCGGAGAGCTTGCGCTCGGTGATGTCGCGCGAGAAGCTGGCGATCTGCACGATCTCGCCCGCGGCGTTGCGCACGGGGTGCAGCCGTATGGCGTAGGTGCGGCCGTCGCGCTCCTCCTCGAAGCGCAGGGGCAGCCCTGTGCGGACCACCTCCTCGAAGCGCGCCTTGCGCCCGTTGCGCACATAGCTGGGGATGATGTCCAGGATGTTCCGCCCGGTGAGCTCGTCCGGGGTCCTGCCGCGCCGCTGGGCCGCGCTCTCGTTCATGGCCAGCACCTGGCCGTCGGGCACAAGCAGCAGCACCCCATCGCTGGAGGCGTTGAACACGGCCCGCATGCGCTCCTCGCTCTCGAACAGCGCCTGCCGCGCGTCCTCCTGCTCGGCCTTGTGGCGCATCAGGGCCTCGGCCATGTGATCCAGCGCGCGGCCCAGCTCGCCGATCTCCCCCTGCTGGTCCGGCAGCCCGCTGCGCGCACCGTAGTCCCCGGCCTCCAGGGCGCGCACGGTCTCCATGAGCCGCGCCGTGGGCTTGAGCAGCCTGCGCGTGGCCCACAGGCGCGCCACCAAGAGGATCAGCCCCACCATGAGCACCAGCCCCAGGAGGTGCCGCGTCAGCTTTGCGCCGCTGGCCGCGTACACCGCTGCCTTGGGAATGCCCACGCGCACGTAGCAGGCCTCGTCCGGGCTGAGGTCCAGCCGCTTCATGACGTAGTAGCGCTCCTCCCCGTCGATGCCTGTGCCCCAGCCTTCCAGCTTTTCCGGCCCGGCCTTGACCAGTTCGGCCTGATTCGCGGGCAGGCGTGCGCCGGGATAGTGCGGGCTCTCGGGCAGACGGTACAGGATGCGGCCGCTCTGGCCCGCCAGCACAAGGGTGGTCCCGTCCGGCAGGGCCGCCGCCTCGAAGATCCTGGCCGCCTCGGAAACGGTGAGCTGCGCCGCCAGCACCATGCGGATGCGGCCTGTCGCGGCCTTCACGGACGCGGCGAAGCTGAGGACCGTGCCCGGCCCGGCCTCGGCCTGGCCCTGGGCGGACACGCCCACCGCGAAGCCTTGGCCCTGCAACGCCCCGGCCACGGCCTGGTCGGCGGCCAGCACGGCCCGGGCGGGCAGCGGGCGGGCGCTGGCCACCAGCGCGCCGTCCGGACGGACCAGGATCAGGTTCTCATAATGCGTGGCCAGGCGCGAGAACTCGGCCAGCACGGCCTGGCACGTGGCGGGCTGGCAGCCTGTGACCAGCGGGTTGGCGGCGAGCAGCTCCAGAAAGATGCGGGCGTTCACGGTCTCCTGGCCCAGGGCGCGGGCCACGAGACTGGCGGCGCGAGCGGCGTTGGCCACGGCGATCTCACGCTCCTGGGCGCGGTCGCGCATGTGGCTGAACAGCGAGAGCGCGAGCATGGGCAGCAGCACCAGGGCAACCAGGGCAACCAGCATGGCGTGCAGACTGCCCAGGCGTTGCCGCCAGCGCGCGGACGGGCCGGGCATCTCAGTACCCCGCTTCCGGCCCTGGGCCGCAGATCTCGAGCAGCTCCAGGACCTGGGCCTCGGGCAGCGGCCTGGAGAACAGGAACCCCTGGCCGTATTCGCAGTTGAGCCCGGCCAGGAAGTCTCGCTGGTGCTCGGTCTCAATGCCCTCGGCCACCACGTCGAAGCCCAGATTGTGGGCCAGGCTCACGATGGTGCGCACGATGACGAGGTTCTCAAAGGCGTTCAGGTCCGAGACAAAACTGCGGTCCACCTTGAGCGTGTCGATGGGGAAGCGCCGCAGGTAGGAAAGCGAGCTGTAGCCGGTGCCGAAGTCGTCGATGCTGACCCGCACGCCCATTTCGCGCAGGCCGCGCAGCTTGTGCACCACGCTCTCCGGGTTCTGCATCACCATGGTCTCGGTGATCTCCAGCTTGAGGCTGCGCGGCGCCAGGCCGGTCTCCTCAAGCACCCGGCCAAGCTGGCGCAACAGGTCCGGCTGGGAAAACTGCTTGGCCGAAAGGTTGACGGCCATGGTGAAGTCCTTGGGCAAGCCGAAGCGCCGCCGCCACCGGCTGGCCGTACGGCAGGCCTCGCTCAAGGCCCACAGGCCCATGGGCACGATGAGTCCGGTCTGTTCCGCGTGCGGGATGAAGTCTCCGGGAGGCACCAGGCGATCGTCCACCTGCCAGCGGATGAGGGCCTCGAACCCGGCCAGGCTATTGTCCTTCAAGCTGAAGATGGGCTGATAGTGTAGCAGGAACTGCTCGCGGTCCAGGGCGTGGTGCAGGCTTTGGCTCACGTTCAATGCGTACTGGGCGCGGGTGCGCATGGCCCATTTGAAGACCATGGCCTTGCCGCCGCCGCGCGTGCGGGCGTGCTCCATGGCGATGCCCGCGTCCTGGAGCAGCTCCTCCGGCTGGGCATAGTCCGCCGGGCCGAGAACGATGCCGATGCTGGCGGTGAAATGCAGGGCGTGGCCATCGAGCAGCAAGGGCGAGGCCAGCTCGCGGCAGATGCGCCGGGCCAGCCGCAGCGCCTCGCTGGGGCTTTTCAGCTCTTCCAGGATGAGCGCGAACTCGTCGGCCCCGATGCGGGCCACAGTGTCCAGGCCGTGCGCAACGGCCTTGATCCTCTCGGCCACGGCGCAGAGGACCTTGTCGCCCATGGCGTGGCCCAGGCTGCTGTTGATGGGCTTGAAACGGTCCAAATCGAGAAAGAGCACGGCGTACAGATAGTTGAGCCTGCGGCGCGAACGCTCCATGGATTGCTCAAGGCGGTTCAGGAACAGGGCGCGGTTGGCCAGCCCGGTGAGCGGGTCCTGGAAGGTGCGCTCGCGGATGGTCTCCTCGGCCTGGCGGCGCGCGGTGATGTCCTCGGCCACCAGGGCAAGCAGCCCGGGACCGGGCACGTAGGCCTGGATGCGCAGCCAGCGCTTGAGGTCGGCGAAGTAGCTCTCCAGCAGGCCGCTCTTGCCGGAGCGCGTCACCTCGGCGGCGAAATCGCGCACGTACCCTTCCATGTTGGGCAGCACCTCGCCCATGGTGCGGTCCGCCAGCAGTTCGCGCGGGCGTCCCATGATCTGCTCCATGGCCGGATTCATCTCCAGGATGCGGGCCTTGGGCAGGTCCATGACCGTGGCCTCGCCGCAGCCAAGCAGGGCGAAGCCGTTGAACATGGAGGTGAAGAGGCTCTGGTAGCGCGCCCGGCTGTCGGAAAGGGCCCTGGTGGAGGTCCTGAGCTCGTCCACGGTCCTGGCCAGGGCCTCGCCGGCCCGCTGCACGGCCAGGCGCTGCCGGTGCATGTCCACGAAGACCCGCACCTTGTTGCGCAGAATCTCGTGCTCAAAGGGCTTGATGAGGTAGTCCACGGCTCCGGCCTCGTAGCCCTTGAACACGTGGCGCTGCTCTTTGCTGATGGCGGTGATGAAGATGATGGGGATGTGCCGGGCGGTCTCGTCGGCGCGGATGCGTTCGGCCGTGGTGAAGCCGTCCATGCCCGGCATCATGACGTCGAGCAGGATGAGGGCGAAGTCGTGCTGCGCCAAGAGCTTGAGCGCATCGTAGCCGCTGCGGGCGGTGACGACGTTGACGCCTTCCCTGCGCAACAAGCCCGACAGCAACAGCAGGTTCACCTGTTCGTCGTCAACGGCCAGGATGTCGATGACTTCCGGCCCGTTTTCGGCTCGGCCCATGCCTGACTCCTTCCGAGCTATGGTGCGCGGCAGGTCCGCACCGTGACCGCATGCGCCACTTTCCCACTCAATCCTCGATATTATCCGAAGCGTATGGAGATGTACAGTTCTTTTCAAAAGTGAGCCGTTGCCCGCTTTATTCCCCCTTGTGCCGCCCCGCGCTTTCAAATATACGTAGCCCGCGTTCTACGAAGTCCTCGCCTCCCCGGAGACCTGCCACATGCCCAAAGCCAAAGCCGCGCCAGACGTCTCCGCACAGGACAGGAAGGAAATCCAGGCCGTGCTCTCAAGCGAGAGCATTTCGGTGTTCTTCCAGCCCGTGGTTTCGGTGCGGAGCAAAGGCATCCTTGGGTTCGAGGCCTTCTCGCGCTCCGTCTCCGGCGCTGGCGCGCGCCTGGACGCCCGTGATCTCTTTGGCGGCAAATGGGACGCCAAGACCCGGCTGGACCTGTGTCGGCTGTGCCGCCGCAAGGCCCTGGAGGCCTTTCGCCCCATCTTCGAGCGGCACCCGCAGATGCTCTTGTTCCTCAACACCGATGGCGGCGGACTTTCGGCCACGAACAAGAACGGACACCTGGAAGCACTCAGCCAGGCCCTGGGCATTCCGGGCAAGCGCATCGTCATTGAACTGGAGCGGCCCTACCTGAGTTCACCGGACGTGGGCCGCTTCGTGCTCTACTACCGCGAGCGCGGCTTCGGCCTGTCCGTGGACCTCTGCGGCGGCATGGGCGTGCCCGCGGAGGAGCTCTTCGCCCTCAAGCCCGACTTCATCAAGTTCGACCGCCCGCTGTTCACCGATGTGGATGGCCAGGAATTCAAACGCGACATGGTGCAGTCCATGAACCGGCTGGCCTGCCGCCTGGGCAGCACGCTCATCGCCAAGAGCGTGGAGACCGAGGACGAGGCGCTGCGCCTGCTGGAGTGGGGCATAAACCACCAGCAGGGCTACTTCTACACCAAGGACAAGGACTCCACCGAACGCGACCCCATCCGGGCCTTCCAGCAGAAGGTGGAGGAGATCAACCGCCGCTTCCGGGAAAGCGCCCAGGCCGATGTGGCGGCCAAGCGCAAGCGCTACGAGGACTTCCACAAGGTGCTCAAGAAGGTCGCCTACAAGCTGGCCGACACTCGCGAGATGGACTTCGCCCCGGCCTGCGAGCGGCTCGTGGCGGCCGAGGAGCCGCTCGTCTGCGCCTACGTGCTCACCGACGACGGGGTGCAGATCACGCCGCGCGCCTTCAAGCGCTCCCTGGCCGCCGACAGCCCCCTGCTCGGGCCTGATCGGGGCCGCGGCACGGACCACGGCATCCGCGAGGACGTGCTGCACCTCAAGAGCGGGTTCGACAAGTACGTGCTGCCCGTGCAGATCTCACCCCACGTCAAGCTCATGGTCAGCGCCATCTCCGCCCGGTTCTACAACGCCGAGGGCGCGCCCTACATCCTCTGCGTCGAGTTCCTGTCCCAGTAAACGTCGGCCAGCGGCGGGATTCCCCTGGTCCTTGCCTTTGCGGGGCATATTCTCTATTTCCCACCTAGCGCTTCTTCCGGCACATCCGCCGCGAAGATCGCCAGAGGTGTTCATGTCAGCAAAAAAACGCATCCTATTCCTCACCGGAACGCGGGCCGACTTCGGCAAGCTCAAGCCGCTCATGCGCGCGGTGGAGTTCTGCCCGGACTTTGAATGCCACATCTTCGTCACCGGCATGCACCTGCTCGCCCAGTTCGGCCACACCTACCGCCAGGTGGAGCGTGAGGGCTTCCAGAACGTGTTCACGGCCCAGAACCAGGTGGGCGGCGAATCCATGGACCTGATTCTGGCCAACACGGTGAGCGCGCTCTCGCGCCACGTCACGGTGGACCCGCCGGACATGATCGTGGTGCACGGCGACCGCCTGGAGGCGCTCGCCGGGGCCATCGTGGGCGCCTTCCGCAACATCCTGGTGGCGCACATCGAGGGCGGCGAGCGCAGCGGCACCATCGACGAGATGATCCGCCACAGCGTGACCAAGCTCTCGCACCTGCACTTCGTGGCCAACGAGGACGCGGCGCGCAGGCTGCTGCAACTGGGCGAACACCCGGACTCGGTGTTCACCATCGGCTCCCCGGACATCGACATCATGCTCTCGCCCGACCTGCCGGACCTGGACGCCGTGCGCGCGCGCTACGCCATCACCTACGACGAATACGCCGTGGCCCTGTACCACCCGGTGACCACCGAGCCGGAGAAGCAGGCCCGGCGCGCCAAGGCTTTCGTGGCGGCGCTCCTGGAGTCGCAGTTCAACTACGTGGTCATCTCGCCCAACAACGACGCGGGCAGCGAGCACATCCTGAAGGCCTACGAGGCGCTCGAGGGCCTTCCGCGCATCCGCCGGTTCCCGTCCATGCGCTTCGAGTACTTCCTGCGCCTGATGCAGGGCAGCCGCTTCATTGTCGGCAACTCCAGCGCAGGCATCCGGGAGGCCCCCATCTACGGGGTGCGGACCATCAACGTGGGCAACCGCCAGAAGGACCGCTTCCAGCACCCGTCCATCGTCAACGTTCCGGAGGAAAAGAACGCCATCCTGGCCGCCGCGCGGGAGGCCTGGACCCTTGAGGAGTGCCCGCCGTGCTTCTACTTTGGCCGGGGCAACAGCGTGGAGCAGTTCATGACCCACCTGGCCGCCCCCAGCCTGTGGAACCGCTCGCGGCAGAAGCACTTTCAGGATCTTCCGGGCAACGGGCAGGGGCACGCAGGGTAGCGGCCGGTCCTCATTACGCGCACGTTCAAGCCGCAGCCCCTGCCGCCAGAGCCGGTGAAGGGGATTGTCAGGCCGTCAGTCGGCGCAGCAGGCGCCCGGCCTCGAAGCGCAGGCGGCGGGTGAACCGCAGCGAGCGCGACATCTCCTGGGAGATGAACGGATCATAGAGCCGCTTGAGCTCCGCCGGGGCATATTGCGGCCCGGAGCGCGGCGGGGCTTCCAGGATGTCCAGGATGGCCGCCACGCTCTGGGCGTAGGCATCGCGGCTGGTGTCCAGGCGCACGCTCGCGCACGCGGCGGCATACTCCTCCGGGGTGAAACGCGGCAGCGGCCCGGCAAGCAGCCCCGGCAGAGAGGCAATGCCTTCAAGGTGCACGGAGCAGCCCGACACCAGGCCGGCCTGGGCGCGCACCAGCCCGGGATACGCGGTGGAAGGCAGAAGCACCGAGGGCTTCCGCCAGAAAGGCATTTCCAGGCAGGTGGCCGAGGCGCGCATGACCGCCAGATCGCAGAAGCGATAGGCCCAGGAGCTGTCCTGCTCGTCCACGGCGCGGACGTTCCACTTGGCGTCCGAGGTGACGCCAAGCCCCCAGGTGTCCACCCCATGCTTCTTGAAGACATACTCCCAGGGATGCAGCTTCACCAACAGATTCAGACCCGCCTCCTCGACCGCGCGCACGACCTCTCCGTAGTCCTGGTGGCGCACATCGGCCGCGTTGGGCAGCCACAGGCACAGGGGCCGGGCCGGGTCCAGTCCGTACTTGGCGAAAAACGCCTCGCGCGAGGCGAAACCGCCATGCAGATCATTGACCGTGGGCTCGAAAAAGATGTTGCCCGTGAAGTGCAGTCCGCGCGCCCGGAAGAATCCCTGCGCCTCGGGCGTATGATGGTACTCAAGCTCAAAGAACAGCGTCAGCGGATGTTGCAGCAACAGGTGGTCCGCTCCGTGGCAGGTGCAGTCGCCCAGCAGGGTGCTCATCTGGGCAGTGGCCATGCCCTGGCTTTTGGCCCCGGCGATGAGCCCCGGCAGGTCCGGATCGTGGTGCGCATCGGTGATGAGCAGGCGGGCGGCAGTGGCCGCAGCCCGTTGCAGGGCCTTGGTCCTTGGCAGGAAGTGGATGTTGCGCGCCGCCAGTTCCGGCAACAGCGCCTCAGGCACGTCCACACCGGTTTTGAGCCCGCGCGGCGGCCCGGCGGAGAAAATCAGCTCGCAAGAGAGCCCTGCGGCCACAAGCTCCCCGTGCAGCCGCAGAAGCTTGTGAAAGACTCCGCCGTGGACGTTCAGCCAGATGATGCGGACATCAGTCGCTCGCATGGCGGCCCCAGTCTCCCCAGGCCTCAGCCCCGGCGCAACAAATAAACGTTGTAGTAGGCCTCGTTGCCTTCGACGATCTCGCGCACGAACGCCTCGGAGTACGGAATGAACGGGTGCATGAGGTCGATGACAGGCAGTTCCTGGAAGCGGCGCTCGATGACCAGACCGGCCTTCTTGCACAACAGGTCGAAGCTTTTGTCCGTGCACAGGTTGATGTGCCCGCGCGGGTGCAGGGTGGGCGTCTGCACGCCCAGAATGCGGATGGCCCGGCTGTGCGCGTTGGGGATGAGCAGCAGCACCCGCCCATCAGGCGAAAGCACCTCGGCGCAGCGGGAAAGCACGGAGACCGGGTCCACCAGATGCTCCAGCACGCCCCACAGGGTGACCAGCCCGAAGCGCTTGGCCCCGAAGTCCACGTCCTCCATGCGCAGGCGGTAATAGTAGTTCTCCCGCCCGGTCAGGGCCACGATCTCCTCGAAGGTGTCCTCGCAAAAGTCCAGGCCGTGCGGCACAAGGCCAGTCATGGCGCGCACGCTCTTGAGGAAGGTGCCCGCGCCGCAGCCCACGTCGAGCACGTTGGGGTCCGCGATGCCCAAGGTGCCCACGAGACCGAGGTACTTCTCGTAGATCTGCCCCCAGTAGTCCAGGTGCGGGGCGCTGGTCTTGACCTTGCGGTCGATCTTGTCGGTCTTGGAGGCCTGGTACAAGCCGAGCAGCACGTCCTCGCGCAAGCGATTCTTGACGAACAGATGCCCGCACTCCCGGCAGTCGGCGTAGATGAAGCCGTACTTGACGAAGGCGGCCGGGGTATCCTCGCTGCCGCAGATGGGGCAAGGGCTCATGACCACGAGCTTCTCGTCGCGCACCACGTTGCCGTCGCGCGGCAAGGCCTCGGCCTCGCGCCGGGCGGTCTCGAAAAACGCCTCGATGTCCGGGATGGTGCGGCGCAGATCCTGGTTCTCCACAATGACCGGCCAGCTGTAATCCAGGGGATTCTTCCAGTGCTTCATGTTCGGTATCGTCCTTGAATGTAGGGGGCTAGACCTTGCGGCAAACGCCAAGCACCTGCCGCTCCACGGCCCAGCGGATGAGCTTCAGCCCCGTGAGCTGGGCCAAGGCCCTGGCCGCCGGGGTGGAGAGGGTGCGCCAGCAGAGGTCGGCGAACAGCTTGGCCGGGCCGCCCCGCCAAATGGCCTCGTGGTGGCAGAACAGCTCGGCTCTCGCCTGGGCGAAGCCGTGCATGACGAAGAGGTCGCGCAGGGACTTGGGCACGTAGGGGTGCACGTGGGTGGGGTCCTCGTAAAAGACAGGCACGTTGGAGGCGAAGTCCGGGGTCAGCACGATGAGCGCCCCGCCGGTCTTGAGCACGCGCCCGCACTCGGCCAGCAGCAGGGCCGGGTCCATGACGTGCTCGATGACGCTTTTGAGGAACACGGCGTCGAAGCTCGCGTCCTCGCAGGGCCAGGTGGCGCCGAAGAGGTCCGCCTGGCGCACCGTGACGCCAGGATGCGGGCAGCTCGCGCCCTCGGCCAAATCCAGGCCCTCGCACACAAGCCCGCGCCGGGCAAAGGCCGCCAGCATCTCGCCCCGGCCGCAGCCCGCGTCCAGCAGACGCATTCCAGGCGCAAGCCCGGCCTCGGCCATGAGCTTTCCGGCCAGATGGTCCGGATAGCCGCTCTGGGGTCGCTGGCCCTCCTCGTAGACAACCTTGAGGTAGTCGCGGCCAGCCTGACTCCGCGCTTCCCGCTTGGGCGCGTCCGCCATGCGCCCCCCTAGATTCCTTGCAGACCGGGGGTCTGCAAGCCGTGGTAGTCCCAGCAGATGCGGCACAGTTCGAAGCGGTCGTACTCGCCCCGGGCCAGGCAGCGCCGGTAGAAATCAAGCTTGTCCGCCTTCCATATCTCGGCCAGGGGCTGCGCGAGCACGTCGCCCACCTGCATCACCGCCTCGAAATCGCGGCAGCAGGCCGAGACGCGGCCATCCCAATTCACGGAGAGTTTATCGTAGACCTCCGGGCAGTTGGGGTGCTTGCGCACCAGATGTTCCTCGCCCTTCATGCGCGTGAGCGCGGCGCGCTCCTCGTCCGAAAGCTTGGCCTTGCTCACGTCGAAGCGCTCCAGCTCCGTGCGGCCCACCGTGGCCTTGTCCGTGAAGGCGCACACGCGCTCACGGAAGGCGGACACCAGCTCCGGGCCTTCGTAGGTGATGGTGGTGGACACGTGGATGAAAGGATACGGCGCGTCACCCCGGATGTCGTGCAGCTGCTTCACCTTGGTGAGCAACTCCTCGTAGTAGTCGGTGTTGCGCATCTCGCGATAGCTCTTCCGGTCCACGCCCTGGAAGGAGAACTTCACCGACTGCACGCCGACTTCCACGAGGCGGCGCATGTCGGCCTCGGTGATGCGGCTCCCGTTGGTGTTGAAGTGCGCCAAGAGGCCCCGATCAACCGTCTCCGCCATCCAGTCCAGCCACTTGGGGTGCAGCGTGGGCTCGCCCCAGAGGATGAAGCGCAGGGGCGTGCCGTGCTCTGCGGCCTCGTCCAGCACGCGATGGAACACCTCGTCGCTCATGAAGCCCTTCTTGCGCACCTGCGCGCCCGTGCCCACCGGGCACATGAGACAATGGAAGTTGCAGGTGTTGGTCAGCTCCACGTCGATGATGCGCGGGAAGTCCGGCAGACTCTTGAGCTTGTCCGCCGGGGCGATGGTGTTGATGGCCCGGTAGTGGGGCTCGAAGGGGTTGGTGCGGGGGTCGGTCATTGCGTGTTCCCGCCCTGCCTAGGCGCGCCTGGTCTTGTTCAGCAGATACTTTGGCCCCAGGTATTCGGCCATCTTGCGCAGGGTCATGTTGCGGTTCTTGCTTCTGAATTGCTCCAGGCGCTTCTGCAGGAAGTCCTCCTGCTCCGGGGGCAGATAGAACTCCACCCGGTGCGGGCCGCCAGCGGGCGCAAGCTCGCCGGTCATGCCGCCCTCCACCCAGGAGAGGACGTCGCAGTCGAAAGCCAGGGTGCGCGAACGCACCAGATGCGGCTCGCTGACGCCATGCTCATCGGGCGGCCCGTCCTCCAGGTCGAAGCGCAGGGCCGACTGGAAGGCCAGCACGTCGCGGCAGGCCACAAGGAAGCGCTCGCGGTCCGGGACGTTCAGCTCTTCGGCCAGGCGCGTGGAAAGCTCCAGCAGAAAGGCCCCGAACTCCGCGTGGCAGCCCAGCAGTATCTCGAAGGTGTACTGCATGTTCAGCTTGCCGTAGTCCCCCCGGCCCAGCCGGTCGAAGTTCGCGGGCTGCCGCCAGTAGTCGTACAACTCCTGAGCGGAATCAAAGTTTTCCAGGTCGTGGTCGGCGTCGAAGGCGCGGCGCATGGCGGCCACGGCGGCGTGCCCTCCAGCCGGGCTCGAACCCACGGCCAGCTTCTTGGTCTCCTCGCCCACGCGGCGCATGAGGTCGACCGGGTGCAGGCCGTGCTCCTTCCAGAAACGCAGGAACACGCGGTACCACTCCTTGCTCCACATGAATTGGAAGAGAAAATGCAGAAAGCGGAAGGCTCGCAGCTCGTCAACGGGCATGGTGGGCGTGGCCAGCACCACCTCCTGGGCCTCCATGACGGTCTGGCCGTCGTAGATGCCCCAGGCGTTGTCGTGCAGGCGGTAGCCGGTGCGCGTCACATAGTCGCGCCTATACTCGGCCGAGTCCATGCGCGTGCCGGGCAAGAGATGCAGATTGTAGTTGTTGATCTCAAAGCCCTCGTCCATGAGCACGCGGTTGGCGTCGAGGTGCGTCTGCGCGGTCTCGTGGGGCAGGCCCAGAATCAGCTCGGTGAACAGCGGGGCCTTCAGCTCGCGCAGGATGGGCGTTATCTCCGCAAGAGGCAGGTTCTTGCGGCCAATGGCCTCCAGGCTCTTCTCGTTGTGCGACTGGAAGCTGGCGCCCACGCTGGCGATGCCGCCGAATTCGCGCGCCACGCGGGCGATGCGCGGCGGGTTGCTCTTGTCCCACTGGACGTTGACGAACTGCGGGAAGCCGTACTTTTCGTGCGTGGCGCGGATGGCCCGGGCGATCTCGGCGTCGCGCTCCAGGATGCCGAAGTTCGCGTCGCAGGTCATCATGGTGCCGTATTTGGTGCAGTGCGAACCAATGTACTCCACCTCGGCCAGCACGCGCTCCATGCTGAAGCGGGTGAGCTTGCTTGAGCCGATGCCCCAGGCGCAATAGGCGCAGCGATAGGGGCAGGAGCGGTTGGTCTCGATCAGCGGCAGGTAGGGTTCCTCGAAAAAAGGATCCATGAGCCCGGTGAGATAGGGCGAGGGGATCTCGTCCAGGTCGTCGAATCCCGGCAAGGCGGCGGACACGTGCACAGTATCCGTGGCGCGCAGGTCGTTGACCAGGCAGCCGGGCACCGGGCGGGCGCGCAGCCGGGCCACGTCGCGGCCACAGGCGTCGAAGGCCGCCAACAACTCGGCAAAGGGCCGCTCGCCCTGGTTCAGGGTGTAGGCATCGACATCTGGCATGGAGGAGAAAAACGCGCGCGCCCCGGCCTCGTCCGCATTCAGATCCGTGAACACCGGACCGCCGCAGGTCACCAGCACGTTCGGGTTGGCGCTCCGGGCAATGCGCGCCGCAAGACCGCTCAGGTTCTGGTTCCAAACGTAGCAGGACAGGCCGAGGACGTCGGGCGGACTCTGCCGCAGGGCCGGGAGAAGCTCCTCGGGCCGCTTGAACAGCGTCAGCTCGATGTCCGGAAACACCTTTCTGGCATAGCCGCCCACAAATCCTATGTTCACGGGGATGGTCCAGACGCTCACCTTTTCCCAGGTGTGCACCAGATCTGCCAGATAGACACGCATGGGGCGCAAACGGAACTCCTTGTGGACGGATGGGCGGTTGTGGGCAAGGGGAACGGCGGCGCGCGC
Source organism: Desulfovibrio sp. (assembly GCA_050251495.1). Classification (GTDB taxonomy): domain Bacteria; phylum Desulfobacterota; class Desulfovibrionia; order Desulfovibrionales; family Desulfovibrionaceae; genus Humidesulfovibrio. Next base: position 41,988 of record JBFWMQ010000019.1, on the reverse strand, counting down.
CGCCTGGCCAGCGTCAAGCCGAGGCCGCTTGTCGCTTAACTTTTGATTTATACCCACCCGGACAAGCCATTGTCAACGCGGGACGCGCCTTGAACAAATCACCCATCTAGCAGGTATGACTTGACTTCTTCCCCGTGCGGGCGCGCAACGCCCGACACCGGCGGGCTGCCGCCGCAGACGGAGCACCTCCCCAGAGTCCCTTACTCCCCCAGCCCCATTTCCCGCAAAAAGCCGGGGTCCTCGGTCCAGTCCTCGCGCACCTTGACCCAGAGTTCCAGGTGCACGGGCCGCTCCAGCAGCACCTCCAGCTCGATGCGCGCCGCCGTGCCGACCTTTTTGAGCAGCTGCCCGCCTCGTCCGATGACCATGCCCTTGTGGGTGCTGCGCGCCACGTGGATGCAGGCGTTGATGCGCGCGGGGCCGGTCTCGGGCTCCTCCCACTGTTCGATTTCCACGAGCGTGCTGTAGGGCAGCTCCTCTTCCAGCTCAAGGAAGAGCTTCTCGCGGATGATCTCCGCGGCCATGAAGCGCAGGGACGCCGTGGAGAGCTGGTCCTCGGGGTAGCGGGCCTCGCCCTCGGGCAAAACCTTGGTGAGCGCGGCCAGCAGTTCGTCCACGCCCTCGCCATGCTGGGCCGAGATGGGGAAGATTTCGGCCTGGGGGAAGGCCTGGCCGATGCGCAGCAGAAGCGGCAGCATCTTTTCCTTGGGCCGCACCATGTCCACCTTGTTGGCGGCGATGAACACCGGCTTGCCCACGCGGCCCACGGGGTCGGTGAGCGGGCGTATCTCGCGGTCGAAGAGCTGGGGCTTCTTGGCGTAGAGCTGCACGTCCAGGATGAGCACCACGGCGTCGGCCTGCTGGAGCGCGCCCCAGGCGGCCTCAAGCAGCAGGCGGTTCATGCGTCCGGCCATCTGGTGCACGCCCGGGGTGTCCAGGAACACGATCTGGGCGTTGTCCGTGCTGTGGATGCCGCTGATGGCGTTTCTGGTGGTCTGCGGCTTGGGCGAGACGATGGCCAGCTTCTGTCCCATGAGGCGGTTCAGAAGCGTGCTCTTGCCTGCGTTGGGCGGGCCCATGAGGGCCACGTGCCCGAATCGATGCGCGGTGTTCATAGCGTCCTTTGCGTTTACAGTGCGGTGCAGCCGGTTTCGGTGACCACGACCATGTACTCCCAGCGCACCCCGCCCCAGGCCGCGTCGTACAGGCCGGGCTCCACCGTGACGACCATGCCGGGGACGAAGACGCCTTCGGCGCTGGGGTTCAGGCTGGGGCCTTCGTGGGTCTCCAGGCCGATGCCGTGGCCGAGGGAATGCGTGAACTGCTCGGCGCAGCCCGCCTCCTCGAACACCGCGCGCGCGGCGTGGTAGGCGTCGGCGATCTTCGCGCCGGGGCGGATGACCTGCATGGCGGCCTTTTGCGCGGCCACCACCAGGCGCTTGGTTTCCTGAAAGCGCTCACTGGGCTCGCGGCCGATCCAGAAGGTGCGCGTCTGGTCCGAGCAGTAGGCGGCCAGGCGGCAGCCCGCGTCCACCAGCACCAGCCCCTCGCGGGGGACCTTGGCCTCTCCGGGGATGGCGTGCGGCAGCGCGGCGTTCTGGTTCACGCCCACGATGGACGGAAACGAGAGCCCCTCGGCCCCGGCCTCGCGAAACATGCGCTCAATGGCCCAGGCCACCTCGGCCTCGCTCATGCCGGGCGCGATGACATCCGGCAGGGCGCGCATGATGCGGTGATTGAGGCCGCAGGCGGCGCGCAAAAGCTCAATCTCGGCGGGCTCCTTCACGCGGCGCAGGCCCTCCACCAGGCCCGGCGCGGGCACAAGCTCGAAGTGCGCGCGCAGGGCGTCGTAATCGAACACGTTCACGGCCTTGGGATCGAAGCCCAGGGCGCGCACCCCGCGTTCGGCCAGGCGCTCGGCCAGGGCCGCATGCTTGCCCGCGCCGTAGATGAGCAGATCGTCCTTGGGCCACAGCCGCATCGCCGCGTCGGTGAAGCGGGCGTCGGTCATGAGCAGGTCATGGCCATCCGCAAACACCACCAGCCAGCCCACGCTCTCGTTGCACTGGGAGTCGTGGAGCTCGAAGCCGGAGAGGTAGTAGCGGTTGGCGGCAAAGGTCACAAGCAGGGCCGGAAGCTTTTGCTCGGCCAGGAGCGCGCGCAGGCGCTCGCGCCGGGCGGCGAAAACAGCGGGGTCGGTCAGTTCCACGAGTAGGTTTTCTCCGGTTCTTTTGTGATCATGCGCTCGGCCCATTCCACGCCCTGCATGACGCTGTGGTCCATGTTGGCCACCTCGTACTTCCAGCCGCCGAAGCGGCCGCGCGAGAAGACGCCGCTGGCCTCAAGCCAGGGCTGGATGGTGCGCAGGGCCTGGTCGCGCTCCAGGCAGGGCACGGGATAGCCGTAGTCCACGTTCAGCTCGAAGCGGCTCTCGACCTGCGCATTCTTCGCCAGAAGTCCCACCGTGTCCAGTCCCTTGATGCTGCGCTCCATGAGCCCGGAGAGGTCCTCCGGCTTGTGCCCGGAATAGCTGGTCTCGCACATCAGCGCGGCGCGGTCCGGATCGCTTCCCGGCACGTTGGACGGCGCGTAGTTGTGGAAATTCGTGGCCCGGTAGAACGGGCAGTCGTCCTCCGGAAAGTACATCCAGCAGCGGTCGTCCAGGGCGCCGTTGAACAAGGCGCGGCCCTTGGCCCCAACGCCCGCCACGTACACCCCGTTGTGCTTGAGGCGCCCCGCCGCCTCACGCAGGGCATCCGGGGCGTCCGCCAGCTGATTCGTAATCAGCAGGTCCAGCGGCGCGGTGTTCAGGAGCGCGCCGTAGGCGATCTCCTCGCCCGTGTCGGTGGTGACGGTCTTTTTCGCGGCGTCTACTTTTGCCGCGCCGCAGCCGTAGCGGATGTGCCCGGCCAGGGGCAGGGCCATGCGCCGGAATATCTCGCCCGTGCCGCCCTGGGCCGGAAAGGCGAAGGTGCTGTTCGGCCCCCAGCCCACCTCGTCACGCTCCAGGATGATGTTCTTGAGCACGGCCTCCAGGCCGATGACGCTCACCCGCTCGCCCACCCAGGAGGTCCCCATGTGGGCGGGGTCGATGGCCCAGACCTTGAAGTTGTACGGCCAGAGGAAGGCGTTCGCGATGCCCTCGCCGAACATGCCATGAATCCACTGGCGAAAGTTCTCGGGCCTGCCCTCCGGGCGGTTGCCGGGCAGCAGGCCGCGCACGCACTCCCAGCGGACCTCGCGCGGGAGGTGGCGGATGTTGTTCTGGAAGGGATAGGGCACCCAGGAGCCGCAGGCGCGCACAAAAGCCTTGCGCTGGTGGCGCAGCTGTCCGTCGCCCAGCAGATCGTCCAGCATGCGGTCGAAATATTCATAGTGCGAGAACACCACGTGCCCGCCGATGTCCCAGGTGTAGCCCTGCGCATCCTTGAAGCTGGCGGCCAGGCCGCCCGCGTAGGCGTTCTTCTCCAGCACCACGAAGGAGCGGCAGCCAAGCTCCGCAAGCCTGCGCGCCGCGCCCAGGCCGGTGGGTCCGGCCCCGATGATGACGTAATCCACCTGCATCGTGCTTCCTCCCGGAGCCTGCGTCCGACGGGCGGGCAAAGGTGTCACCCAGCTTTCTCGCCGCCGTCACACAACCGTCACATGGCGCGGCTATATGATGCCCGTACCGGACATGAACATCAACCCTATTCGGAGGAACGCATGAAACGCTTAAGCCTCGCCCTGGCCGCACTGATGGTCCTGGGCCTCGCCGCCACCTCGTTCGCCGGCACCATCGCCGTCAAGGGCTCCACCACGGTCCAGCCCATCATGCAGAAGGCCGTGGAAGCCTTCATGGCCCAGAACAAGGGCATCGCCATCTCCATCTCCGCCTCCGGCTCCGGCGACGGCGCCAAGGCGCTCATCGACGGCAGCACCCCGCTGGCCATGATGAGCCGCGAAATGAAGGAATCAGAGATCAAGCTCGCCAAGGAGAAGGGCGTCACCCCCAAGCAGATCGTCATCGCCTACGACTGCATCACCCCGGTGGTCCACAGCTCCAACCCCGTCAAGAACCTCACCATGGCCCAGCTCAAGGACATCTACACCGGCAAGCTCACCAACTGGAAGGACGTGGGCGGCCCGGCCGGCTCCATCTCCGTGGTCTCCCGCGACTCGTCCTCCGGCACCTACGAGTTCTGGAACGAGCACGTGCTGAAGAAGGAGCGCGTGTACGCCCGCGCCCAGACCCAGGCCAGCAACGGCGCGGTGGCCCAGGTGGTGGGCAAGCAGAAGGGCGCAATCGGCTACCTGAGCCTGGCCTACACCCACGCCCCGGGCCTCAAGGCCGTGACCGTGGAGGGCGTTGAAGGCAGCGTGGAGAACACCCTGAACGGCACCTACCCCGTGTCGCGCGGGCTGTACCTGTACACCAACGGCGAGCCCAGCGGCGACGTGGCCAAGCTCGTGAACTTCATCCTCTCCGAGGCCGGCCAGAAGATCGTGGCCTCGGTGGACTACGTGCCCGTGAAGGGCAGCGCGGCCAAGAAGGGCAAGAAGTAGCAAGCAGCCTCCCGGCTCCTCCTCCCCGCAGGAACACGCCCCGTCCCTCCCGCCTCTTCCCCGGGCGCGGAGGGACGGGCACAGCCGGCAAGGCCAAGGAACACCATGCAGCGACGCACCAAAGAGCTCCTCATCAAGCAGGCCTTCCTGTGCACGGCCGTCACCTCCCTGGCGGTGCTGGGCCTCATCATGGGCTTTTTGTTCATGGAGGGCCTGCCCACCTTCACCTTCGTGAGCGTGCAGGACTTTCTGACCGGCCTGGACTGGTACCCCACCGACGAGGCCCGGCCCGACTACGGCATCCTGCCGCTCATCGCGGCCAGCGCGGCGGTCACGGCCTTGTCCTCTCTCCTGGCCATCCCGCTTGGGGTCATGAGCGCGGTCTACCTGGCCGAGATAGCCAGCCCGCGCGTGCGCGCCATCGCCAAGCCGGTCATCGAGATGCTGGCGAGCCTGCCGTCCGTGGTCATCGGCTTCTTCGGCATGGTGGTCATGGCTCCGTTCCTGCAGGATTTCCTGGGCATCGACATCGGGCTCAACCTGTTCAACGCCTCGCTCATGCTGGCCTTCATGAGCGTGCCCACCATCGCCAGCGTCAGCGAGGACGCCATCTACGCCGTGCCGCGCGAGCTCAAGGAGGCCAGCCTGGCCCTGGGCGCAACGCACCTGGAGACGCTGACGCGCGTCACCATCCCGGCCGCCCTCTCCGGCATCGGCACCGGCGTCATCCTGGGCATGAGCCGGGCCATCGGCGAGACCATGGTGGTGCTCATGGTGGCGGGCGGCGCGGCGGTCCTGCCGGACTCGCTCTTCGGCCCGGTCCGGCCCATGCCCGCGAGCATCGCGGCGGAAATGGCCGAGGCGCCGTTTCGCGGCCACCACTACCACGCGCTCTTCGCCATCGCCATGGTGCTTTTCCTGGTGACGCTGCTCTTCAATGTGCTGGCCGACTACATTTCCCACAAGCACCGCCAGACCGGCTCCGCCTCGCTGTAACCACAAGGACGCGCCCATGAGCCAAACCTCCGCCCTTTCCAGCCAGACCGCGGCCCCGCCGTCCTTGAGCATCGCCCGCGGCCGCGACATCCGCCGCAAGGCGTTGCAGTGGTTCATGTTCATGCTGCTGCGCGGGGCCATACTGATCGTGGCCGCAGCCCTGGTGGTGATTCTGGGCTTTCTGGTGAAGAACGGCATCTCGGCCATCAGCTGGGAGTTCTTGACCGAGCCGCCCAAGAACTACATGACCGAGGGCGGCGTGTGGCCCTGCATCGTGGGCACCCTGCTGCTCTCCCTCGGGGCCATGGCCGTGGCCCTGCCGCTTGGCGTGGCCAGCGCCATCTATCTGCACGAATACGCGCGCCCCGGGACCATGATGCGCATCATCCGCCTGGGGGTGAACAATCTGGCGGGCGTGCCGTCCGTGGTCTTCGGCCTGTTCGGCCTGGGGCTCTTCGTCACGGTCATGAAGCTGGGCGTTTCCCTCGCGGCGGGCTGGCTGACCTTGGGCGTGCTCTGCCTGCCGGTGGTCATCGGCACGGCGGAGGAGGCCCTGCGCAGCGTGCCCAGCACCTACCGCGAGGCCTCCCTGGCCCTTGGCGGCACAAAGTGGCAGACCATCTGGCGGGTGGTGCTGCCCAGCGCCCTGCCGGGCATCCTCACCGGCAGCATCCTGGGCGTGGGGCGCGCGGCGGGCGAGACCGCGGCCATCATGTTCACCGCAGCGGTGTTCTACACGCCCACCATGCCCTCAAGCATCTTCTCCGACGTCATGGCCCTGCCCTACCACATCTACGTGCTGGCCACGGCGGGCACGGAGATCGAGCTGACGCGGCCCATCCAGTACGGCACGGCCCTCGTGCTCATCGCCCTCGTGCTCGGTATGAACCTGGCGGCCATCGTGCTGCGCGCCTGGCTGCAGAAGCGCCACAAGCTGTAGCAGGGCGCGATCTCCGTGGCTTGCGCCGAAGTCCTGTTTGTGGGACAAGGACGCAACACTCGCTGGAGGACCGCCCGTGGTTTGGAACGACTACATTCCCGCTGAATTAAGCAGCCTTTACGAGGTCCACGACTACCGCCACGCTGCGGCGCTGCTGTCATGCGAGTTTCCCGAACTCTTCGAGGATATTTGCGCAGCGTTGTTACGTTTTCGCTTCCGTCTTTCCGATGTGACGGAAAAAGGAGGGAACGAGAGCAACATTCCCAAACGCATGTCCTCGTTGCTTCGTCCTCTGGGCTGGAAAGAGGACAAGCTCACCGCGAAGCTCATGGTCGGCGAGGACATCAAAAGCCAAGACACCCACAAGGTCGACTACATCAAGGGACGTGTCGCCTTTGATTTGGAATGGAACTCAAAAGACCAGACCTTTGACCGAGACCTTTTCGCCTTTAAAACATTCTTCGAGTTCGACCGAATAAGTCTCGGCGTCTTGGTAACCAGAAGCACAGCCCTTGGCCCTTGGCTCAAGGGACTCGGGCCAGAGATTGGGACTAAATATGGTGCAAGCACCACGCACATGGGAAAGCTGCTTCCCCGCCTTGAGGCTGGCCGTAGCGGCGGCTGTCCTGTTCTCGTTTTTGGCATCACCAAGTCCCTGCTGGAGGTCTCATGAGTATTGACATCGCCTTGGAATTCTCACAGCAACTAGGCGACAGGCGCTTCGCCACCATCCTCGCCGATCCGCCCTGGCGCTTTGAAAACAGAACAGGGAAGATGGCGCCGGAGCACAAGCGGTTAAACCGTTACGGCACCATGGATTTGGAAGAAATCATGGCGTTGCCCGTGCAGAGTATTACTGCTGCGACAGCCCACCTTTATCTTTGGGTACCGAATGCCCTGCTCCCTGAAGGCTTACGAGTTCTTGCCGCTTGGGGCTTTGCCTATAAAAGCAACATCATCTGGCACAAGGTTAGAAAGGACGGTGGACCAGACGGCAGAGGAGTCGGGTTTTATTTCCGCAATACAACAGAGATCCTTCTCTTTGGAACGCGTGGCAAAAACGCGAGGACATTGCCCCCCGCCCGCAGTCAGGTGAACATCATCTGTACCCGCAAGCGTGAACATTCGAGAAAGCCCGACGAGCAGTATGAACTTATTGAATCATGCAGCCCCGGCCCTTTCCTGGAGTTGTTCGCGAGGGGGGGGAGGCCTGGCTGGGTTGGTTGGGGAAACCAAGCGGACGAGTATGAGCCGACATGGCCAACATACGCAAACCACTCTCAGGCAAAACGGCCAACGTGTGAAGCCCACCCCTTATGGGCAGACTAGGTACACCTTGCGAGCCAACAAAAAGGGGACCGCTGGTCCCCTTTTTGTTGCCCGCGATGTGGCGCGCTATTTCTTGATGCGCTTTTCCCAGAGCTTCATGTCCTTCATCTTGTTGCGGCGCTGACGCTGCAGCTCCTTGCAGACCAGGGGCAGCTTCTTGGCGTAGCCCCACTTCTCGCGGTACTCGTCCGGGGTGAGGCCGAACTTGGCCAGGTGCCGCTTGGTCAGCACCTTGAAGGTCTTCCCGGACTCCAGGCAGATGATGCTCTTCTCGCGGATGGCCTTCTTGGGGTCCGTGGCGGGGATGGCCGAGGCGTCCTCCTCCTCGGTCGTCGACTCCCCGATGGAGCGGATGCCTTTGCACAGGCTACGGACCATGGATAGGATTTCGTCCTCGGTCATGGTCCGCACAGTGGCCTGGGCCTTGACGATGTCCAGTGCTTCCTTCAGAAAATCGTCCATCGTGTTCTCCTCAAGAGGGGTTTTTCGTTCATCGGTGCAGATGATGCAATGAACCGGCGGAGGCAAAGCAACACTGCTCATTGAAACTACTGAACTAATGCCGGGAAGTAAAGAAAGAACAAGGTGAATTATACATAAAAATATACGTAGAAACGCCTCTTTCTGTGACTTCGGCCCGCTGCCCGCCATTCTTCATGTCAACAGCCCCCCTTGCGCTTTAACCGTGAAAGGTTATCTTGCATATGGGCCGAATACGAACCTGAGACAATGCGGCCCTGCCCGGCATGGCGAGAAAACGACAGCAAGGAGAACCGGCATGTCCACCAGCTCATTCGACCCGGAACTCTTGTATGTGGAGTGTTCCAAGTGTGGACTGCCTGTGCTCTGGAGCCCGGGAGACACAACAAGGATATTGACCTGGGCGGGAATAGACGTGGACGCCCTGGACGAGAAGTGCATGATCGTGTCCGATGGATGCCCCGCCTGCCAGCCAGGCAAGAAGAATTTCAGCACCCAGGTGGTGCGCTTGCGCAAGTCGGACAACGGACGCCCGCGCAAGCAGGAGGCTCCAGCGAACTAGGGGGCCGGAGTCAGGGGCTGACCGGGCCGGACGGCATGGGCAGAAACTCCACCCTGTTGCGGCCCGAGCCCTTGGCCACATACAAGGCCTCGTCGGCGCGCGCCAGCAGCGCCTCCAGATTGGCGGCGCCGGAACCCCATTCCCCGGCTTTCGCCGGTCCCTCCAGGCTGGCCGCGCCGATACTCACGGTGAAGCGCAGCACGGCCTCCCCGACAGGCACCTCCAGCCGCTCCACGGCCTTGCGGATGCGCTCCGCCAACTCCCGCACCGACGAGCTTCCGGCATTCGGGGCCAGCACCACGAACTCCTCGCCGCCGTAGCGCACGAAGAGGTCGCTCTGGCGCAGGGCGCCGCGCAGCAGCTCGGAAAACCCCACCAGCACGGCATCGCCAGCGGCGTGGCCGTGGGTGTCGTTGACGCGCTTGAAATAGTCCAAGTCGAGCATCAAGAGGCTCACGGGCTGCCCGGCGCGCCGAGCGGCGTCGAGCAGGTGCAGCCCTTCGCTGAAAAGCAGCTTGCGGTTGCCCGCGCCGGTCAGATGGTCGGTGAAGGAGGCCTCGCGCAGGGCGTCCAGCGCGGCGCGCACCCGCCCCACCATCAGGCAGTAGGCCTGGTTGAGCCGACGCACCTCCTCCGGCACCCCCGCCTCGGGCAGGGCCGGGCAGGCCACCTCGAAATGCCCGGCCTCGATCTGCCGCGCATGCTCCTCAAGACGCCGCAGCGGGGCGTCCAGGGAGCGGGCCAGGCGCAGCACAGTGGGGCCGAAAATCAGAAACGCCAGAGTCGCCCCCAGCATCGGCACCCCGAGCGTCCGGGCCGAAACGGCCAGAATGTCCCGCTCCAGGCGCTCGCCCACCAAAAGCCACTTGCCGCCCAGCACCCACTTGTACGTACCCACCACGCGCTCGCCCGCGGCGTTTCTGTACACGCCCTGGGAGGGCGCGTTGGCCAGGGCGCGCTGGAACAGGGCGTCCGTACCGGCCAGGCCCCGCCCGCGGCCGGACGGCGCGAGGAGGTCGCCATTGGAGCGCAAGAGGAATGTCCGGCTGGTGGTCTCGTCCTGCACGGTCCGCATCAAGGTGGACAAGGCCTCCAGGCTCACCTCGCCCACCATGGCCCCCTGGAAATCGCCGCGCGCGTCGTATACCGGGCTGGAGACGATGAACACCTCCGCGCCCGTGAGGCGGCTTGTGAGCACATCGGACACGAAGCTCCGCCCCCTGACGGCGGCCCGGAAATACTCGCGGTCCGAGACATTGATCCCGGCGATGCTCCTGGGGTCGGCCCGGGTCTGGCCTTGCCTGGCCACGTACACGATGTCGGTGAAGCCCGGAGCGGTCTCCAGAATGTCCGCGAGCAGTTCGCGCAGGGGCGGGTCCGGCAGGGAGAGGATGCGCGGGTCCGAGGCCAGGGTGCGCAGGTCCCAGGCGCGCTCGGCCATCCAGGACTCGATGAACTGTTGCTGGAGCAGCAGCGCGGCCTTGAGATCGGCTTCCGCCTTTTCCTCAAGGGTGCCGACGGAGTGCACGACGAAAAAGCCCACCCCCGCGACGATGGGAAAGAGCAGCATGGCCCAAAGAATGGACCGCAACCGCGCGGCAAGGCTGAAGGAGCGTCCAGAGGGCTTCATCATGAAGCACGTATCGTCCGCGCCGCGTTTTAGCAAGGCCGCGGGGCGGTGGAACGAAAAGAAAGAGACCCTAGCCGCCGATGGACGACATGGACGCGGCCGAAACCCCCTGCCCGGCGCGGCGCGCGGCGAGCAGTTCCGCGCCCACGGGCTTGTTGCGCAGGGCCAGGCGCAGGATGCGCTCCACGGCGGGCAGGCCGAGCTTCGGGTGGCGCAGGGCCGGGCGCAGGCGATACACGCGGTCGCTGAACAGGCAGGTGCGCAACACCCCGCCGCTGGTGATGCGCAGGCGGTTGCAGGTGGCGCAGAAGTGATTGGAAAGCGGCGTAATGAGCCCGAAACGGCCCTTGCCGCCATCGAGGGAGAACATCTGGGCCGGGCCGGCGTCCTCGGCGTCGCGCGGGAGCGGAGTCAAACCCGCCAGGGTCTTGGCCTCGGCCAGGATCTCCTCGGCCGTCCAGACCTGCCTGGCGTGCCACTCGGCCCCGCCCATGGGCATGAACTCGATGAAGCGGATGTCCACGGGCAGCTCGCGCGCCAGGGCCAGAAAGCCCGGCAGCTCGCGGTCATTCACGCCGCGCATGGCCACGGCGTTGATCTTGACCCGGATGCCCGCCTCCAGGCAGGCGTCGATGCCCTGGCGCACCGTATGATAGAGGTCCTGCCCGGTGACGCGGGCAAAGGTCTCGGGGTTGAGCGTGTCCAGGGAGATGTTCACCCGGTCCACGCCGGCGGCGGCAAGGCGCGGGGCGAAAGGGGCCAGCAGGGTGCCGTTGGTGGTCAGGCGCAGGCTCACGTCCGGGAAGCGCCCGCGCGCGTTCTCCAAAAACTCCATGAAGTCCCTGCGGGCAAAGGGCTCGCCCCCGGTGAGGCGCACCTTGCCGATGCCGATGGCCCGGGCCAGACCCATGAGGTCGAGGAGCTCCTCGTAGCGCAGGATGTCGTCGTGCGTCAGCCGGTGGCTCATCTTGTTGTCGCAATACAGGCACCGCAGATTGCAGCGGTCCGTCACCGAGAGGCGCAGATAGCTGACCCGGCGGCCTTTTTCGTCCGCGAGCTGAAGGGGCGCTGGAGCGGCCATCACTTGGCCTTCATTTCTTTCTTGGCTTCCTTGTCCTTCTTCCCGGGCTTCGCGGCGCGGCGCTCGGCGTCGGCCTGTTCCACGGCGGCGGCGGCCTTGTCCACAGCGGCGATGAACCCGGCGCGCTCGGCCTTCAGCCGTTGGGCCAGGGCCGGATCGTTGAGGGCCAGGATCTGCGCGGCCAGCCAGGCGGCGTTCTTGGCCCCGGCCTTGTCCAGGGCCAGGGTGCCCACGGGGAAGCCCGGCGGCATCTGCACCGTGGCCAAGAGCGCGTCCATGCCGCCAAGGGGCGAGGCGGCCAGCGGCACGCCCAGCACGGGCCTGGTGGTGCGCGCGGCCACGGCTCCGGCCAGGTGTGCGGCCATGCCCGCGGCGCAGATGAACACCTGGCAGCCCTGCGCCTCCAGCTCGGAGACGAGGCGTTCGGTGCGCTCCGGGGTGCGGTGGGCGCTGGTGACGGTGAACGTGTAGGGGATGCCGAGCTTCGCAAGCGTCTCGGCGCAGGGCTTCATCAGATCCTCGTCGGACGCGCTGCCCATGAATACGGCTACCTTCGTCATTGCACAGCTCCTTTGTTTGCTAGGGGCGAAGCCCGCGGGCAATGCCCTTGTCGCCGATGTCGCGGCGGTGGAACGCGCCCGCAAAATGCACCTTGGCCACGGCCTCGTAGGCGCGCGCCTTGGCCTCGGCCAGCGTGCCGCCAAGGGCGGTGACGCCGAGCACCCGGCCTCCGCTGGTGACGGTCCTGCCGTCCGCGATCGCCGTGCCCGCCTGGAACACCTTCACGCCCGGCAGGGCGTCGGCCTCGGCCAGGCCGGCAATCTCCATGCCCTTGGGGTAGCTTCCAGGGTAGCCCGGCGCGGCCACCACCACGCAGAGCGCGGTCTCTGGCTTTACGCGCACCATGTCCGGGGTCAGCCGCCCGGCGGCGCAGGCCAGCATGATCTCAAGCAGGTCCCCGTCCAGACGCATGAGCAGGGGCTGGCACTCGGGGTCGCCGAAGCGCACGTTGTACTCCAGCACCATGGGGCCGCTTTGCGTGAACATGAGCCCGGCGTAGAGCACGCCCTTGAAGGGATGGCCCAGCTCGGCCAGGCGCTTCAAAATGGGCCGGATGCACAGCTCGGCGGTCTCGGCATACTTGGCCTCCGGCAGGACCGGGGCCGGGCTGTACGCGCCCATGCCGCCTGTGTTGGGGCCGGTGTCGCCCTCGCCCACGGCCTTGTGGTCCTGGGCCGACGGCAGAAGCGCGAAATTCTCGCCGTCGCAGAAGGCCAGGAACGAGGCCTCCTCGCCCACCAGCGCGTCCTCCACCACCACCGTGGCCCCGGCCGCGCCAAAGGCCTTCCGGACCATCATCTCGTCGATGGCCTCCAGGGCCTCGTCCACTGTCCTGGCCACCACAACGCCCTTGCCCGCGGCCAGGCCGTCGGCCTTGACCACCAGCGGCGCGCCGTGGCTCCGCACATAGGACTTGGCCGCCTCGGCGTCCTCGAAAACCGCGAACGCAGAGGTGGGCACCCCCGCCTCGCGCATGATGGTCTTGGCAAAGGCCTTGCTGCCCTCAAGCCGCGCGGCGAAGGCGTCCGGGCCGAAGCAGGGGATGTCCGCGCGCGCGCAGGCGTCTGCGATGCCCGCAACCAGCGGGGCCTCCGGGCCGACAACCACCAGGCCGACGTTCTCGGCCTTGGCCAGGGCGATCAGCCCCGCGATGTCGTCGTCCTTCACGGGCACGTTGCGGGCCACCTCGCTGGTGCCCCCGTTGCCCGGCGCGGCGATGACGCGCTCCACCCCGGGATTCCTGGAAAGCTTCCAGCACAGGGCGTGTTCCCTGCCGCCGGAGCCGATGACAAGCACGTTCATGCAATGACTCCACTTTGCGATTTCGTGCCCTTGAGATAGTGAAAACATGCCCCTTTGGCAAGGCGGGGCGACCGGTCCAAACCCCTGCACCTGTTTTAAGCGCATTTTTCAAAAAATGAGTATTGCGTCCTGCCCAAAATGCGTTAGTGTCAGTTTGAAAAATCCCCGAACGCCGCGACACAAGGAGACGGATGCCCATGAGCGCCAGCACGAAGAAGACCACAGCCGCAGCCGCAAAGGCCCCGGCCAGGAAGACCCAGGCCGCTGTCCCCGCAACCAAGGCCCCGGCAAAGACCCCGGCCAGGAAGGCTTCGTCCATGGTTCCAGCGAAAGCCCCGGCAAAAAAGGCCCCGCCGGCGAGGAAGACCAGCCGCGAGGCCATGCTGGCCCGGGTGGAGGCGGTGCGCATGGAGCAGCGCAGCGAGGGCCACTTCGACTGCTTCGGCCGGGCGGGAGAGGGCTATTGCGACCAGGGAGCCTGCGCCTACCACGCGGAATGCCTGAGCGTCTCGCGCATGATGCACAGCCTGTAGCGCGGCCACGCGGTCGCACGCGGGCTGCCTTCCGGTGCGCACGGCGTAAGCCGCGCGCGGAGGAACAGCCGCGCCCGGACGGCCATGCGGCCACGGGCAGACGCGCGGTCAGAAAAAGTCCCGCCCGCCAAGGGTCCTTTCCGGCCCTTTCCCTGTCCCGGGGAATCCTGTAAAGCCCCGTTCAGGGGCACCCCATGACATCCGCAACGCCGACCACCTTGCGCCACAGCATCCGGCGCTACGCCTTCACGGTTCCCTGGAACCTGTTCCTGCTCACGGCGGGCTCTCTGCTCGTGGCCTTCGCCATCAAGTGCGTGGCGGTCCCCCACGGCCTGCTCGCGGGCGGCGTCTCGGGCTTGGCGCTGCTCGGCTTCCATGTCTTCCCCGTTCTGGACACGGGCGCGTGGTACTTCCTGCTCAACGTGCCCATCATGATCCTGGGCTGGCGCATGGTGAGCCGCCGCTTCGTGCTCTACAGCATCTATGGCATGGCCGCCACCAGCGTGCTCATCGAGCGGCTCGACTACGCGCTGCCCGTGGCCGACCCCTGGCTCGCGGTCATCGCCTGCGGCGTGACGCTGGGCGCTGGCATCGGCGTGGCGCTCCGGTCCATGGGCTCCACCGGCGGCGCGGACATCCTGGCCGTGGCCGTGCGCGAACGCCTGGGCATGCCCATCGGCCGCTTCGAGTTCCTGTTCAACGTCGGCGTGTTCGCCCTGGGCTTCGCCACCATGAGGCTTGAGGCCGTGCTCTACTCCGTGGCCATGAACTTCCTCGTGGGCTGGGTCACCGACGCCTGCCTGTCCATGTTCAGCGAACGGCGCATGGCGCTGGTCATCTCCGGCAGGCCGGACGCCGTGGTGCAGGCCGTGCTGCACCGCCTGGGGCGCGGGGCCACGGTGCTGGAGGCTCGCGGCGGCTGGAGCGGCGAGGCCAGACAGGTGGTGCTGGTCATGCTGAACAACCTTGAGGTCAAGCGTCTGGAGGAGCTGGTGTACGAGATCGACCCCGGCGCGTTTCTGATCATGGGCTCCGGCTTCAACGTGCTGGGCCAAGGCTTTTCCGGACGAAAGGAGTATTGATGCGGCCCATCGCCCTGCTCTCGGACTTCGGCCTTTCCGACCCCTACGCGGGCCAGCTGCGGGCCTCGCTGGCCAGCCGCGCCCCGGGCGCGCAGCTGCTCGACATCACCCACCAGGTGGAGCCCTTTGCCGTGGATCAGGCGGCCTTCTTCCTTGCGGCCAGCGCGCCCCATTTCCCGCCCGACGCCATCTTCGTCTGCGTGGTGGACCCCGGCGTGGGCTCCATCCGGCGCATCGTGGGCGCACACGTGGAGACCGACGCGGGCGGGCAGGACTTCCTGGCCCCGGACAACGGCCTGCTCGGGCTTCTGCTTTTCACCCCCGGCCTGGCCCCGGCCCAGGTGTACGACCTTTCCAAGGCCGCCGCAGAGTACGAAACCTCGGCCACCTTCCACGGCCGCGACGTGTTCGCGCCCCTGGCCGCGCGCCTGGCCCACGGCGAGCGCCTGGCCCAAATCGGCGCGCCCATGGACCGCGCGGACATCGACCGCCCGGACTGGGCCGACCCCTCCTGCGGCCCCTGCGGCGCGGACGCCCGCGTGCTGCACGTGGACCGCTACGGCAACTGCCTGCTCTCGGTGCGCGCGGGCTTCACCCCGCCCAAGCCCGTGGCCTGGCTGCGCATGTCCTGGGGCCAGCGCCGGGGCGTCCAGCCCGTGCGGACCTACGCGGATCTCGGCCCCGGCGAGATCGGCCTGCTTTCGGGCAGCCAGGGCTTTCTGGAACTGGCGGCCAACCAGGCCTCGGCGGCCGATGCCCTGGGCCTGCGCCGGGGCGACTCCCTGCGCCTGCTCTGGGCCTGAGGCGGACATGCCCCCCATGCTCAAGCGCTTCCTGGCCACCCTGGGTTTTCTCTCCCGCCTGGTCCCGGCCCGCGTCATGGACGAGGCGGACATGCGCAAGAGCATGTTCCACCTGCCCCTGTGCGGGCTGGTCATCGGGCTGTGCGCCTGCGCGCCCGCCCTGGCCGGACTGTTCGCGGGCAGCCCCCTCGTCCAGGCCTGGCTCTGCGTCCTGCTCTCGGCCTGGCTGACGCGCGGGCTGCACCTGGACGGCCTGGCCGACGTGATGGACGGCGCGGGCCAGCACCTGAACCCCGAGCGCTTCTGGGCCATCATCAAGGACAGCCGCTCCGGCACCTTCGGCGTGGCCGCCCTCGTGCTGGCGCTCCTGGGCCAGACCGCGCTGATCGCGGAGATCCTGCGCGCCCGGCCGGACTGGGGCGCCTTCGCCCTGCCCTGGGCCTTCGTCTTTGGCCGCGCCTGCGCCGTGGTCTTTGGACGCGCGCACCGCGGGCTCATCCGGCCCGGCCTGGGCGGGCTGTTTTTGAGCGGGGCCACCCTGCCCGCCGTGGCCTGGGCCATGTGCCTCGCCTGTGGCCTCCCCGCCCTGCTGGCCCTGGCGCTCCCGGCCGCGGAGGGCTTGCCGGCCCTCGGCTTCGCCGCCGTGGCCGCGCTGGCCCTCCTGTTCCCGCTTCACCGCCTCGCCCGCGCCGTGAGCGGGGTCAACGGCGACTTCCTGGGCGCGGCCATCATCCTGGGCGAGACCGCCGCCTTCGCGGGCCTGGCCCTGGCCCTGCGCCCCTAACCTTCCCAGACACGGAGGCCCCATGCGCGCCGCACGAACCACCACCCCCACCTCCCTGCTGCCCTCCCTGCCGTTCACCCTCCCGCTCGCCCTGGTGGTCATCGCGGCCAGCCTCGCGCTCGCGGGCTGCGCGCCCAGCTTCAGCCTGTTCGGGCCTTCGGCCCAGCCCTACCAGGAGCAGACCCTGCAGGGCGAAGGCGGCGGCAAGATCCTGCTCATCAGCGTGGACGGGCTCATCAGCGAGCGCCCGCGCGAGGACCTTCTGCGCACCCGGCCCAGCGTGGTGGAGGAGGTGGCGGCCCAGCTCAGGCTGGCCCGCAAGGACGCGGACATCAAGGCGGTCCTGCTCAAGGTGGACTCCCCGGGCGGCACCACCACGGCCAGCGACATCCTCTACCACGAGCTGCAAACCTACCGCGAGGAGACCAAGGCCAAGGTGGTGACCGTGCTGATGGGACTGGCCACCAGCGGCGGCTACTACATCGCCCTGCCCTCGGACCACATCGCCGCGCACCCCACCACGGTGACCGGCAGCGTGGGCGTGATCTTCCTGCAGCCGCGCGTGGCCGGGCTGCTGGACAAGATCGGGGTGGGCGTGGACGTGAGCAAGTCCGGCCTGCACAAGGACATGGGCTCGCCCTTCCGCGAGGCCACACCCGAGGAGAAGCGGCTCATCGATTCCACGGTCAAGGCCCAGGCCAGGCGCTTCCTCGACCTGGTGCAAAAACACCGCGCCCTCGCCCCAGACGCCCTGGACAGCACGGCCACGGCCCGGGTGTTCACCGCCGACGAGGCCAAGGCGCTGGGGCTCATCGACTCCATCGGCTACCTGGAAGACGCCGTGGCCAAGGCCGCCAGCCTCGCCGGCCTGCCAAAGGAAGCCCGCGTGGTGACCTACCGCCGCCGCCCCAACCCCGACGCCACCTGGTACCAGGCCAGCGCCGAGGCCGAGGGCCAACGCCCGGCCCTCATCCACCTTGGACTGGAAACCCTGCTGCCGACCCAGGCCGGGCTGTACTATCTCTGGACGCCTGGACTGGGGCAGTAAGCCGTCCCGACCTTGCCCGGCAGGACGCCGTCTGGTAGGAAACCAGGGCTCAAACCCCATAACGGAGCCTGCGCTCCACCGGCGCGGCGCGGGCCGCGAACGCCGGGGCTGACATGCAGAAACGCAAGAAGCGATCCCCCAACGGCTTTGCCGCTTCACCGCCGCTGCCGCTGTGGAAGACCTGGCTGCTGCCGCTGTTGATCTTCGCGGCTGCCGTGGCCTTGGCCGTGGCCTCGCACAACGACAACGCCCGGGCCGAGCGCGAGGCCTTTGAGCGGGAGTCCTGGCTGGTCCACACGCGCCTGCGCGACCGCATCCTCGAATACGAGATGCTCCTGCGCGGCGGCCTGGGGCTTCTGAACACCAACACCGACATCACCAGCGACCAGTGGCGCGCCTACGCGGGCACCCTGCGCAGGGCCGACGCGGGTTCCGGCACCTGGAGCCTGGGCTTTGCGCCCCATGTTCCCGGCGACCGCCTGACCGAGCACGAGGGCAGAAACCAGGCTGGCAGGCCCGGCTACGCCGTGCACCCGCCAGGTCGGCGAGCGCACTACGCCCCGCTCGTCTTTCTTGAACCGCTGGGCGGGCGCAACGCGAACGCCATCGGCTTCGACCTGTACACCGACCCCGTGCGCCGCGCCGCCCTGGAGCGCGCCCGCGACACCGGCGACACCGTCCTCTCCGGCAAAACCGAGCTGACCTGCCAGGACCAGCGGTCCCCCAAGCCGGGCTGCCTGCTCTACGTGCCGGTGTATCGCCCCGGCCTGCCCACGAACACCGTGGCCGAACGCCGCGCGGCCCTGCGCGGCTTCGTCACCAGCCCGCTTCTGGTGGAATCCCTGGTGACCGAGGCCCTGGGAGCGCGCGCTGCAAGGCTCGGCCTCACCATCCACGAAGGCGAGGGCGGCGGCCCGGGCGAACTGCTGCACCACCGGCCGGCAAGCGGGGCGGCCCTGTTCACCCGCAACACGGTCCTCGACCTGTATGGCCGGGTCTGGAACATCACCTTCGCCTGGCCCGAGGAATCCTTTTCCAACCCCTCCCGGCGCGAGCCCCTGGTGTTGCTGCTGCTTGGAACCCTGCTGACCGGGGCGGTGTTCCTCATTGTGCGCAACCTGGACCTGACGCGCGCCCGGGCCGAGGCCCTGACCAGCCAGGTGACCGACGAACTGCGCCAGAGCGACATCTACAACCGCGCGGTCTTCCAGCACTCCAGCCTGCCCATCGCCGTGTGCCGGGCGGATGGCCGTTTTCTGGACGCCAACCCAGCGCTGCTCAACCTCCTGGGCTACGAGCGGGAGGAACTCCTCCACCTCAGCTGGCGGGCCATCACGCATCCCGACGACCGGGAGGAGAACGCCCGCCTGGCCCAGGAGGCCCATAACGGTCTGCGCGACACCTATCAGGTGGAAAAACGCTACGTGCACAAAACCGGGCGCATGGTGTTGGCGCAGGTCAGCGTGGGCGTCTCGCGCGGACAGGACGGGAGCGTCAACCTGCTCATCGGCGTCATCAAGGACATCACCGAGCGCCGCCAGGCCGAGGAGGCCCTTGCCAGGAGCGAGGAGCGCTTCCGCACCCTGGCCCAGATGCTCCCGGTGGGCATCTTCCAGGCCACGGTGGAGGGCCGCTGCACCTTTGTCAACGATCCCTGGTCCACCATCACCGGGCACCCCAAGTCCGCCGCCCTGGGGCTGGGCTGGCTCAGAATCCTGGAAAAGGCCGACCGCCTGCCGACCCTGCAAAGCTTCCGCAACACCATCCGCACCGGCGAAAACCTCGTTGCGGAATACCGGCTGCGCTCCCCGGCCAGGAAGGAGTGCTGGGTGCTGGTGCGCGCGGCCGCCCTGCTCGACGCCGACGGCACCCTGGCCGGGTTCGTGGGCGCGCTCACGGACATCACCGAGCGCCGCCAGGCCGAGGACGCCCTGCGCCGGGCCAAGGCCCAGGCCGAGGCCGCCGCCCAGGCCAAGGCGCTGTTCCTGGCCAACATGAGCCACGAGATCCGCACCCCGCTGGCCGGGGTCATCGGCACGACCAAGCTGCTCGCCCAGACCCGCCTGGACGAGGAACAGAAGCGGCTTGCGGACATGGCCATGGAATCCGGCCGCGCCCTGCTCTCCATCGTCAACGACATTCTGGACTTCTCCAAGATCGAGGCCGGGCAGCTCAAGCTGCGGCCCGCGCCCTTCGGCCTGCGCCGCTGCGTGGAGACCGTCTCGGCCCCCTTTGCCCTGCTGGCCCGGGAGCGCGGTCTCGCCTTCGCCGTGCGCGTGGACCAGGACGTTCCCGATGCCCTGGTGGGCGACGAGGACCGCCTGGGCCAGGTGCTGCGCAACCTCTTGAGCAACGCCCTCAAGTTCACGCCATGCGGGTCCATAGGCCTCGCCGTAAGCCTGACCGAAGGCACGGAAAACTCGGCGCGGCTCGCCTTCAGCGTTGCCGACACCGGCCCCGGCATCGACCCGGACTACCTGCCGCGCATTTTCGAAAGCTTCACCCAGGGCGACAGCTCCTACGCCAAGCAGCATGGCGGCACGGGCCTGGGCCTGGCCATTTGCAAGAACCTTGCGGAGCAGATGGGCGGCGGCATCGACATCGTGAGCCAGTCCGGGAAGGGAGCCACCGTCACCGCCAGCGCGGTCTTCGGCCTGGCGGGCGAGCCCCTGCCGGAACAGCCCGAGCCCCAGGCTTCCTGCTCCGGGGAAACCGCCCCGGAACCGCCAGCCGCCCCCCTGGCCGAGACCCCAGCCAGGACTCAGACCCCGCCTCCGCCGTCCCCACCACACGAAAGCGGCCCCTTGCGCGTGCTGCTGGCCGAGGACAACGCCATCGGCCGCGTGCTCATGGAAAGCCTGCTCGCCAGCGCCGGGCACGCCGTGTTCTGCGTGGGCAACGGCCTTGCCGTCCTGGCCGCCCTCATGGACCAGGACTTCGACCTGGTGCTCATGGACGTGCAGATGCCGCGCATGGACGGCCTCGCCGCCACCCGCAAGATCCGCCAGGGCGCGGCCGGGAAAAAGAACGTGAACATCGCCATCGTCGCCCTCACCGCCTACACCTCGGACTCGGACCGCCAGCATTTCCTGGATTCCGGCATGGACGACGCCGTGGCCAAGCCCGCGGACGAGCACGCCCTGGCCGAGGCCATGCAGCGCGCCCTGGCCGCCGCGCGCCGCCGCGCCGCCAGCGCGGCGCACGGCGCAACGGACGGCACGACTGATGGCCCGAACAGCGCAACGGAGACGCCATGACCTTCAAGAGCACGAACCATCGCGGCGCCTTGCCCGAAGACCCGGAGATCGACGCCATCGTCCGCGCCCTGGGCCTGGTCCCCCTGCCGCAGGAGGGAGGCCTGTACGCCGAGACCTACCGCTCCGCGCGCATCCTGCCCGCCTTTGCCGCCGGGCCGGAGCAGGCGGGCCCGCGCGTCTGCGCCACGGCCATCTACTACCTCGTGACGCCCACGCGCTTCTCGGCCCTGCACCGCGTGGCCAGCACGGAAATCTTCCACTTCTACCTGGGCGACCCAGTGCGCATGCTGCAACTGCACCCGGACGGCAGCGCCAGCACCCACATCATCGGCACGGACATCCTCTCCGGGGCCAGGCCCCAGGTGGTGGCCCCGCGCGGATCCTGGCAGGGCACGCGGCTGGCTCCCGGCGGGCGCTTCGCCCTGCTCGGCTGCACCGTGAGCCCAGGCTTCGACTTCGCCGACTACGAGCACGGAAGCCGCGCGGAGCTCGTCCGCCAGTACCCGGCCTGGGCCGAGGAGATCGCCGCCCTGACGCCAGGGGAATAGCGCGGGCGACACGGGCGGAGGCATCGTCCGCGCGGTTGACTCGCATTCCCCCGGCGGGTAAAGAGTGGCAAGCCGTCGCTCCAGCGTCGCGGGCAAACGCCCGCAACGCTCCTTTTTTTGTTCCGGCGGCCAGTCGCCCACGCGCAAGGAGCCCCAATGACCGACGACATCCAGAGCCCCCAGCCCGAAGGCAGCCTGCCGGAAGGCGTTGAACGCCAGTGCATGGACGTGGACATCGCCTGCGTCGGCTTCGGCCCGGCCATGGGCGGCTTTCTGCACACCCTGTCCCAGGGGCTCTTAAGCGAGGACGGCACGCCCGTGGTCGAAAGCAAGGCCATGCCCGGCATGCCGCCCCAGGTCATCTGCTACGAGCGCGCCGACGACATCGGCTTCGGCGTGTCCGGCGTGGTCACCAAGGGCCGCGGCATCCGCGCCAGCTTCCCGGACCTGGACCTCTCGCAGATTCCGCTCGCCACCGAGGTGACCCACGAGGAGGTGCTCTACCTGCTCGACCCCATCGGCGCGAGCCGCAAGCCCCTGGCCCTGCGTCTGGCCGACAAGGCGCTCAAGGCCCTGGGCCTGGCCAAGGACCACGCCTACAGCCTGCCCTACACGCCGAACTTCCTGCGCAAGGAGCCCGGCGTGCTGCTGTCCATGGGCCAGTTCAACCAGTGGGCGGGCGCGCAGATCATGGGCCAGGGCGTGGCGCAGATCTGGCCCGGCACCCCGGTGGCCGAGCCCATCCTCTTCGACCAGGTGGTGGCGGGCGTGCGCCTGCAGGACCAGGGCGTGGACAAGCGCGGCAACCCGGAGGCCGGGTTCATGCCCGGCATGGACATCCGCTGCCAGCTCACCGTGGTGGGCGACGGCCCGGTCGGCGCGGTGGGCCGCAAGCTCGACGAGAAGCTCGGCCTGCCCACGGGCAACCACGCGCGCGAATGGGCGGTGGGCATGAAGATGGTGGTGGACCTGCCCGAGGGCTGCAGCCTCAAGGAAGGCACGGTCCTGCACACCCTGGGCTTCCCGGAGCCGGAAATCTTCGGCTTCCTGTACGTGTACCCCGGCAACGTGGCCTCCCTCGGAATCTTCATCCCCTCCTGGTTCGACAACCCGGTGCGCACCGGCTACCGCTACCTGCAACACTGGATGCAGCACCCGGCCATCTGGAAGCACCTGAAGGGCGGCACCATGCGCTCCTGGGGCGCCAAGAGCCTCCAGGAATCCGGCCGCACGGGCGAACCGCATCTGGTGGGCGACGGCTTCGCGCGCATCGGCGAGGGCTCCGGCACCACCAACGTGCTCACCGGCTCCGGCTTCGACGAGGCCTGGACCAGCGGCGTGCTGCTCGGCGTCAGCGTGCTGGAGCTGCTCAAGGCCGACAAGCCCTTCACCCGCGAGAACCTGGACGCCACCTACGTGCGCCGCCGCCGCGAGTCCTGGCTGGAGCGCGAGGCCAAAATCGCCGAAAAGGCGCGCGACGGCTTCCAGGTGGGCGTGCTCCAGGGGCTCATCGGCATGGCGCTCACCGGCCTCACCGACGGCAAGCTGTTCTGGCCCGGCGCGAGCAAGAAGCCGCACGAGCGCATCCCCAGCATCGAGGAATTCTTCCAGGGCCGCATCCCGGCGGACGAGATCGCCGCCATCCGCCGCGAGTGCACGGCCAAGGGCCTGCCGCTGCACGGCGCGCTCATGGACCGGGTCGGCTGGCCCGCCATCGCCTTCGACGGCCAGTTGCTCGTCTCGCACCAGGACGCGCTGCTCCTGGGCGGCAAGGTCCAGGCCCCCCCGGGCTACCGCGACCACGTGACCTTCAAGAGCCAAAACGTGTGCAAGACCTGCGACGAAAAGGTCTGCGTCGAGGCCTGCTCCGGCCAGGCCATCACCACCAACCCGGACGGCGGCGCGCCGCTGTTCGACCGGGAGAAGTGCGTGCACTGCGGGGCCTGCATCTGGAATTGCAGCAAGCCCTCGCCCGACGGCGGCGAGTCCGCCAACGTGGACTTCCAGGCGGGCGCAGGCGGCCTGCACTCGGCAGAGAACTAGGCGCGCGGGGGGGGAAGGGGGCCCTTTTGTAAAAGGACCCCCTTCCCCCCGCACCCCCCATCCCCCCGAAAACTTTTCAAGGGGTTTGGGGTGAGCTGAACATATAAGAAAACACCCCTGCCCCCCCAATAAAAGTTTTTGAGGGAGGGAGGGGGTCCGGGGGAGGGAGGGAACTTTTTCCAAAAAGTTCCCTCCCTCCCCCGGCAAACCCACTCTTCTCAAGGAGTCCCCATGAAAGGATTGCAGATCGTGGTGCTCGGGTCCATTGTGCCCGACCCGTTGCAGACCCTGGAGCCCATCACCGGTCCCACCGGCCCGGCGCTCAAGAACGAGTTGATGCTGCCCGCCGTGCTGGACCCCTGGGCGGGCCACGCGCTGTATGAGGCCGCCAACCTCGCCAAGCGGGTCGAGGGCAAGGTGTACCTGGTGGCGCTCGGTCCCAAGGCCAAGTTGCAGCAGGTGATGATGAACGTGGCCCAGAAGGTGCCGTTCGAGATCGTGGTGCTGGACGGCCCGGCGGGCGGCTTCACGGACGCGGCGGAGACGGCGAGAGCGCTTGCGGCTGCGGTGGAGAAGATTCCCGGCCTGGACAAGGGCAAGCTGCTCGTGTTCGGCGGCTGGCAGTCGGCCTCGCGCGGCACGGGCGCGGTGCTCCAGATGGTGGGCGAGATGCTCGGCATCACCGACCAGTTCCAGGGCGTGGACGAGCTGACCCTGGCCGAGGACGGCAGCTTCACGGTGCTGGAGCGCATCGAGGGCGGCTGCTACCAGAAGTCCGCCTGCCAGGGCCTGCCCGCGCTGCTGGGCTGGGCCACGGGCAACCTGCCAGAACCCCCGAACAACCCGCAGGTGGGCATGGCCAACATGCGGCTCATCATGCCCGCCCTGGCCAAGGCCGCGCCAACGCCGCTCAAGGGGGAAGGCCTGAAGTACCAGAGCGTCGAGGTGCCCAGCCAGCGCCGCGACACGCGCATCGTCAAGGACGCCCCGGTGGACGACATCGCCCGCGAGCTGGCGGACTGGATCCGGGCCTAGGCCTGGCTGTAGAGGAGCAAGACATATGAAAGTGCTTTTCCTTGCGCATACGGAAGAAGACGGCAGCCTGGGCAAGGCCGCCCGCGAGGCGCTCACCGCGGCCAAGGGCCTTGGTGGCGAGTTGACGATCGGCCTGTACGGGGCCGAGGTCCAGAAGGCGGCCGACCAGATCGCCGGGTGCGGCGCGGCCAAGTTTTACGGCGTTGCCGGGGCTGATTTCGCCACCGCCCGCTACGGCTCCGACGCCTCGGCCTGCGAAGCCATGGCCAAGGCGGCGGGCGCGGAAGTCATCGTCATGCCCGCAACCTCCCGCGCCAGCCGCGTGGCCGCCGGGGTGGCCCAGCGCCTGGGCGCTGCGGTGGATACCCGCCTCACCGGCCTTGAAGTCGTTGGCGGAAAAATCGTGGCCACCCGCTGGTTCTACCGCCAGCGCATGCTTGGCAAGATCGAGCGCGACGCCCGGCCCTGGCTGGTGACGGTGGATTCCGGCTGCTTCGCCCCGTGCGAGGCCGCCGGCACGGCGGCTGTCGAGGCGCTGAGCGTCACTCCGGCCACCCGCACCACGGTCACGGGCGTCATCGCCCCGGCGGCCGACGCCCAGACCATCCGCCCGGACGCCAAGCTGCTGCTCGTGGCGGGCGCTGGCTGGGGCAAAACCCAGCCCGACGGCCAGAAGCACCTGGACGACGCCAGTTCGCTCATTTTGGGCCTGCTGGCCGCCACACAGTGTTCGCTCGGCAGCTCCAAATCCCTGGTGGACCAGAGCGGCGAGGGCGCGGCCCTGCCCTTCCTCACGCACATGCACCAGGTGGGGCAAACCGGCTCCACCCCGCGCCACGCCAAGGGCCTGGCCACCTGCTGCCACGGCGAGGAGCCGCACGTGGTGGGCTGGCGCTTCATCGGCGAACGCCGCGCCATCAACCTGGACGCCAACTGCGGCTGGGCCCAGGGCAAGGCCGACGTGCTCTACGTGGCCGACGCCTTTGCCGTGGCCAAGAAGCTGGCCGAACTGCTGAAATAACCGCGCAGCGGCATATCCGCATCATCCGCCGGGATGGGGTCCGCCTCATCCCGGCTTTTTCTTGTCTTGTGCCCAAGCGCGGGACGCAACGTCAGCGTTGACAGGCTGCGACAGGACGGCTACGTACTGGTATTAGTGGAGTACTGCGCTGGGTGGTATCACGTACGCCGATTTCCGCAATCTGGAGGACAAATCAATGGACCCGATCACCCTGGACTGCAAGGGGCTGGCCTGCCCCGGCCCGGTGCTGCGCTGCCTGGACTGCATCGAGAAGGACGCGCCAACGGCCCTGAACGTCATTGTGGACGACGCGGGCGCTCTGGAAAACGTGCTGCGCCTGCTTGGGGGCAAGGGCTACACCGTTGAGGTTCTGCAGGACATGGGCGCGTGGAGCATCGAGGCCCGGCGCGATGGCGGCCAGCCCGCCCCGAAGAAGGCTCCGGTGGTGTGCGCGGCTCCGGCGGCCCACGGCAAGACCCTGGTCTTCCTCACCGCCGAGACCATCGGCGGAGGCGACGACGAGCTTGGCGGCAAGCTGATGCTGAATTTCCTGGCCACCCTGCCGGAACTCGGTTCCGGGCTCTGGCGCGTCATTCTGGTGAACGGCGCGGTGAAGCTGGCCACCCAGGGCCACCCCTGCCTGGAGAAGCTCACGGCCCTGGCGGCCTCCGGCGTCAGCATCCTGGTCTGTGGCACCTGCCTGAGCTTCTTCGGCCTCATGGAGCTAAAGGCGGTGGGCGAAACCACCAACATGCTGGACGTGGTCACCAGCCTGAGCGCGGCGGGCAAGGTCATCCAGCTGTAGCCTTCCCCGCAGCCCACGCGCCCGCCCGGCGCATCTCCTAGCGAAACCGTTCGTCCGCGCGGCAGGTGTCCGCGCCGGGCGTCTTGCCCGCCATCCAGCCGATGCGGTCCCCGGGCCAGGCATCGAAGGCCGGCACATAGGGCTTGATGTCCAGCACGGGCGTGCCGTCCAGAATATCCACGTTGTTGAGCCGCACCACGCCCGTGGCCAGGTCCACCCCGGTCAGCTCCAGCACGGACAGGCCGATGGGGTTGGGCCGCCTGGGCGCGCGCGTGGCGAACACCCCGCGCTCCTCGGTGTCGAGGAAGGGCTTCACCAGCAGCTCATAGCCCTCGCTGCCGTGCAGATGATAGAGCACGATGACGTGGGAGAAGCCGTCCAGGTCCTTCAAACCCGGAACGAAGCGCGCAGCCACGGTGATGTGCCCGGCCACGCCGCGCGCGCCCACCGGCTGGATGGGCATCCCCGGAAGCTCCTTGTGCGGCGAGCTGAACACGCCGATGGGGCGGACGACAAGGGACTCCTGGACCGCTTCCTCGACCTCGTCCCGCTTCTGCATGATGCCTCCTGTCTGGGCCGCTTGGGCCGGCTTGACTCTTACGGCCGGAATGTTTCCTCCACACGCGGGGGAAATACAGCACGCGACGCGACAAAAGTAAAGAACCACACGGGAAGATTAGCTTTCGTGTCTGGGGTGCGCTCCCCGCCCTCTGGGGGTAGCGTGCCGCAAACACCATAACCCCCGGAGGCTCCATGCGTACACCTGCCCTGCCCTTGAAAGCCCTCGCCCAAACCGTCGCCCTGGCCCTGGCCTTGTGCCTGGCCCCCGCCCTGGCGCAAGCGGCGGATCTCACGGTTTCCGCCGCCGGCAGCCTGACCGACGCCTTCAAGGCCGTGAAGACAGCCTTCGAAGCAGCCAACCCCGGCACCACGGTCATCACCAATTTCGCGGCCTCCGGCCCGCTGCTGCGCCAGATCGAAAGCGGCGCGCCAGTGGACGTGTTCGCCGCAGCCGACCAGAAAACCATGGACCAGGCGGCGGCCAAGAACCTCATCGTGCCCGGAACGCGCGCGGACTTCGTGCAGAACGGCCTGGTGCTCATCCAGCCGGTGGACGCCAAGCGGACCCTGAAGGGCCTGGCCGACCTGACCCAGCCCGGCGTCAAACGCATCGCCATCGGCAACCCGGAGACCGTGCCTGCGGGCCGCTACGCCAAGGAGGCCCTGACGAGCGCCAAACTCTGGGAATCGCTTTCGATCAAGCTTGTGCCGAGCGAGTCCGTGCGGCAGGCCCTGGACTACGTGGCGCGGGGCGAGGTGGACGCTGGCTTCGTGTTCTCCACCGACGCCAAGGTCGCCGGGAGCAAGGTCCGCGTGGTGTGCGATACGCCCACCACAACGCGCATCGCCTATCCCATCGCCGTGGTGGCCGGGACCAAGAACCCCAAGGCCAAGGCCTTTGTGGACTTCGTGCTCAGCCCGGCCGGGCAGAAGATCCTGCAAGGGTATGGCTTCAAAAAGCCCTAACGGACACAAAAACGGGGGAGGCAGGCGTACGGCCCGTCTCCCCCAATTGCCTTCCGCGAGGGCAATGCGCTGATACGCCTGCGGGCTACCCGTCCGTGCGCACGATGCGCCGCGCCCCGAGGTACTGTTCGCGCCAGTAAGGCAGGTCCAGGGGCTCCTCGCGCACGCGGCCGCCCTTGCTCGGGCTGTGGATGAAGGTGCCTCGCTCTGTGGCGATGCCAACGTGCAGGTTCTTCGGGTTGCCCGGCAGGCGGAAGAACACCAGATCGCCGGGCCGGATGTCGCGCCGCCCCACGGGCTGGCCGACCTCATACTGCTCGTAGGAGATGCGCGGCAGGGTCACACCAACCTGGCGGTAGGTCCACCAGGTGAGGCCCGAGCAGTCGAAGCCGGTCTTCGGGGAATCGCCGCCCCACTTGTAGCGCACGCCCGTGAGCGAACGCGCCGCCGCCACGATGGCGTTCTGGCCTGTGGAGGGCAGCGGGGGCGGGGGCTCCACGGGAATATGCGCGGGCGCGCAGCCGCCCAGCCCCCAGGAGAACACCCCCAGGAGGAGCAGCAGGGCCGCCCGTGCGGCTGCGCGGCGGAAAGTCATGCGCTTCATGGCCGCTACTTGACGATGCGCACCAGGTTCTGGACGGTGCGCACCCCTTCCACGCTGTTCACATGCCTGATGATGGCGTTGGCGTCGCGCTGGCTGGCCACCAGGCCCAAAACAACGACATTGCACTGCACGGTCTTGATGTCCACCTGGGTGGACCAGATGTCCCCATCCTCAATCAGCAGCTTCTTGATCTTGGCGTAGAGAGCCAAGTCGTCCGTGGTGCCGCAGGCGGGGTCGTCGCGCTTGGTGAAGGGCACCACCGTGACCTTGCGCACGCCATCCACCTGGCGCGCCAATTTTACGGCGCGCATCTTCTGCGTGTCCGACTCGAACTCGCCAACCACATAGACCGTGCCCAGGTACGAGTTCACGGACACGTCGCGCAGCTTCACGATGCTGTCATTGACATACAGGGCGCGCACCGAGGACTCGATGCGGCCATCGTCGACAAAAGTTCCAACATCACGCTGATCTACAGCGGCTTTATAGGCCGTGCCGCAGCCGGTGAGCAGGGGCAGCAGGCAGGTGCAGACAAGGGCAAGCAGTATTCTGTGCATGAGCGGACTCCTTCTTGCGGGGCCGGGGTTGCATAAACAATGAAGAACTCCCGAAAATTTTAGCAAGACCTATGCCACCGCGCTGCTGCGCGGCCGCTCACCCCTGCTGCGGCGCGTCTGTCAGGCTGGCGCGCAACTCCTCCAGCAGCGCCGGGGGCAGGCCGAAAGGCCCGGTCCAAGGCGGCGGCGCAAAGAGCGCGTGCTCCGGCAAGCGCAGACACAAGGCGTGCAACAGCATGGGCAGGCCGCGCACCTTGCGTCCGTAAACCGAGTCGCTGATGACCGGGTGCCCGCGCAAGGAGAGCTGCACGCGAATCTGGTGCGTGCGCCCGGTGAACAGGCGCACCAGAAGCAGGGTGGCCTGGCGCTTGCGCAACAGCGGCCGGACCTCGGCCCTGGCGCTCTTGCCCTGGCCGTCCTCCGCCGCGAGGATCTTCTTGCGCCCCTGCACCTGCCCGGCGGCCAGCTCCAGCCGATCCAGGCGGTCCTCCATGAGCTCCGGGCCATTTCCCGGCCAGGCCCCGTCCACCCAGGCCAGATAGGTCTTGCTCACCCCGCCCGTGGCAAAGAGGTCGTTCAGTCGGCGCAGCTCGGCGTAGCTCTTGGCCGCCAGCAGGATGCCCGAGGTGTCCTTGTCCAGCCGGTGGGTGAGCACAGGCAGGAACGCCGCGCCAGCATACATGGCCTTCAGCCTGTCGGCCACGGAGTCCTTGTGCCGGGTGCCCGCGTGGGAGCACAGCCCGGCGGGCTTGCGCACGGCCACCAGGCCCGGCGTCTCCAGCAGGATGTCCAGCCCGGGCAGGTCGGCTCCGGGCCTGGCCTCGGCAAGCGGGACGCCGGGGGATTGGGGCGCGGGCGCGGGCGCGAGTCCGGACAGGGGCGGCACGCGCACCTCCTGGCCGACGATCAAACGGAAGAACGGCTTCTTGCGCCCGCCGTCCACGCGCACCTCGCCCGTACGGATGATGCGCAGAAGCGCCGAGCCCGGAACCTCGCGCCCGAGCCTGCGCTGCAGGAACTGCAACAGCTTCTGGCCCGCCTCCTCCGGCGTCACCACAAGGGGCGCGCGGCCAGAGCCCTGGCCGGAAGCGCGCTCAGGGGGGTCGGTCTGCGTTGCGGGGCAAGTGGCCGGGGAAGACGTCGGCGAGGTCATGCGGGGCCGCCTTGGGGGCGAAGGGGGTGGCCCTGCCGGGCCGGAGGACGCGCTTCCGGCCCGGCAGGGGGGCGTTTATTTTTCGGCGTTCAAATCGTAGGCGACGACGATGGTCTTTTCGTTGCTTGCGCCGACGGCGCCGGAGTAGGTGTTGATGCAGACCACAAGCTGCTTCGTACCGTCGTTTTTGATATCCTCCAGGGCGATGTCGACCACGGTGCCCTTGATGCGCCGCGTCTTCCAGGCCAGGCTCATGCCCACCCCGTCCCAGAACAGGGAGTGGATCTCCCCCTGGGAGAAGCGCCGGAATTTCTTAAAAATCTGGGCGGCAAGGGAAATGTCCTTGTTGACCAGCAGCTCGTACTTGCCGCTGGAGTCAAAGGACACCGGGAGCATCCGGATGGGCACATAGTACTGCTCCGCCGTGTCCAGCTCGCGCACGCCCTGGTCCATGCCCGGCAGGCGCTCGTCGATATAGAGGTAGTTGTTCGAGCTGTTGTAGCCGTCCTCCTGGGAGTACTGGAGCTCCAGGTCCGAGGTGAACACCTTCATGTAGTTGTACTCGTTCAGCGCCACGATCTTGAAGCTGTTGCCGTCCGGCAAAAAGGCGACGTTGAAGAGGTTGGCCATGCTGGGCAGGCGCAGTTTGCGCACATGCTGGAGCGTGCCGTCCTGGTAGATCATCTCGCTCACGCCCGCCTCGTCAAAGGGGCTGTGGTGCCCCTTGATCTGCCCCAGAAGCGTGGGCCGGTAGGTGGGCGGGGTGCGCACCACCGAGAGGTACATCTTCTGCGGCGGCATGAAGTTCTCGAACTTGCCGTTGCTGTAGCTCATGATGAATGTGCGCGGCAGGGCGTTGCCGTCGCGGTCGTCGACGCCGGAGGCGATGATCTCGTTCCTGCCGTCGCGGTCAAAGTCATACAGGCTCACCCGCAGCAGGGTGACGCGCGCGCCAAGCAGGTGTTCGCCCAGCGGCTTCAGGGTGTTCTGGGAGAACTCATAGGCGTGCAGGGTGGTCGGACTGGCCACGATGACGCGGTTCTTCTTGTCGCCCACAAAGTCGCCCACCACCATGTTCGCGGAGGCGAAGCGCAGGCTCTGGCTCTGCCAGCGGCCTGGGGTCTGGGCCCCGCCCTCGTAGCGGAACTGCGGGTTCATGACCGGTCCGCCCGCCGGGCCGACAGGCGCATCGCCGGAGTCGCCAGCGACGAAGTTGGCGTTGCGGGGCACAGACGTCTTTGCCGCAGACGCAGCCGGAGCTTCCTTGCGCTCCTCGGCCTTGGCTCCCTCGCCGGGGCGCTTGAAGACCTCGGCGCGCACATCGTTGCTCAAACGCTCAAGCGCGGGCAGAAGCCCTTCCAGGGGCACGCGGGAGTTCTTGCTCCAGCTCTTGCCAGCCCGGTCGTACACGTTCAGCGTGATGTCGATCTGCTTGTCGTTGTCCTGGAAATCAAGCTTGCCCGCCACCAGGAAGTCCGAGCCGATGGAGCCCATGATGGACTGCGCGTCGGACGCGCTGGAGGGGAAACGGCCCGCGGCGCGGGCGATCCTGTCGGCATCGACGGGCTCGAAGTGTCCAAGCCAGGTGAGACGGTTGGACGTGGGGGACTGGGCGCCCTTGCTCAGGTACTGGAACTTGTCGCTGTTGACCTTGAAGGGCAGCACGGCGAAGGTGCGCGCGCCCTGGGCCAGCGTCAGCGCGGGGACGGCCAGCGCCAGGCAGAGCAGAATCAAGGCTGAGAGTCGTTTCAAAGGCATACGCGAAATCCTCCTCAAGGGGGGCAAGGTTGGCTCTTCGTCATGTCGGGGCTTCGTGGTCTTGACGCCCCCCCCCCAGGGAGGGGGGGCGGATCATGCCGCCGCAAGCCACGCATTTAGCACCAACGCACGCGTCATGCAAAAGAAACCTTGGCGCGTCCCCGACCGGGTCGGCGAGACTTTTCCGCCCCTGGCGCGTTGCCAAGCCCGCCTCGGCGCGATAAGGCCCGTTCATGCAGACCCGCACCTTCCGCATCACCACGCCCCAGGAGCAACACCCGCTCGTGGAGGCCCTGCTCCACGCCCAGGGCTTCGCCTTCACCCCGGAGCCATTTTACGCCGCGGCCCGCAGGCTCCAGCGCGAGCCCTTCCCGCTGGGGTCGTCCCTGGCGGCGGCCTTCGGCCTTATCTACATCCAGGACCGCTCGTCCATGCTGCCTCCGGCCATGCTGGGTGCGGCAAAGGGCGACGTGTGCCTGGACATGTGCGCCAGCCCGGGCGGCAAGACCGGCATCCTGGCGGATCTTGTGGGGCCGGAAGGCTTTGTGCTGGCCGCCGAGGCCTCGCGCGAGCGCCTGGCCACCCTGCGCCAGAACCTGCGCCGCACCGGCGCGCTGAACGCCGCAACCATCGGCGCCGAAAGCCAACACCTGGAGCTTGCGCCGGAACGCTTCGACGCCATCCTGCTGGACCCGCCGTGCAGCGGCTGGGGCACGGTGGACAAGAACCCCAAGGTGCTGGAGCTCTGGACGCCGGAAAAGGCGGAAACCCTGGTGCGGCTCCAGCGGGAGCTTCTCGCCCGCGCGGCAGGGTTGCTCAAGCCCGGCGGACGGCTCATGTTCTCCACCTGCACCACCAACGTGCGCGAAAACGAGGAACAGGCGGCCTGGGCGCTGGCCAGCCTGCCCCTTGAACTGGACCCCCTTCCCGAGCCGCCGGGCTTCGCGCCCGTGCCCCTGGCCCAGCCCGACCTGGACGGAGTGCTGCGCGTGGGCGTCCAGCCCGGCGACGATGTGGAGTCTGGCGGCGCTGGCGGCCAGGGCTTCTTTCTGGCGCGCTTCCGCAAGTCCCGGCAAAGCGCCCAGGAGAGCTCACCCACCGGCGAGACCTACCCGCCCCTGGCCGGGCGCGTGCTTGGGCCAAGGGAGCTCGCCCAGGCCAGCGCTGCCGGGGCCGACTTCAGCCAGCTGCCGCCCGGCGAGGCGCGCGAGTTTGGCGGCAAGGCCTATTTTCTGCATCAGGCGGCCCTGGATCTGTGCGCCCGCGCGGGCCTGGGCGCTGGCGCACAGCGCTGGCAGGGCTTCCTGCTGGGCCAGATGCAGGGGGGACGTTTCGCGCCCGCCGCGCGCACCCGCTGCCTCATGCCCCCGGTCGGCGCTCTGCCCGCCTCATGCGCGCTTGACGTGGACGAGCCTGAGCGTATTCTCGACCTGCTGGCCGGGCGCAGCCTGGAGCACTCGGCGGTTGCGGCCGCCGCCACGGGCAAGGGCCGCCCCACCAAGGATTCCGCCGGGCTTGTCGGCTTGTATTTCCGGGGACTTGCCCTTGGCTGGCTGACCCGAAAGGGACGCCGCCTGCTCTGGTCGGACAGGTAGCCAAGACGACCCGGAAGGGCAAAATTTGAGTATTTTGCAAAAACCCTTTGACAGGCGCGGCTGAAGATGACAAAGGGTTTTCTCCGTGGCGGGCAGCCAAAGGAAGCCGGGTGGTGACAGCCCAGAAAACGCTTCCGAACAGAGCGCTCGAGGAACTCCGGGCGGATAGCTCAGCTGGAAGAGCATCGGCCTTACAAGCCGGAGGTCGCAGGTTCGAGCCCTGTTCCGCCTACCACGATCATTCAGTGCGGAGCGGTAGTTAAGTTGGTTATAACGCCGGCCTGTCACGTCGGAGGGCGCGAGTTCAAGTCTCGTCCGCTCCGCCAGCACTGCCAAGGGCTGAACTCGCAAGGGTTCAGCCCTTTTTGCTTTGCAGTCCACGGCCTGTTCACGCCATGCGGGTGAGCCCTTTGGTTGCGGCCGCTTCATCCTGCGCCGCGCCGCGACTCTCAGCCTCGGCTTCTACCCGCACGCAAAAACATCCACCAACGCAGGCCCGCATAGCCCAGCCCCAGGGTCAGCAAGTGGTGCAGAGCCAGCCAGCTGTGCCGCGCCAGGCAGATGAACAGCCCATACACGGCAAAAGGAATCAGCACCGAACGTCCCTGGCGCAAGAGCGCGGCCAGCGCCCCGGCCATGGCGAACACGGCGTTGCTCGAACCGTAGTCCACCTCGGCGAGGGTGGCCGCCCAGGCCTGCGGAGCCGACCAGGACAGAAGCGCCCAGCACACCCCGTGCGTCAGCGGGTTGGAGAGCCAAAGACCCGCCGCCAGAAGCAGCATGTACGGCCTGCGGCCCAGCAACACCTCGATGAGCGCCCCGAAAAACAAGAACGAGAGCTGGTCGCCCAGGAGATGAAACCAGTGGTTGTGGAACAGCGGGCCGAGCAGCACCCCCTGCCAGCTGACCTCCCCGGGCACATAGCCCGAGGCCAGGAACAGGGTGTCCAGCGGCGGCCAATAGAGCCGCCCCAGGTGCAGCCCCACGAACAGCAGCACCAGGGAACAGGTGAGCCAAGTGCGGCGCAGCAGCTCGGAACACGTGCGCGGGGCGAGCTCTCCCGGCGGCGCGGCCAGCACGGGAGCGGCATCGGGCCGCAGGGCAAATCCGCCGCTAGCGGCCAAGAGATGAATCGCGGGCCGCAGCAACCCGTCCGGAAAATGGGCCCGCACTGCGTCGGCCAGGGCCGTGGCCAGCCGGGGGCAAGTGGAGGCCAGGTACAGCGGCTCCCAGGCCGTGGGCGCGAACTTGTCCTTGAATTCGGCCACGGAGCGGAAATTGTAGCCCCAGGTCCAGCGCCGGAACAGCAGGCCAAGCAGCCCGGCGCCCGGGTCCTCGGGATCGAGGTGCGCCAGCGGAGCCATGCCAAGGCGCGCCTCGACAACGCCCTGTTCCGCCAGCAGGCGCATGGACTCCAGCAGCAGCAGCTCGCCCGCCCCGGACCGGGCGTCAGGCCTGCGCGGCATGTCCTGAAAATAATAGCCGAGCACCCGACCCTCGCGGCAAAACGGCGCGGCGGCCACAAAGCCCTGCAACTGCCCGCGTACGCGCAAGAGAAAGTAGCGTTTGTCCGCGGCCTGGGCAAAGGGCTCCACGCGGGCCAGAAAGCCCAGCGGCAGGCAATCCTTGTCCGCCAGCCACAACTCGGTCACCTCCTCCATCTCCGCGCGCACGCGCATCCCCTCGGCCTCGGGCAGGGCGGCAAGGTCCACCTCGCGCACCTCGGCCCCGCGTCGGCCCAGGGCCCGGGCCACGCGGTGCCGGGCATAGGGGTCCTGGCCAGGCGCGAAATACTCGGCCAGGCGGAACACCGGCTCGCTGCCGATCTGCCAGACATGAAAGCCCCGGTCGCGGAGCTCCCGGGCCAGGGTGCGGCCCAGGGGCATGGCCACGCAGCGCTTGCGGCCCGCTTTCGCCGCCAGGGCGGCCAGGGCATCGGCCCGGCGCTCCGCCGGGGCCAGGGGCTCGCTGGCCACGAGAAGCGCGCCCGGGGTGTCCAGCACGCGCAGCAGGGCGTGCCACCCCGCGGGCGCACGGCTCTCGAACTGGCTGCCCAGGGTTGCCAGGGAGCTGGTGCGGTCGCCGTGCTGACGGAAGGCGTCGATTTCTGGCTTGGTTTCTTTATGAGCAGTGCAATTATGCATCGCGCAACACTACGTACAAGACGGCGCGGGCGCAAGACGACGCACGCTCAGGCAGGCTTCAAAAACCGCTTCAACGCGGCCTCAAGCCTGTCCACGGGCACGGTGGTGTCCAGGCAGGGGCCGTTGGGGCGCTCGTTCAGCACGCCGAACACCGGCAAGGGGTAGGTGTCCTGGATACCGCTGGAGAGGTCGCGGTAGCAGGCCACGGCGATGATGAGGCCAGGGCGCTTCTGCCCCACGATGCGCCGGGCGATGGTGCCGCCCGTGGCCACGGCCAGGTGCACGCCAAAGCGGTCGCGCAGGTCCAGCAGGCCGGTGATGGGGCACAGGCCGCAGCGGCGGCAGTTGTCGATGTCATAGGTCAGCCGCATGTCGCAGCGGCTGTTCTGCAGGCAGTGGGGCATGAGCAGCAGGATCTTCTGCGGAGGGAAGCGGTCCACCTCGCGCAGCACCAGCTCGTTGTTGACCTTGATGAAGGAGGTGTGGATGTCCTCCTTGGAGAAGCCCAGCGCCCGGCCGAGCAGGCTCATGAGCGGCAGCAGGAGCTTGATGGTCACCCCGCGCACGCGCCCGGCCAAGGGCAGGGGCCGGGGGATAAGGATGCTCAGGAGCAGGCCCAGGCAGGCCCAGAGCACCAGCGCGAGCGCAATGCCCACGATGGCGCCGAGCACCCACGGCGCGGCCGGATGCAGATTGCGCAGGCCCACGTAGGGCACCACCCACAGGAGCACCAGAAAAGAACACACCAGCGCGCAGGTGCCGCCGATGAGCCCGATGAACAGACGCTTGCGCGAGGTGCTGCCCGTGCCGTCCACGCCGTCGCCCCCCTTTGTCTCCGCCCGGAAGCCTCAGCCCTGGCTGGTCTTGAGATAGCCGCAGGCGAAGGCCGCGGCGTCCTGGGCCTTCTTGCCCCGGGGGGTGAGGCGCGGCACCAGGTACAACTTGTCCGTCGTGGCGATGGCCAGGCGCGGGCCTGCGTCGGTGTCGCGCAGACCGAGGATGGTTCCGGGAGCAACGCCCGCAGGAACGTCTTCGCCGATGGACCCGGGCTCGATGGTGAGCCGCAGCACCTTGCCCCCAGGCGTCTGCTCCCAATCAAAAAAAGCGCCCGGCCAGGGATGCATGGCCCGGATGTGGTTGTGCAGCGCCTCGGCCTCGCGGTTCCAGTCGATGAGCCCCTCGTCCTTGCGCAGCTTGGGCGCAACGGTCACCAGGGCCTCGTCCTGGGGCAGGCGCATGAGCCGTCCCAGGGGCAGGCGGGCCAGGGCCTCCAGCAGGGCCTCGGCCCCCATGTCGGCCAGTTCGTCGTGCAGAGTGCCCGCGTGGTCGCCCTCGGCGATGCGCAGGGCGCGCTGCAAGAGGATCGGGCCGGAGTCCAGGCCCAGCTCCATCTTCATGATGGTGATGCCCGTGACCGGATCGCCCGCCTGGAGGGCCCGCTGGATGGGCGCGGCCCCGCGCCAGCGCGGCAGAAGCGAGGCGTGTACGTTCACCGGCAGCAGCCCGGGCGCGTCGAGCACGGCCTGGGGCAGGATGAGCCCGTAGGCCGCCACCACCAGCACGTCGAAATCAAGGCCGCGCAGGGCGTCGACATCGGCTTGGTGCTTGAAGTTCAGCGGCTGGCGCACCTCGATGCCGGCCTCAAGGGCGGCCAGCTTCACCGGCGGGGGCGTGCTCTCCTGTCCGCGCCCGCTGGGGCGGTCGGGCTGGGTATACACGCAGACGACCTCGGCCCCGGGCCAGTCGATGAGCGCGCGCAGGCTCCTGGCCGCAAAGTCCGGCGTGCCCATGAACACCACGCGCAGGGGCGGATCGGGCACGGGAAAGGGGTTCGCGGCCCCGGGCACGAACTCGTCGTCTAATCTTTGCGCCATTTCTTGACCTTGCTGTCGTACATGGTGCGCTTCAGGCGGCTGGCGTGGTCCACCAGGGTCCTGCCCTCAAGGTGGTCGATCTCGTGCTGCAAAATCACGGCGAGCAGGCCCTCGGCCTTGATCTCCACGGCCTCGCCCTTCTCGTTCAGGCCCTTGACCGTGACGGTCTCATAGCGCTTCACCTTGCAGGAGAAGGTGGGCAGCGACAGGCAGGACTCCTCGGACTCCTTCTCGCCGGCCTGCTCCACAAACTCCGGGTTTACCAGCACCATCAGGCTCTTGCGCTCCTTGGGACCGGTCTCGTCCAGGGTGATGAGCCGGATGCCCTTGCCCACCTGGGGCGCGGCCAGACCCACTCCGTCGCTCTCGTACATGGTCTGCACCATGTCCTCGATGAGCGTGCTGATTTCCGGCGTGATTTCGGCCACGGGCCGGGCCTTTTGCGCCAGCACCGGCTCCGGATAGGTGACAATGGGGAGCTTGGTCATTTACGCCTCGTCCTTTTTGGCTTCCGGGGCGGCCTCCGCCGCCTTCTCGCGCAGCTGGATTCCCAACTCGCGCAACTGCTTCCTCGCCACCACGTTCGGGGCCTCGGTCATGAGGCAGGTGGCCTTCTGGGTCTTGGGGAAGGCGATGACGTCGCGGATGGACTTCGCCCCCGTCAGGATCATGATAATGCGGTCCAGGCCAAAGGCAATGCCGCCATGCGGGGGAGCGCCGAACTTCAGCGCCTCGATGAGGAAGCCGAACTTCTCCTCGGCCTCCTCGTCGCTGATGCCGAGCGCGCTGAACATGGCCTTTTGCGCCGCCGGGGTGTGGATGCGGATGCTGCCGCCGCCGATCTCGCTCCCGTTCAGCACCAGGTCGTAGGCGCGGGCAAGGGCGCCGCCGGGGTCCGTGGCGATGGTCTCCATCTGCCCGGGCTGGGGCGAGGTGAAGGGGTGGTGCTTGGCCACCCAACGCTTGTCCTCCGGGTCGTACTCAAGCAGCGGGAAGCTCGTCACCCACAGGGGTGCGAAGGCCTTCTCGTCGATGAGCCCGAAGCGTTCGCCCAGCTTGAGCCGCAGGTTGCCCAGGGCGGCGTTGGCCACGTCCACCGGCGCGGCCTGGAAAAACACGATGTCGCCCGGGACCATGCCCAGGCGCTCGGCCAGGCCCTTCTTCTCGTCCTCGGAGAAGAACTTGACGATGGGCGACTGCCACTCGCCGTCCTCCTTGACCTTGATCCAGGCCAGGCCCTGGGCTCCGTAGATCTTCACGAATTCGGTGTAGTCGTCGATCTCCTTGCGCGAGAGCTCAAGGCCGCCAGCCACGCGCAGGGCCTTCAGGCAGGGCGCGGCCGCAAAGACCTTGAACCCGCCGCCCGCGAAGATGTCCTTCACGTCCACGAGCTTCAGCTCGAAGCGCACGTCCGGCTTGTCCGAGCCATACTCGTCCATGGCCTGCTTGTAGGTCATGCGCGGGAAGGCGCCGGGCAGCTCGGCGCCGATGGTCTCCTTGAAGAGCGTACGCACAAGGCCCTCGGCCATGCCCATGATCTGCTCCTCGTCCGGGAAGCTCATCTCAATGTCGATCTGGGTGAACTCGGGCTGGCGGTCGGCGCGCAGGTCCTCGTCGCGGAAGCACTTGACGATCTGGAAATAGCGGTCCAGACCGGCCACCATCAAGAGCTGTTTGAAAATCTGCGGGCTCTGCGGCAAGGCGTAGAACATGCCCTGGGAAAGCCTGCTGGGCACCAGGAAGTCGCGCGCGCCCTCGGGCGTGCTCTTGGTGAGCACCGGCGTCTCGATCTCCAGGAAGCCCAGGGAGTCCAGGTAGCGGCGCACGCTCTGGGCGGCCTTGTTGCGCAGGATGAAGTTCCTCGCCAGGCGCGGACGGCGCAGGTCCAGGTAGCGGTACTTGAGGCGCAGCATCTCGGCCGCGTCCACGCGGTCCTCAATGGGGAAGGGCGGCGTGTCGGAGGTGTTGAGAAGCTTCCACTCGTGCACGTAGACCTCGATCTCGCCGGTGTGCATGCCGGGGTTGGCCATGCCCTCCGGGCGCAAACGCACGATGCCGCGCAGAGCCACCACGTACTCGATGCGGATGGCGTGGGCGCGCTCATGGGCCTCCGGGGCCTCCTCCGGGCTGAACACGGTCTGGGTGAGGCCCTCGCGGTCGCGCAGGTCGATGAAGATGAGCCCGCCGTGGTCGCGGCGGAACTGCACCCAGCCCATGAGGGTGACTTCCTTGTCCAGGTCGGCCGCGGTGAGCTGGTTGCAGTGGTGGGTGCGCTTCCAGCCGCCCAGGTCCTGGATGACCCGGTACTCGTCGTAATCGCGCTCTTCGCCAACGGAAGCGGGGGCGGTGGTGGTCTGCTCAGTCATTGGGTTTCCTTTTCGGCAAAATTGAGCCGCCAAAGCGGGCGGCGAATGTTCCGTACTGTTTCGCTTGCGTTTCGCGCCCGGCTAATCGAAGGCCGCGATGTCGAGCCTGATCTGCTCGCCGTCCTCCATGTCCTTCACCGTCACCTGGCCCGCGTCGAACTCGTCCGCGCCCAGCAAATAGCATTTCCTGGCCTTGATGCGCCCGGCATGGCGCAGGCGGCTCTTCATGCTGCCGGACGAGTAGTCG
Organism: Desulfovibrio sp.; assembly: GCA_050251495.1. Taxonomy (GTDB): domain Bacteria; phylum Desulfobacterota; class Desulfovibrionia; order Desulfovibrionales; family Desulfovibrionaceae; genus Humidesulfovibrio. The sequence goes on along the minus strand of JBFWMQ010000019.1, from coordinate 1,778 downwards.
CATTCGCCGGTGAGGCCGCGCCCCCGCAGCTTGTGGGCCAGCAGGATGGCCGTGTCCACGGCGCGGGCGTCGGTAACGGCCAGGAAGAAGTCCGGCCTGGGGGCCTCGGGCTTGTCCATGAGCATGGCCAGACGCTCCATGCCGCAGGCAAAGCCCACGCCCGGGGCGTCCGGCCCGCCGAGCAGCTGCACCAGGCCGTCGTAGCGGCCTCCGCCGGCCACGGCGGTCTGGGAGCCGATGGCCCCGCTGGTGACCTCGAAGGTGGTGCGCTGGTAGTAGTCCAGCCCGCGCACCAGCCGGGGGTTCAGCGTGTACTTGAGCCCCGCCTTGTCCACCAGGGCCAGCACGGCGGAGAAATGATCGCGGCAGCCGGTGCACAGATGGTCGCCGATGGCCGGGGCGTCGGTCACCAGCGCCTTGCACGCGGGCACCTTGCAGTCCAGCACGCGCAGGGGGTTGGTGTGCATGCGGCGGCGGCAATCCTCGCAGAGCTTCTCGTGGTCGAGGGCCTCGAAATATCTGGTGAGCGCGGCGCGGTAGTCCGGGCGGCATTCGCGGCAGCCCAGGGAATTCAGCTCAAAGGACAGGTCCGCGATGCCGAGGCTGGAGAGGAAGTCCTCCAGCATCAGGATGACCTCAACGTCGGCCTGGGGTTCCGGGCTGCCGAGCAGTTCAGCGTTGATCTGGTGGAACTGGCGCATGCGGCCCTTTTGCGGGCGCTCGTAGCGGAACATGGGGCCGAAGGTGTACAGGCGCGTGGCGCGGCCCGGCTCGATGTTCCCGGCCTCGATGGCGGCGCGCAGAACGCCCGCCGTGGCTTCCGGGCGCAGGGTCAGGGAGCGGTCGCCGCGGTCGGTGAAGGTGTACATCTCCTTGCCCACCACGTCCGTGTCCTCGCCGATGCCCTTGGCGAACAGCTCGGTGCGCTCCAGCACGGGCGTGCGCAGCTCGCCGAAACCATAGCGGCCAAAGACCGCCCTGGCCTGGGATTCCATGTGGGTGAAGGCGCGGGCGTCTTCAGGGAACAAATCGGCGAAGCCCTTGATTTTCTGGATGGCGCTCATTGGTTCCGTTTACTGTTTGAGGTTCGGAAAGGCGGGGAATATACCTCCCCGCACCGGCCTTGTCAAAACGGCGACAGGCCCGGAATTCCAGGAGGAACCCAGGCTCCGCGTCAGCGTGAAGCCGCCCGCGGGGGCGCAGCGGCGCAGCGACAGGTTTTTCGGTCAGGCAGCCTATTCGCTCAGGGCAAGGCGCAAGGCCTCGGGCACATGGGGCACAAGCTCGCCCACCGGGGTTGCGGGCGTGGGCCGGGCCAGCTGGCCCAGCAGGCGGTTGGCCCGGGCCGCAACGGCGCAAGCATCGCGCATGGGTTGCCCGGCCATGAGCAGGGCCGTGACCATGCCGGTGAGCGTGTCGCCCGTGCCGCCGATGGCCTCCATGGCGGGCGTCTGCGGACCGTCGATCTGCGTGAGCACCGCGCCGTGGCGCACCACGAGGTCGCGGCTCCCCTTGACCAGCAGGTGCCGCGCCGCGTCGCCCGCGTCCCAGGCCCGGCGCGCCAGGTCGGATGCTGCGGCCTCAGGCCCGGACAGGAAGCCGCGCGTGTAGAAGGGGTGCGGGGCCAGTTCGTCGGCCAGAAAGGCCAGCTCGCCCGCGTCCGGGGTGAGGAGATCATACTCGCGAGCCTGGCCGCTCATCTTGGCCGCGTACATGAAGCCCGCATCGGCCACCAGCAGGGGCTTTTCCGGCAGGGCCAGGGCGGCCAGCAGCACCCG
>JBFWMQ010000018.1:0-61068 GCA_050251495.1 Desulfovibrio sp. | reverse complement strand
CCCAACGGGGCCGCCCTGTGGCCAGCGCTGGCGCGCCGTGCGCACGGCGCGCCCATCGTGCTGCACTGGCACGCGGACGTGCGCTTCCCCTCGGACAAGTCGCCCCCGGCGCCGCTTTTGGCCTGCTGGCGGCTGCTCGAAGCCCTGGTCCTGCGCCAGGCCGACGCGATCATCGCCACCTCGCAGGCATATCTGGACGCCAGCCCGGCCTTGGCGCCGCACCGCGCCAAATGCCGGGTGACGCCGCTTGGACTCGCCGAACCGCCTGAACCGCCAGATCCGGGACCAGAGGACGCTGGACATCCGGCCTTGCGCTTCCTGGATTCGCGTTCCGGCCTGCGTGTGCTGGCCGTGGGCCGCCTGGCGCACTACAAGGGCTTCGATGTTCTGCTTGAGGCGCTGCGCGCCGCGCCCAGCGCATCCCTGTGCCTTGTGGGCGAAGGCGAAGAGCGCGCCACTCTAGCGGCGCTTGCCGCGATCCCGGACTTGGCTGGCCGGGTGCATCTCGCGGGTGCGGTTCCCGATGCGGTTCTCGATGCCTGCTACCGGCGCAGTCATGTCCTGTGCCTGCCGTCCCTGACGCGCAGCGAGGCTTTTGGCGTGGTGCTGCTGGAAGCCATGAGCCGGGGCGTGCCCTGTCTGGCCGCCAATGTACCCGGCAGCGGCATGGCCGAGGTCCTGGACCAGGGCCGGGCCGGGCTGCTGGTGAGCCCGGGTTCAGCCCAGGAGTTGGCGGCGGGCCTGAACCGGCTTGCCTCAGCCCCGGCGTTGCGCCAGCGGCTGGCCCAGGCCGGACGGGATCGCTTCGTCGCCCGCTACGCCATGCCGCTCGTTGCGCGCGACATCCGCGCCGTGTACGAGCAAGCCCTGACCGATGCCGACTGACACGCACCGGAGGCCGATATGCCCTTCCCGCGCTCCAGCTTATCGCTGATGCACCTGACGCGCGCCGCGCTGCTGCTCTGCCTGGCCACGCTTTTCTGCGCCTGCGCAAACGGCCGGCAACAGGCCGCGCACCTGGCCGAGACGGCCCGCTTTCAGCCCCAGCGGTACGACACCAAGCCCTTCGTGCTCCAGGGCTGGCTCAAGCCCGGGCGGCCAGGGGGCACGCTCTTCGTGTACATTGAGGGTGACGGCATGGCCTGGCGGCGAGCCAACCGGCCGTCCTCGGACCCCACGCCGACCGACCCGATCGGCCTGCGCCTTGCCATTGCCGACCCGGCCACACAGGCCGAGGGCGCGATTCTCTATCTCGCCCGGCCCTGCCAGTACACCGAGGGCGGCGACCGGCGCGGCTGCACGGTGCGCGACTGGACCAGCGCCCGCTTCTCCGAGCGCGCCGTGGCCGCGCTGGACGAGGCCGTGAACCAGGCCAAGGCGCGCACCGGCGCGCGATCCGTGGCCCTGCACGGCTTCTCCGGCGGCGGCGGCATGGCGGCCCTGCTGGCCGAGCGGCGCACGGACGTCGTCTTCCTGGCCACGGTGGCGGGCAACCTGGACCACGCGCTCTGGACCTCGCTCCACGGCGACACGCCGCTTGAGCTGTCGCTGAACCCCGTGGACCGGGCCGGGGCCACGCGCAACATTCCGCAACTGCACGTCATCGGCGGCAGGGACGCGGTCGTGCCCAAGGCCATCCTGGATTCCTGGTGCACACGCCTGCCTGGAGCGGCAATCACGCGGGTGACGGAACCGGAAGCAACGCACTCCGGCCCCTGGGAGGCCGTGTGGCCGGGGCTGCTGCGGCAGGCGCGGAAGCTCTGACAAAGGCAGCAAAGGACCGCTGCCCTGTGGACAGGCCCACAAAAGAAACGGACCGCCGAAGCACAAGCCTCCGGCGGTCCGTTAGTATTCAGAAGGGGAGCGCCCAAGTCACCCCCCAATGTAATCAGCTAGCTATTTCTTGACTTTCTGGACGATAGTTGTGGAAGGATGCTTCTTGGCATAATCCTTCGAGACAAACTTACCGTCTTTGGCACTCTTTGCCACTTCTTTGGTGTCGGATTTTTTACCGCTCATTCGGAGCCTCCTTTGTGGGCCTGATTTGGATTGCGCCCAGGAAGTCAGCGTGGTAGAGTAATGCCTGCTTTGACGTATTCCACTTGGGCCACGCAGTGTCCCAGACGGGTGCCGAAGCCCACTTCGGTCACCTCAAATCGAAAAAAGCCCAGACTGCCATCTGGGCTTTTTTCGTTCCAGACGTTTTACCTAATCTAGATTCATCCTACCTCTCGCAGCCGCACAGGCCGGAATAGACCACGCGGTCCACGTACTCGGCCTGCTTGCCCTTGTTCCAGCGCGACACAGGGCGGTAGTAGCCCACGATGCGCGTATACACCTCGGCATCGGCCCCGCAGGTGGGGCACTGCTCGTGCTCGCCGTGGATGTAGCCGTGGTCCTTGCACACGGAGAACGTGGGCGTGATGGACAGGAACGGAATCTTGGTGTTGCGGAAGCTCTTCACGATGAATTCGCGCAGGCTCGCGGTGTTGGCCACGGACTCGCCCAAGAAGGTATGGAACACCGTGCCGCCGGTATACAGCGGCTGCAACTGGTCCTGATGCTCCAGGCAGGCCAGCACGTCCTGCGAATGGCCCACGGGCAGGGTCGTGGAATTGGTGTAATACGGCGTGCCGTTGCCGCTGGTGATGATGTCCGCGTAGAGATTCTTGTCAATCTTGGCCAGACGGTAGCTGGTGCCCTCGGCCGGGGTGGCCTCCAGGTTGTAGAGGTTGCCGGTCTCCTCCTGGAAGGCGCTGGTGATGTCGCGCAAACGGTTCAGGGTGCGGCGCATGAGCCGCATGCCATTCTCGGTCTCTATGCCCTTGCCGATCAGGTTCAGGCAGGCCTCGTGCCCGCCCAGCAGGCCGATGGTGGAGAAGTGGCCGCGGAAGCCCTGCTTGAGGTAGCGGCGCGTCCAGGGGAACATGCCGCGCTCGAGGTTTTCGGAGATGAACTTGCGTTTGAACTCCAGGCAGTCCTTGGCCATGGTGGCGTACTCTTCCACCAGGCCCAGGAACTCGTCCTCGCCCTGGGACAGATAGGCCAGCTTGGGCAGGTTCAGGGTCACCACGCCGATGGAGCCGGTGAGGTCGCCCGCGCCGAAGAGCCCGCCCACCTTGTTGCGCAGCTCGCGCAGGTCCATCTTGAGGCGGCAGCACATGCTGCGCACGTCCTCGGGCGAGAGCTCGGAGTTGATGAAATTCTGGAAATAGGGCGCGCCGTACTTGGCGGTCAGCTTGAGCAGAAGCTCGCCGATCTCCGACTCCCAGGGGAAATCCTCGGTGACGTTGTACGTCGGGATAGGGAAGGAGAAGATCTGTCCGGAGTAGTCGCCGTCGAGCATGACCTCAAGGAAGGCGCGGTTGAACATCTCCATCTCGGCCGCGTAGTCGCCGTAGGTGGAATCCAGCAGCTTGCCGCCGATGATGACCGCCTCGCCCGCGATGTGCCTGGGCGGGGTCAGGTCGAAGGTGACGTTGGTGAACGGGCTCTGCCCGCCCCAACGGCTGGTGGTGTTCAGGTTGAACACGAACTTCTGCACGGCCTGGCGCACCTTGTCGTAAGAGAGGCCATCGTGCCGGATGAAGGGCGCGAGGTAGGTGTCCACGTTGTTGAAGGCCTGCGCGCCCGCCCACTCGTTCTGCAGGGTGCCGAGGAAATTCACCATCTGGCCCATGGCGGAGTCGAAATGCCGGGCCGGACCGGCGCAGGAGCGGCCTTCGAGGTTGAAGCCCTCCAGCAGCAGGTCGCGCAGGCTCCAGCCCGCGCAGTATCCGGCCAGGCCGAAGGACAGGTCGTGGATGTGGAAGTAGCCGTGCTCGTGCGCGAGGCGGATTTCCTCCGGGTATTTCTCAAGGGCGTAGCGCGCCTGCACCGTGCCGGAGAGGTGCAGCATGAGCCCCTGGAAGCTGTGGCTCATGTTGGAGTTCTCGGCCACGCGCCAGTCGCTCTTGTCCAGGTACTCGTCGATGGTCTCCTTGATGTCCAGGAAGGCCTCTTTCTGGTTGCGCAGCTGACGGCGTTTCTCGCGGTAGAGGATGTACTTGCGGGCAACGGCGAACTGGCGCATCTCCATGAGCACCAGCTCCACCATGTCCTGCACGTGCTCCTGCTCGGGGATGTCCACATCCTTGAGCTTGATCTCGACCTTCTGGGCCAGGCGGCGGCCAAGAAGCGGGTCCTTGATGCCGCTGGCGGAGAGGGCCTTGAAGATGGCCTGGGCGATGCGGTCAGTGGACCAGGTTTCCAGTCGTCCGTCGCGCTTCAGTATCTGAGAGGGCATGGGACCTCCTTGGCGGCTTGTATTCTTGGGTGGTCAGGGAAAAACCGGCGGGCAGCAGCGCGCGCACGGCGTCGATGTCGTTTTCGTCCAGCAGCGGCACCAGCGTGGTGCGGAAGGAAAACGCCCCGGGCCGTGACTCGGCCAGGGCGAAGATGCGCGAAAGATTGCGCCGGGCGTCCTGTTCCGTCACCGCGCCCCCCGTCAGCGCGGGGTACTTGGCAAAGGGGCCTTTCACGTCCACGGCGAAGCGCGACACCAGCCCCTCGGCCAGCATCAGCTCGACGACCTCCGGCAGCATGGCGTTGGTGTCGAGCTTGATGGGCAGCCCGGAGGACGCCAGCTCGTGCAGGATGGCCCCGACACCAGGCACATGCGTTGGCTCGCCGCCGGTGACGGTGATGCCGGAGAGCCAGCGCTTGCGCCTGGCCAGAAAGGCGCGCAGGGCGGCCTGCGGCACCAGGGGCTGCGCCTCCATGTCCCAGGCCATGCCGCCGTTGTGGCAGGTGGGACAGCGCAGGTTGCACCCGCCCAGAAACACCACGCAGCAAGGGTGACCTGGCCAGTCGCAGAGGCTCAGGGGCGTCAGGCCCCGCAGATGGTTCCAGGCGATCGCGGTGTCCATGGTCGAGCGGCTTCCTCCCAGATACTCGCGCGCGCCAGCGGCACCCCCCTCTGCACCGGACGGTTCCAGGCATCAGTGACACGCGAGACCAGACCCTACTCCAACGCGGGTTTTCTGTACAGGTGCGCCGAGCGCGCCAGAGGAAGTCAGACGCCGAATTCGGCGATTACGGTGAATTACCGCCAATTGACATCAAAAAAATACGGTTCTCCACAACTAACGAACATTCAGGGGCGCAAGGATATTCACGGTTTTTTCTAGACATCGTGTAGAAGATTTTTTGCAGCCTCGACGGGCTGCCGTTTTCGACATCCATAGCCGGGGACGGCTGGGGGGAACCGCCCTGAACGTTTGCCCAGCCTTGCCTGCGGGCTTCCACACCCCGCGCGGGACCGACGGCACATCGCTTGCAATGCACTGGCTGGGCACAATATGCCCCAACCATGCGCAAGCAAGAGGTCACACCATGACGATCCACGACGTTTCGCCAGCTTCTCTCAGGCATTCCGAAATTTACGACGGGGAGACACAAGCCAGGTTCCTGCCGGACCCTCTCTGGCTGGTGCGCGGCAACCCGGAGCACCCGGAGCACGATGTGCTCGGCCTGCGCAACCCCAAGGGCATCCAGGTGCCGGAGCTGGCGGTCATCGGCGGGGCGCAGGTGTACGGCGACGGGCTGGCGCACGGGCAGAGCTGGCCCGCCATGCTGGGCCAGCGCATGGGCGGTTGCGTGCTCAACGCGGGCCTGCCCGGCTGGGGCAGCGTGCAATACGCCATGCAGGCCGAGGCCCTGCGCCCCCTTTCGCCCCGGCGCGTCCTCGTCTGCCTGACCCCGGCAAGCGATCTGGCCCTGGCCTTCAACTGCGCCCGCGTGAGCCTCTCACCGTTGGCGCGCTCGCTCTTCGATCCTGCCTGGACCGCCCTGCCCCATCCGGACCACTCCCCCATTTTCGACGCGGGCCGGGCCATTGAAACGCTCGCCGCCAGGCGCCCCGGCCTCCCGGAGGCCGACATCCTGGCCTTGCTCGCCCGGGCCGGTGAGCCGGACATCAACCCCTGCAGCCTGGACGCCAGCCGCTTCTACCTTGCCGAGCGCGCCCTCAAGGCCATGCAGGACCTGGAGCATCCGGCCATCGAGGCGGGCCTGGAGATCACCATAAGGGTGCTGGAGCACCTGGGCAGACTCTCCGAGGAGCGCCATTTTTCGCTCACCATCCTCCTGCTGCCCAGCCGGGAGTACCTCGTGGCCCAGCGCATGGACGCGGCGCGCGTGCGCGACCGCGAGACCCTGGAGCGCCTGGGGCTGGCCGAAGCCGCCGTGCTGGGCGAACTGCGCGCCGCCTGCGCGATGCTTGGGCTGCGGTGTTTCGATCTCACCAGCTACCTCAGGGCCTTTGTGGGCAACCGCATCTTTGTCCAGGATTCGCGCCAGGGGCTGCTTTCGGCCAAGGGTTGCGAGCTGCTGGCCCGCTTCGTGCGCGAGCGCGTGCTGCCAGGAGCCGAAGCCCCGGGCCGCATGGCCCACGGCACGGCGCGTCCGCACCTGGACGCCGCCGTGGGGCAATCCCCCCTCACGTACTAGCCTCGTCGACAGAACCCACCAGACGCAAAAACGAAACCGGGCCGCGCTCCCTGCTGGGAATGCGGCCCGCTTCTGCGCGCGCGAGGGGGGCATGCGAGGGGGAGCGTGCGCTACAACGCGGCGTCCAGGAGCAGGTTGTCGCGATGGATGGCCTCGGCAAAGGGGGCCTGGCCCAGCACCTCGGCCAGCTCGCCGCTCTTGCGGCCCATGATGCGGCGCATCTCGGCGGCGGAGTAGTTGGACAGGCCGACGCCGACCGTGGCCCCGGCGGCATCCACCACGCGCACCAGCGCCCCGCGCGCGAAGCGGCCCTCAACGGCGCGCACGCCAGCGGGGAGCAGGCTCTTGCCCTTGTCGCGCAGGGCGCAGGCCGCGCCCGCGTCCACGGTCAGGCTGCCCGCCGGGTTGTCGTGGTAGGCCAGCCAGAACTTGCGGTGCGAGACCGTGCGCCCGGACGGCAGCACGAGCGTGCCCAGTTCCTCGCCCCGGAAGATGCGGTCCAGCGGGATGTCATCCTTGCCGGACACGATGAGCGTGGCCACGCCCAACTGGGCGGCCCGGCGCGCGGCGCGCAGCTTGGAGTACATGCCGCCGGAGCCCACGCTGGTCTTGCCGTCGCACATGGATTCGAGGTCAAGCCCCTCCACGTCGTCGATGAGCGGCAGGCAGCGGGCGTCGGGGTGCTTGTCCGGGTTCTTGTCGAACACGCCGCCCGCGCTGGTCACGTTCACAAAAAGGTCCGCCCCGACAAGGTCCACCACCAGGCTGGCCAGGGTGTCATTGTCGCCGAACTCCAGTTCGGCCACGGCGACCGTGTCGTTCTCGTTGATGATCGGGATGACGCCCCAGTCCAGCAGGCGCTGCATGGTGTTGCGGGCGTTCAGGAAACGCGAGCGGCTCTTCAGATCCTCGCGCGTGAGCAGCAGCTGGGCCACGGTCTTGCCGAAGCGGCCAAAGGCCTCGTCGTACTCGTGCATGAGCCGGCTCTGCCCGATGGCCGAGGCGGCCTGGCGCGCGGGCAGCTCGGAAAAATCTATGGCCTCGGCGCCGGCCACGCTCTGGCGGATGCGCGTGCGCCCGGCGGCCACAGCGCCGGAGCTCACCAGCACAACCTTGAGGCCGCGGTCGTGCAATACCGAGAGCTGGTCCACAAGCCTGCCCACGGCGCGGGCGTCCAGGCCCGTTCCGCAGGTCAGCACAGCGCTGCCCACCTTCACCACCACCGTGCGCGCGCGCGAAAGGATGTCGGCGCGCAACTCAACAGCCGAGACGCTCATCAGTCCTCCTCGTCCGCAAAGCCTCCCGCTGACCGGGCGGCGCCCTTATGAGAATCCAGGTCGCTGTCGTCCTCGTCCGTCCCGTGCTCCCGCTTCTCCGCCGCCGTTGCCGCGTCGATGCGCCGCCACATTTCGGCCAGCAGCTCCGGCAGGCCCTGGCCCGTGAGGGCGGAAACGAACAGCACGTCCGCCGGGGCGTTCTGGCGCAGGGCGGCCAGCCGCTCCTCTGGCAGGATGTCGATCTTGTTGATGACGCGGATCTGCGGCTTTTCGGCAAGCTCCGGGTCAAAGGCCCGCAGTTCCTCGTCAAGCATGGCGAAGCCCGCGGCCGGATTTTCCGGGTCCGCGTCGTCGCCGCTCAGGATGTGCACCAGAAAGCGCGTGCGCTCCACGTGCTTCAGGAACTTGTGCCCCAGGCCGAGGCCCTGGCTCGCGCCCTCGATGAGGCCCGGAATGTCGGCGATGATGAGGCGGCGGCCATCGCCGCTCTCGACCACGCCAAGGTTCGGCGTAAGGGTGGTGAAGGGATAGGAGGCGATCTTGGGCCGCGCGGCGGAAACAGCCGTGAGGAAGGTGGACTTGCCCGCGTTGGGCAGCCCCAGCAGGCCCGCGTCGGCGATGACCTTGAGCTCCAGGCGCAGGCGCTTTTCCTGGCCGGGCTTGCCCGCCTCGGCCCGCTTGGGCGCGCGGTTCACCGAGGTCTTGAAGTGCAGGTTGCCGCGCCCGCCCTCGCCGCCCGGACAGGCCACGAAGCGCTGGTCCGCGCGATGGAGGTCGGCCAGCAGGGTATAGCCCTCCCCGTCCTCGTCCTCCAGAAAGACTTGCGTCCCAACGGGAACCTCGATGATCAGGTCCTCGCCGCCACGGCCATACTTGTCCTGGCCTCGGCCGTTTTGCCCGTTCTCGGCCTCGAACAGGCGCTGGGCGCGGAAATCGTACAAGGTGAGCAGGCGTTGGCTTGCGTGGAACACGACGTCGCCGCCCTTGCCGCCGTCGCCGCCGTCCGGTCCGCCCTTGGGCAGGTTCTTGGCGCGCTTGAGCGAAGCGCTGCCGTTGCCGCCCTTGCCGGAGCGCACCGTGATGCTTGCTTCGTCTACAAATCGCATGACGCCATACCCCAGATAGAAAACGGGCAGGAGCCGCTTGGTAAGCCGCTCCTGCCCGCGCTATGGTTCTTTCGTGGAGCCGCCTGGACTAGGCGCTCACGGGCAGAATGTGGACCCTGGTCTTGACCTTGTTGTTGCGGGTGTACTTCTCGTACTTGACCTCGCCATCCACCAGCGCGAACAGGGTCCAGTCCTTGCCCACGCCGACGTTCTTGCCGGGGTGGATGCTGGTGCCGACCTGACGCACGAGGATGTTGCCGGCCAGAACCTGCTGACCGCCGAAGCGCTTCACGCCACGACGCTGTCCGGCGCTGTCGCGTCCGTTTCTGGAGCTGCCGCCTGCTTTCTTGTGAGCCATTGTATCCTCCTTGCCGTAATGGGCTCTGGCCCGCTAGGCCTGGATGGTTTTGACCTTAAGGCTGGTGTAATCCTGCCGGTGGCCGGTCTTCTTGTGAAAGTCGTTGCGGCGCTTTTTCTTGAAGATGATGATCTTCTCGCCACGGCCATGGCCCAGGACTTCACAGGCGACCTTGGCGCCGTCAAGGTAGGGGGCCCCGATCTTGGTCTGAGCGCCATCGGCGATCAGAAGGACCTTGTCCAAGTTCAGCTCGGTGCCGGGCTCTGCCTGCAAAAGCTCCACCTTGAACTCGAGTCCCTGTTCCACGCGGTACTGCTTACCGCCGGTCTCGATGATTGCGAACATTGCGAATACCTCCATCGCGTAAGAGGCGTTCTCTTATCTTGGGCAGGCGGGAAAAGTCAAGTGCCGGACGCGTATTTTTTTCACTCCGCCCGGCTCAGGCCCTGGCCAGGACCAGCACGTCCACGCGCGCCGCGCCCGCGTCCAGCATGGCCCGCGCGCATTCCTCAAGGGTCGCGCCCGTGGTCATGATGTCATCCACCAGCAGCACGGCCTTGCCCTCCAGCAAGCGTGTTTGCGCGGCAAAAGCGCCCCGGATGTTCTCGGCCCTGGCCTGGCGCGAAAGCTCCATCTGCGGCGTGGTGCGCCGCACGCGCCCAAGCGCCCCCTGCCGGATGGGCACACCGTGGCGCGCCGAAACCAGCCGGGCGATCTCCCGGCTCTGATTGAACCCGCGCGACAAGAGCCTGCGCGGATGCAGGGGCACCGGCACAAGCGCGTCCAGGGCCGAAAGCTCCGGGAACGCGGCCAGCCCGCGCTCAAAGGCGGCCAGGGCGCACTCCTGAAGGCGGCGGCCGAAATCCAGCCGGGCCTCGAACTTGTAGCCCACAATCATGTCCTTGAGCGGCCCCGCGTATGGCCCGTAGACAAGCGTGCGGCCCCAGGGGCGCGGCTTCTCGCGGCAGCGGCCGCACAACACCGGCTGCGGCTGCGCGACCGGCGGGTACTCGCCGCAGCCTGGACACGGTTCGCCCTGGACCGGAAGCATGGCCGCCAGACAGTCCGCGCACAAGGTCACGCTGGCCCCGCTCCCCGTAGGCAGCACCCGCCCGCAGCCGGGACAGCGCGCCTCGGCCAGCAGCGCGCCGCGCAGCGCCCGCCGGGCAAAAGCGGCCAGGGCCTCACGCACCGCGCACCGCCTCAAGGGCCCGGCGTCCGACCGCGCGGCCAAGCTCTAGCACCTGCCGGGAGGCCTCGACGCTGCCCGCCAGATCGCCCTTGGCATCCAGTCCGCGCAGCCCCAGCGGCTCTTCCAGGCCCAGCCCGAAGTTCACCAGAAAGTACTTGAGGGTCAGGCGCGCGCCGTCGAACAGCTTCTTCCCGGCTGGCTGGCCCGCCACAAGGCAGGCGAAGGCCGAGCGTTCCTTCAAGGCCAGCACCCAGGCGTCGCCCTTGCGCCTGGCCTCCCAGAAGCGCTGCGAGCGGTCCACCCAGGTCTTGCACAGCGAGGGCAGCGCGTAGAAATAGATGGGCGAGGCGAACACCACCACAGGTGCGCGCATCAAGACCGCGAAGAGCTCCTCCGCCTGATCCCTCTGCGCCAGCACGCAGCGCGAGAGCTTGTCCGCCGCGCAGGACCGGCAGGCCAGGCAGGGCAGCACCGAGTAGTCGCGCAGGGCCAGCACGCGCGAGGATGCCCGCGCCTCGGCCACGCCGCGCGCCAAAAGCTCCGCCGCCGTATCGGAATTGCCGCCCCCACGGTGGCTGCACGCGATTATCGCGACGTCCGCATCAAACATGTTCGCATTCGGCATGCCGCACCCGCCTCCCCGCTCAACGTTTCCGCCGCGCCAAGGCCGCCACAAAACCTTCGGCCTCGTCCGCCCTGTTCCAGGCCAGCTCCCAGCCGCCAGCGATGAACACCGCGTCCTCCACGTTGGGCGCGAGCTGGGGCCGCACCAGAAACACCAGCTCGTCGTCCCGGGTCAAGCGGAGGTGCCACCCGACCTCCATGCCCACGCCTCAGCACTTGTCGCGCAAGTCTATGGTCGTCATGACGCCTCCATACACTAAAATAGAGAAGATGCCGCTGGCAGCCGGGGGACTGATTCCCCCCGGACCCCCTGCGCTTCCACCTAAAACATGTCGTGCAGAAAGAACGGATTATGCGTCTTCTCGCCGCCCACGCTGGTCTCCAGGCCGTGCCCGGAGTAGAGCGCGGTCTCGTCCGGCAAGGTGAAGATGTTCTCCTGAACGGATTTTTTGAGCTGGGCGCTGCTGCCGCCGGGAAAGTCGGTGCGGCCCACGGAGCGGTAGAAGATGAGGTCGCCCACAAAGGCCGCGCCCGCCTGGGGGAAATAGTAGGTCACGCTGCCGGGCGTATGGCCGGGCGTGGCCAGGCAGCGGCACTCCAGGCCGATGAAGCTGGTCTGGCCAAGCGGCGCTGGGCTGCTCGCAAAGGGCTCGACGGTGGGGAAGCCATACACGCCGCCAAGTCCGAGTTCCGTCTCCATGAGGAAGGCGTCCGCGGCAGGGGCCAGGATGGGCGCGCCGGTGGCCTTGGCCAGCCGGGCGCAACCATAGATATGATCGAAGTGCAGGTGCGTGACGAGGATGTGCTCAAGGCTGAGCTTTTCGGCGTGCAGGAAGCCGAGCACTTCGCCGGGATCGCCTCCTGGATCGACAGCCAGGGCGCGCCCGTCGTGGTCCAGCACGTAGCAGTTGGTCTCAAGGGGTCCCAGGGGGAAGGACGTGATGCGCATGAATCGTGGCCTCCAAAAGTGGCGTTGGCGAGAAAGTAGCTTCGCAGCCGTGCGTTTGCAAGCAGCCCCTTCACAGGAGGCGTTTCCAGCGTTATAAAATAAGGAAGCCTTGGAGGTCCTGATGCGCGACATCCCCCCTGACCAGCACCGCCGCACCACGCTGAAACTGCTTGCCACAGCCGCCTTCGTGGCTGGCGCGGCCCTTTGGGGCCTGCTTCCGGCCGGGGCGCGCGAGGCCTTTGCGAAACGATTCCCCACCCGAACGGTGGAGAAGAACACCTTCCGGTTCGATGCCAAGCGCGGCGAGGTGGTCTGGAAGGATGGTCGGCGCGAGCGGTATCAGCTGGCCTTTGACGGGCTGGTGGAAGCGCCGGGGAGCTTGAGCTATGCCGAGTTGCGCGCCCTGCCGCAGGTAAGCCGCCGGGCCGACTTCCATTGCGTTGAAGGCTGGAGCGTTCAGGACGCGCCCTGGGGCGGAGTGGCCTTTTCAACGCTGTTCGCACGCGCGCGGCCCAAGCCAGAGGCCCGGCACGCCGTGTTCCATTCCTTGGGCGAGACAATGCCCGCTGGCGGCTTGACGCATTATGTGGAAAGTTTGCCCTTGGCCGAACTGCTTGATCCGGCCCTGGGAAGCCTGCTGGCCCTGGACCTGGACGGGGCTCCGCTCTCCGATGAGCGGGGGGCGCCCGCGCGGGTGATCAGCCCCTTTGACCAGGCGTACAAGAGCATCAAGTTCGTCACCCGCGTGGAGTTTACGGCTCTGGCCGTGCCGGGGTGGTGGACCAGGGCGAACCCGATATATCCCGTCCATGCCCCGGTGGAGAAGCACCGCCTGCGTACCCCTGACCCGCGCGGCGCATAGGCGCCCTGAGGCGGGTGGAAAATCCGGCCAGCGGGCAATTTTTCTTTCCAAAACAGTACCCATTTCGCCAAAGATTACGTAGAATGCACATCTGTCGCCACGACACCACCAACAAGCAAACCGTTGAGGACGCATGACGCTCCGCAAGGCCACCATTCTCTTCGTCTGCCTGGGCACCCTTGTCCTTCTTGGCGTCATCTCGCTTGCCACGCATCTCGTCATCAACGCGAGCTTCCGCGATCTGGAGCGCGACCATGCCCTGCGCAATCTGGAACGCGCGCGCAACGCCGTGTCCCAAGAGCTGTCCTCCCTTGACGAGATCCTGGTCGACTGGGCGGTTTGGGACGACTCGAAGGATTTTCTATTGGGCCGCGCGCCAGATTTCGTGGAATCGAACCTGAACGACCGCACGCTGGCCTCGCTGCGGCTGACCGCCATCATCTTCCTGGACAAGGCCGGGCAGGTGGCCTGGGCAAAGGGCTTCGACCCCGTGCAGGGCATCAAGGCCCCGCTTCCGGAAGGCCTCGACTCACAACTCACGTTCGGGTCCCCCCTGCTGCATGCCAAGAGCATCGAGGATCGCGTCAAGGGCCTCCTGCTGCTGCCCCAGGGGCTCATGCTCACCGCCAGCTGTCCCATCACCGGCAGCGATGGCCTCGGGCCGCCGGTCGGCACCCTGGTCATGCTGCGGGCGATCAACGCCCAGGAGGGCGCGGCCATTGCCGAACGCGTGCGCCTGCCCCTGGCCATGGAACGCGCGGACACTCCGCCGGACAAGGACATCGCGCCGCTTGCCAGCGAGCTTACCGGCGGGATGAAGGTCGGCCCCGTTTCCTCCGATCTCTACGGCGCGGTGCTGTTCCTGCCGGACATCTGGGGCGAGCCCGCCCTGCGGCTGGTGCTGCGCGACACCCGCCAGATCATGAATCGCGGCGACTACGCCATGAACATGGCTCTGGTGCTGATGATCCTGGGCACCCTGATGTGCTTTGCCGTGCTCCTGGTCTACCTGGAGAGGAGGGTGCTGCGGCGGCTGGCCCGTTTGAAGTTCCAGGTCGAGGCCATCGGGGCGGATGCGGCCGATCCCGTCGATGCCTGCGCCGTGGGCCTGGCTGGCGATGATGACCGCAAAAGGCTCACCCTGGGCCGCGTGAACATGCCCGGCAACGACGAATTGTCCTCCCTGGCCCTGCGCATCAACGGCGCGCTGGCTGAGTTGGAGCGCTCGCGGCAGAACCTCGCCAACCAGTGCGCCATGACCCGGGAACAGGAGAACTACCTCCAGCAACTGCTGAACTCCATCCAGGCCGGGGTCATTCTGGTGGATCCCAGGACGCACATCATCCGCGAGGTCAACGCCTTTGCGGCGGCGGCCATCGGACGCCCCCGCCCGGAAATCATCGGCAAGCTCTGCCACGGGTTTCTCTGCCCCACCGAGCAAGGCAAATGCCCCATAACCGACCTGCACCAAAGCGGCGACCAGACCGTGCGCAGCCTCCTGCGAGCCGACGGCTCGCTTTTGCCCGTGCTCAAGAGCGTCTCGACCATCGAGCGCGATGGAAAGCCCCTGCTGCTTGAAACCTTCATCGAGGTGGAGAACCTGCACAAGGCCCAGGAAGCGCTCAAGCGTTCGGAGGAGACCTACCGCACCGTTTTCATGAACACCGGCACGGCCACCATCCTCATCGAGGCCGACACCACCATCCGCCTTGTCAACCAGGAGTTCGAGAAGCTCTCCGGCTTCAGCCGCGAGGAGATCGAGGGACGCCTTCGCTGGACGGAGTTCTTCAATCCCGAGGACGTCGAGTGGATGGTCCAGCACCATGTGAGACGCCGCCAGTCTCCGGAACTCGCGCCGCGCAACTACGAGGCCCGCTTCATCAACAGGTCCGGCGAAACGCGCCTCACCCTGCTCACGGTGGGCATGATTCCTGACACCGACGTGAGCGTGGCCTCCCTTGAGGACATCACCGAGCGCAAGCAGGCCGAGGAACAGCTGCGGCACCAGGCCTTCCACGACAGCCTCACCGGGCTGCCCAACCGGCAGCTGCTGCTGGACCGGCTGGAACGCGCCGTGGAGTCCGCCCGGCGCGAGGGCCACCAGATCGCCGTCCTGCTCCTGGACCTGGACCGCTTCAAGGACGTCAACGACGCCCTGGGCCATTCCGCGGGCGACCGTCTGCTCAAGCTTGTGGCCGCGCGGCTTCTGCAAGCCGTTCGCCGCAGCGACACCGTGGCCCGCCTTGGCGGAGACGAGTTCGTGCTCGTGGTGGACGGTGCCATCGGACGCGATACGGGCGACCAGGTGGCCCGGCACGTGCTGAAAACCTTCGCCCAGCCCTTTGACCTGGATGGCCGGAGCCTGCACGTGCTGTTCTCCGTGGGCATCGCCCTGTTCCCCGAGCACGGCGAGAGCCCGGAGGTGCTGCTGAAGAACGCGGACCTGGCCATGTACCGGGCCAAGGAGGTCGGCAGGAACACCTTCGAATTCTTCTCCAAGGACCTGAACGACCAGGTGCTGCGGCGGCAGGCGGTGGAGGCGGGCCTGCGCCGCGCCATGTCCTCCGGCGGGGTGGAGGTGTTCTACCAGCCAAAAATGACGCAGCCCGGAAACGTCATCAGCGGAGTCGAGGCGCTGGTGCGCCTGCGGCGAGAAGACGGCTCCCTCATCTCACCGGCGGAGTTCATCCCCGTGGCCGAGAACACCGGCCTCATCCTGCCCTTGAGCGACCTTGTGCTGCGCGCGGCCTGCCGTCAGATAGTGGAGTGGCGCAAGGGCAGGCACAACGCGCTCTCGGTGGCCGTGAACCTCTCGCCCAGGCAGTTTTTCCAGCCAGGCTTAACCGAGCGCATCATCGGCATATTGAAGGAGACGGGCGCGCCACCGGAGGCCCTGGAGTTCGAGATCACCGAGAACCTGCTCATGGACCATCGGCCCGAGACCCTGGATTCGCTTGCCGCCCTGCGCGGCCTGGGCGCGACCGTGGTGCTGGACGACTTCGGCAAGGAGTATTCCTCGCTCAGCTACATCAAGAAACTGCCCATCCAGGCCATCAAGATCGACCGCTCGTTCATCGACGGCCTGCCGGAGGACGAGGACGACGCCAGCATCGTCAAGTCCGTGCTCTCCCTGGCCCAGGATCTGGAGCTGCGCGTGGTGGCCGAGGGCGTGGAGACCAAGGCCCAGCTGGACTTCCTGGTGGCCCGGGGGTGCGTCGAGTTCCAGGGATACCTCTTCAGCAGGCCCCTGCCCGCCCTTGACATGACGGCCCTTCTGGAGCAACCCAACCCCTTCGACGCACTCTAGCCCAACCTCCACAAAGGACGTTCCATGCCTTTCTCCGCGCAAAAGCGCCCCATCCTGGTGACCTGCCCCAAGGCCCTGCCGCCGTTTCTGGCGCGCGAGATGGCCGCCCTCGGCCTGCCGGGCCGCGAGCTGGCCGCTGGGGTGCTCGCCCAGGGCGACATGCGGGACTGCATGACGCTGAATCTGCATCTGCGCACGGGCCACCGCGTGCTGCTGGAGCTGGCCCGCCTGCGCGCCGCGGACCCGAACGCCCTGGCGAATGAGCTGGGACGCCTGCCCTGGGAGGACATCATCCCGGCCGACGGACACCTGACCGTGGACTCCAGCGTGCAGAACGAGCATGTGCGCGACAGCCGCTTCGCCAACCAGAAGGCCAAGGACGCCATCGTGGACCGCATCCTCTCGCGCAAGGGCCGCAGGCCGGATTCCGGCCCGGACCCGCTGGGCGCCTGCGTGTTTCTGCACTGGCGCGAGGACGCCCTCACCGTGTACCTCGACACCACGGGCGCGCCCCTGGCCCGCCGGGGCTACCGCAAGATGCCGCACAAGGCCCCCCTGCAGGAGACGCTGGCCGCGGGCATCGTGCTGGCCACCGGCTTTGCCGAGCGCGGCGGGCACTTCCTTTCGCCCATGTGCGGCAGCGGCACCCTGGCCATCGAGGCCGCGCTGGTGGCCCTCAATCGCGCGCCGGGGCTCCTGCGCTCCGGCTTCGCCTTCGAGCATCTGCTGGGCTTTGACGCCGCCGCCTACGCCGAGCTGCGCAAAAAGGCCCAGGCAGGGTCGAAGAAGCAGTTGGAGTGCCGCATCATCGCCAGCGACCTCGACCCCGAGGCCGTGGCGGCCGCGCGGCAAAACGCCCGCACCGCTGGCGTGGAGGGGCACATCACTTTCGAGGTCTGCGACTTCCGCGAAAGCACCGTGCCCGAAGAGGGCGTCGGCGTGTGCGTGCTGAACCCGGAGTACGGCGGCCGCCTGGGCGACGCCCCGCGCCTGGAGCCCATGTACGCGGGCATCGGCGACTTCTTCAAAAAGCGCCTGCCCGGCTGGCGCGGCTTCGTGTTCACCGGCAACCCGGACCTGGCGGCCAAGGTGGGGCTCAAGCCCCGGCGCAAGACCCCGCTGTTCAACGCCAAGATCGAGTGCCGCCTGCTGGAGTACGAGCTGTACCAGGGCACCCGCCGCGCGCCCAGGCAGGCCGAGGCCCCGGACGCAAACGCGGATTGACAGCACGCGCCCGCCAAGAGTACGGCCCGCAGGTACGCCTGCCGCCGCATCGAGCCGCGGCGGGACACCGCAGACTTCCGGGGGAACCTGTGACAACACCGCATCTGCGCGCGCTCATCGTGGACGACGAGGCCCCGGCCAGGGACGAGCTGCTCTACCTGCTCCAGGCCCATCCGGACGTGGAGGCCGTCCAGGCGTCCACCGCCGAGGAAGCCCTTGCCGTCATTGCCCAGGGCGCAGTGGACCTGGTGTTCCAGGACATCCAGATGCCCGGGCAGGACGGCTTCGCCGTGCTGGCGGGGGCGCAGCATCTGGACCGTCCCCCGCTGTTCGTCTTCGTCACCGCCTTCGACCAGCACGCCATCCGCGCCTTTGAGGAGAACGCGGCGGATTATCTGCTCAAGCCTGTTTTCCCGGACCGCCTGACCAAGAGCCTGGAGCGCATCCGCAAGCAGCTGGCCGACCCGGCGCCCCCGCGCCTCAGCGACGCCATCGAGCGCCTGCTCTCCTCCGCCGGAAGGACGGGCGCGCGCCCCCTGGAGCGGCTGGCCGTGGAGCAGGGAGGCCGCATCGCGCTCATCCCCACCGCCAGCATCCTGCTCATCGAGGCCGATGAGAAGCGGCTGGTGGCCGTCACCGACACCGAGCGGCTGACCTGCCACGGCCTTCCCACCCTGGCCAAGGCCAGCGAACGCCTGTCCGGCCAGCCCTTTTTCCAGGCCAACCGCGCCCAGCTGGTGAACCTGGAGCGCATCGCCGAGTTCGCGCCCTGGTTCAGCGGCAAATACTGCGTCACCATGGCCGACCCGGCCCGCACCGAGGTGACGGTGAGCCGCAACCGCGTGCGCGCCTTCAAGGAGAAGCTCGGCATATGATGGGCATACAAAAGGTGTGATGTGGACGTCGGCGGCATGAACGACTTCTTCAACCCCCAGGTTCCCGAGCTCTTCCTGAACCTCTCGCAGCGCTTCGGCCTGCTGCTTGCGGGCTGCTTCGCGGTGATGACCGTCACCGCCATCGACAAGCTCGGCCCCCGGCGCGCCCGGCCCCTGTGGGCAACCGCCCTGCTCACCGTCATGTTCGGCATCTTTGGCGTGCTGGGAACCTATTCCGGCAACGTGGTGTTCCAGTCCTTCGCCAACCTGCGCGGCATGGTGGTCATCACCGCCGGGCTCTTTGGCGGTCCAGCCGTGGGCATCGGGTCCGGGCTCATCGCGGGCGGGCACCGCTACCTCATGGACATCGGCGGGTTCTCCGCCCTGCCCTGCGGCCTGGCCACGCTCATCGAGGGGACCGTCGCCGGGCTGGTGGCCCACCGCTACCCGGCCAGAAGCCTGGACTGGCGGCTGGCGCTGTTCTTGACCCTGGGCGGCGAGACCCTGCACCAACTGCTCGTGCTCACCCTGTCGCAGCCCTTCCCAACCGCCGTGGCCGTGGTCCAGGTCATCGCCCTGCCGATGATCGTGTTCAACTCCCTCGGCGCGGCCCTGCTCGTGCAGGCGCTCAACATGCAGATGAACTACCGGCAGGCGAGAAACCGCGACCTGGCCCGGCAGATTCTCTCCATCGCCAACCAGACCCTGGCCCACCTGCGCGCGGGCCTTACCGAGACCTCGGCCCGGGCCACCGCCGCCATCATCATGCGCGAGGCCCAGGTGCCCGCCGTGGCCGTCACCAGCGGGCAGACCATCCTGGCCCACCTGGGCGCGGGCCAGGAGCACCACCAGGCCGGGGGCGAGGTGCGCACCAGGGCCACCCTCAAGGTCATCGAGAGCGGCGAATCGCTCTTTCTGCGCGACACGGCGGAGATCTGCTGCTCCGAAAAACACTGCCCGCTCACCGAGGCCATCATCGTGCCCCTGCGCAAGGGCGAAAGCATCCTGGGCTGCCTGAAGCTCTACGGCACCCGCCGTCGGCCCCTGGACGAGACGCTCTTCGAGCTGGCCAAGGGCCTGGCCGACCTCTTCTCCACCCAGCTGGAGCTGGAGAACATCGGCATCAAGAACCAGCTGCTGGCCCACGCCGAGATCCGCCGCCTGCAGGCCCAGATCAACCCCCACTTCCTGTTCAACTCGCTGAACACCATCGCCAGCTTCTGCCGCACGGCCCCAAGCCAGGCGCGGGAGCTTCTGCTCGACCTCGCGCGCTACATGCGCCGCAACCTGGACTCCAGCCGGGGACTCATCCGCCTGTCGGAGGAGATCGAGCAGACAGGCGCCTACCTGGCCATCGAGCAGGCCCGCTTCGGCACGCGCATCAAGGCCGAGATCGACCTCGGCCCGGGCGCGGAGGACTGCCTCACCCCGCCGCTCATCATCCAGCCGCTGGTGGAGAACGCCCTGCGCCACGGCGTGCTGCCCAAGCCGGAAGGCGGCCTGGTGCGCCTCACCGCATGGTGCGAGGACAGGCACCTGCTGGTGGAGGTGCACGACGACGGCCTGGGCATGGCCCCGGAGCAGGTGCGGGCCATCACCTCGGCCGTGGAGCTGGAGTCACTGTCCGAGGGCATCGGGGCGCGCAACTCCAATCAGCGCCTGGTGCAGCTGTACGGCCCGGCCTACGCCATGCTGGTGCACAGCTCACCCGGCGAGGGCACGAGCATCACCCTGCGCATCCCCCAATAGGCTCCCCGCCCTCCCAAGCGTCGGGCGCGAGTGCGATTCAGCCCCGCTTTGTGCCGCCTCATCCGCGCAATTGTCCCTTCCGCTCCCCGCCCCTTGTCAGTCGCGCCGCGTCCGGGCAAGGGGTCTGACAGTCATACAAGCTCCGATGTTCCAGCCCGCAAGGCCGCGCACGCGCCTTCGAGGCGGAGCCTGCCGGATGCGGCTTGGACGCCAGGGTTTCTCGCGGCCAAGCCGTGCCGAATCGGGGAAAACAACAGGAGGGGGAACGGAATATGATGATCTTTTTCTTGTGCGTGGCCGCGCTGGTGGTCGGCTACTTCACCTACGGCACTTTGGTGGACAAGCTGTTCCAGCCGGACACGAGCCGCACCACCCCGGCCATGTGCATGGCCGACGGCGTGGACTACGTGCCCATGTCCAAGCCGAAAATCTTTCTCATCCAGCTCTTGAACATCGCGGGCCTGGGTCCGGTCTTCGGCCCCATCCTGGGCGCGCTCTACGGCCCCGCCGCCCTGGTCTGGATCGTCATCGGCACCCTGGTGGCAGGCGGCGTGCACGACTACTTCTCGGGCATGCTCTCCCTGCGCTACAGGGGCGAAAGCATCCCGGACGTGGTAGGCTACAACCTGGGCAACGGGTTCAAGCAGTTCATGCGCCTGTTCTCGCTCATCCTGCTCTTGCTGGTGGGCGTGGTCTTCGTGCTCGGCCCGGCCAAGCTTTTGGCCAAGCTTTCCGGCATAGACGTCGGCCTGCTGGTGGCGGCCATCTTCGGGTACTACTTCCTGGCCACCATCCTGCCCATCGACAAGATCATCGGCCGCCTCTACCCGGTCTTCGGGGCGATCCTGATGTTCATGGCCATCGCCATGCCCGTCGCCCTCATGACGCAGGACTACCAGATGTTCCCCAACCTGACCCTGGAGAACCTGCACCCCAAGGGCCTGCCCCTGTGGCCGCTGATGTTCATAACCATCGCCTGCGGGGCCATCTCCGGCTTCCACTCCACCCAGTCCCCGCTCATGTCGCGCTGCGTGTGCAGCGAGCGTGAAGGCAAGTTCATCTTCTACGGCGCCATGGTGGCCGAGGGCTTCATCGGCCTGGTGTGGGCCACGGTGGGCATGTGCTTCTACCAGAGCCCCGAGGCCCTGAACGCCTCCCTGGCCGCCGGCGGCCCGGCCAACGTGGTCAACGAGGCCTGCACCACCCTGCTGGGCGGCTTCGGCGGCGTGCTGGCCATCCTGGGCGTGGTGGTCCTGCCCATCACCTCGGGCGACACGGCCTTCCGCGCCGCGCGCCTGCTCATCTCGGACTTCGCCAAATACTCCCAGAAGGAGGCGGTCAAGCGGCTGTACATCGCCGTGCCGCTGTTCGTGATCGGCTACATCATCTCCCTGGCCAACTTCGACGTGATCTGGCGCTATTTCGGCTGGGCCAACCAGACCCTGGCCGCCATCGTGCTGTGGACCGCCGCGGCCTACTGCATCAAGCGCGGCAAGAACCACTGGATCGCCACCGTGCCCGCGACCTTCATGACGGTTGTGACCAACACCTACCTGTGCAACGCCACCATCGGCTTCAACCTGCCCATGGAGGTTTCGACTCCCATCGGCGTGGCCTCCGGCGCTGTGGCCCTGATGCTGTTCCTGTTCGTGTTCCGCGCCGGCAACATCGCCAAGATGGAGCCGGACAACGCCTAGGCCCCGCAAATTGGAATACCTTTGCCTCACAAGGCCCCCGGAGCAGTCCGGGGGCTTTTTTTTGCGCCCGCCACAGGCCTCTCCCCTTTGACCCCTGGGCCACAAACAGGTAGGAACATTGCAACGGAGGATCGCCATGACCAACGCAATCGTGCTCATGCACGTCCAGCCCACGGCCATCAACGTGGTGGCCCAGAAACTCGTCGCCATCGAAGGCATCAGCGAAGTCCACTCCGTGGGCGGGCGCTACGACCTTGTCGCCATCATCCGCGCCAAGGACAACGACGACCTGGCCGCCATCGTCACGGAAAAGATGCTGCTCATCCAGGGCATCACCGGAACGGAGACCCTCATCTCCTACCGCGTCATCTCCAGCTACGACATAGAAAGCACCTTCTCCCTCGGCAGCGAGCGGATCTAATCCATGTTCGCGCGCGCGCGGACCACAGCCCTGCTGCTGCTCCTGGCCCTCGCCGCCCTGGCGCAGGGCTGCGCCCTCACCCGGCCCGAGCCGCCCACGCCGGAGCTCAAGCGCATGGCCGGGCAGATGCTGCTGGTGGGTTTTCGCGGCGCGGAGCCGCTGGACGCCACAGGCCAGCCCCTGTCCATCCTGCGGCATGTGGCGGAGCTGAACCTGGGCGGGGTCATCCTGTTCGACCGCGACGCGGCCCTCGGCATTCCGGACCGCAACATCAAGAGCCCGGAGCAGGTGCGCCGCCTGACCGACGCCCTTGCCCTGGCCGCCAAGAACGCAGGCCAGCCGCCGCTGTTCATCGCCGTGGACCAGGAGGGCGGGCGTGTGCAGCGCCTCAAGCCCGTGAACGGCTTTCCGGACAGCCCGGCGGCGGCGGACCTCTGCCCCGAGGCTGAAGGAACCGTGGACACGGCCCCGGCCTTGGCCGCTGGCGCGGCCACGGGCCGCATGCTGCGCGAAGCCGGGTTCAACCTCGATTTCGCGCCGGTCTGCGATGTGAACGTGAACCCGGACAACCCGGTGATCGGCAAGATCGGCCGCAGCTTCTCCGCAGACCCGTCCCAGGCGGCCGCCTGCGCCGGAGCCTTTGCCATGGGGCTGCAAGGCCAGGGCGTGTTGACGGCGGCCAAGCATTTTCCCGGCCACGGCTCCAGCACAGCGGACAGCCACCTCGGCTTCACCGACGTGACGGAAACCTGGACCGAGGCCGAACTGCTGCCCTTTGCCGAACTCATCCGCGCTGGCCGCGCGGACATGGTCATGACCGCCCATGTGTTCAACGCCCACCTGGACGCAAAGCACCCGGCCACCCTGTCGCGGGCGGTCATCACCGGCCTGTTGCGCAAAAGGCTGGGCTTCGCGGGCGTGGTGGTGACGGATGATTTGCAGATGCGCGCCGTCGCCAGCCGCTACGGCCTGAAGGAGGCCCTCGGCCTGGCCGTCAACGCCGGGGCCGACATCCTGCTCATCGGCAACAACCTGGAGCATGACCCGGACATCGCGCCCAAGGCCGTGGACCTGCTCATGGAGCTGGTGACCGAGGGCGTGGTCAGCCCGGAGCGCATCCGGCAGTCCGCCGCGCGCGTCCAGGCGCTCAAGGCCAGGAGGCTCACGGCGCCAGAACGCTGAGGACTCCCCGCGCCGTCCACACACACAAAATCCTTGAGGGCGTGGACCTTCAGTCATACAACAGGGGCAACAGCACCCCACCAACCCCAGGAGTCCCCATGTTCCTTGTGCATGTGACCTATGTGAAACCTCTGGAAGTCATCGACGAGCTTTTGCCCGCGCACCGCAAGTTCCTTGAGGCCAACTACCAGGCCGGACTGTTCCTGCTCTCCGGTCCGCGCGAGCCGCGCACCGGCGGCGTCATCCTGGCCCAGGCGGGCAGCCGCTGGGAGCTTGCCGCCGTGCTGGAGCAGGACCCCTTTGTCACCGAGGGCGCGGCCACCTACGAGATCATCGAATTCAAGGCCACCCGCACGGGCAAGGCTTTGCGCTTCCTCCTCGACGGCGAGTGCTAGGCGCTTCGCGCAGAGAATGAAAAAGGCCGCGGTCGGTCGCCGCAGCCGTTCTTGCCGTTGCCGTCCTGCCAACGCAACGCCAACAGCATTCCAGTTCAACCCCAGGAGACGCTCCCCTTGAGCACACAGGGGGAGCGTTTCTACGCCAACGCCTCGCCTACACCGGCGCGGCCTGCTCCTCCCAGGGACGTCTGCGCCCGCTGAACAGACCCGCCTTGGCGGCGATGTCCGCGTGCGCGCCGAAGACATAGGCCACATCCCCGGCCTGCAGGCGCAGGGTGCCGTCGGGGTTGCCCATGATCTCGCCCTCGCGCCCGACGGCCACCACGGTGAGCCCATGCGTGCGACGCAGTTCGGACTCCTGCAGTGTCTGGCCGTCCAGGATGCATCCCGGCTCAACGGTGATGGCGCTCACGTCCATGCCCGGAAACTGGCGGTTCAGGGTGCAGAACGAGTCGCCCCGCACCTCGGTGGCGCGCAGCATCTCATAGCCCTCCGCGCGCACCTCCTCGGTGAAGCGCTCAATCTCGCCGCGCGGCACCAGATAGCGCATCATCACGCGGGTGAAGATCTCCACCGAGGTCTCGAACTCCTCGGGAATCACGTCGCTTGCGCCGAGTTCGAGCAGCGGCTCCATCTCGCTCAAGAAGCGCGTGCGGGTGATGATGTGCAGGGCCGGGTTCAGCCTGCGCGCGGCGTCGGTGATGCGCCGGATGCTCACCGGGTCCGACACAACCACCGCCAGCACACGGGCGTTCTGCGCGCCCACATGCTCCAGCACGGCGGCCTGGCTGGCGTCGCCGAAGATGATCGGTTCGCCCTCGGCCGCGCTCGTGCGCACCGTGTCCGGGTTCATCTCCACCACGCGGTAGGTGATGCCGAAGCTCTTGGCCGCGCGCGCCAGATGCTTGCCGCCCACGCCGAAGCCCACGATGACCAGGTGGTCGGTGACGCAGGCGTACCCATCACAGGCCTGCTCCATTTCCGTTTCAAAGGGACGTTTGCGCATGGCGGCGAAGAACGGCAACCCGCGCACCCAGTCAGCCGCGCGGGGAGCAAAAGCGATGAGCGGCGGGGTGAGCGCCATGGTCATGATGCTGGCGGCCAGGAAGAGCTGGTAGCCCTGCGCGTCGATGAGCCCCTCGGCCTTGCCGGCCTTGGCCAGCACGAAGGAGAACTCGCCCACCTGGCACAGTGCGAGGCCGACCATGATGGCCGGGCGCAGCGGGAAGCCCAGCAGGTACGCGGCCAGCGCGGCCATCAGCGCCTTGAGCGCCAGCACGGCCAGGGTGGCCCCGGCCACGGGCGGCAGGTGGCTGGCCACGTAGCCAACGTCGAGCAGCATGCCCACGGAGATGAAGAACAGGCTTGTGAACACGTCGCGGAAGGGCATGATGCCCTCAAGGGCACTGAGGCTGTACTCGGACTCGGAGATGATGAGCCCGGCCAGAAACGCCCCGAGCGAGAGCGACAGGCCGATCTGCCAGGTGAGAAACGCCGTGGCCAGGCACATGGCCAGGGTGCTGATGAGAAACAGCTCGCGGCTGCGCGTCTGAACGATGCGGTGCAGCAGTTTTGGCACCACCTTGCGCGCCAGAAAAAACACCAACGCCACCATGCCGAAGCCCTTCAGCGTGGGCCACAAAAACGAGAGCCCGGAACCGCCGTCCCCGCCGCCCGCCTGCGCTGCAAGGAATGGGATGAGCAGCATCATCGGCACGATGACGAGATCCTGGAAGATCAGCACGGACAGGGTGATTCGCCCGTGGACCGAGTCCATCTCCGCGCGCTGCTGCATGGTCTTGAGCACGATGGCCGTGGAGGAAAGCGCGGCCAGGAAGCCCACGAAGATCGCCTGCGGAATCGCAAAGCCGAGTCCCCAGGCCAGCCCGCCAAAGGCCGCGATGGTGAGCAGCACCTGGCCGCCGCCGCCAGCGAGCACGCTCTTTTTCAGCCGCACCAGCTCGCCGATGGACAGTTCCAGGCCGATGGTGAACAGCAGGAGCACCACGCCCACCTCGGCCAGGATCTCGACCTCGTGCACGGCCTTGACCAGCCCCAGGCCATAGGGTCCGGCGATGACGCCGGTGATGAGGAAGCCCACGATGGGCGGGATGCGCACCTTGTGGCACAGATAGATGACGCCCACGGACAGGGCGAAGACCTTGAGCAGTTCGGAGAGAAGCGTGAGTTCCATTCTGTTTATGTGTACGAACCCACGCCAGAGGTCAAGCCGCTCCCGGACCTTGGCGGTTGCCGCAGGGGCACGCAAAAGGGGGGAGCCGAAGCTCCCCCAACAGACGCGCACAAACGCGTGGCGCCCCAGGCGGGACGCCCTCGCCGGAAAGCTAGCCCTCGACCGTTGGGCACATCATCAGCGCCTGGTCGATCTGGTCCTGGGGCAGCTCGTAGTTGGTCAAGTCGCCGCGCAGGTAGGCGTCGTAGGAGGCCAGGTCAAGCAGGCCGTGGCCGGAGTACAGGAAGACCACGCAGGAGCCGGGCTTGGCGGTCTTGGCCACGTCGATGGCGCTGGCGATGGCGTGGCTGGTCTCCGGCGCGGGCAGGAAGCCCTCGGTCCTGAGGAAGAGCATGGCCGCCTCGAAGCAATCGCCCTGGTAGTAGGCGCGGGCGTCCACCAGCCCCTCCTCCATCAGGTTGGAGACGATGGGCGCCTCGCCGTGGTAGCGCAGGCCGCCCGCGTGGATGGGCGCGGGCATAAAGGCATGGCCCAGGGTGTGCATCTTCATCAGCGGAGTCAGGCGCGCCATGTCGCCGTAATCGTAGCGGAAGCTGCCGCGCGTCAAGGTCGGGCAGGCCTTGGGCTCCGCCGCCACGAAGGTGATGTCCTCGCCCCCAAGCTTGCGCGGCAGGAACGGCAGCACCAGCCCGCCGAAGTTGGAGCCGCCGCCCACGCAGGCCACCAGATAGTCCGGCTTCTCGCCGATCATGGCCAGCTGCTTCTCGGTCTCCAGGCCGACCACGGTCTGGTGCAGCAGCACGTGGTTCAGCACGCTGCCGAGCGTGTACTTGGTGTCGTCGTGGGTGGCGGCGTCCTCAACGGCCTCGCTGATGGCCAGGCCGAGGCTGCCCTTGCAGCCGGGGTCCTTGGCCAGCATGGCGCGGCCCGCGTTGGTCTTGTCCGAGGGGGAGGGGAAGATCTCGCCGCCGTAGCTGTTGATGAGGATCTTGCGGTAGGGCTTCTGCTCAAAGCTCACCTTGACCATGTAGACCGTGCACTTCATGTCGAACATGCCGCAGGCGAAGGAGAGCGCCGTGCCCCACTGGCCCGCGCCGGTCTCGGTGGACAGGCGCTTCACGCCCTCGCGCATGTTGTAATACACCTGCGGCACGCTGGTGTTGGTCTTGTGCGAACCGGCGGGCGAGACGGACTCGTTCTTGTAGTAGATGCGGCACTTGGAGCCGATGGCCTTCTCCAGACGATGGGCGCGCACCAGCGGCGTGGGGCGGAACAGGCGGTAGATGTCCTGCACGGGCTCGGGAATCTCAATGAACCGCTCGGCGCTCATCTCCTGCTTGATGAGCTCCTTGGCGAAAATTGGCTCCAGCTTGTCCGGGGTCAGGATCTCCTTGGTCTCCGGGTCGCGCGGGGGGGCCAGCGGCGTGGGCAGGTCGGGCAGGGCGTTGTACCACGCCTGGGGCATGTCCTTCTGGGACAGGTTGATTCTGGTCTCCATGTCAGTCCTCCTGGGGTATTGCAGCCGCGCGTGAGCCCGGCCTCCGTCGTGCGCATCCGGCACAAAAAAAGGCCACGGTCTTGAAGTTCCGCGGCCCTTGAGTAGAGCATCCGTCAAGCCAGCGGCTTCAATAACTTTGCCACCAGCGCCACCAGCCTAGGCTGGGAATGTGTTTCCTGCATTCCAACATGGTGGGTGCTTACTTCGCAGCCAAGCAATTGTCAACACGGCGCCGCCAGCTGCCCTGGCGCTTGCCTTGAAGCCGAAGCCCGGCTATCACGTCTGGCACGCGGACCGCGCCATGCCAACGCGCTGGGCCGCGAATTTTCTTCGGGAGGCATCATGGTGGAGAAGGTCGTATATTTCATCGAGGGCGACGGCATTGGCCCGGAAGTCTGGGCGGCGGGCCGGCCCGTCATCGACGCGGCGGTGGCCAAGGCCTACGGCGGCGAAAAGAAGCTGGTGTGGAAGGAGCTTCTTGCGGGCGAGAAGGCCGTGCGCGAAACCGGCGAGAACCTACCCCAGGCCACCCTCGACGCGCTGAAGGGCGCGGAGCTGGCCATGAAAGGCCCGCTGGGCACCCCGGTGGGCAAGGGCTTCCGTAGCCTGAACGTCACCCTGCGCCAGATGTTCGACCTTTACGCCTGCATCCGGCCCATCAAGTACTTCCCCGGCATCGAGAGCCCGGTGAAGCACCCGGAGCGCGTGGACATGGTCATCTTCCGCGAGAACACCGAGGACGTGTACGCGGGCATCGAGTGGGCGGCGGGCACGCCCGAGGCCAAGCGCGTGGTGGCCTTCCTGCGCGACGAGATGGGCGCCAAGCTCGACGACCTGGCCGCCATCGGCATCAAGCCCATGACCGAGAAGGGCTGCAAGCGCCTGGCCCGCCGCGCGGTCAAATTCGCCATCGACCAGAAGCGGCCCAGCGTGACGCTCGTGCACAAGGGCAACATCATGAAATACACCGAGGGCGGGTTCCGCGCCTGGGGCTACGAGATGGCGGCGGCCGAGTTCGGCGGGTTCACCATGACCGAGGCCGAGGCCGCCGAGGGCGCGAAAAAGCCGGTCATCATCAACGACCGCATCGCCGACGCCATGTTCCAGGAGGCGCTCATCCGCCCGGAGAAATACAGCGTCATCGCCACCACCAACCTGAACGGCGACTACATCTCCGATGCGCTGGCCGCGCAGGTGGGCGGTCTTGGGCTCGCTCCCGGGGTGAACATGAGCGACACGCTCGCCTTTTTCGAGGCCACCCACGGCACCGCCCCGACCATCGCGGGCAAGGACATGGCCAACCCCGGCAGCCTGATCCTCTCCGGCACCATGATGCTGGAGCACCTGGGCTGGCATGAGGCCGCACAGTTGGTGCACGGTTCGGTGGCCAAGGCCATCGCCGCGCGCAAGGTCACGGTGGACCTGGCCTCCCAGATCGAGGGCGCCAAGGCCGTGGGCTGCAAGGAATTCGGCGAGCTCCTGCAGGCCAACCTCTAGGACCTCGGAACAGACGCGACAAGGCCGTTCGCCTTGGCTCCAACCCCGAGACGGGGAGACAATGGAGCCTGGCGGACGGCCTTTTTCTATGCGCTGGGCGCAGAGGCTTGCAAAGACGGCAGGACCGCCAGCCAGATGTCCCGCGGCCTGGCCTGGCTCGCATCAAGCATGATCTGCACTTGCTCGAGCACGGTGGAGCACTCTCGCCCCAAGACTTCAGCCGCGGCCAGGGCCTGCCCCCGGTCCTCGCGCTTCACGGCCTCGCCCACGGCCTTGGCCAGATCGCTCATGGCGTAGGCCCGCACCGCGCCGGAGATGTTCACCAAGGAATGCAGCGCCGTGCGCGCGGCCATGACGTCCCAGGCCGCAAGGTGCGCGTTCAACTGGGCCATGCGCTCCATCGCCTGCACCTGGAACAGGCCAAGCATCTGAACCAGCACATCCTCGCTGCCGGAAAACGCCTCGCGAAGCCCGGAAAGACTTATGCCCGTAGCCGTACTGTCGTCTGTCATCGCCGCCGCCATGCTCGCTTATTGTTGTCCAACTGGTCATTCCATACTGTGCCCGCCCGGCCCCCGCAAGCGGAATATGGAAAAGCGCTGGTCCAGAACATGAACTGCGCATCCCCGGTTGCATCCGGCCGCGGCAACACGTAGTGTGCCGGATGAAGGTGATTTTTTTCCCTTCCAAACCAGCCAAGGATATACGGAATGCACACAGACGACCAAGCCTTCACGCGGTTGATTGAAGCCAAGTTCTCGCTCATCCGCGCGCAGGAGATCCTGCCCGAGGAGCTCATCGCCCTGGTGGAGCGGGTGATGCCCCTGCTGCGCCAGGCCAAGGCGGAGGCCAGCCTTGAGCTGCCCCAGCGGGACGCCTGCGCCACGCCGGACGCCATGTTCGCGGGCAATCCGCTGCTCCTGCGCGAGCGCTTCCCCTTTGACCTCAAGCAGGCCCTGGGACTCATCCCCTCCCTGCTCGACGCGCTCTCAGCCTCCGGCGGCGAGGCGGCGAACGCGGCCAAGGCCCTGCGCGAGGCCGTGGCCTCCGGCAAACTGGACCCCGAGGCCGCCCTGCGCGCCCACATGGCCGGAGACGACGCCCTGTTCGCGGCCTGGCGCGAGCGCCTGCCCGGCAGCCCCCGCGCCCTGGACTTCCTGGTGACCTCGGCCCTGTCGCCCAGCCTGGCGCGCGCGGCGGAGCAACTGGCCGCGCACCTGCCGGAGAACCTGCCCCACGAGCACGGCCACTGCCCCCTGTGCGGCAGCCTGCCCCTGATCTCGTTTCTGCGCGACAAGGAAGGCAAGCGTTTCGGCGCCTGCACCTTCTGCGGGCACGAATACCGGCTGCGGCGCATCGGCTGCGCCTATTGCGACGAGGGCGACCAGAACAAGCTCAAGCTCTTCCGCGTGGCCGAGTACCCCGGCGTGCGCGTGGACGTGTGCGAGACCTGCAACATGTACATCAAGACCCTGGACTTCCGGGGGCTTGACCAGCCGCTTCTGCCCGCCCTGGACGACATGGCCTCCGTGGCCCTGGACGTGCTGGCCCAGCAGCAGGGCTACAAGCGCCCCACCCTCTCGGCCTGGGGCTTCTAGGCCGGTCAGCCAGACGCCCTTCGCCCGCCCCTTTTCAAGCGCCACGCTCTGTCGTACCACTGGCGCATGAAAACCGGGGCGGGCAAGGACATGGAGCCGAACAGCGAGCCGAATAGCGAGCTGAGAATCGAGCGGCGCGTCGCGCACATCGACATGGACGCCTTTTTCGCGTCCATCGAGCAGCTCGACCACCCCGAGTGGCGCGGCAAGCCGCTGGCCGTTGGCGATGGCCCGCGCTCCGTGGTCTCCGCCGCCAGCTACGAGATCCGCGCCTATGGCGTTCGCTCGGCCCTGCCTGTGGCCCAGGCGAAAAAGCTCTGTCCCCACGGCATCTTCGCACCCGTGCGCATGTGGCGCTACAAGGAGGTCTCGCGCCGGGTCATGGCCGTGCTGCAACGCTTTTCCCCGCTGGTGGAGCAGGCCAGCGTGGACGAGGCCTATCTGGACGCCACGGGCCTGGAGCGCCTCTTCGGCCCGCCGGAGGAGTTCGCGCAGACCCTGCGCGCCGCGGTCAAGGCCGAGACCGCCCTCACCTGCTCGGTGGGCATCGCCCCGGTGCGCTTCCTGGCCAAGATCGCCTCGGACTACAACAAACCCGACGGCCAGACCATCATCGCCCCCGGGGAGGTGCGCGCCTTTCTGGACGCCCTGCCCGTGCAGAAGATCCCCGGCGTGGGCGGCCGCACCCTGGAGACGCTGAACAGGCTGGGCGTGACCAACGCCGGGGACCTGCTGCGCCGCCCGGCGGAGTACTGGCGCGGCAAGCTGGGCGAGCGCGGTCCCTGGCTGCACGCCCTGGCGCGCGGCATCGACGACCGCCCGGTGACGCCCTTCACCCCGCCAAAGTCCTCCACCGCGGAAAACACCTTTGACAAGGACACGCGCGACCCGGCGCTCCTGCGGCGCTGGCTCTTGCTGCAAGCCGACCGCGTGGGCGCGGACCTGCGCGCCCAGGGCGTGCGCGGCCGCACCGTGACGCTCAAGGCCAAGTTCGCGGACTTCACCCAGGTGACGCGCTCGCGCACCCTGGCCGAACCCATCTGCGACACGCAGACCATCTTCGAGACCGCCGTCAGCCTGCTGGCCGAGCTGAACCCCAAGCGCGAGCTGCGGCTCATCGGCGTGGGCGTCAGCCAGTTCGGCGAACGGCCCCGGCAACTTTCGCTCCTGGAGCCGGAGCCCGACGCCAGGCCCAGGGGCGCGCTGGACAACGCCCTGGACGCCGTGCGCGGTCGCTTTGGCAAGGGGGCCATCGTGCGCGGGGATCTGCTGCACTTTGACGAGTGACACGCAAGGAATATGCGCCGCGGACCGCGGGGGAATGCAGCCGAAGCATCGCCACAAGAGGCGATTTGCCTTTTCCGAAAAAGCGGTTATGATATGATCTTGCAAAACAGCAAACAGCATTGGAGCGATTTTGTGAAACGCCTGAAACCCATGTCCGCCACCCGCCTGGACGCCTTTGGCTCCGGGAATTCTTGCGCCCGGCAGGAGAACCACATCTCCAGCCAGGGCATCGGGGCCGTCATGTAGCGCGTCACTTGAAAGCGTCTGCATCAGGCCCCGCCTTCCGATCGTCGGAACGCGGGGCTTTTTCATTCAACAACAAAGGAGAGACTTATGACTGCGGAACAGTTGTCCAGATTGCGACGAATCATCGAAACGGAAATCAACGACATCCACGCGGCCCTGGACCAGTGGCGCGCCTGCAACGGCTTGGACGAGAACGGCGGCCAGCGGGTCGCGGAAACAGCCGTCCGGGTGCTGCACCAGGACTGGAAGCACAACACCGACCGGCGCATGCAGGAGCTGCTCAAGCTCCTGGGCCGGCTGGAAGAGGAGGATTTCGGCGTATGCCAGGAATGCGGCGAGGACATCTCCCTGCGCAGGCTGGAGCTGGTGCCCACCACCGCGTTCTGCGCCCGCTGCATGGCGAGCAAGGAAGCGGAACGGGTCGCGGTCTGACGCGGACGCCTTTGTCAGGCCGCCTTGGCGGTCATGAGCTGACGGTTCGACGGCGCAAAAAAAGCAGGGGCAGATCTTTGCCTGCCCCTGCTCACTTTTCTTGAATCACGTGGCGTTGCGCCCCGGCGCTCAGTCCTTCCAGTTCCACCATTTGAGCTTTTCCGGGTCAGGACTCGCCGTTTCGGCGAAATACACCGCGCAGCGATAGACATAGAGCACGCAGCGGTCCACGTGCCGCCCGGCCAGGGCCTCCTGGGCTTCGTAAAGCTGCTGCGGGTCGCGGCCGCGCAGGTCGTCCACGCCGCGCAGCCCCAGGTTCCACAAGTCCAGGGCCGTGGTCTTGCCCACGCCGGGGATGCGCCGGAAGTCCTTCAAGACGGCCGGGTCCGGGGTTCTGGCGTCAGCTCCGGGCATACACTTCGTCCAGAATGGCCTTGCCGCCCTTGGCCAGCACGGCCTCGGCAAGCTTCGCGCCAAGCGCCCAGGCCGCGTCCGCCGGGCCGGTGGCGGAAAGCCGGATGGGGTTCTCCCCGTTCACGCCGGCCACGAAGCCGGTCAGGGTCAGGCTCTGGCCTTCAAGCTGGCTCCAGGCGGCGATGGGCACCTGGCAACCGCCGTCGAGCCCGGTAAGAAAGCCGCGCTCCGCAGCCACCTGGGCGGCGGTCTCCGGGTGGTTCAAAAAGGCCAGCAGCTCGGCCATCTCCGGCCGGTCGCGGCGGTACTCGATGCCCAGCGCCCCCTGGGCGACCGCGGGCAAAAAGCGCGGCGGGCCAAGTATCTCCACCTTGGGCGCGCCGAGGCCCAGGCGGTTCAGGCCAGCGGTCGCCACCACGATGGCGTCGAACTGGCCCTCCAGGAGCTTGCGCACCCTGGTGTCCAGGTTGCCGCGCAGGGATTCGATGACCAGGTCCGGCCGCAGGGTGAGCAGCTGGGCCTGCCGCCTGAGGCTGCTGGTGCCCACCTTCGCGCCCTTGGGCAGGGCGTCCAGGCCATCGTACTGGACGGAAAGCAGCGAGTCGGTCGGGGCCTCGCGCACGGGGTTCACGCCGACGATGAGCTCCTCGGGCAGCTCCGTGGGCACGTCCTTCATGCTGTGCACGGCCAGATCGGCGCGGCCGTCCAGCAGCGCCTCCTCGATCTCCTTCACGAACAGGCCCTTGCCGCCAACCTTGGCCAGCGGCACGTCCAGAATCTTGTCGCCGGTGGTCTTGATCTTGAGCAGGTCGACTTCAAGGCCGGGGTAGCGGGCGCAGAGCAGGGACTTGATGTGCTCCGCCTGCCAGAGGGCGAGCATGCTGCCGCGCGTGGCGATGGTGACTTTCTTCATGGTGCGCGGGCCTAGCGGCAGGTGGAGCAGGAACCGCCGGAGCAGCCGGCGCAGCCGCCCGAGGGCGCGGGAGAGGCCTTGGCCGCGGGGGCGTCCAGGTCCGGTCCGCCGCTGCCCACCTTGCTGCGGCAGCAGCTCATGAGCTTCTCGGTCCTGGTGGAGCCGCAGGACGGGCACACGGCCTGCTCGTCCTGGCTGAACACTATTTCCTCGAACTGCTTCTTGCACCGGGTGCAGACATACTCGAATATCGGCATCTGTGGTCTCCTCGCTGCGTCTCTGGCTGGCCCGGCGGCGAAAGCAGGGCGGACGTTTTCCTAGCGCACTTCGCGCCCACTGGCAACGCCGCCCTGCTCCGGCCCGGGCTATTTGCTCTTCTTCGGGGCCTTCTTGGCGACCGGCTTGGCGACCGGCTTCTTTGTCGCGGGCTTTGCACCCGGCTTGGCCGTCGGCTTCGCCGCTGGCTTCCTGGCCGCGACCGCCTCAGCCACGGGCTCGGGCTTGGGTTCGGTCTTCAGCTCGGGCTTCGCCTCGGCCTTGGCGGCCTTGGCCGAAGCCTTGGCCAGGGGCCAAACCTCGTCCACGCGCTCCACGAACTTGATGGCGATCTTCTTGCGCAGGTCCTCGGGGATGTCCTGCAGGTCCTTCTTGTTCTGGCTGGGGATGATGACGCGCTTCATGCCCTGGGCGACCGCGGCCAGAATCTTCTCCTTGATGCCGCCGACCGGCAGCACGCGGCCGCGCAGGCTTATCTCGCCGGTCATGCAGGTGTCCGCGCTCACGGCCTTGCCGGAGAGCGAGGAGATGAGCGCCGTCACCAGGGTCACGCCCGCGCTGGGGCCGTCCTTGGGCGTGGCGCCGGCGGGCACGTGGATGTGGATGTCGCGCTTCTCGTGGAAGTCCTTGGGGATGCCGTAGAGATCCGCCTTGGCGCGACAGATGGACACGGCCGCCTGGGCGCTCTCCTTCATGACGTCGCCCAGCTTGCCCGTGAGGATGAGCTTGCCGGTGCCGGGCATGGTGGTGACCTCCACGTGCAGGATCTCGCCGCCATACGGGGTCCAGGCAAGTCCGGTGACCACGCCGGGGGGCAGGACAGTCTCCTTCTCGTCCTCAAGAAAGCGCGGCACGCCGAGCAGCTTGTGCAGATTCTTCTCGGTGACGTTGAACGGGCCTTTCTCGCCCTCGGCCTTCTTGCGCGCCAGCTTGCGGCACACGGAGCCTATCTCGCGCTCCAGGTTGCGCAGGCCCGCCTCGCGGGTGTACTCGCGCACGATCCTGGCCAGCATCTCGTCGTCCAGCTTGACCTCGGACTCCTTCAAGCCGTTGTCCTTGGCCTGGCGGGGCAGCACGAAGCGCCGGGCGATCTTGACCTTCTCCTGCTCGGTGTAGCCGGGGATGCGGATGACCTCCATGCGGTCGAGCAGCGGGCCGGGGATGGTGTCCAGCGTATTGGCCGTGCAGATGAACATCACCGCCGACAGGTCAAACGGCACGTTCAGATAGTGGTCGGTGAAGCTGAAGTTCTGTTCCGGGTCCAGCACCTCAAGCAGGGCCGAGGACGGATCGCCCCGGAAGTCGGTGCCGAGCTTGTCCACTTCATCGAGCATGATGACCGGATTGCGCGTGGCGCAGCCCTTGATGCCCTGGATGATGCGGCCGGGCATGGCCCCGATGTACGTGCGCCGGTGGCCGCGAATCTCGGCCTCGTCGCGCATGCCGCCCAGGCTCAGGCGGTGGAACTTGCGGCCCAGGCTGCGGGCGATTGAGCGGCCCAGGCTGGTCTTGCCCACGCCCGGAGGCCCCACGAAGCACAGGATGGGGCCTTTCATCTTGG
Organism: Desulfovibrio sp.; assembly: GCA_050251495.1. Classification (GTDB taxonomy): domain Bacteria; phylum Desulfobacterota; class Desulfovibrionia; order Desulfovibrionales; family Desulfovibrionaceae; genus Humidesulfovibrio. The sequence goes on along the minus strand of JBFWMQ010000018.1, from coordinate 25,442 downwards.
GGTTCAGCTGGCGCACGGAGAGGTACTCCAGGATGCGCTCCTTGACCTTCTCCAGGTCGAAATGGTCCTCGTCCAGAATTCCCTTGGCGGCCTTGACGTCGAGCCTGTCCTTGGACTGCTTCTTCCAGGGCAGCTCGGTCATCCAGTCCAGATAGGTGCGGATGACCGTGGCTTCCGAGGAATCCGGGTGCATGGACTCCAGCCGCCCCATCTGCTTGAGGGCCTCCTTCTTGACGTCCTTGGGCATCCCGGCCTTTTCGATGGCCTTGCGGAGGTTCTCGATCTCCTCGTCCTCGCCGCCCTCGTCGCCCAGTTCGCGCTTGATGGCCTTCATCTGCTCGCGCAGGAAGAAGTCGCGCTGGGCCTTGTCCATGCCCTCGCGCGCCATGGACTGGATCTTGTTCTGCATGGAGGCCACCTCGGCCTCCTTGACCAGCTGGCTGTTCACCAGCCGCAGGCGCTCCACCGGCTCCTCGCACTCCAGGATGGCCTGGGCGTCGACGACCTTCATGCGCAGGTTCGAGGCGATGAGGTCGGCCAGGCGGCCCGGCTCGTTGACGGCGTTCAGAACGCCCATGATGTCGGCGGGCGAGATGCCGCGCAGGGTCAGGATCTTCTCCGAGATCTCGCGCGAGGAGCGCACCAGCGCCTCCTGCTCCGGGGTCAGTTCCTTGGGCTCGGACTCGCTCAAGGCCTCCACCTCGGCCAGATGGAAGGGCTCGTCGCTGACGAAGCGCTTCACGCGGGCGCGGGAAAGTCCCTGCACCAGCACCTTCAGGCGGCCATCGGGCATCTTGAGCATGCGCATGATCATGCCCACGGTGCCGACCTGGTACATGTCGTCCGGCCCGGGGTCGTCCACGCTTTCATCCTTCTGGGACACGATGAGTATGTAGCGGTCGCCGGAAAGGGCCGCGTCCACGGCCTTCACGCTCTTCTCCCGGCCCACGAAGAGCGGCAGGATCATGTAGTTGAAAACCACGATGTCGCGCACCGGCAACACGGGCATGACGCCCGGGATCTCCGGGCGGGGGCCGCCTTCGCCTTCGGGGCCGCCCACGGGGATTGCGCCTTCGCCCGAGTCGGGCAGGAGGCCCAGCTGGCGGGGTTCCTTCTTGTCGTTCATATGGATTCCATTGGCCGCCTGGGCCAGACGCTGCGCCGCTGTGGGGGCGCCAGCGCGACGGCGCAGGCGGACCGGTTTGGTGGGGGCTTTTTTGCGTTTCAAACAACTTCTCCTTGCCGTCTCTCGACTCAGTGACCGGGCGCCGGAAAAGAAGTCTTCCGGTGCCGGGCCTGTTTATTCTAATGCCGCTTTGGCTGGAGGCAAGGGCGAGGGGCGGAAATAAGCTGCCCGAAGGACCCTTTTGCGCACTTCCGCGCTGCGGGGCGAGCCCGTTTCCCGCGGCGTCCTTCCCCGCGCGGCGAGGCCCAACATGCCACCCCCGCCCTTGGAGGGCAAAGCCCAGGCTGCGACCCGAATCATGGCACCAAAGCCCCACGCCCGGCCAAGGGCCGCGCCAGGTATTTTCTTCTTGCCATTTCCGATGGTTCGGGCCAAAGGCAACAGCCCACGGTTTTATTCCCTTGACCTCACCGCCCGGCCTTTTTAGAAGAACGGGATTTGTCCCGCCCACCGGCTCAACCACAAGGAGAACCCCATGGCCGTTCACGTGGCCCAGCATCCCCTGGTCAAGCACAAGCTCGGCCTGTTGCGCAAGCACGACATCACCACCAGCCTGTTCCGCGATGTGACCAAGGAACTGGCCCGGCTGCTCACCTACGAGGCCACCAAGGACCTTGAGACCGAGAAGAAGACCATCAAGGGCTGGGCCGGAGAGGTGGAGATCGAGCGCATCAAGGGCAAGAAGATCACGGTTGTGCCCATCCTGCGCGCGGGGCTCGGCATGATGGACGGCGTGCTCGACATGGTGCCCGGGGCCAAGGTCAGCGTGGTGGGCTTCTACCGCAATGAGGAAACGCTCAAGCCTGTGAAATACTATGTCAAGCTCGCCAGCGACATCAAGGCGCGCATGGCCATCATCCTCGACCCCATGCTGGCCACCGGCGGCACCCTCGAGGCCACCATCGAGCTGTTGAAGGGCGCGGGCTGCACCCAGATTCGCGGCCTGTTCCTGGTGGCCGCGCCAGAGGGCATCAAGCGCATCCAGGACAAGCACCCCGACGTGGACATCTACTGCGCCAGCGTGGACGAGCGGCTGAACGAGAAGGGCTACATCCTTCCCGGCCTGGGCGACGCGGGCGACAAGATCTTCGGCACGAAGTAGCGCATTCACCGGGGCGGCGACGCCCCGTTTTTTGTCCCAGGCCAGCGCGCGATTGTCCGGTCAACGGAACCCGCACCGGGGTTCGAGAACCATTTCCAGGAGAAACAGCATGTCGAGAAAAACCATCCAGGTGGAGCAGAAGGTTCCGTTCCTGCAGGGCATCCCCTTGAGCTTTCAGCACCTCTTCGCCATGTTCGGTGCCAGCGTGCTGGTGCCCACCCTGTTCAAGATCGACCCGGCCATCGTGCTGTTGATGAACGGCATCGGCACGCTCATCTATCTCTTCCTGTGCAAGGGCAAGGCCCCGGCCTTCCTGGGCTCCAGCTTCGCCTTCCTCTCGCCGGTGTTCGTGGTCCTCGGCGCGGACCAGGCCTTCTGGGGCGCGAACTACTCCTATGCCCTGGGCGGCTTCATCGCCTCGGGCCTTGTCTTCATAAGCGTGGCGCTCATCATCTGGCGCTTCGGCTCCGGGTGGATCGGCATCGTGCTGCCTCCGGCCACCATGGGCCCCATCGTGGCGCTCATCGGCCTGGAGCTGGCCAGCGTGGCCACCGGCATGGCGGGCATCATGCCCGATCCCAAGACCGGGGCCTACGACGCCAACGCCATCATCGTCTCCCTGGTGACGCTTCTGACCGTGGCCTTCGGCTCGGTGCTGTTCCGGGGCTTCATGGCCGTCATCCCGGTGCTCATGGGCATTCTGGTGGGCTACGGCACCGCCATCGGCCTGGGCATGGTGAACATGGCCGGGGTTTCCGCCGCGCCTGTGCTGGCCATGCCCACCATCTACACGCCCATCTTCGACGTCAACGCCATCCTCATCATCCTGCCCGCCGCCCTGGTGGTCATCAGCGAGCACATCGGCCACCTCGTGGTCACCGGCAACATCGTGGGCCGCGACCTGACCAAGAATCCCGGCCTGCACCGCTCGCTCCTGGGCGACGGCGTGTCCACCGTGCTTTCCGGCTTCATGGGCTCCGTGCCCACCACCACCTACGGAGAGAACATCGGGGTCATGGCCATCACCCGCGTCTACTCCGTCTGGGTCATCGGCGGCGCGGCCCTCATCTCCATCGCCCTGGCCTTCGTCGGCAAGCTCTCGGCCTTCATCCAATCCATCCCCGCGGCCGTCATGGGCGGCGTGTGCATCCTGCTCTTCGGCGTCATCGCCGCCTCGGGCATCCGCATGCTGGTGGAGGCCAAGGTCGACTACTCCAAGCCGGTCAACCTCTCCCTCACCGCCATCACGCTCATCGTGGGCATCAGCGGCGCGGCCATCAAGATCGGCAACGTGCAGCTCAAGGGCATGGCGCTGGCCACCGTGGTCGGCATGGCGCTCTCCCTGGTGTTCCGCCTGCTGGAAAAAAGCGGCCTGACCAGCGAGAAGGCGAGCCTGTAGCGGGCAAGAAAGTCGAGAGGGAAGAGTTTCTCCGGAGGGAAGCATTCCCCCGGCCCCCATATGCACATGAAAGCGCCCTGGCCGAGCAAAACATGGCCAGGGCGCTTTTGATTGCGGCAATGAAATGGGAAGGCGGCGGCGGGACCGGGTTTCAGTTCCGGCGCGCCGCCTTGGCCAAGGTACGTGCGGCGGGAGCGGCCTTGCCAGGACGCTGCTCGATCAGCAGCCGCACCGCGTCCGCCTTGGTGCGAGCCAGAAGCCAAGCCTCCATGCGCTGCCTGTCCCTGGCGCTCAGCCTCGTGGATGAGACTGCGCTCAAAAGCGCGATGTTTGCGGCTTCCTGGCCGTCGTCCGCCTGTCCCGGCCTCCCTTGGCCGATGACGGTCCCCTCAAGCTCCGGCCACTGGGCCTCCGCTTCGCGAGCGATGTCCTGCGCCGAGACCATCCAGGGGCTCGCCTGGCCAAGATGGCGGCGCAGCTCCTCAATGACGCGCCCGCGTTCTTCAAGGGTTTGCCGGATGCCCAGCAACGCGGCCTTGCTGCTGTCCTGCGCCTGGACAGCCAACAGCTGGCTCTCTGGAGTCTGATACACCGAGAGAGTCGCCCCCGCCAGCCCGGCCTCGGCCAAACCCGCACGGATGTCCTGAAGCGTTGTCTGCGGCACGATCTCGCCCACCAGGGTCACGGTCACATGCCTCTCCTTGGGCTCCACGTTCGTCTCCAGCACATGGGTGTCCGGAAACTTGAAGCTGCGGGCGACGAACGCCCGGGCCTGGGAGCTGAACAGCTCCTGCGAGACAAGGCGCGAGGCGAGGTAGACGCTCGGCAGCGCCGTGACCAGGGCCACGACCAGCAGGGCGTGCTTGACGTGCCGCTCCACCTTCTTGTCCACATAGCTCTTGTGGGGCAGTCCAAGCACGCGCACCACCACCACGGCTGCGATGGCGATAAACACGCTGTTGATGGCGAACAGGTAGAACGCGCCGAAGAAGTACTGCCACTTCCCCCCCGCCAGCCCATACCCTGCGGTGCATAGAGGCGGCATGAGCGCCGTGGCGATCGCCACTCCGGGGATGACGTTGGTTTTCTCCTTGCGCGTTACGCCGATGATGCCCGCAAGCCCGCCGAACAGCGCGATCTGCACATCCCAGATGGTCGGCGAGGTGCGGGCGAGCAGCTCCGATTGCTCGCCCGTGAGCGGACTTAGGGAAAAATACAAGGTCGAGGTCGCCAGACTGATGCCCACCGCCACGCCGAGGTTGTTCAGGGACTTCTTGACCAGCTCGAAATCGTAGATCCCCACCCCGTAGCCGATGCCCATGATCGGCCCCATGAGCGGGGAGACAAGCATGGCCCCGATGATGACCGCGGTGGAGTTGATGTTCAGGCCGATGGAGGCGATGAAGATCGCCAGCATCAGCACCCAGGAGGTGGAGCCCTTGAGCACCGCGCCATTGCGCAGCCCCTCGTCGATCAGCTGGTCGTCCGCCTTGTCCAGCATGAGGCTGAAACGCGCCATGAGCGAGAGCCGCGCCAGCGCCGAGCCCCCTGCCGTCGTCCGCTCTCCAGGCATCCTGCACCCCCTGCGGAATCGTGCGGCGCGCCGGACCCCGGACCCGCCAGCATTGAAAGCTAGCCGAGCGCACACATCCCGTCAAGGCGTCCGCCCCGGATGACCACCCGCCTTGGCCCGGGCGCAAAAAAAGGGGACAGCCGAAGCCGTCCCCCCTTCACGATGCAATGGATGCCGCGCTAGTTCAGCAAGTCCTGGCGCACGATCTCCACCTTGGTGGTGGCGCGCAGGTTCTTGAGCAGGGCCTCGAACAGCTCCTGGCGGAACGCTCCGGCGCCCTGTCCCATCCACAGAAGCTTCTCCTTCTCCCAGTCGCCCTCTGGCGCGGCGATGCGCTCGCTGATGCGCGCGAGAACCACGGACTCGGGCAACTCGTAGGGTTGCGTGAGCCAGGCCTGGCCGGCTGCTGAGAAGATGTCCTGGATCATCTGCGGATTGCCGCCCGCCAGCAGGAGCGCGGCCTGGCGATCCAGGGGCGCGCTGGTCCTGATCTCGGCCTTGTGCCGGGCCAGTGCGGCGGCCTGGGTTTCGGGGTTCAGCAGCTGGGCGAGCACCTCCTTGGCCTTTTCCACAGCCAGCTTGCGGCCCTCCTCGCGCTTCACCGCCGCTGCGACCTGTTCCTTGACCTTGTCGAGGGGCAGCACGGTCTCCGGCGTGCCCTCGATCTTCTCGGCCAGCAGGTAGCCGCGCGCGGGCTCCATGGACAGCGGGGTCTTGGCCCCGGCGCCGTCGGCCAGGGCGAACAGGGTCTCAGCCGCCTCCTTCTTGAGACCGAAGGTGGTCTGCACGGCCTGCATGTCGAGCATCTCGCTCTTCTGCGTGGCAAGGCCGAGTCCCTGGGCGATCTTGGCCAGCTTCACGCCAGCGGCGATCTGGTCCATGCTCTGGTCCAGAATCTCGTTGATCTTTTCGCCGGAGCGCTCCTCGGCAAGACGCTTCCTGATCTCGGCGGCCGCCTCCTCAAAGGGAACCTTCCCGGCTGGGCGGGTGGCCTCCAGCTTGATGAGGTGCCAGCCAAAGGGCGAACGCACGGGCTCGCTGACCTGCCCAGGCTTGAGGGCCTTGGCGGCGTCCTCGAAGGGCTTGACCATCTCGCCCTCGGCGAACCAGGGAAGCTCGCCGCCCTTGGGGGCGCTGCCCGGATCCTGGGAGAGCTTGCGGGCCAAGGCTTCAAAGCTCGCGCCGTTCTTGATCTTGGCCTGCACGGCCTTGATCTCGGCCAGGACCTTGTCCACGGCCTCGCGCGGGGCGCTTTCGGGCACCTGGAGCAGGATGTGCCTGGCGCGCATCTGGGCCGGGTGCATGAAGCTCTCGGCCCTGGCCTCGTACTCCTTGCGCACGTCCTCGTCGCTGACCTTGTCGGCGGCGGCCAGGTCGGCGAGGGTGATGGGCAGAAACTCCAGCCGGATGCGCGCGGGCTCCTTGAAGCGGTCCTTGGCGGACTCGTAGTAGGCGGCGAGTTGGGCCTCGGTCGGGGTCACCTGATCGGCGAAGGGCTTGACCGGGAAGGCCAGGGTCTCGACGCGCACGGTTTCGCGCGCCCACTGGAACAGCCCCTTGGCCTCGGGCTCGGTGACGAGGGAGGCGACCATGGAGAAGGCCTGGAGTTTCTGGATCAGCTGGCTGTCCTTGAGTTCGTCTTCAAAGGCCTTGGGGGTGGTGCGGTTCTGCGACAGGGCGTTGTTGTAGATCGCCACATCGAACGCGCCGGATGTGCTCTGGAACGCGGGAATGCGGCTGATGACGGCGCGCAGCTCGGCCGGAGAGACGGTGACGCCCATCTTCTGGGCCGCGCCCAGGAGCAGCTTGGTGTTCACCAGCTCATTGAGTATGGCCTGCTTGAACGCCGGGGTGTTCAGCTCCTCGGCGCTGGCGCCGGGGTTCTGGCGGCGCATGGCCGTCACGGCGTCCTCATAGGCCTTCTGGAACTCGCGCGCGGAGACCGCTTCCTCGCCGACATAGGCGACAACCGGCTCCTTGCGGTCCGAGAAGCTGCCCATGCCGAAGGAGAAGATGAAAACAACTATGATGATGCCAAAGGCGATCTTGATGCCCAAGCTTCCGGCGTTTTGGCGTAACCTTTCGAGCATGCTTTCTCCGATGCTTTGCGGACTGTTTGCGTGCGTGTGGCGCGGTACGTTCCTGGCCGCTATCCGGGGCCTCAGGAAAGACGGACGGTGTTGAGCAGTCCGCCCGATTGGATAATCTCCAGTTCCTTGGCCGTCAAATCATTTGTCACCGCCACTTTGGCGCCGCCCTCCAGCACAATGTCCACGGGCTTGCCGGGCTTGATGTCGGCGGCGGGGATGGTGAGCCTCGCGCCCTCGGCCAGGGTCTCGTAGTCGTCCTTGTTGACGAGCAGAAGCGGCAGAATGCCGAAGTTCACCAGATTCGCCCGGTGGATGCGCGCCAGGCTCTTCACGATGACGGCGCGCACGCCCAGGTGGCGCGGGGCCAGGGCCGCGTGCTCGCGGCTGGAGCCCTGGCCGTAGTTCTCGCCGCCGAGGATGAACCCGCCGCCCAGGGCGCGGATGCGGCCCACGAACTGGGGGTCCACCTTGGTGAACACGTGCTCGGCGATGGCCGGGATGTTGGAGCGCAGGGCCATGATCGCCGCGCCGGCGGGCATGATGTGGTCGGTGGTGATGTTGTCGCCCACCTTGAGGGCGATGGCGCCCTCCACCTTGGCCTCAAGCCCGGTAAAGCGCTCCAGGGCCACGATGTTGGGGCCGCGCAGAATCTCCACGTCCGCGCCGTTCTCCGGCGGGAACACGAAGAGCTGGCGGATGGACGGCACGCGCCTGGGCAGTTCGGCCTTCTTGGGCGGCGCGCCCCAGGTGGCCGGATCGGTGAAACTGCCGTTCAGGGCAGCCATGGCCGCGGTCTGCGGGCTCACCAGATACACCTGGGCGTCCTGGGTGCCGCTGCGGCCCTCGAAATTGCGGTTGAAGGTGCGCGCGCACACGCCTTTGGAGACCGGGGAGCCGCCGATGCCGATGCAGGGGCCGCAGGCGCATTCGAGAATGCGCGCCCCGGCGTCCAGCAGCGGGTCGAGCAGGCCCTCGGCGGTCAAGAGCTTGAGCACCTGCTTGGAGCCCGGGGCGATGAGCAGGTCGCAGGCGGGGTTGATGCGCTTGCCCTTCAGGATCTCGGCCGTGGCCTTCAGGTCCGTGTAGGAGGAGTTGGTGCAGGAGCCGATGGCCGCCTGGTCCACCCGCATGCCGGCCAGGTCCTTGATGCGCACCATGCGGTCGGGCATGTGCGGGGCCGCGGCCAGGGGCTCGAGGGCGGAAAGGTCGATCTGGACTTCCTCGTCGTAGGTGGCCTTGGGGTCGGCGGCCAGGGCGACAAAATCCTCGGGGCGGCCCATGCGCGAGAGGAACTTCTTGGTCTGGCCGTCGCTGGGGAAGATGCTGGTGGTTGCGCCCAGCTCCGCGCCCATGTTGGTGATGGTGGCGCGCTCCGGCACGGTCAGGGTGGCAACGCCGGGGCCGGTGAACTCCATGACCTTGCCAACGCCGCCCTTGACCGTGAGCAGGCCAAGCAGGTGCAGGATCACGTCCTTGGCGCTGGCCCAGCCGGTGAGCGCGCCGGTGAGGTGCACGCGCACCACCTTGGGCATGGGCAGCATGTAGGCCTCGCCCGCCATGGCCAGCGCCACGGAAAGCCCGCCCGCGCCGATGGCGAGGGAACCCACGCCGCCCGCGGTGGGGGTGTGGGAGTCGGAGCCGATGAGCGTCTTGCCGGGCTTGGCGAAGTTCTCCAGGTGCAGCTGGTGGCAGATGCCGGTGCCGGCCGGCGAGAACACGATGCCGTACTTGCCGGCGATGGTGCGCAGATAGCGGTGGTCATCGGGGTTGCGGAAACCGGTCTGGAGCGTGTTGTGGTCCACATAGCTCACGGAGAGTTCGGTGCGCACGCGCGGAATGCCGATGGCCTCGAACTGAAGGTAGGCCATGGTGCCCGTGGCGTCCTGGGTCAGGGTCTGGTCGATGCGCAGGCCGATCTCGCTGCCTGGGGTCATCTTGCCCGTAACCAGGTGCTGGGCGATAATCTTCTGGGTGAGGTTGCGCGCTTTGGCCATGTGGAAAATGCTCCTTTGCTTCCTTGAGATTTGGTGAAACGAGGCTAAAAAACGAGCCCGCCCGCGCTCTGCGCGTCAGCCTCGTCAATGCCAAGCCGGATTCGATTGATCTTTTTGCGCCGGAACTCCATCTCCACCTCAAGGCGCAGCTTGTCCTGCTGCAGGCGGAAGATTTCCGCGGCGTGAAAAACCCCATTGGCGGGGTCCTCCGCCGCAAGAAGCGCACGGCAGCGCGTCACGCAGGCGTCACGCTCCTCGGCAAACCGGGCCAGCTCCGCCTCGCAGCGGGCAATGGCCTCACTCGGAGATTCGGACGCGGCGGTTTCTGGGCTTTGCGTCATGCTTTTCCGGCTCCTTGGGCGCGGGCGCGGGGTCGCGCGCAATGGGCAGAGAGTTGAACAAGGCCCAGAACCTGGGCCACAGGGCGGCAAGCCCGCCGGGGTTGTCCAGGGCGATGCCGGGCCGGATGAAGGAGATGAGCGCAAGGCCCATGGTGGACCAGGCGTCCGGCGCGGTCCACACGCCCTCCCAGGCGATCTGGGGGCCGCTGGTGATGGCGATGCTGTCGTCGCCGGGCTCATCGCTGACGTCAAAGCGCGCGCCCAGGCGGTCCAGCAGGTCCATGGCCCAGGCGCGGGCCACGGTCCCGGCGGGGCCTGCGGGCAGGGCCACGGTTGCTCCGCCAGCCTTGAGCGCCAGGGCCAGGGCCAGGGGCAGGTACTTGGGGTCGCGCCCCATGCCGAGGTTCTGGCAAGGGCTCAACGCGGCGTTGCGGCAGGTGGCCGCGCCGCCGTCAAAGGTCGGGGCCAGGCCCAGGGCCGTGAAGTCGGCCAGCACCGGCGCGGGCAGAACCAGCTGGCCTTCGATGCGGGCAAAGCCGCCCGCCATGGCGGGCAGGGCCAGCACATAGGCCGAAAGCGCCGGGTCCAGGGGCAGGCCCGGGGCCTTGGGCAGCTTGGGCGCACCCGGCAAAATGACATATTCGTCACCTTTGCGCTGGGCCTTGACCTGGCACAGGGTCAGCACGCTCACGGCGTCGTCCAGCGCGGCGGCCTGGGCGGCAGCGGCGGCGGGCTCCCTGGAAAGGGCCAAGCGCAGCCCTTCGGGATAGCTCCAGGCGGCGATGGCCAGGGCCTGGGCGAACAGCGGCGGGGTTTCCGGCGCAAGCTCAATGCGCGAGGCCATGCGTCCGCCGGACTCCAGGCGCGCGGGCAAACCGCGCGTGCGCGGGTTCATGGGCGCAAGGCGCGCGCCAAGGTGCGGCAGCAGCGCGTCCAGGGGGCGCAGGTCCAGGGACTTGAGCCCGGCGCCGCCGGCGAATTTGCTTCGCCCGGCATCACGCAGGGCCATGGCCAGCAAAACATACAGGGTGAAGGGCTCCTCGCCCGCGAACACCAGGACGTCCTCGAAGCGCAGCGGGAACTCATCCGTCGGCTTCTCCAGGGGGCTGCCGGTCAGGCCGTCGTCGGCCCAGGCCAGGTGCGCGCCGCACTGGTTCAGCGCCTTCACCAGCTCGATGAGCGGGTCGGACAGGACCACGCCGGAAAGGCGCACAGGCTGGCCCGTGGCGGCGGCCAGCACGGCGAGCAGGCGCGTGTGCGCGCGGGAGCGCGGACCGGTGATGTCCACGTCGGCGGCCTCGGACCGGGGGATGAGGGTGAAGGGCTTGTCCGCCGCGCGACGCTGGGGCTGGGCCTCCAGGCCGAAACTGCCGAGCAGGGCGAAGAGCTGCCGCGCCAGGCGCGGGTCCAGGTTCTGCTGGCGGCTCATCTGGTCGAAGCCGCTCCAGAGCTGCTTCTCCAGGTCGCGATCGAGCACCTGGCGTCCCTTTGCAACGCGCTGCACCAGCCTGATCCTGCGGGCGACCTGGGCCAGCAGGCGGGCGTCGATGTCCAGCAAGTCCTCAAGGATGGTGGTCCTGGGACGCGGTCCTTTGTCGAAAGTGATTGGGCTGTCGGTCATGGAGTCTCTTTTTCGGGGTGGTGTAAAAAGGGGTTCATAGCCCGAATTCTGCCAACCGGCAAGTGTGCACGCCGCCAAGAATCCGCGCCGGGCCGGACCACGGCCCTGATTGCGAAGATTATTCGGCGTCTGTTTGTTTTAATGTGTGAAACCATTGAATCGCAAGGACTCCAATGTACGGTTACATTTTTTGCAAATCTTCGCGCTTGATTTTAATCGCCAGGCATCTGTATAGTGCGCGCCACCTATGGCAACCCTCGAACTTTCCGAAATCAGCGTCCGCTTTGGCGGGCTTCAGGCCTTGACCGACGTTTCCTTCCGCGTCCGCGAGGGTGACATCGTCGGCTTGATCGGCCCCAATGGCGCAGGCAAGACGACCGTTTTCAACGTCATTACCGGCGTATACAAGACCAGCGCGGGGCAGGTGAGCTACGACGGCGCCCCCCTTGCGGGCTTGCGTCCGCACAAGATTCTGGCCCTTGGCGTGGCGCGCACTTTTCAGAACATACGCCTGTTCCAGAACATGACCGCCCTGGAGAACGTCATGGTGGCCCAGCACTGTCGCTCGAAAACGGGCGTGCTTGGCGCCGTGCTGCGCACCCGCGGCCAAAAGCGGGAGGAGGCCCTCATCCGCAAAAAGTCCATGGACGCCCTGGAGTTCATGGGCCTTGGCGAGCTTGCGGGCGAGGTGGCGTCGAACATGGCCTACGGCCTCCAGCGCAGGCTGGAGATCGCCCGCGCCCTGGCCAGCGAGCCCAAGACCATCCTGCTCGACGAGCCCGCGGCGGGCCTGAACCCGGCGGAAAGCCGCGAACTGATGCACACCATCGGCCGCATCGCCGAACTGGGCATCAACATCCTTATGGTGGAACACGACATGAAGGTGGTGATGGGCATCTGCCGCCACATCGTCGTCCTGGATCACGGTGTGATGATCGCCGAGGGCAAGCCTGAAGAAATTCAGCGCGACCCCAGGGTGATTGAGGCATATTTGGGCAACGAACACCAATAATAGGGGGAAAGAAGGATGAAACGCGCGTTTAACCTGCTGTCCATGCTGCTTCTCGCTTCGCTTGTGGCCTTTGGCTGCGGCGGGGAAAAGAAGGAAGAAAAGAAGACCGAAGCTCCGGTTGCGGGCATCAAGATCGGCAGCCTGGGCCCCCTGACCGGCCCCTATGCCGCCGACGGCAACGACATCAAGAACGGCGTGCTCGCCGCCATCGAGGTCATGAACCCCGAGATGGGCGCGCTCGGTCCCGTCACCCTTCAGGCCGAGGACGACGCCTGCGATCCTCGCCAGGCCGTGGCCGCCGCCAACAAGCTCATCAACGAGAAGGTCACCGCCGTCATCGGCGCGTACTGCTCCAGCGCCACCATCCCGGCCTCCGAGCCCCTCATCGCTTCCAAGATTTTCATGATCACCCCGGCCTCAACCAGCGAGAAGGTCACCGAGCGCGGCATGCCCTACATGTTCCGCACCTGCGGCCGTGACGACGACCAGAGCAAGGCCGCCATCAAGTTCATGACCGACCAGCTGAAGGCCAAGACCCTCTACATCATCGACGACAAGACCACCTACTCCCAGGGCCTGGCCGACAACGTCGAGAAGCTCGCCGCCGACGCGGGCCTCAAGGTGCTGGGCCACGAGCACGTGAACCAGGGCGACAAGGACTACTCCGCCGTGCTGACCAAGGTGAAGGCCGCCAAGCCCGACGTCTTCTACGTCAGCCTGCAGAACAGCGCCTCCGCCGCCCCCATGCTCATCCAGATCGCCCGCATGGGCATCAAGACCAAGATCCTGGCCCAGGACGCCGTGTACCATCCGCAGCTGATGGAGTTGGCCAAGAAGGACGCCGAGGGCGTGTTTTTGACCTTCGGCTACACGGACAAGGAAACCCCGGCCTACAAGCAGTTCGCCGAGGCCTACAAGAAGTTCGGCGAGCCCGGCGCGTACTCGGCCTACTCCTACGACTCCACCCTGGCCTACCTGAAGGCCGTCAAGGCCGCCGGGTCCACCGACCCCGAAAAGGTCAAGGCCGAGCTCATGAAGCTTGAGTTCGAAGGCGCCTCCAAGAAGATCAAGTACAAGGAGAACGGCGATTCCGGCTCCAACTACGTCATCCAGGTGGTGAAGGACGGCAAGTTCACCAACTACTGGAACCCCGAGAACGGCGAACTCTTCGCGAAGTAGACCGTTGTTCCCAATCCTGTGACCACATGGCGGAGGCCCCTCGGGGCCTCCGCTTGCAAAAGGCGCAAACAAAAGTGGAATTCTTTCTCCAGCAGCTCGTGAACGGCATCACCCTTGGCGGGGTGTACGCCCTGGTGGCCCTGGGCTACACCATGGTCTACGGCATCATCCAGCTCATCAACTTCGCCCACGGCGAGATCTACGCCGCCGGCGGCTACATGGGCGTCATCCTGATAAGCTGGCTGTTCTCCCAGGGCTACCCGCCCGCCATCTGCCTGGGCGCGGCGCTGGTGCTGGCCATGGGCTACTGCGCGCTGCTCGCCATGGCGGTGGAGAAGGTCGCCTACAAGCCCTTGCGCCAGTCCTCCAGGCTGTCCGTGCTGCTCTCCGCGCTCGGCATGTCCATCTTTCTGCAGAACGGCCTCATGCTCACCCAAGGCGTATACGACCGCGCCTACCCCGGCGAAATGGTCCAGGGCGGGTTCGAGGTCGGCGGGGCCGTGGTGTCCTGGATGCAGGTCATCATCGTGTCCGTGACCATCGTGCTGCTGCTGGCCCTGAACCTGCTCGTGTTCAAGACGCGCATCGGCAAGGCCATGCGCGCCACGGCCCAGGACAAGACCATGAGCGGGCTGGTGGGCATCAACTCCAGCCGCATCATCAGCCTCACCTTCGCCATCGGCGCAGGGCTCGCCGCGGCGGCGGGCATCATGGTGGGCCTGTACTACGGAAGCGTGCGCTACGACATGGGTTTCGTGCCCGGCGTCAAGGCCTTCTCGGCGGCGGTCCTGGGCGGCATCGGCAACATCACCGGGGCCATGCTCGGCGGGCTGATCATCGGCATGATCGAGGTCATGGCCGCAGGCTACATCTCCAGCGAATACAAAGACGTGTTCGCCTTCATCATCCTCATCGCGGTGTTGTATTTCATGCCCACCGGCATCATGGGAGAGAACGTTGACGATACGCGCGTCTAAGCTCTGGCTGGGCTATGGCCTGGCCATGGCCTGGTTTTTTGTGCTGCTTTGGCCGCTTTTGGGCATCAAGGCCGAGGGGCTGGAGTTCGCCGCGAGCTTCGCCATCTGGGCCAAGGTTGCCGTGGCCTCGGCCATCCTGCTGGTCTTCTACCAGCTCAAGCAGGGCGGCGCCTTCAACTTCCTGGGCAAGCCCGCGCAGGCCGTGTCCGGCGCGGCGGGGGCCGTGGCCGCGCGGGTGCCCCGCTGGGCCGCCCTGATCCTGGTGGCCGCCTGCGCCCTGGCCTTTCCCATGTTCACCGAGCGCTACGCCCACGACGTGGCCATCAGCGTGCTGGTCTACGTCATCCTGGGCCTGGGCCTCAACGTCGTTGTCGGCCTGGCGGGCCTGCTCGACCTCGGCTACATCGCCTTCTTCGGCGTGGGCGCGTACACCTACGCCCTCCTCTCCGTGCACTTCGAGCTCTCCTTCTGGCTCTGCCTGCCCATCGCGGCCTGCTTCTCGGCCATCGCCGGGTGCATCATCGGCTACCCCACCCTGCGGATGCGCGGCGACTACCTGGCCATCGTCACCCTGGGCTTCGGGGAGATCGTCAGGATCGTCATCAACAACTGGATGAGCCTGACCAACGGCCCCAACGGCGTGCTCGGCATCAAAGCCCCCGGCGCGTACTGGTTCAAGGACGGCAGCTTCGAGCACATCTGGCTCAACGACCTGGAGCAGCTCTACTACGTCATCCTGGGGCTGGCCGTGTTCACCATCGTGGCCGTGTACCGCCTGAACTATTCGCGCATCGGGCGCGCGTTCGAGGCCGTGCGCGAGGACCAGACCGCGGCCGAGCTCATGGGCGTGAACACCGTCCGCCTGAAGCTGCTCGCCTACGCCATGGGCGCGGTGTTCGGCGGCCTTGCCGGCACCTTCTTCGCCGCGCGCATGAAGTTCGTTTCGCCGGAATCCTTCACCTTCATCGAGTCGGCCATGGTGCTGGCCATGGTGGTGCTGGGCGGCATGGGCTCCATTCCGGGCGTCATCCTGGGTTCGCTTGCGCTCATCGCCCTGCCCGAGGTCTTTCGCGGGTTCGAGATGTACCGCATGTTCGTCTTCGGCGGGGTCATGGCGCTCATGATGATCTTCCGCCCCAAGGGCCTGTGGCCCGCCAAGCGCATGGGCGTCCGCAGCGAGGAGAAAGACTAGCCCATGACCGAGCAGACCCCCATTCTCGAACTCAAGAACGTCACCAGCGCCTATGGCCGCATCAAGGCCATCAAGGACGTGTCCCTCAAGGTCTATCCCGGCGAGGTGGTGAGCATCATCGGCGCCAACGGCGCGGGCAAAAGCTCCACCCTCATGAGCATCTGCGGGGTGCTCAAGCCCGTCAGCGGCGAGATCTGGTACGACGGCAACCGCATCGACGGCCTGGCCTCGGACCTGCTGCCCTCGCGCGGCTTGTGCCAGGTGCCCGAAGGCCGGCGCATCTTCCCCCGCCTGACCGTGGAGGAGAACCTGGACATGGGAGCGTTCTTCCGCTCCGACCGCGACGGCATCCACCACGACAAGAACCGCGTGTTCCAGATGTTCCCCATCCTGCTGGAGCGCCGCAAACAGCACGGCGGCACGCTCTCCGGCGGCGAGCAGCAGATGCTGGCCATGGGCCGCGCGCTCATGAGCCGCCCCAGGCTGCTTCTGCTCGACGAGCCGTCCCTCGGCCTGGCCCCGCTCATCGTGCAGCAGATCTTCCGCATCATCCGCGAGATCAACGAAGTGGACAACGTCACCGTGGTGCTGGTGGAGCAGAACGCCAACCTGGCGCTCAAATCCTCCAGCCGGGGCTATGTGCTGGAGACCGGCAACGTGGTCATGGAGGACGACGCCCAGGCCCTGCTCGCCAACCCGGCCATCCGCGCCGCGTATTTGGGCGAATAGCCGGGGTTGCGAACAGCGGACGAACAGCTTGCGAACACAGTTTTCCACAGCTGGTTCAAACACAACGCCCCCGGCAAGCCTTTCGCGCCTGCCGGGGGTTTTCCATTCCCCCAAGCCTCTAGCGTCCCGACGCCGACTCGGATAGTATCCCGGGCATGGACATGGACCCCCAGAGAATCCTCTTCGCCTTCGGGCTCACGCTCTTCGCCGGGCTGGCCACGGGCCTGGGCAGCGCCCTGGCCTTCTTCACCCGGCAGACCAGCACCCGCTTCCTGTCCGTGGCGCTGGGCTTTTCCGCCGGGGTCATGCTCTACGTGTCCTTCGTGGAGATCATGGCCAAGGCGCGCGACGCCCTCCAGGGCGACTGGGGCGTGGCGGGCGGAGCCTGGCTTACGGCCGTGGCGTTCTTCGGCGGCATCTTCTTCATCGCCCTCATCGACAAGCTGGTGCCCAGCTACGAGAACCCGCACGAACTGCACTCCATCGAGGAGATGGACCTGAAGCTGGAGCATTTGCCGAAAAACGAGGCCCACGACTTCGCCAAGCTCCGCCGCACCGGCGTGTTCACCGCCCTGGCCATCGGCATCCACAACTTTCCGGAAGGCCTGGCCACCTTCGCCTCGGCCCTCACCGACCCCACCCTGGGCGTGGCCATCGCCGTGGCCATCGCCATCCACAACATCCCGGAGGGCATCGCGGTCTCGGTGCCGCTCTACTTCGCCACCGGCTCGCGCGCCAAGGCCTTCCGCTACTCCTTCCTCTCCGGCCTGGCCGAGCCCGTGGGCGCCATCGTTGGCTACCTCGTGCTCCTGCCCTTTTTCTCGCCAACCGTGTTCGGCGTGCTGTTCTCCGGGGTGGCGGGCATCATGGTCTTCATCTCGCTCGACGAGCTTCTGCCCGCTGCCCGAGAGTACGGCGAGCCGCACCTGGCCATTTACGGCCTCATCGCGGGCATGGCGGTCATGGCCGTGTCGCTCTTGCTCTTCCTGTAGGCCGCCCCGTGAGACTGCGCGCCAATGGCCTTGAATTTCTGGGCTGCGTCGAGCCCGATGCCGCGACCAGGCTTGCGCTGCCCCTGCTGCTCGCCGGGGTGCAGGCGGGTTTCCCTTCCCCGGCGGACGACTTCATCGACAAGCGCCTCGACCTGAACGAGCACCTCATCAGCCACCCGGCGGCCACGTTCTTCGTGCGCGCCGTGGGCGACTCCATGCTCGGCGTTGGAATCCACGACGGCGACCTGCTGGTGGTGGACCGGGCCATAGAGCCCTGCGCGGGCAAGGTGGTCATGGCGGCCCTGGGCGGCGAGCTGACAGTGAAGCGCCTGGAGCGCAAGGGCGAACGCCTGCTCCTTGCCCCGGCCAACCCGGACTATCCCAGCTTCGACGTCACCGCGCGCGAGGACTTTGAGATCTGGGGCGTGGTCAGCCACGTCATCCACAAGCTCTAGATTGAAGGGAACAGCCTGTGCCGCTCTACGCCCTGGTTGACTGCAACAACTTCTACGCCTCCTGCGAGCGCCTGTTCCGCCCGGAACTCAAGGCCACGCCCGTGGTGGTGCTGTCCAACAACGACGGCTGCGTCATCGCCCGCTCCGCCGAGGCCAAGGCGCTCGGCATCCCCATGGGCGCGCCCGCGTTCCAATGGGAGCACGTGTTCCGCAAGCAGGGAGTGGCCGTGTTCTCAAGCAACTACGCCCTGTACGGCGACCTCTCCGCCCGCGTCATGCGCACGCTGGAGGACATGGCCCCGGCCGTTGAGGTCTATTCCATCGACGAGGCTTTTCTGGACCTTTCCGGCGTGCCGGAGCCCGAGGCCTTCTGCCGCGAATTGCGCCAGCGCGTGGTCCGGCACACGGGCATCCCGGTGTCCATCGGCCTGGCGCGCACCAAGACCCTGGCCAAGCTGGCCAACCGCAGCGCCAAGAAAGACCCCGCCCTGGGCGGCGTGTTCGACCTGAGCGCCTGCCCGGACCCCGCTCCGGTCCTCGCCGCGACGGAAGTGGGCGACGTCTGGGGCATCGGCCCCAGGCACGCCAAGCGGCTCACCGCGCGCGGCGTGCGCACCGCGCTCGACTTCTCGCGCCTGCCGGGCGACTTGGTGCGCAAGGAGCTGACCGTCGTGGGCCTGCACACCCAGCTGGAGCTGCGCGGCATCTCCTGCCTGAGCCTCTCAAGCGCCCCGGCCCCGCGCCGCTCGGTCCTCTGCTCGCGCTCCTTCGGCCAGCTCATCGAGGACAAGGAACACCTGCGCGAGGCCGTGTGCGCCTTTGCCGTGCGCGCCACGGAAAAACTGCGCGCCGCCAGCCTCGAAACCCAGGCCGTGCAGGTCTTCACCCTCACGCCCCGGCATCGCGAGGAGCTGCCCCAGCACCAGGGCCAGGCCACCGTCAGCCTGCCCGGCCCCACCAGCTTCACGCCGGAAATCATCGCCGCCGCCCTGCGCGGCCTGGACCAGGCCTTTTGCGAAGGATTCGCCTACCAGAAGGCCGGGGTGCTGCTGCTTGGCCTCACCCCCGCCGCCAGCCGCCAAAGCTCCCTGCTCGACCTGCCGCCAGAAGAGCGCCAGCGCCAACGCGCGCTCATGAACGTGCTGGACAGCGTGAACCGCCGTCATGGCCGGGGCGCGCTGCGCCTGGCCATGGCCGCGGCCCCGGACCGCCCCTGGCACATGCGCCAGCACAGGCGCTCGCCCCGCTACACCACCAGCTGGGACGAGTTGCCGCGCGTGGGCTAGCCCGAAAGAACGCGGGGTGGGAAATCCGGCCTGCGGCGGCAAAAAAAAGGGGCGGCCGAAGCCGCCCTCTGTTGTTCTTGGGAACCAGGAATCAAAGAATCCCGTGCTCACCCGTGCGGATGCGCATGGCCTGGGCCAGGTCCAGGACGAAGATCACGCCGTCGCCCTCGCTGCCGGTCTGGCCGCCCTTGTTGATGGCCGTGATGGCCTTGTCCAGGAAGTCGTCGTTGACGCCGATCTCCAAACGCACCTTCTTGAGCAGATTCACCTCCATGGCCACGCCGCGATAGGTCTCGGTGAAGCCCTTCTGGCGTCCGGCTCCCAGCACGTTGGTCACCGAGAGGGAGTATATCTCCTTTGAGTACAGCTCCTGCTTGACGGCGTTCAGGCGGTCGGGCCGGATGTAGGCAATGATCAGTTTCATGTGTTTCCTCCTCGTATTGGGCGCTTCCGGCCGCAGGCTACTCGTTGGTGAAGATCTGGAAGCCGCTGTAAGCCTCCTGGCCGTGTTCCGTGATGTCCAGGCCCTTGACTTCCTCTTCGGCGGGCACACGGATGCCGATCGTCACCTTGAGGAGGTAGAAGAGCACCAGACCGGTGCCGAAGGCCCAGATGAACACGCTGCCCACGCCGATGAGCTGCGTGACGAGCAGGGCGGTTCCGCCGCCGTTGAACAGGCCCGCCGCCGCAGTGGCGCCGCCGTAGTCAGGGCTGGCGAACAGCCCCACGCAGATGGTGCCCAGGGCGCCGCACACGCCGTGCACGGAAATGGCGCCCACCGGATCGTCGATCTTGAGCACCTTGTCGAGGAAGTCCACGGAGTAGACCACGACCACGCCGGCCAGGGCGCCGATGATGATGGAGCTGGCGGGGCTCACGTTGGCGCAGCCGGCGGTGATGGCCACGAGACCGGCCAGCACGCCGTTGAGGCTCATGGACACGTCCGGCTTGCCGTAGCGCAGCCAGGTCACGATCATTGCCGCCACGCCGCCCATGCAGGCCGCCAGGTTGGTGGTCACCGCGATGAGGGCGATGTTGGACTGGGCGGCGGTGGTGCTGCCCGGGTTGAACCCGAACCAGCCGAACCAGAGGATGAACACGCCCAGGGCCACCAGGGGCAGATTATGGCCGGGAATGGCGCGGGACTTGCCGTCAGGCGTGTACTTCCCGATGCGCGGCCCGATGAGCAGCGCTCCGGCCAGGGAGATCCAGCCGCCCACGGAGTGGACCACGGTGGATCCGGCAAAGTCGATCATCGGGGTTGCAAGCTTGGCCAGCCAGCCGCCGCCCCAGATCCAGTGGCCGGAAATGGGATAGATGAAGCCGGTGATGACCACGGAAATGATGAGGTACGCTATGAACTTGGTGCGCTCGGCAATGGCTCCGGACACGATGGTCGTTGCCGTGGCCGCGAAGACGCACTGGAAGAACCAGTAGGTGAAGCCCCACATGCCCTCGGCATTGGCCGGGGAAAACTCGGACAGGCCGAAGTTGGACCAGCCGAAGAAGCCGCTCTGGTCCGCGCCCATCATAAGGGCAAAGCCGACGAGGAAGAAGATCGGGCATCCGGCGGCGAAGTCGAACATGTTCTTCATGAGGATGTTGCCGCTGTTCTTGGCCCGGGTCAGCCCGGTCTCGACCATGGCGAAGCCCGCCTGCATGAACATCACCAGGATCGAGGCGATGAGCGTCCACATGATGTTGGCGTTGGGCTGGGTGAGATACTCCACGACGTTCCCGGCGGCCGCGGCGGCCTCCACGGGCTGCTCCTGAGCCAGGGCGAGCGTTGGCGCCAGGGTGAGCCCAAGCACAGCGGCCCCCCGGAGGGCTCCCCTCAGCCATGATCCAGTAGACCTTTTAACGAACGGCATACGATTCCTCCTTAAAATGTGCGAGCGTTTGGCCGGAGGATAGCAAGCGGCGGACCAAACAGCACAACATGCTGTTTTCATATTATTATTCCAGATTTCGAAGGGGATTCAGCACATACGGAATGCTGAAAATGACAAAAATACATACATCAAACTGGGTAATATTAGGCGCTTTTGCCAAGACTGTTAATTTTGTCGCACTTATGATCCATGGACACACAACGTCCCGTCCTTCCAGCGAGGACAATTCAAAAGAGTCAGGCCCCACGGACCCGCCCTGCGAAGGCGTGCGCAAAGCCAGGGAAGCCGCCCAGAGACACACGGGAAGCGAGCCCGCATCGCAAGGCCAGGCCCTGCCGCACGCCCAGCGCCGAACTCCCGGCTTGGCCAGATATGGCGCAGGGCCACGACATTTTTGCACCAAGATCACATTTTGCGGACCGCACATGCCCCCGAGGCGCAGACAAGGGGCTCGCCGCAGCCATGATTACAAAAACGTAATTTCAGGCCAAAACGGACTCTTTCGGAGCCGGCACCAGGCAGGGGCCAAAGGCCACCCGATCCGCTGCGTGCCGTTAGGCGGGGTGACGAGGGTGTCTCTTGTGGTGGGGAGCCGGTTGGAGGCCATCTTGCGTGAAGACGCCTAGTGCGCCTTGGCGCAGGGGCTCAAAGGGCGCGCGGCCCGGGGATGGCATAGGGGCGGCGCTTCAGACGGACGTTTGGCGGGCGCTTGGCGGGCGCTTCAGACAAGCGCGCGGACCTGGCTGGGGGGCTACTCTTCCGGATTCTGGCCCAGCGTACGCGGCGCGTGCCCGGCGCGCAGGTCTGCAAAGGCCTGGGAAAGCCGCTTCTGGATGGCCTCCCAGCCGCCCGGGGCGTGCGGCAGGGTGCAGCCGGTGCAGTCCTTGACGAGCCCGCGCCAGGCGGGATTGCCGGGGCACTCCTTGAGAAAATACAGCGGACAGTAGCAGAACAGGCAGTTGAACCCTGCCGGATCGATGCCCTTGTGGCAGGGGAAATACTCACAGGCGGAGTTCTGGAAGTGCTTGAAATGCTGGCTCATGAGACCTCCTCCGGGGAGAGCAGCGGCTGGACGAGGACGGTGCGCCGCCTGGGACCGTCGAACTCGCAGAGGTAGATCTTCTGCCAGGTTCCCAGGGCCAGGCGTCCGGCGCTGACCGGGATGAGCTGCGACGGACCCATGAGACTGGTCTTGATGTGCGCGTCGGAGTTGCCCTCGGCGTGGCGGAAGCCGGGGCTTTGCGGCACAAGCTGGCGCAGGTGGGCGAGCATGTCGCGCTTCACGTCCGGATCGGCCCCCTCGTTGATGGTGACGCCCGCCGTGGTGTGCGGGGAGTAGACCAGCAGCGCGCCCTCGGTCATGGGGCAGGAAGCCAGGGCCTGGGCCACTTGCGTGGTGATGTCCACAAACTCCTCGCGGCGCGTGGTGTCCACATGGAACCGGTGCATCACGCGCCTCCCTTTGCTTCAGGGATTTCCGGGCAATCGGCTTCGCTGGCCTCGCGCCAGCCGTGGGTGAAGGACGCGTCATAGAGCTTGGAGCGCGAAGCCTCGGCGTCCAGGTCCTGGCCGGGCAGCACCAGGAACACGGTCTGCCGGGTGAAGCCGCTCTCGCGGGCCGTGCGCGCGAGGTCGCAGAGCCTCGTGCGGACGACCTCGCCGCCGGGCCAGCCCACCTTGTGACCGAGCACGATTGCCGTGTCCGGCGGATAGCCGCCCGCAAGCAGCTCGGCCTGGACACGCTCCGGCTCGGCTGCGGAGAGCAGCACGGCCATGGCCGCGCCGTGGGCGGCAAGCGCCGGCAGGGCCTCGGAGGCGGGCACGGGCGTGCGGCCGGAGAGCCGCGTGAGGACTAAGGTCTGCGGGCCGCCGGGCACGGTGAAGGACACCTTGGCCGCTGCGGCCGTGGCGAAGGCGCTGGACACGCCGGGCACCACATCCCAGCCGATGCCCTCGGCGTCAAGGAGCGCGGCCTGTTCGCGCACCGCGCCGTAGATGGAGGGCTCGCCGGTGTGCACCCGCACGGCCAGCCCGCCGGAAAGCGCGCAGTCGCGCAAAAGCGCGTGGGTTTCGGCCAGGGAAAGGGGCGCGGAGTCGATGACGGGCACGCCGGGCCGGGCGCTGGCCAGCACCTCGCGCGGAACCAGCGAGCCCGCGTAGACGATGCAGTCCGCCTGGCCGATGAGCCGCTGGCCCTTGACCGTGATGAGTTCCGGATCGCCCGGCCCCGCGCCGATGAACCAAACCTTTCCGGTGGCTGTCGCCGTCACCCTGCCCCCCTTGTGCTGCTGAAAAAAAAGGGAGGGCGCGCTGCCCTCCCCTGAATCATCGCGCTCGCGGACCTAGCCCTGGAGCTTGGCGTTGATGGCCGCCCCGACCTTCCTGCCAAGCTCGTAGCAGGCCTGGAAGGTGTCGTGGCCGGGCTTGTTCTTGACCTTCACGGCGGGCTCCACCAGTTCCATGCCCATGCCGGAGAGGTGGTCGGAGAGGATCTTCACGCACTCGCCGCTCCAGCCGAAGGAGCCGAAAGCCGCGCCGATCTTGTTCTGGGGCCGGAGCCCCTTCATGTAGGTCAGCACATCGGCCACCAGGGGCAGGATGCCGTTGTTGTGCGTGGGCGAGCCCACGATGACCGCGCCCGCGTCGAACACCTCGCGCATCACCGCGCTGTGGTGGTTGTGCTTCACGCTCATCAGCCGCACGCTGACGCCCTCGTCCACAAGGCCGTCGCAGATGGCCCGGGCCATCTTCTCGGTGCTGTGCCACATGGTGTCGTACACGATGACGGCCTTCTTCGTTGGCTTCTGCTGCGCGAACTCGCGGTAGCAGTTCAGCGCGTAGGCCACCTCGTCCTTGCCGCGCCAGATGAGGCCGTGGTCCGGGCAGAGCATGTCGATGTCCAGGTTCATGCCCGCCAAAGCGTCCAGGGTCTTCAGGACCACGGGCGAATACGGCAGCACGATGTTGGCGTAGTAGTCGGCCATGGCGTTGTTCAGGGCGGAGCGGTCCACCTCGTCGGCAAAGCGCTCGGTGCTGGCCCAGTTCTGGCCGAAGGCGTCGGAGCAGAAGGCGATTTTGTCCTCAGGGATGTAGGAGATCATGTTGTCGGGCCAGTGCAGCATGCGCGTTTCGATGAACTGCACGGTGCGCTTGCCGATGGAGATGGAGGCGCCCGTGGGCACGACCTCGATGGGCCAGTCCTGCGAGTTGTGGAAGTAGGAGCGCAGGGCTTTTTCGCCCATGGGCGAGCAGAAGATCTTCTCCGGACGGAAGCGCTCCACCATGCAGTCCAGACAGCCCGCATGGTCCGGCTCCAGGTGGTTCACCACGATGTAGTCGACGCGCGCTGTGCCGCCGCAGGCCTGGGCGATGGCGCAGAGCAGTTCCTCGTTGAAGTCGGACTTCACCGTGTCGAACAGGGTGACCTTCTCGTCCTTGACCAAAAACGCGTTGTAGGTGGTGCCGCGCGGGGACAGGGAATAGCCGTGGAAGTCGCGGCTGTCCCAGTCCACAGCGCCGACCCAGAAGATGTCTTTCTTGATCTCAACAGGTTTCATGCCAAAGCTCCATTCGGGGTGGGTTGAGAGACGACTCCACGGCGTTGACGCCAGCCGGGGATCATCCTTTCGTTTCCGCAATCATGTCGAAACACAGGGAGCGCCCCCCTGTCAAGGAGACGCCCCCGTTCCGTGCTTTCGCGTTCCGGCCAGGCCGGGAGAAGCACTTATTCCGGGCTGAAGTTTTCCTTGGTGGCCCCGCAGATGGGGCAGGTCCAGGAGGAAGGCACCGCCTCCCACTTGGTTCCGGGCTTCACGTCGTTGTCCGGGTCGCCCTCGGCGGGATCGTATACGTAACCGCAAATATTGCACACGTACTTCTGCATCTTGGCTTCTCCTTGTTGGGATGAGGGACAGCTCACTTCCAGGGTGGAGCCGGGACCGGCCAGAGGCCGGAAGCATTTCTTGGTTCCGCCGCAAATGGGGCAACGCCACTCGTCGGGCAGGTCCTCAAAGCGGGTTCCCGCCGCAATCTTGCCCTTGCGATCGCCCTTGTCAGGGTTGTAGATGTAGCCGCAATTCGTGTTCTGGCACTGGTACATCTCTTCTGGCTGGGCCATGGGGCGCTCTCCCTTTCCTAATATTGCTCAGGACTTGGCCGCCCAGAGCCCGTGGATGTTGCAGTACTCCCGCACGGAGACGCTTTTGGCATCCGTGATGAACACTGCCTCGGGGGCATCGCCGGGCTTCAGCAGCTTGGTCATCACCATGCCGTCGGCCATCAGCTCAATCCATTCGATCCAGTGCTTCTCCTCCATGGGGTGAGGAACAGCTCCAACCTTGACCTTGTAGCCGCCGGGACCCTTTTCGATGACCGGATCGTGCTTTTCCTTGGAGGCGTCCTCCGTGTTCTCCACCTTGAGCT
>JBFWMQ010000017.1:0-68798 GCA_050251495.1 Desulfovibrio sp. | reverse complement strand
CGTGTTCTCCTTCAAGGGCGGCGCGGCGGACATCGCCCGGCGCTCGCGCAGGGCCAGGCTCATCGCCCAGATCCTGAAGCGCCTGGGCTTCAAGGTGGAGACCAGGGGCGACATGGTGCGCGGGGAGATCAAGAAATACTCCCAGACCGACCTGAAGCAGAAGCTGGACATGATGGGCAGGCTGCTTGGAGCCGTGCGCCTGCTCGACATGCTGCTCTCCGACGACGGGCAGATCGACTGGTACGTGGAGGAGTTCTTCAAGGGCAACTACGCCTTTGAGCGGCGCGAGGCGCCCGGCGCTTCGCCGCCCTCGGGGAACGGCAGGGCCTAGGGGGCGCGCGGCAAAAATCAGCCGCGCCCATTGCGCAACGGCCCGCTTTCGCTGTAGCGTCCGAAAACACGCTTTCGATGTGCACGGACGGGCAAGGGGCCAGGACGCGGCGGGGGGGCCATGCCCGGCCTGCGCGGAACGGGCTCCAGTCCGGACCGGAAGGGGTACTATGCGAGAAAGCCGAACGCGCACGGGAATCGCCTCCTTCGTTTTCGCGATCCTCCTGCTGATTTTCAACTGGCCGGTGATGAGCATCCCCGCACCGGGGAAGCTTTTGTCCTGGCTGTTCGGCGCCTGGCTCGCGGCAATCGCGCTTTTGGGGCTGGCGGCCGCTTCGGCGGCCAGGGCCGAGCGGAGGCTGGCCTGCCCGCCCCCGGACCTGGGGATGGAGAACGGCGGCGACCCGCTCGGCATCGCCACGCCCCCCCTCGACGACAGGCCCGGCTGCGGCGATGTTTAGCCCGCTTTCCGTGCTGCTGCTGCTGGCCGGGTACATCGGCCTGCTGCTGCTTCTGGCCAAATGGGCCGAGCGCCGCTCCGAAACCGGCCGCTCCGTGACCAACAACCCTTACGTCTACGCCCTTTCGCTGGCCACCTACTGCACCAGCTGGACCTATTACGGCTCCGTGGGCAAGGCCCTGGACTCCGGCCCGCTCTTCCTGACCATCTACATCGGCCCGACCATCTGCGCCGCCCTGTGGTGGTTTCTGCTGCGCAAGCTCGTGCGCATCAAGTCGAGTTTCCACATCACCAGCATCGCGGACATCCTGGCCGCGCGCTACGGCAAGTCGCACCGCGTGGCGGCCCTGGCCACGGCCATGGCTTTTGTCGGCAGCGTGCCCTATGTCGCGCTGCAGCTCAAAAGCGTCATCACCACCTTCTCCATGCTCACCGGCGGCGACGCGCTTCTGGCCCGGTTCATCGGGCCGCTGGTCGTGGCCCTCATGATCCTGTACACGATTCTCCTGGGCGTGCGGCGCATGGACCCAACCGACCGCCACCCCGGCATGGTGGCCACGGTCACGGCCGAGGCGCTCATCAAGCTGGTGGCGCTCCTGGCCGTGGGCGTTTCGGCCCTGCTGCTGCTGCAAAGCGCCTCGGGCGGGCAGGCCTTCGGCGGACAAGGCGTGGCCGGGCTGACGCCGGAACGGCTCACGGGCATCCTGGGCCTGAAAGGCGCGGGCGGCTCGTCCTACGTCACCTGGGCCAGCTATCTGCTGCTGGCCATCTCGGCCATCGTGTTCCTGCCGCACCAGTTCCACCTGGCCGTGGTGGAGAACTCCAACGAGCGGCACATCCTCACCGCCTCCTGGGCGTTCCCGCTCTACCTCCTGCTCATCAACCTCTTCGTCGCGCCCATCGCCATGGCGGGGCTTGCCTCCGGGCTTGATCCGGCCACGGCGGACACCTTCGTGCTGGGCATTCCGCTGGCCCAGGGGCAGAACGCCCTGGCCCTGCTGGTGTTCCTTGGCGGCTTCTCGGCCGCCATGGGCATGGTCATGGTCTCGTCCATGACCAACGCGGTGATGCTGACCAACCACGTGCTGCTGCCGGTCATCGACAGGCTGCCCGCCCTGGGCTTCTTCAAGCGCCGCCTGCTGCAATGCCGCTGGGCGTCTGTGGCCGTCCTGGTCCTGGCCTCCTACTGGTTCGAGCAGGCCATCGGGGAAACCTACATCCTGGTGAACATCGGCATCATCGCCTTCGGCGCGGTGCTCCAGTTCGCCCCGGCCATACTGGGCGGAATCTTCTGGCGCTCCGGCACCTTGGCCGGCGCCCTGGCGGGCATGGGCGCCGGCTTCATTTTGTGGATGCACACCATGCTGCTGCCCGCCCTATCCAAAGGCGGACACATCTGGACCGGGCCGGTGCGCGACGGGCTCTTCGGCCTGCCGTACCTGCGCTCCGAAGCGCTCTTCGGCCTTGAGGGCCTGGACCCGGTGACCCATGCGGTGTTCTGGTGCCTGGTGTTCAACGTGGGCCTGTACGTGCTGGTCTCGCTGCTCACCCGGCAGACGCAGGAGGAGGTCGCCGTGCTCGCGGAGTTCACCGGCCTGCCGGGCCTGGGCGAACGCAGGGCCGGACCAAACGCCGAGAACGACATCAGCCTGGCCGAGAAGCGAGCGCTCATGGAACGGCCCCTGCGCGAGTACCTGCCGGCGGTCCAGGCGCGCGAGCTCATCGACTCCTGCCAGCGCCACATGAAGCTCTCGGAACAGGCCATGGTCTCCGTCACCACCCTGGCCGCGCTCTACGCCGAGGTGGAGAAGGCCTTCTCCGGCGTGGTGGGGGCCGCGGCAGCCCACAAGGCCCTGTCCAAGGCCGGCGTGTTCTCCGCCGAGGAGACCGGCGCGCTGAGCGAGGCCTACGGCGGAATGCTGGCCCGGATGCGCATCACCCCGGACGAGATGGCCCGCCGCGTCGACTACTACATCGAGCGCGAGCACCTGCTGACCCGTCATGCCGAGGAGCTCAAGGAGACCATCCGCCTGCGCGACATGGAGATCGCCGAACGCAAGCGCGTGGAGGAGGCCCTGCGCAAGGCCGAGGAGAACTATCGCAGCATCTTCATGAACGCGCCGGAAGGCATCTACCAGACCACGCCCCAGGGCCGCTTCCTTTCCGCCAACCCGGCCATGGCGCACATTCTTGGCTACGGCTCGGCGGAAGAGCTTGTGGAGCAGGTCACCGACCTCGCCACGCAGATCTACGCCTTCCCCCTGGGGCGCGACCGCATCCTCAACACGGTGAGGCAAAAAGGCATCGTGGACGGCATGGAAATGGCCATGCGCCGCAAGGACGGCAGCATCATCTGGTGCTCCATCAACGCCCGCGCCGTGCGCGACGAACACGGCAACATGACGCACCTGGAAGGCCTGCTGGTGGATGTGACCGAGCGCAAGCGCGCCGTGGAGGAACTGCGGGAGAGCGAGGCGCGCATCCGCGCCCTGTTCGACGCCACCTCGGATTCCGTCATCCTCATGGACCCCGAGGGCATTGTCCTGGCCATCAACGAACACGGCGCCAGGCGGCGCAACCTTTCGCCCGAGCAGATGACCGGGCACTGCATCTACGACCACCTGCCGCCCAACGCCGCGGAGATCCGCAGGCTGCAGGTGCAGGAGGCCCTGCGCACCAAAAGCCCGCGCAGCTTCTCGGAAGAACGCGAGGGCTTCTACTACGACATCACCATCTACCCCATCCTGGACCAGGACAACAACGCGCGCCAGCTCGCCAGCTTCTCCCGCGACATCACCGCACAGCGCGAGAGCGAGCAAACCATCCAGCGCATGAACGAAAGCCTTGAGCTGCGCGTGCAGGAACGCACCAGCCAGCTGGAGGCGGCCAACCTGGAGCTCAAGGGCGCGCTGGAGCAGCTGACCAACGCGCACAAGCAGCTGGTGGAGTCGGAAAAAATGGCCTCACTCGGCGGGCTGGTGGCCGGCGTGGCCCACGAGATCAACACCCCGGTGGGCATCGGCGTCACCGCGGCCTCGCACCTGGAGGCCAAGACCAGGAGCATCCTGGACGAGTACAACGCCGGGGGGCTCAAGCGCGCGCGCCTGGAGGAGTTCCTCGGCATCTGCGACGAGTCCACGCGCATGATCCTCTCCAACCTCAAGCGCGCCGCGGAGCTCATACGCAGCTTCAAGCAGGTGGCCGTGGACCGCTCCACCGAGGAGCGGCGCCGGTTCAAGCTGCGAGGCTACCTGGACGAGGTGCTGCTGTCGCTCAGGCCGCATCTGAAGAAGACCGAGCACTCGGTGCTCATCATCTGCGACCCGGAGCTGACCATGGACTCGTATCCCGGCGCGCTCTCGCAAATCATCACCAACCTGGTGATGAACTCACTGGTGCACGCCTTCGACCCCGGGACCGCGGGACGCATAACCATTTCCGCATCCCTGAAGGATGACGAGATTGAGCTAATATACGTAGATAATGGGAAAGGGATCGCTCCAGAGCACCTGGACAAGATTTTCGAGCCATTCTATACAACCCGCAGGGGAAGAGGAGGAACCGGCCTCGGCCTGCACATCCTCTACAACCTGGTGACCCAGCAATTGCATGGCACAGTGCGTTGCGAAAGCGTGCTGGGACAGGGAACATCGTTCACACTCCTTTTGCCGCAAGGTGGTCGGGATCTGCAATGACGGAAAAAGCCGAAGACCTGCTGTTCATTGATGACGACGACTCCGGGTGCAACGCGCCGAGCGAGCCGACCGCCTGGAAACTGCTCATCGTGGACGACGAAGCCGAGGTGCACAACGTCACCCGGCTCGTGCTTGGCGGCTTCCGCTACCGGGGCAGGGGGCTGGAATTCCTGAGCGCCTACACCGGCCAGGAGGCCAAGGACATGCTGGCCGCCCACCCGGACATCGCCGTGATCCTGCTGGACGTGGTGATGGAGGAGAACGACACCGGCCTCAAGCTCGTCAAATACATCCGCGAGGACCTGGAAAACCGCTTCGTGCGCATCATCCTGCGCACCGGGCAGCCCGGCCAGGCCCCGGAAGAGCGCGTCATCGTCGAGTACGACATCAACGACTACAAGGAAAAGACCGAGCTCACCGCGCAAAAGCTGCTCACCACCATCGTCTCCGCCCTGCGCACCAGCAGCGACATCGCCACCATCGAAGCCAACCGCCTGGGCTTGGAAAAGATCATCGAGGCCTCGGAGAACATCTTCGAGCTCCAGTCCATGGAGAAATTCTCCACCGGCGTGCTCTCCCAGCTCATCTCCATCCTGGAGCTGAACAGGAACGCCCTCGTCTGCCAGGCCTCGGGCTTCGCCGCGGTGAACGACAAGGGCCACTTCAGCATCCTTGCCGCCACCGGGGAATACCAGCCCTTTGTGCGCAAGAACGTGGAGGACGTCGTGCCCCCCGCCGTGTACGCGCACTTTCAGCAGGCCGTGAAGAACCGCACCAGCCTGTTCTTCGACGGCAAGCGCTACATCGGCTATTTCCGCAGCCAAAACGACTCGGAAAGCGTCATCTACCTGGAGGGGGCCAAGGAACTCACCGAACTGGACTTGCAGCTGGTGGAAATCTTCTTCGCCAACGTGTCCATCGCCTTTGACAACCTGCACCTGAACAAGGAGGTGGAGGACACCCAGCGCGAGATCGTGCTGACGCTGGGCGAAACCATAGAATGGCGCTCCCAGGAGACGGGCAACCATGTGCGCCGCGTGGCCGAGTACATGTACATGCTGGCGCGCAAGCACGGCCTGTCCGAGGCCGAGGCCACCCTGCTGCGCCTGGCCGCGCCCATGCACGACGTGGGCAAGCTGGGCATCCCGGACGTGATCCTGAACAAGCCCGGCCCGCTGACGCCCGAGGAGATGACCGTCATCCGGACCCACCCGACCATCGGGCACGAGATCCTCAAGTCCTCGCACCGCGAGCTGCTCAAGGCCGCGGCCATCATCAGCCTCCAGCACCACGAGCGCTACGACGGCTCGGGCTACCCCTCCGGCCTCGCCGGCGAGGGCATCCACATCTATGGCCGGCTCTCCGCCGTGGCCGACGTGTTCGACGCCCTCATGAGCGACCGCATCTACCGCCCGGCCTGGGCCCTGGAGCAGGTGGTGGCGCATTTCAAGGCCGAACGCGGTCGCCACTTCGACCCCACGCTCACCGACATCCTGCTCGACAGCCTGGACGACTTCCTCAAGGTGCGCGAACTCTACCAGGGCTAGCGTCACGTCCGGCCCCGGCCTTCGGCAAGGGCCGAGGCATGGCGGCTCGCGCTCCCGCCCGCGTCAGGCGGGCCTTTCCAGCACGCCTTCCACCCGCCTTTGCCCACGCAGCAGCCACGCCAGAAGCGCGCCCAGGGGCGCGGCCTGGGCGCGGCACAGGTCCGACGAGCCAGCCTTCGGCAGGTCCGGCGTCAACGCAGGGGGATTGGCAGGGGAAAGGACGAAAAACGCATATGGAAGGCCCAGCCAAGGGCGTCAGAGGGGGAAGTGGAGCGCTCCGCCGCCCCTGGCCGGTCCAAAGTCACATGAAACGCCGAAACACCTGGGCCAGGGCGGAGCCATCGGCCGCCGCGGGGTTCGCCGGAATCGGGGCCAGAATTCCCAGGCCCTCGCTGGCCTCGTGGAACTCCTCCTCCCCAAGCGGGCTGACCACGGCCAGATTGACCATGGCGTTGACCGTGAGCGCCGTGAGCGCCAGATCCAGGGGCGTGCCCTCGGCAAGGCCCTGGTCCAGCACCATGAACAGCGGAGGCGCGGCCTTCATCGCCGCCAGCGCCTCGCCCCAGGTCGCAACGCTGGCCACGGCCAGGCCGCTGCCGCGGCCCAGGGCCTCGGCAAAGGCGGCCAACGCCTGGGCGCGCGGGGTCACCAAGAGGATGGACATGGTTCTGCTCCTTGTGTTGTGCGCGGCTAGTGGCCGCCGCCGCAGGTGTACTCGGTGGTGAAGGCGGGCAGGCGGCCCAGCAGGAAGGCCTGCACCGCGTGGCCCACCGAGGGCGCGCCCGCGCCCATGTAGACCTTCACGCCCACCTGCTGGAAGCCCATGAGCGGGCGCATGCCCATGCCGCCGGCGATGAGCACGTTGACGCCGTTTGTGGCCAGGTGGTTCACCGGGGCCATGCAGCCGCCCTGCTGGTGCGGCACGTTGGGCAGGGTGCGCACGTCGATGATCTCCTCGCCCTTGGCCTCCACGATGGTGTAGATGTCGCAGTGGCCGAAGTGCTGGCCCACGGCGGCGTCCAGGCCGCCGGGCAATTCGGAAGGGATGGCGATGACAAGAGTCTCCATGCTGAATGCTCCTATGCTTTTGCGTTGAGGATGAGGGGACGCGGGCGTTCGCCGGAGAGCTCTGGCAGCTTCTCCCAAACGCCGCGCAGGGCATCGGAAAACGGTGTCGCGGGAAGCTCGGTGACGCACTTGCCCAGCACCATGGCCCGCACCACCACGTCGTCGTGGGGCAAAAGGCCAAGCAGGGGCAGGCCGCGCTCCAGGCAGACGCGCTTGATGTCCGCGCTGTTCTGGAGGTTCAGGTCGAACTTGTTCACCACCACGGCCGCCGGGATGCGGAAGTGGGCGCACAGGTCGGCCACGCGCAACAGGTCGTGCAGGCCCGAAGGGGTCGGTTCGGTGACGATGACGGCCTGGCTCGCGCCCGAGAGCGAGGCGATGACCGGGCAGCCGATGCCGGGCGCGCCATCGCAGAGCATGAGCGAAATCCCCATGTTCTCCGCGCGTTCGCGGGCCTGCTTTTTGAGCAGGGACACCAGCCGGCCGGAGTTCTCCGACCCCGGGAACAGCTGGGCATGGATCATCGGCCCGAAACGCATGGTGGAGGCCCACCAGTTGCCGCAGGTCCGCTCCTCAAAGGCTATGGCCTGAACCGGGCAGAACTGCACGCAGACCTTGCAGCCCTCGCAGCGCATGGGCCGCACGCTGCAGCCGCGCGGCCCCTGCTCGATGGCGTCGAAGCGGCACAACCCGGCGCACAACCCGCAGTTGGTGCACAGGGCAGGGTCGATGACGGCCTCGAACCCGGAGCGGAACTCGTGGACTTCGAGCCGGTCCGGCTCAAGCAGCAGGTGCAGGTCCGGGGCGTCCACGTCCAGGTCGCAGAGCATGGCCTTTTCGCTTTGGCTGGCAAGGTGGGCGAGCGCGGCGGTGATGCTGGTCTTGCCCGTGCCGCCCTTGCCGCTGATGACGACGATCTCACGCATGGCGCACCTCCCCCCCGGACATGGATGCGGAGTTTGAGGCGGCGGCCGCGTCGCGCATGTGCGCCATGAGCGCCAGAAACACGGCGCGCAGTTGCGGCACGGCGCGGGCCGCCACCTCGCCACGCGAGTAGGCCTCGGCCACTGCGCGGCTGAAAGGGATCTCGGCCCACACGGGCAGGCCCTCCTCCAGACAATACGCCTGCACCTTCGCATCACCCGCGCCCGCGCGGTTGACCACCACGCCAAGGGGCTTGCCGATGGGCCGGAAGGCCTCCACGGCCAGCCGCAGGTCGTGCAGGCCAAAGGGCGTGGGCTCGGTGACGAGCACGATGCAGTCGGCGTCCAGCACCGCGTTCACGGCCGGGCAGCTCACGCCCGGAGGCGCGTCGATGATGATGTCGCGGGCGTCGAAGCGCCGGGGCAGGCGGGCCTTCACCTGGCGCATGAGCGGCGGGCTCATGGCCTCGCCCACGCGCAGGCGGCCCATGAGGAAATCGCCGCGCCCGGCCGGGACCGCATCCGTGGCGAAGCCGCCGGAAAGGATGCCGCCCAGCTCGCGCCCGCCGGGGGAAAGCGCGCCCTCCGGGCACAGGGCCAGGCAGCCGCCGCAGCCGTGGCACATCTCCGGGAAGATCATGAGCGTCTTGCCCATGAGCGCCAGGGCCTTGTACTGGCAGAACTCCGCGCACTGGCCGCACAGGGTGCAGCGCGCGGGGTCCAGCACGGGAACCTCCAGCATGCCCTTTTCCTCGGCCGCGATGTCCGGCTTGAGGAAAAGATGCAGGTTCGGCTCCTCCACGTCCAGATCAACGGCCATGAGGGGCCGGTCCCAGATGGCGGCGAGCGAGGCCGTCACCGTGGTCTTGCCGGTGCCCCCCTTGCCGGAAGCGACCGCGTAGATCATCGGCCAGCTCCTGATTGCGCGCCGCCGGGCTTGTTGCCGCCCGACTGGGCGTTGGGCGCATCGGAGGCCGCAAGCGCGCCGCTCTTGTACCTCTCCACGGCCTGGCCCACGGTCATGTTCTCCACGTCCTGGATGACCGCGATGCCTGCGGCGGTCAGGGCCTGGAAGGCCTTCGGCCCCACGAAGCCGCTGAGCACGGCCTGGACGCCCGCCCGGGCAACGTTCTCCGCCGCCTGGATGCCGGCCCCCTGGGCCATGACCTGGGAGTTGCCGTTATCGATGAAGCTCGTCTCTCCGGTGGCCAGATTCGCCACCACGAATCCGGCGGCCCGGCCAAAGCGCGGGTCCACCATGTCGGTCAGGGCCGGGCCTTCGCTGGTCACGGCGATGATTGCGTTCATATGCGCTCCTGTCTGTTCTTCGTTTCCGGTCATGCGGCCTGGCCCGGAGGCCGGGGTCCCGGCGCTCATCGCGCGTCCCCCCTGGCCGCGTCCACCCTGGCCGCGTCCGCCGCCACCAAGCCCGCGTCCGCCGCCCTGGCCGCGACAACCGCCCTGCCGGCCCGGCCCGCCCGAGCGGGGACCTGTACCCATTGGTCCTGTTCCATCACCACGAGGCATACGCATTCTCCTTGTGCGACACGCTGGCGGAAGCCGGTGGGCTTCCCGCTCCGCTCGCGCCCGGGCGGTCCGCCCCGGCGCGCTACGGCTTCCTGTTCTGGCGCGCCAAGCCCGCGGAAAACAGGCGGATGCGCTCCACGATCTCCGCAAAGGCCTTGACCACGGGATGCTCCGGAGCCACACCGGCCAGGGTGCCGCCGCTCTCGCCGGAGGCCATGACCTCCGTGGCCAGCGGGATGCGGCCCAGAAAGGGGATGCCCGCGTCCGCCGCCAGGCGCTCCCCGCCGCCGCTGCCGAACACCTCGCTCACCGCGCCGCAGTCCGGGCAGGCGAAGCCGCTCATGTTCTCGATGAGCCCGAGCATGGCGTTGCCCAGGGTGTGGCAGAAGCCGACCGAGCGGCGCACGTCGTCCACGGCCACGGCCTGGGGCGTGGTGACGATGACCGCGGCCGCGTCCTTGCCGAGCAGCTGGAGCACGGACAGGGGCTCGTCGCCGGTGCCCGGGGGGCAGTCCACCACAAGATAGTCCAGGTCGCCCCAGTCCACGTCCTGCAAAAACTGCCGGATGAGCCCGGCCTTGGCCGGACCGCGCCAGATGGTGGCCGCGTTCGCATCGTTCAGCAAAAACCCGACGGACATGACCTTCAGGCTCTCGCTCCAGGCCACGGGCAGCATGGCGTCGCCGCTCATGTCGATGGTCTTGCCCGTGAGCCGCAGCAGCCGGGGGATGCTCGGCCCGTGCACGTCCACGTCGAGCAGGCCGACCGTGGCGCCGGTTCGCGCCAGGGCCACGGCCAGGTTGGCCGAAACCGTGCTCTTGCCCACTCCGCCCTTGCCGGAGAGCACCACGATCTTCTGGCCGATGCGCGCCAGACGGCCGCCAAGCCGGAGGTCGGCCTCGGCCCTCTGGGCCTCGATGGCCGCGCTCGTGGCCGCGCTGTCGGCCTGCGTTGCTTCATTCATTTTGGTCACTCCACTTTTGATTCGGTTTCCGGACGCGCAGCACTTTGACCGCCCTGCCGTGGCGGCAGCCCAGGCCCAGGCGCCTGCCCTGGCAGTTTCCCAGCCCGCAGCCCGGCAGGCGCAGGGCTTCAAGCCCGGACACGCCCCCGGCCGTCCAGGCCCGGACGACCTCCTCCACCGTGCCGCCCACCCAGGGGGCGACGGACACTCCGGACTGCCGGAGCGCGGCCAGGGCGCAGCCGCTCAGGCCGCCGCAGATGAGCAGGTCCACGCCCGATGCGGCCAGCAGGTCGATGAGGGCCAGCACGCCGGTTTCCGGGGCCGGGACCACACCGCACGGTTCCGCGGCCTCCCGCTCCTTGCGGAACAGCCGCAACTGCGTCGCGGTTTCGAGCAATGCCGCCACGCGGTCGCCGTAACAGGCCAGGCACACAAGCATTGATTCCTCCAGTACGCGACAAGGGCTGCGCACAGGCGCACCCGCAGAGCCTCTGGCATTTATCGTGCCGAGGAATAATCCCTTTTAATTCTCGCGGTTACAAATCATGGTGCGCAGCCGGCCAAGGCTGTGGGCGCGTTTTGCGCCCGGTTTTGGCCGCGCCTGCGCGGGGAGGGCCGGTCTCAGGCCGGGGCGGACGTGACGAGGGTCAGGCGGAAGGCGGCTCGGTCCCCTTGCGCAGGATGCGCCGCAGCGTGTCCTTGGACACGCCGAGTTCGCGGCAGGCGGCCATGACGCGCCCGCCGTGGCGGCTGAGCACCTCCTCCACGGCCCGGCGCTTGATGTCCGCAAGGGTGCCGGAGAGCGGCAGGGCGCGGCCCTGGGCCTCCCCCGCGAGCAGTCCCTCGGGCAGGTGCTCCAGCCGGATGTTTCCACCCGGGCAGAGGATGAAGGCGTACTCGATGATGTTCTCCAACTCGCGCACGTTGCCTGGGAATTTGTGCCGCATGAGCAATTGCAGCACCTCGGGCGCGAGGCCGGAGATCTCCTTGCCGGTGAGCGCGTTCTGCCGGGCGATGAAGTGCTGGGCCAAGAGGGGCACGTCCTCGGGCCGCTCGCGCAGGGCGGGCAGGGCCAGGCGCACCACGTTGAGGCGGTAGAACAGGTCGCTGCGGAAAGCCTGCCGGGCCACCATGTCCTCCAAATCACGGTTGGTGGCCGCGATGATCCGCACGTCCACGGGCACCCCCGCCACCGCGCCCAGGGGCTCGATGACCTTCTCCTGCAGGGCGCGCAGGATCTTCACTTGCAGGGGCAGCGGCATGTCGCCGATCTCGTCCAGGAACAGCGTGCCGCCGTCGGCCATCTGGAAGCGGCCCGGCTTGTCCTTTTTCGCGTCCGTGAAGGCCCCGGCCTTGTGGCCGAAAAGCTCGCTCTCCAGCAGGTTCTCCGGCAGCGCGCCGCAGTTCACGGCCACAAAGGGCTTGGCCGCGCGCGCGCTCAAGGTGTGGATGGCCCGGGCCACCAGCTCCTTGCCGGTGCCGCTTTCGCCCAGAATGAGCACAGTGGCCCCGCTCACCGCGATCTGCGGCAGGATGCCCAGGGTGCGCTGGAAGGCCGGGCTTTTGCTCAGAATGTCCTCCACGCGGTACAGGCCGTCGAGCTTCTTCTGCATCAGCCGCAGGGCCGAGAGGTCGCGGAAGGTCTCCACCCCGCCCACGATCCTGCCGCGCCGGTCGCGCAGGGGGGCGGCGCTGATGCTGATGGGCACCTTTGCGCCATCGGGCCGGACAAAGAACAGCGAGCGGTTGCTGCGGCTCTCCCCGGCCTCCAGCGCGGCCCTGAGCGCACAGGCCCCGTCGCAGATGCTGGAGCGGAACACCTCCCAGCACTTGCGGCCCAGGGCCTCCTCGCGCGGGACCTTGGTGATGGCGCTGGCGGCGCGGTTGAAGAAGGTGATGTTCCAGTCCTGGTCAACGGTGAACACGCCATCGGCCAGGCTGTCCATGATATGCTCGCAGGAAATGTCGCGCAAAAAATTCATATTGCAGACCTTTTTGGGCGGATTGCCCCGCCCTCCGACATTGGGCGCATAATGAGCCAAGTGGAAGATTCTGGGCGAATTATGCGCCCGAATATCCTTCTACTCCGTGGAACTCCCTTGTCAAGCCCTTCGAAACATATCATGATTCAGCAACGGCACAGCTGATGCTTCCCCCCCTGCAAAGGCCGCACATGCGGCCAAGGAGGGCATATGCCGAACAGGGACGGAACAGGCCCCATGGGCCAGGGCACGGGAACAGGCAAGGGCAGAGGCCCCTGCGGCGCCGGAATGGGCGCGGGCGGCGGAAGCGGCCCCATGCGCCCAGGCGCGGGCCAGGGACAGCGCCAGGGACGCGGCGGACGCCGCGGCCAGGGCGGCGGCCAGGGACAAGGCCAGGGCGGCGGCCAGGGACGCGGAGCGCGCAGCAGGCGCGGACGCTGCGTCTGGTTCAGGCGCTTCTGGTAACGCACGGCAAACGGGCGCAGGCGTCCGCACGGCCAGTCAGGCACGTGCCTGCGCCCCTGTTTCGCGGGCTTCCCGGCAGGCACGCGCCAGCCCGGGGAGCGCCCTGCCCCGGCAGGACCGGGCCATTTTTTCCCGCGCCGGGAGCGGCTCGCCGCGCCCCCGGCCAGGCGGAACGCACGCAACGCGCCAGGGGCCGGGCCTCGCGGGCGCTTGTCCACGCAACCGGAAACCTCAACCGCAAAGGATGCCCCCCATGTCGCAGCATATCGTCGTCATCGGCGCGGTGGCCCTTGGCCCCAAATCCGCCGCCCGCTTCAAACGCCTGGAGCCGGGCAGCCGCGTCACCCTTGTGGACCGCGAGAAACTCTTCTCCTACGGCGGGTGCGGCATCCCCTTCTACGTCTCCGGCGAGGTGGCCGACGTGGCCGAGCTGCGCAAGACCGCCTTCCACATGGTGCGCGACGAGGAATTCTTCCGCAAGACCAAGGGCGTGGACGTGCGCGCCGAAACCGAGGCCATCGCCATCGACCGCGCGGCCAAGACCGTGACCCTGCGCCACCTGCCCACGGGCAAGGAGGAAGTGCTGGCCTACGACCAGCTGGTGCTCGGCATGGGCAGCAGCCCGGTGGTTTTGCCGGTGCCCGGAGCCACCCTGCCCGGCGTGCACACGGTGAACAACCTTGAGGCCGCGCAGGCCATCCGCGACCTGGCGGCGGCGGGCGGCGTGAACCGCGCCGTGGTCGTGGGCGCGGGCTTCATCGGCCTGGAGATGGCGGTCGCCCTCACCGACCTCTGGGGCATCGACACCACGGTCATCGAGTTCCGCGACCAAGTGCTGCCCGGCGTGAGCGGGGTCAACATCGCCAACATGGCCATGCGCCACATGAAGGAAAAGGGCGTGGAGTTCCGCCTGGCCGAGCAGGTGCAGGCCTTCGAGGCCGGCCCCGACGGCAGGGTCGCCCGCGTGGTTACGGACAAGGGCGGCTACGACGCCGATCTGGTCATCATGTCCGTGGGCGTGCGGCCCAACTCCGAGCTGGCCAAGGCCGCCGGACTGGCCGTGGCCGAGCGCGGCGGCGTCATCGTGGACGAGAGCCTGCGCACCTCCGACCCGGCCATCTTCGCCGGGGGCGACTGCGTGGTGCTGCCCCACGCCCTGACCAGGGACAAGGCCTTCCTGCCCATGGGCTCCATGGCCAACCGCCAGGGCCGGGTCATCGGCACCAACCTCGCCGGGGGCAAGGCCACCTTCCCGCCGGTGGTGGGCACCTGGTGCGTCAAGCTCTTTGAACTCTCCGCCGCGGGCACGGGCCTCACCCTGCCCGCCGCCAAGGCCGCCGGATACGACGCCCTCTGCGTGCACGCGGGAATGCTCGACCGCGCCCACTTCTACCCGGAAAAGGGCCTCATGAGCCTGGACCTCGTTGTCGAGCGCGGCACGGGCCGCGTGCTCGGCATGCAGGGCGTGGCCGCCATGGGCGACGCCCTGGTGGGCAAGGTGGACGTCATCGCCGCGCTGCTGCCCTCCGGCCCCACCGTGGCCGACGTGGGCAACCTGGAGCTGGCCTACTCCCCGCCCTTCGCCGCCGCCCTCGACGTGCTGAACGTGCTGGGCAACGTGGCCGACAACATCCTGTCCGGGCGCTTCAAGGGCATCCTGGCTGATGAGTTCGCCCGCCTCTGGGCCGAGGACGGCGACCGCATCTTCCTCGACTGCCGCGAGCACCACGGCATCGAGCATCTGCTGGAGAAGCACCCGGGCCGCTGGTTCAACATCCCGCAGGGCGAACTGGCCGAGCGCCTGGGCGAACTGCCGCGCGACAAGGACATCGTGCTCATCTGCAACACCGGGGCGCGCTCCTACGAGGCCTTCATCACCCTGGCGCACAACGGGTTCAAAAACATCGTCAGCGTTGAGGGCGGCATGACCGCCGTCACCTCCGCTGGCATCGAAGTGTAAGGGATAATATAAGGGCGCTGCCCTTAACCCGCCGGGGGGCTCCGCGCCCCCCGGACCCCCGCGAAAGGTGGGGGCGGAAGCCAACAAAAACCGCCCCTGGCCAGCCGGAACACCGGAGGCCAGGGGCGGCTCTGTTTGTAAGAGCAAGAGGCCGGAAGCCTACTTGGCGGCCAGAGCCTTCTCCATGGCCCGCTTGAAGCCGTCCGCCGAGCGGTTGATGACCTCCTCGCCCACGCAGAAGGCCAGGCGGAAGTGCCCCGGGCAGCCAAAGCCCTTGCCCGGCACGGCCAGAATGCGCTCCTCCACCAGCAGATTCACGAAGGCCACATCGTCGCCGCCCGGCGCTTCGGGGAAGAAGTAGAACGCCCCGCGCGGCAGCGGGTAGGCATAGCCCGCCGCGTCCAGCACCTTCTTCATGGCGTCGCGCCGCCGGGCGTAGATGCCCGCGTCCACCTGGGAGCCCAGCGCCTTTGCGAGCAGCTTCTGCGCCAGGGCGGGCGCGTTGACAAAGCCCAGGATGCGGTTGGCCAGGATGATGCCCGCCACCAGCTCGGCCTTGCCCGGCATGGCCGGGTTCACCAGGGCGTAGCCCACGCGCGCGCCCGCCAGGGACAGGTTCTTGGAAAAGGAGCTGACCACCACGGTGTACGGGTACAGCGGCAAGAGCGAGGGCACCTCCACGCCGTCAAAGGCCAAAAAGCGGTAGGGCTCGTCCGCCAGCAGGAAGATCGGCCGCTCGCGGCCCGCGCTCTTGCGGGCCAGCATGGCGGCAAGCTCCTTGAGCGTCTCCAGCGGGTAGACCACGCCGGTGGGGTTGTTGGGCGAGTTGATGAGCAGCACGCGTGTCTTGTCCGTGATGGCGGCCTCGAGCGCGGCCACGTCCAGGTCGAAGGTGCCGGGCTTGGCGGGCGCGGTCTTGAGCACGCCGCCGTGGTTCTCGATGTAGAAGCCGTACTCCACGAAGTAGGGGGCCGGGCAGAGCACCTCGTCGCCGGGCTCGATGACCGCGCGGTAGAAGGCGTTGATGGCCCCGGCCGCGCCGCAGGTGATGACCAGGCTGTCGGGCGGCACGTCCACGCCCTGCTCGCGCGAGACCTCCTTGGCCAGCGCCTCGCGCACGTGCGGGTAGCCGAAGTTGGGCATGTAGCCGAAGGCGAAGGGCTGCCCGGCCTCGTCGGCCATGTCGCGCAGGCCGCTGGCGATGCACGCGGGCGGCGGCAGGTCCGGGTTGCCCAGGCTGAAGTCGCACACCTGGTCCTCGCCGAACTGCTTCTTGAGCTCGATGCCCGCCTCGAACATGCGGCGGATCCAGGACGAGCGGTCCATGTAGCTTTTGACCTGGCTGGAGAGAATCTGCATGGGGGACTCCTTGTGTGTCAAATAAAACCCGACAAAGGGCTTGCTCTGCCATCTAAAGATTGGTATAGACAAAACCATAAAACTTCAAAGGAGGCATATCATGACCATTCTTCGCGGCGAGATCTACGAGATCGACCTTTCTGGGGCCATCGGGACCGAAAAGGCCAACGGCCCAGGAGGCTCCCGGCCCTGCGTCATCGTCCAGAACGACGTGGGTAACGACAAATCCCCCCTGACCATCGTGGACCCCCTCACGGACGCTGTGCAGTTCAAGAGCCTGCCAGTCCAGGTGCTTGTCTAGACAAGCGTCGGCGTGGCCAAGGACAGCGTGGTGGAATGCGGCCACATCCGCACCGTCGATGTGGCCAAGCGTTTCGTCAAAAAGCTGGGCACACTTTCCAGCACCGCCATGCTGGCCGTGGACAAGGCCCTCAAGGTTTCGCTGGCGCTGCCCTAGGCTTGGCGCAAGCCTAGCCCAAGACCTCCCGAAAGCAAAGGGGCGGTCCGCCGGGCCGCCCCACCCCGCGTCTACTCCTCCAGCCGCTCGGCCGGCCAGCTGAGCAGGAATATCCGCTTGAGGC
Source organism: Desulfovibrio sp. (assembly GCA_050251495.1). Classification (GTDB taxonomy): domain Bacteria; phylum Desulfobacterota; class Desulfovibrionia; order Desulfovibrionales; family Desulfovibrionaceae; genus Humidesulfovibrio. The sequence continues at coordinate 51,937 of JBFWMQ010000017.1, read as the reverse complement.
CCAGTTCCTTTTTGAGGTACCCGCCGATCTCCCTGGCCAGGCTCTTCGGCGCGGACACGGTGTAGCTCAGGTTCTCCGGGGCGTAGCCCGCGCCGAAGCTGGCGGAATCGCCGCCGGTTGAGCGCGAGACCGTGAAGCCCCCGGCGTTCTTGACGAGGAAGCTGTTCAGGTCGTGCAGCTTCTCCGACGGGATTCCCGCAGGGACGACGAAGAAATGCACCGTGGCCTTGGCCGCCAGGGCCGTTCCGGCCATGAGGAGCACCAGAGCCAGGGACAGGGCAAGACGCGTGAGCTTCATGGGCAGGACCTCCATTGCAGGGTGTTCGCGCCGAGCCGAAGCGGACGCGTGGCGCGGATGGTATCCCAGCGGCGCGGCCTTGCCAAGGCGCTTGCGGCTGGCCGCCAGGGCCGCCCCTTGCCAAACAGCCGGGCACAGCTTATCTTGAGCAAGATACGCGGACCATCCGCGCAACAGTATGACAGCATTCCTTCAAGGAGGACCATGTAATGGCCCAATATCCCAGCTATCCCGGAACCAGAACCATAGGCCGGGCGGACGCCGTCAACGCCTTCATGCGTGGCGTGTACGGCTGGATGTCCCTCGGCCTGATCCTCACCGCCGGGGTGTCCTGGTTCACCGCCGCCAGCCCGCTTGGCATGGTGCTGATGCAAAGCCCGATGCTGCTCATCGGCCTTGTGATCGCCCAGTTCGGCATGGTCATCGCCCTGTCCGCCGCCATCCACAAGATGTCCGGCGCCACGGCCAGCTTGATGTTCGCGGGCTACAGCGCGCTCACCGGGCTCACGCTCTCGTCCATCTTCTACGTCTACAGCGGTGCCAGCATCTTCCAGGCCTTCGTGGTCACGGCGGGCATGTTCGGGGCCACCAGCGTGTACGGCATGGTCACCAAGCGCGACCTGACAGGCATGGGCAGCTTCATGTTCATGGGCCTCATCGGCATCGTCATCGCCTCGGTGGTGAACATGTTCATGCAGAGCTCGGCCATGAGCTTCGGCATCTCGGTCATCGGCGTCATCGTGTTCACGGGCCTCGCCGCCTACGACACCCAGAAGCTCAAGTACATGGGAGAGACCATGCCCATGGACGACGGCACCGCGGTGCGCCGCGGCACCATCCTGGGCGCGCTGACCCTGTACCTGGACTTCCTGAACCTCTTCCTCATGCTGCTGCGCCTCTTCGGCTCCAGCCGCGACTAGCCGCACCCCCGCAGGGGACCGCCCAGGCACGACCGGGGCGGTCCCCCGCTTCCTCCCCATGGACATATCCGAACTGCAACGCCGCCTGAAGCCCGCCCTCGTCCCCCTGGGCGCGCTCTACGCCCAGGCCATGCGCCTGCGCCGCTGGGCCTACGAGGCGGGCCGCCTCGCCACCTGGCGGCCCAACTGCCCGGTGGTCAGCGTGGGCAACATCGGCTGGGGCGGCAGCGGCAAAACGCCGCTCTGCGGCCACATCCTGCGCTGGGCGGGCAGGCACGAGGAGCACGCTCTTGTGCTCTCGCGCGGGTACGGGGCCAAGCCCCACCGCCTGCCGCTGCTCGTGTCCCGCACGGAGAACCCGGCCAGCTGCGGCGACGAGCCCCTGCTGCTGGCCCGCTCGCACCCGCTGGCGCGCGTGGTGGTGGACCCCAGGCGCATCCGCTCCGGCCCCTGGGCCTACGAGCGCTTCGACCCGGACTTCGTGCTGCTGGATGACGGCTTCCAGCACCTGCCCGTGGCCCGCGACCTGGATCTGGTGCTGTTGACCCCGCATGATCTGGGCGCTGGCTGGAACCGCGTGTGCCCCCTGGGCACCTGGCGCGAGGGCGCGAGCGCGCTTAGCCGCGCCTCGGCCTTCTGCATCAAGGCCCTGCCGGGCATGGACGCGACAGAGCGCAGCGACCTTGGCGAGAACATCCAGCGCAGGCTGGAGCGCTTCGGCAAGCCGGTGTTCACCTTCGCCCTCAAACCCAAGGGGCTCATGCGCGTGGACGGAACCGTGCGCGCGGCCGACCTGGGCGGCGAAGACTACGTGCTGGCCACGGGCATCGCCGACCCGGCCCAGGCCGCGAAGACGGCGGAAGGCCTGCTGGGCAACGCGCCCAGGACCGTGCTGCCCTTTGCCGACCACCACGCCTTCAAGGCCGAGGACCTGCTGCGCATCCATGCCTCCGCCGCCGGGGCGCACGTGGTCGTGACCGCCAAGGACGCCGTGAAGCTGGCCAAGCTGCCCGGGGCCGAGGGCTTCTGGGTGCTGCGCACGGAGCTGGCCTTTGGCCCGACGGCCATGACGGACGCCCCCTTTGACCAATGGTTCGCGGCCCGCCTGGCCGAGCTGACGGCGCACTATCGCCCGCTGGCCGCCCAGGAGCTCGTCTGAGCCTGTTTTTCGTCCCTGCGCGCCGGGGCCCCGCCACGAGCGGCGCTGCCCCTGGCCGCGCGTCAACCTCCTGAATTTCCTTCCAACCAGCGCGAACCCGCGCATCGAGACCCAAATGAAAAAGACCAAACGCAAGCCCAGTTCCCCGCCCCCCCCGACCGATCACCGCATCCTGCTCAAGATCATGCGCGAATCAAAGCGCCCCCTTTCCCCGGAAGACATCCTGCCCATGCTCGGCCTGCACCGCCGCAAGAAGGGCGAGGTGGACGACATGCTGAGGGACCTCGTGGCCCAGGGCAAGCTCATCCAGCTTGGCCGCGCCTACGCGCCCCTTGAGCGCGTGAACCTCATCACCGGCAAGGTGCAGATGCAGCGCTCCGGCGTGGCCTTCCTGATCCCCGACGACCCGCGCCGCAAGGACGTGTTCCTGGGCCAGAACACGAGCGGCGCCTGGCACGGCGACAAGGTGGCCGTGGCCATCACGCGGGAGAACGCCCGCAAAAACCACGAGGGCCGCGTGGTGCGCATCATCGAGCGCGGCAAAAACGTGCTCACCGTGCGCGTCATGCGCTCCGCCGGACCGGGCAGCTTCCTCTGCCGCCCCACCGACCCGCGCCTGGACTTCGCCGTGCTGACCCACGACACCGACGCCGCTCTGGGCCTCGTCAGGGGCGATATCGCGCTCGTGGCCCCGGGCGACCAGGTGGACGCCGCCGTGTGGGAGGGCGTGGTGCTCTCGCGCCTGGGACCGGAGAACGAGGCCGGGGTCCAGGAGGCGCTGGTCAAGACCAACCACGGCGTGCCCACCAGCTTCCCCAAGGAGGCCTTGAAGGAGGCCGCCGCCCTGCCCGCCCAGCCCGCCGAGGCCGACTTCACGGGCCGCAAGGACCTGCGCGCGCTGCCCTTTGTCACCATCGACGGGGCCACGGCCCGGGACTTCGACGACGCCATCTACGTGGAAAAAAAGGGCAAGGGCTATCGCCTCTGGGTGGCCATCGCCGACGTGGCCCACTACGTGCCCGTTGGCACGGCCCTGGACCTGGAGGCCTACGAGCGCGGCAATTCCTACTACTTCCCGGCGTCGGTGGAGCCCATGTTCCCGCACGCCCTGTCCAACGGGCTGTGCAGCCTGAATCCCAATGTGCCGCGCCTCTCGGTCGCCGTGTGCATGGACATGAGCGAGCGCGGCCTGCCCGGCGAGGCCCGGGTCATGAACGCGGTCATCAAGAGCCATGCCCGGCTGACCTATGACCAGGCGCGGGACGTGTGCGTGGACAAGGCGCCCGCGGCGCGCGCCGAGCTGGCCAAGGGGGCTGGCGACACCGTGGTGGCCATGCTGGACCTGGCCGAGAGCCTTGCCCGGCAGATGCGCCAGCGCAGGCTGGAGCGCGGCAGCCTGGACTTCGACCTGCCCGAGGGCGAGGTGCGCTTCGACGCCGAGGGCAAGCCCGTGGCCGTGGAGCAGCGCGAGCGCCACTTCGCCCACCAGCTCATCGAGGAGTTCATGATCGCGGCCAACGAGGCGGTGAGCGAATTCCTGCAAGCCCACGCCCTGCCCTGCCTGTACCGCGTGCACGCCGAGCCGGACCGCGAGAAGCTGGAGACCCTCTACACCCTGCTCTCCCGCCTGGACGGCGAGGCCGCGCCAAAACGCGCCAAGGCGGGTCGCTTCACGGACGACGACTTCACGCCCGAGGCCCTGGGCCGGCTGCTCGCTTCCGTGGCCGGCACCGAGCGCGAGTTCCTGGTGAACCGCATGGTGCTGCGCAGCATGAAGCAGGCCCGCTACCAGCCGGAGAACGAGGGCCACTTCGGCCTTGCCAGCGAATCCTACGCCCACTTCACCTCGCCCATCCGCCGCTACGCGGACCTCATCGTACACCGGCTGGTGAAGCGCGCCCTGGGCGACCAGCGCATGCCCACGCCGGGCTTCAAGAAGCTGGCCGAGATGGGCCAGCATTTGTCCGGCCGGGAGCGCGTGAGCCAGGAAGCCGAGCGCGAGTGCCACAAGCGCTACGCCTGCATGGTGCTGCGCGGCCAGGAGGGCCGGGTGTTCCACGCCATCGTCAGCTCGCTTACGGACTACGGCTTCTGGGTGGAGCTGCCCGAGGTCATCGCCGAAGGCTTCATCCGCCTGTCCACCATGCTCGACGACTACTACGGCTACCTCAAGGAGCGCGAGATGCTCCTGGGCCAGCGCACGGGCCGGGTCATCCGCGCCGGCCAGGCGGTCAACGCCAAGCTCATCGGCGTGCACCTGGACCGCCTGGAGATCGACCTGGAGCTGATCCCGGACGCGAAAAAGCCCGGCGAACCAGAAGCTCCTGACGCTGATTTGTCCCGCAGCCAACGCCGGGCCATCGAGGACTCGCGCCGGGCCGGGCGCGCGCGCGAAAAGCGCATGGCCGAAAAGTCCGGCGCGAAGTCCGGTACGCGCCGTCCTGGGGCTGGCAGACCGGCTGGAAAACCCGGCGGCAAGGCCGCTGGCAAGCGGCGCGGGCGCTAGCCCGTCCGAAGCGGCGGAGCGGCATCGTGGCGACGCAGACACGCGAACGCGGGGCGCAGGCCCAGGCTGGCGGCAACTCCTCCAGAAGGTGCTCCCATGAGCAGGTGCGCGTCTGGTCGCCGCCGGAAACGCCCGGCTTGCACCTCATGCGCGCCAGTTTCAAGACCCAGACCTTTGCCCGGCACAGCCACGAGGGCTATGGCGTGGGCGTCATCGAGCAGGGCGCGCTGGGCTTCTCCTACCGGGGGGCCGGGCTGGTGGCCGGGTCCGGAAGCATCAACACCGTGAACCCGGACGAGGCGCACACCGGGCACGCGGCCTCGGAGCATGGCTGGACCTACCGCATGTTCTACTTCACTCCGGCGTTTCTGGAGCGCGTGGCCGAGGACGTGGCGGGCAGGCGCGCGCCCCTGCCCTTCTTCACCTCCGGGGTCATCCACGATCCCGGCTTAGCCGGACTGCTGCTGCGCGCCCACGCCCTGTTCGACGTGTCGGCGGGCGGGACGGCGGACGAGACGGAGGGCGGAGCGGCGGAGGCCGCTCCAGACGCGCGCCTGGCGCGGGACACGCTGCTCTTGACCGCCTTTGCCCAGCTCCTGGGCCGCCACACCTACGAGCGGCTCCCGCTCCAGCGGGCGGGCCAGGAGCACGCCGCCGTGGCCCGGGTCAAGGAGCATCTGCGCAGCCGCTTCGAGGCCGACGCCAACCTGCCCAACCTCTGCCTCTCCGATCTGGCGAACGTCGCCTGCCTGAGCCCGTACCACTTCATCCGCGTGTTCTCGCGCCACACCGGGCTCACGCCGCACGCCTGGCTCATGCAGCTGCGCGCACGCAAGGCCCGGGAGCTGCTGCGTCAGGGCGCGGCGATCGCCGACGCCGCCGCCCAGGCCGGCTTCGCCGACCAGAGCCACCTGACCAAGGCCTTCAAGCGCCTGCTGGGCTACACGCCCGGCCATTTCCGCAATTCCGTACAAGGCGCGTAATCCCCGGCTGGCCTAGATTCCCCCGGACCACAACATCCACACAACACAGGGGGCGACCATGGCGGACTACGTGCACGGCTATTCGGAGCAGGAGGCCATGCGGCTCAAGGACCAGGCGGACACCCTGGCCCGGCTGCTCTACGGCGACGTGAGCTATCCGGCTGGCGCGCTGGTGCTGGAGGCGGGCTGCGGCACCGGTTGCCAGACCGTGCACCTGGCGGCCAACAATCCGGGCGCGCGCTTCGTGTCCGTGGACATCTCTCCCGCTTCGCTGGATATTGCCCGAACCGCCCTGGACGCGCGCGGCTTGACCAACGTGGAGCTGCGCCAGGGCGACCTGCTGCGCTTGCCTGACGCGGACCGGCGTTACGACCACATCTTCGTCTGCTTCGTGCTGGAGCATCTGCCCGACCCCCTGGCCGCCCTGCGCTCCCTGCGCCGCGTGCTCAAGCCCGGCGGCACGCTCACGGCCATCGAGGGCGACCACGGCTCGTTCTACTGCCACCCGGAAACGCCCCGCGCCCGGCAGACTGTGGACTGCCTCGTGCACCTGCAAGCCCAGGCGGGCGGCGACGCGCGCATCGGGCGCAGGCTCCATCCCCTGCTGCGCGAGGCCGGGTTCGGACGGCCCCACGTCGAGCCGCGCATGGTCTACGTGGACGGCTCCGCGCCGGAGCTCATCGAGGGTTTCTCGCGCAACACCTTCATCGCCATGGTGCGCGGCGTGCGGGAGCAGGCCCTGGCCGCCGGGCTCATGAGGGCCGAAGACTGGGACGCGGGCATCGCCGAGATGGAGCGGGCCGCCACGCCGGAAGGCACGTTCTGCTACACCTTCTTCCGCGCCACGGCGCGGCGGCAGGACTGAGCCCTCCGGACAGACCCGAGAAAATGCCGCACCGCTTGCGCTCGTCGCTTTTTTGCGTATAGGAAGGGAGCATAGCTCCAGTTTCCGGGCAGAGCCCAGCGCCATCCGGACCCTGCCGCTTCCGAAACGTATGAAACGCGAGGAGGAGAGCGATGCGCAAAGACGTAACGTGGCTGGCCGCCGGCCTGCTCATGGTCTCGGCCTGGCTCGGCCCTGCGGCGCTGGCCCAAGTGGCGCCGCCGCCCTCGGCGGAGGCCGCCAAGGGGCGCCAGATGGCGCAGCAGGCGGTGAAGGAGCCGCACCTGTGGATCACCGCCGACCACACCAAGCACGAAGTTTTGAAACTGCACTTCACCTCCGGACCGGAGGTGACCAAGGCCTGCCTGTCCTGCCACAACCAGGCCGGGCTCCAGTTCCACAAGACCATCCACTGGACCTGGATGGACCCCAATGAACCCGCCGAGCGCAAGGTGGGCAAGGGCGGGCTGACGGTGAACAACTTCTGCGTGGCCCTGCCCAGCAACGAGCCGCGCTGCACCTCGTGCCACGCGGGCTACGGCTGGAAGGACAAGGACTTCGACTTCGGCGACGTGAGCAAGATCGACTGCCTCGTCTGCCACGAGAAGACCGGCACGTACAAGAAGTTCCCCACCATGGCCGGCAACCCGGTCTCCGAACCCACGGTCTTCCCGGAGAACAAGAAGGAGTTCCTGCCCCCGGACTGGAACGCCGTGGCCCAGAGCGTGGGGCGTCCCGGACGCCAGAACTGCGGCGTCTGCCACTTCTTCGGCGGCGGCGGCGACGCGGTGAAGCACGGCGACCTGGACTCCAGCATGTTCAAGCCCTCGAAGACCCTGGATGTGCACATGGGCAGCAAGGACACAGGCGGGCAGAACTTCGACTGCACCCGCTGCCACACCACCGACCTGCACAACATCGCGGGCCGCATCTACTCCACCCCGGCGGCCAAGGACCGCAAGAGCCTGGTGCAGGACGACCTGACCCCCAAGATCATGTGCGAGTCGTGCCATACCGCCACCCCGCACAAGGCCGGGTCCAAGGCCAACGACCACACGGACAAGGTGGCCTGCCAGTCCTGCCACATTCCCGCGTTCGCGCGGGTTCTGCCCACCAAGATGTACTGGGACTGGTCCACGGCGGGCAAGATGAAGAACGGCAAGCCCTATGCCGAAAAGAACGAGTTCAACTTCCCCAAGTACGACACGAAGAAGGGCGACTTCGTGTGGAAGAAGAACGTGACCCCGGAATACTACTGGTTCAACGGCTCCATCAGCAACACCACGGCCAGGGACGTCATCGACCCGTCCAAGCCGGTGCGGCTGGCCTGGCCCAAGGGCGACCGGAGCGATCCCAACGCGCGCATCATGCCCTTCAAGGTGCACCGGGGAAAGCAGCCCTATGACGTGGTGAACAAGACCATCGTCATCCCGCACCTCTTCGGCAAGGACGACGCGGCCTACTGGAAGAGCTTCGACTGGCAGACGGCCATCGCCGCGGGCATGGCCTACGCCGGGCTGCCGTACAGCGGGCAGTTCGACTTCGTCGAGACCGAGTACGTGTATCCCATCACCCACATGGTGGCCCCAAAGGACCAGAGCCTGGCCTGCACCGCCTGCCATTCCTCCCAGGGACGACTGGCGAACCTCACGGGCTTCTACATGCCGGGCCGCGACAAGAGCGTGCTTGCCGACCTGGCCGGTTGGGGCATGGTGGGCGCTTCGGTCATCGGAGTGGCGATCCACGGGCTCATGCGGATACTCTCCCGCGGCCGGAAGGAGGACAAGTGATGAACGACGCCAAGCTGGTCAAAGTGTACCTGTACACCCGCTTCGAGCGCTTCTGGCACTGGGTGCAGTCGCTGCTCATCGGGCTTCTGCTGCTCACCGGGCTTGAGGTGCACGGCACGTACACGCTGCTGGGCTACCGCCGCGCCGTGGAGTGGCACAACGCCATCGGCATCACCTGGCTGGTGCTGTTCGTGTTCATCGTGTTCTGGCTTTTGACCACCGGCCAGTGGAAGCACTACATCCCCACCACCAAAAAGCTCTTCGAGGTGGTGCGCTACTACTCCAGCGGCATCTTCCGGGGCGAGCCGCACCCCGTGCCCAAGCGCCCGGACGCCAAGCACAACCCCCTGCAACGCCTGGCCTACCTGGGCCTGGCCGCAGTGCTCTTGCCCATCCAGATGGTCACCGGGCTGCTGTACTGGGGCTACAACGACTGGAAGGCCTGGGGCGTGGGCTTCCTGGGCCTCGGCCCGGTGGCCGTGCTGCACACCCTCGTGGCCTTCGCCGTGCTCGCGTTCATCGTGGGCCATGTGTACATGACCACCACCGGCCACACCCTCACCTCGCACATCGCGGCCATGTTCACCGGCTGGGAGGACGTGCAGGAGGGCGAGACCGAGGACTGGGAGCAGAAGAAGCGGGAGGCCTCGCAGCCGCTCTAGAGGCCGCGCTCCCTTGACGCAAAGACGACCGGACCGGGCGGGCGGGAGGCACGCGGATTCGCAGCCTCCCGCCCGCCCCCCTTTGGCGCGCGCCAGCCCCCCCTTTCCCTGCGGCGATTTTTACACTAGAAGGACTGGCAGGCGGTTGTGCAACCGCCTGCTAAACTCACGCTCCAGGGACGGTACCCCCCATGCGCATCTCCGACAGGCTCAGGAAGCTCAAACCCTCGGCCACGCTGGCCGTGAACGCCAAGGCCCAGGAACTCAAGGCCCAGGGCCGCGAAGTGGTCAGCCTCGCCGTGGGCGAGCCGGACTTCGGCACCCCGGCGCATGTGCGCGAGGCCGCCAAGAAGGCCATCGACGACGGCTTCACCCGCTACACCCCGGTGCCGGGCATCCCGGAGCTGCGCAACGCCATTGCCGGCTATTACGGCCAGTTCTACGGCGCGAGCGCCAAGGCGGAGAACACCATCGCCTCCAGCGGCGGCAAGCAGGCGCTCTACAACCTGCTCATGGCGCTCCTGAACCCCGGCGACGAGGTGCTCATCCCCGCGCCCTACTGGGTGAGCTATCCGCCCATGGTGGAACTGGCGGAAGGCGTGCCGGTCATTGTGCCCACCAACCCGGAGAACGGGTTTTTGGTCTCGGTGCGCGACCTGGAGTCGCTGTGCACCCCGCGCACCTCGGTGCTCATCCTGAACTCGCCCTCCAACCCCACTGGCGGCCACTACGCCCAGGAGGCGCTGGACGAGATAGCCCGCTGGGCCAAGGCGCGCGGCATCTTCATCATCTCCGACGAAGTGTACGACCGGCTGGTGTACGAGCCAGCCAAGCCCAGCACGCTCTCGAATTTCTGGCAGCGCCACCCGGAAAACGTGGCCATCGTGGGCGCGCTGTCCAAGAGCTTCTGCATGACCGGCTGGCGCGTGGGCTGGACCCTGGCCCACGCCGATCTGGTGAAGGCCTGCGGCAAGATCCAGGGGCAGAGCACGTCGAACATCAACAGCATCACCCAGAAGGCGGCCATCGCCGCGCTGACCGGCCCCTGGACCCTGGTGGACGAGATGAAGACGGCCTTTGTGCGCAGGCGCGACCTGGCCCTTTCGGTCATCCGCTCCTGGCCGGGCGTCACCTGTCCCAAGCCCGATGGAGCGTTCTACCTGTTCCCGGTGGTGGAAAAGTACTACACCCCGGAGACGCCGGACTCCGCCGCCCTGTGCACGCGCCTGCTCGAAGAAGCCGGCATCGCGCTGGTGCCGGGCAGCGCCTTTGGCGACGACCGCTGCGTGCGCTTCTCGTACGCCGTGGCCGACGAGGTGCTCCTGGGCGCGCTGTCCAAGGTGGGCAAGGTGCTGCTGGGCACATAGCCGGGCAGCGCCCAAGAGTGGGGGGTCAAGGCCGCGCAGCCGTGAGCCGCATCAACCTGAACCAAGAGGGGAGAAGCATGACCGCAGGTTCCGCGCATCAGGACGTTCTGGACTGGACCAACGCCTGCTGGGACAAGCTCCCCACGGCCACCGCCCTGCGCGCCCGCGCGGACGAGATGGCGCTCAAGCTCTCGGCCGAGGTGGCTGGCGGCAGGCTGCCGTTTCTGGCCACACCCTTCATGGACGCACTCACCACGGATTTGGCCGAACTTGAGGCCGGGTATCTGAAAGACTTCAAGCACATGCTGCTCCTGGGCATCGGCGGCTCGGCCCTGGGCGCGCGCGCCCTGCAAAAGGCCTTCGCCCCCGGGCAGGACCTGCCCGGCCATACGGGCAAGAGCCTGTGGATTCTGGACAACGTGGACGCCGCCAGCCTGGAGGCGCACCTCTCCCGCCTGCCCGCCCAAAACACGCTGGTCTACGTGGTCAGCAAGTCCGGCGACACCATCGAGACCATCGGCCAGTATTTCCTGGTCAAGGACTGGCTCAAGCGCGAACTGCCGGACGCCTGGAAGGACCACCTGCTGCTCAACACCGACGAGCAGAAGGGCTACCTGCGCCAGGAGGCCGCGCAGTTCGGCATCCGTACCCTGCCCGTGCCCGACAACCTGGGCGGCCGCTACTCGGCCATCAGCGCCGTGGGGCTGGTGCCCGCCGCGTTTCTGGGCATGGACTGGCGCGGACTGGTGCGCGGATTTGAGTCCGTGGCAAAACCCCTGGCCGATCCAAAACTGAACGCGGAGACACTCGCCGCGCACCCGTCCTTCGGGTTCGCCGTGTGGGGCAAGGCGCTCATGGACGCCGGTTTTTGCGAGCTCATCACCTTCTTCTACATCCCGGCCTGGCGCAGCTTCGCCGACTGGTTCGCGCAGCTCTGGGCCGAGAGCCTGGGCAAGGGCGGCCAGGGCAGCCAGCCCATCCCGGCGGTGGGCGTCACCGACCAGCACAGCGTGAACCAGATGTTCCTGGACGGGCCGCGCAACAAGGCCTGCCTGTTCGTGGAGCGGGCGCAGGGTCCGGCGGGCCTGCCCTTCCCCAAGGACATGCCGGAGATCTTCGACTATTTGCAGGGCAAGCGCTTTGGCGAGCTCTTGCCCGCAGAGGCACTGGGCACGCGCATGGCCCTGTGCGAGAGCGGCGTGCCGCTTGTGTGCCTGCGCCTGGGGGCCGACGACGCCGTGGCCGCGGGCAAGATGATGGCGCTGCTCGGCGCGGCGACGCTTTTGACCGGCTGGCTCATGGGCATCAACCCCGTGGACCAGCCCGCCGTGGAGCTGGGCAAGCGCCTGGCCAAGGCCCGCCTGGGCGCAGGCGGCCTGGAAACGGAAAAAGCCGCGCTGGCCGCCTTCACCGGAACGGCGGGCGGCGGACGGCGCGACGAGCGGGGATTCTAGCCCTTGGGCCTCTACAAGAACCTGCTCGGGGCGCACAAGCCCCTGCAATTCGTCAAGGTCCTCACCTGGACCTTCCTCCTGCTCATCCTGGGCACCAACCTGATGCTCTCGGTGTTCCTCTCCAAGCGCGCCGAGCAGGTGCTGCTGGAGAAGCAGAAGGAGTTCGGACTGCTCCTGGCGGAGAACCTCTCGCACCAGATCTTCACCCGCTTCACCCTGCCGTCGGTCATCGGCTATGGGCAGATCAACCTGCGCATCCCGGAGCAGTTCACCCGCCTCGACCAGGTGGTGCGCACCACCATCCACAGCTTCCACGTGCAGGAGGTGCGCATCTACGCCCCGGACCTGCGCGTGACCTACAGCACCGACCCGAACCTGGTGCTGCGCACCGGCCTGGCGGGCGAGGGCGTCAAGCGCGCCCTGAACCACGAGGAGCCGAGCTTCGAGCTGTTCAGCAAGGTGTCCGGGTTCTCGGCCCTGTTCAAGCTGGAAATGCGCCCCGGCAGCGTGGTCATGCGCGGGTTCACCCCGCTGCGCATGGAGCGCAACTTCGGCCCGGGGGCGAAAAATCCCATCATGGGCATCCTGGAATTCAGCCAGGACATCACCGAGGACTACATGGCCGTGGTGAACTTCGAGCGCTTGGTCTACTCGTCCTCGCTCGCCACCAGCCTGGTGCTCTTCTCGCTCATCATCAGCATCCTGCGCCGGGTGGACCGCATCAGCGCGGAGCGGCAGGCCGAAAAGGAAAAGCTCATGGCCGAGCTGCACCAGCAGGAGAAGCTGGCGGGCATGGGCCGCATGGTTTCCGGCGTGGCGCACGAGATCAGAAACCCGCTGGGCATCATCCAGTCGAGCGCGGAGCTGGTGCTCAAGAAGGCCAAGGCCGACAACCACCCGCACACGCGCATCATCGAGGCCATCTACGACGAATCCCGTCGGCTCTCGCGCACGGTGAACGACTTTTTGGACTATGCGCGGCCCCGCCAGCCCCGCAAGGACGAGGTGGACCTCTGCCGCATCCTGGAGCAGGCCTGCGTGTTCCTGGAGCATGAATGCGAAGAGCGCGGCATCCGCATGACGCGCACCTGCCCGGAGGGCACGACCATCCTGGGCGACCGCGACCTCATCTACCGCGCGGTGTACAATGTGCTGGGCAACGCCATGCAGGCCATGCCCGAGGGCGGAAGCATCCAGGTGGACGTGCTGCCCCCGGTCGAGGACGCGGCCCGGCCCGAGGGCCAGGACGACCCCTGGCTGGTGCTGGCCGTGCGCGACTCCGGCCCGGGCTTTGACGTGCAGAACCTGGACAAGATGAAGGACCCCTTCTTCAGCACCAAGGACACGGGCACGGGCCTGGGCCTGGCCATCGTCACCAGCATCGTGGAAAGCCACGGCGGCACCGTGACCCTGGCCAACCATCCCGAGGGCGGCGCCGTGGTGCGGCTCACCCTGCCCGCGCAGCCAAGAGGCGCGGGCGACAGCGCCAGCGCGGAGCCCGGTCAAACCGCTTAAGTTTTTACGGAGCAGCAATGTCAGGCAACATTCTCATTCTGGACGACGAGCAGAACTACCTGCTGGTCCTCGACGCCATCCTTTCCGACGCGGGCTACAAGGCCACGCCCCTGTCCGACCCGGAGATGGGCCTGGCCTTCCTTGAGGAATCCGAGGTGGACGTGGTCATCACGGACATGAAGATGCCCAAGCTCACCGGCAAGGAGGTGCTCGACCACATAAAGAAGCATTATCCGCAGATTCCCGTGCTCATCATGACCGCCTTCGGCTCCATCGAGGCCGCGGTGGAGGCCATGCGCACCGGCGCGTTCGACTACATCACCAAGCCCTTTTCCAACGAGGAGCTGCTGCTCTCCATCTCCAAGGCCATGCAATACGCGCGCGCCCAGCAGGAGAACCGCCAGTTGCGCCGCCAGATCCAGGAGCGCTTCGGGCCGGAGAACATCATCGGCCGCGACAAGAGCATGCGTCACGTGCTGGACATGGTCCACCGCGCCGCGCCCAGCCGCAGCACGGTGCTCGTCACCGGCGAGTCCGGCACCGGCAAGGAGCTCATCGCCAAGGCCATCCACAACGACTCGCCGCGCAAGGACGGCCCGTTCGTGTCGGTCAACTGCATGGCCCTCAATCCCGGCGTGCTGGAGAGCGAGCTTTTCGGGCACGAGAAGGGCAGCTTCACCGGCGCGGTTTCGCGCAGGCGGGGCCGCTTTGAGCTGGCGGACAAGGGCACGTTGTTCCTCGACGAGATCGGCGAGCTGTCCCAGGACATGCAGGTGAAGTTGTTGCGCGTGCTGCAGGAGCGTTGCTTCGAGCGCGTGGGCGGCACCGAGGCCGTGGAGGTGGACATCCGCATCGTGGCCGCCACCAACCGCGACCTCGTCAAGGCCGTGGCCGAGGGCATCTTCCGCGAGGACTTGTTCTACCGGCTCAACGTGGTGAGCATCCACCTGCCGCCCCTGCGCGAACGGCGCGAGGACATCCCGTTCCTGGCCGCGCACTTCCTCGACAAGTTCGCCAAGGAGAACGGGCGCGAGATGAAGGGCTTCAGCCCCTCGGCCATGGACTACCTCTCGGCCTACGAGTGGCCGGGCAACGTGCGCCAGCTGGAGAACGTCATCGAGCGCTGCGTGGTGCTCTCAAGCGGGGATACCGTGGGCGCGGAGGACCTGCCGCCGGAGATCAAGGACGAGGAGTCGCAGTTCAAAAGCGCGGTGGACCTGCTGCCCACCAAGCTCGACCTCTCGGAGACACTCGAAAAGATCGAGGCGGCGGTCATCCGCCGCGCGCTGGTCAAGGCCGACTTCATCCAGGTCAAGGCCGCGGAACTGCTGAACGTTTCGAAGAGCCTGCTGCAATATAAGCTGAAGAAGTATAATATTTCTGCGAAGTAGGGGGGCTAGGCCTCTTCGGTTTGATTAACCTGCTGGATTTTGTCTGCTCCCTTGCGATTCTGTTCAACTTCGACGCTAGCGACACTTGGGACGCCGACCTTGATTTTGTTATATTTTGTTAGTTTATTAATCGCATTATTGAAGAAGTCATGCATTGGGGACGCCGGGGAATCTGCATCGCCGTAGAGCCGAATTGGGTTTTGCGCCATATTGAAGAGTGAAAATTCGAGTAGAACGCCTTCAAGTGGCCTGTCTACGTGTCTTGCCGCCTTCTTGTGCCCCTCGTACGCCATTGCTGCTGCTGATTTAAATGCGTAATCTTCGCGAATTTTGCTTATATATCCATATTGCTTTGCTGCAAACCAGCCAAGCCAAACAAGCGGCGAAACCAAAGCGACTTCTAGCAATATGTCCGCACGTTGTTCCGTGCCAATTTTTGGTATAACATAATTTAACACGGCGAAGAATATCATAAGCATCGTTATTACAAAAATAAGCTGCCAGCCATACTGTTGCTTTTGAAGTTCGTCTTTTCGTTCTTTGAATGATGCCGCCATCCCGACTTTGTTTGCACCGCCAAGCGTATCTTTGATCTGCTCTAAAAAAACATTATGCTCGCCCCTCAATTTTTCCATTTCTTGGTTGTGTCGTAATATCTCTGCATGTTGCGTTTGCAGTGCTTCATTGTTCTTCACGGCAAGATCGCTCAATTCTACAATTTTCTTATGCATCGTCTGGTATTGAACAGAGTGCCGTCGGATCTCTTTGTCCCAACCAGCTATTCCCTTATGAATTTCTGTCAACTCTGCAAATTGCTTTTCAATAGCCTCATGCCAAGACAAAATCTCTTTTGCCTTTACTTTGACTGCACTATTGTTATCCACCACACAAGCTAACGTCTCAATGTTACCCTGAGCTTCCAACTTCGCCTTTTCAACTATTTCAGCGTATTCTGAACGTAGTTTCGAAAGAGTCGATATCTCTGTTCTAATGCGTGTAATCTCTTGGTCATCTCTCAGGCCATTCTTTGCAACAATGAAGTACGTAAGTTTCGTTTTTTCGATTAGTGCATTAAGATCATTAAGGAAAAAATTAAACCAATCTTTTGCTGCTGCTTCACTCCCCTCTGCGTCAATGTAGTCCTTAAGCCGCTTATATAATTCACTACCAGCACGTTTAAGCGAGATCACCTCGAAGCGTGATTCGTCGCTCGTTTGTATCCCCTGTGAGAGTTCATTCGCCAAATCAACAGCTGACAGTAGGACCGCTTTCGATACTCCCTTGTAGTCATAGATATCGTTACCATCCGGGAGGTTCGTTGCCATGCTATTTCTTAGGCGGGTAAGATTGGCCCTAAACTGTTGCATTTAAACCTCCTGACGGCCCGACCTACGATTTGTTGGCACATTGGGTGAGGCCCGTTGAAGTCCTTTATGTGATCGTGATAAACTTATTACATATATTTGGCACTATGCGCAAGCCGGTCGATGTTGGCGGAGAGGTTCTGCCTACCTGCGCCTTTCCTGTTTGATTCTTAATGGTTGCCATGCAACGGTATTCTTGGAAGCTTTGACCTTGCGGCTGTCCTCCTGCCCTTCTCATCAAAGACTACCCCTCCCCGCTAATGATTACTGACCGCATAGGCTTGCAGGCACCCCCGCCACCTTCCCTCTCCCCCCCAAAAACAACCCGGCCCGCCCCGAGCATGACTCGAAGCGGGCCGATTGTTTGCCGAGGGGAAGGGCGTTGCCCGCCCTACACGTACCCGGCGTCGCTCTCGCGCTGGCGGCAGGCGGAGACCACCCGCGCCACCATGCGCTCCAGGTAGCGGATGTCGCGGATCTCCATGTTGGTGAAGAAGATGCCGATGGTGGCGGACTGGCCGTCCTCGGCCGGAATGACGCTGCGGATGACCCCGTCGCCATCGGCGTAGCCGGAGCCGAAAAACAGCAGGCGAAAGGGCAGGCTCTGGCCCACGGCCAGCTCCGCGAAGCCCGGCTCGGTTGCGGCCACGCGCGCGCGCGCGCCTCCGGCGGAGAAGTCCAGCAGCTCCGGCGATTCGAAGTCGCCCAGCATGATGCTGACGCCCATGTCCTCCTCGACCGGAACGCGGTAGTGCATGCGCAGGCTGGTCTCGAAAAAGTCGCCGGGCCTGGGCGCGCTCACGGCCAGGGCCTCGATGCTCATGCCGTCCTCAAGGTAGTCCTCGCGCACGTCGAGCAGGCGCGCCACATAGCCCACGGGCCGAAGCTCCGCCTCGCCCGCCGGGACCAGCACGGCCACTTCCACGTCGGCCCCGCTGGACAGGCGCTCCACGGGCGGCTCGGTCTGCGCCAGAAACACCACGTCCTCCTCCCAGGCCAGCACGCGGCTTGCGCGCACGTCGATGCGCTCGCGCAGGGGGTCCTTGTGCAGCACCACAAAGACGCGGCTGTTCCGCTTCAGCAGGGCGGCCAGGTCCGGGGCCGGGGGCGAGGTTTCCGGGCTCATCGGGGGCCTCCGATCAGGGGCAGCATGGGAATCTTCGGCTCAGGCGCGCCTTCCTGCTTGGCCTGACGCCCCTCCACCGAGAGCATTTTCTCGATGGTGGCGTTGACCTCCTCGGCGATGGAGGGCTGCTTGGGCTTGGCCTTCTCCGCCCCAATGCGCTCGGCCAGGCCTTCGCCTTCCTCGGGCGGAACATAGTTGCGCACCAGGATGCTGATGCGGCGGTTGCGCGGATCAGCGGGGTTGTCCGGGAAAAGCGGCTGCGTGGAGGAGAAGCCGGACACGCGCGCCAGGCGGTCCTCGGGCAGTCCGCCCTGCTCCAGGGCATAGCGCGCGGTGCTGGCCCGCGCGGTGGAAAGCTCCCAGTTGGTGTATTTGCCGCCAGAGTAGTTGACGGCGTCGGTGTGGCCCTCCACCTCCACCTTGTTGGGCAGGGGGAGAAGCTGCTGGCCGATGAACTGCACGGCCTTGCGGCCCTTGGCGGTCAGCTCCGGGCTGCCCTTGGCGAAGAGCGGGTCCTCTTCGCTGTAGCCGATCTGGATGCGCACCCCGGCCTCGGTGACATCAACGCTGATCTGATCCTTCACATCGGGCAGGTTCAGGTTCATGGCGTCCTGAAGCTGGGACTTGAGCTGTTCCGGCTGCACCGCGGGCTGCTTGCCGTGCTCGGCAACCTCGGTGAGCTGGTCGCGCTGCGGCACCGGGGGCTTGTCCTGGTCGGGCATCATGGCTCCGCCCTGGCGCACATCCAGCGAACTCTGCTTGTCGAACAGGCTGAATTCCTTGAAATATTGCTCCACGCCCGCGCGCTTTTCGGGCACGACCATGCTGAGCAGCCACATGAGCAGGAAAAAGGCCATCATGGCGGTCATGAAGTCGGCGTAGGCCACCTTCCACGCGCCGCCGTGAGCCCCGGCGTGGCCCTTCTTGATCTTCTTGACGATGATCGGCTTGTTCTCAGCCACGGCGCATCACTCCAAACATTCCCGGTGGCGCTGGCGCTATTGCGCGCTGCCGCCCTTCTTGCTCTCGCGCAGCATCTGCTCCAGCTCGTCAAAGCCGGGACGGGCGGCGGCCGGAATGGCCCGGCGGGCGCTCTCAAGCGCCATGGCCGGTGGCCAGCCCATGGCAAAGGCGTTCATGGCCGCCTTGACCACGTTCAACTGGGTGCTGGTCTCCTGGACCAGGGTGCCCATGATGGCGGCCAGGGGGCCGGCCACGCCGTAGGACAGGAGCACGCCAAGAAAGGTGCCCACAAGGGCCGCGCCGATGGAGTGGCCCAGCACCTCGGGCGGCTCGGAAAGCTTGCCCATGGTGAGCACCACGCCCATGACCGCCGCCACGATGCCAAGGGCCGGAAAGGCGTCGGCGAGGCGGTTCAGGTTGGTGGGCGCCTGAACGGCGTCCTCGTGGTGGGCCTCGATGTCGATGTCCATGAGCGCCTCGAACTCGTGCGGCTCCATGCTGGCCGCGGTGTAGGCCTTGAAGTTGTCGCAGATGAAATCGAGGATGTGGTGATTTTTGAGCACCGAAGGCCGGTTGGTGAAGATGGCGCTGGCGTCGGGCTTGTTCACGTGCGCCTCAAGGGCGATGACGCCCTCGCGCCGGGCCAGGGAGAGCAGGTCGAACAGCACCAGCAGGATGTCGGTGTAGTCCTTCTTGCTCTTGGGTTTGCCGAGGAAGACGCTCATCAGGTTCTTGCCGATGGCGATGTTGACCGCCATCGGCGAGGCCACGATGAGCGACCCCACGCCAGACCCGAGAATGATGATGACTTCCGCGGGCTGCCACAGCACGTGCACGTTGCCGCCCGCAAAAACGTACCCGCCGATGACGGATCCCATGACGACGATGAGGCCGATGATCGCGAACATGTGTTTCCCTTATGCGGCGGCGGCCACGTTCCGACGCCCCTCTCTCGGGCGTCAGGCCTTTGGCGGTGTCTCGCCGGAGTCCGTGTCCTTGTCCTTCTTCTTCTCGTTCAGGTCCACTTCCTCCGGCTCGGAAAGGCCGCGCTTGAAGCTCGTCAGCGCCTTGCCGAAACTGCCCGCGATGTCCGGCAGCTTGCGCCAGTTGAACAGAAGCAAACCAATGACAATAATGACAAGAATTTCCTGCATACCGGTCATGAAAAGCCTCCCTGGGCTCACGCCGAGCCGGGAACACTTCTCCACGGCCCGCAGCGATGCAAATTGCGTACCTTACCATCCTCAGCCGTCCCGGCGGCCAAGCCTGCCCGAAACTTCAGTGCTGCAAGCCTATCCTGTTATCGCCCGGCTTGGCAACACGCCCGCGCTTGACACTCAAATGCGCCGGGCGTAGTGCGGATTTTGCCGAATCCCGGGACGATTCCCGGGAGCGGGGGACCCACTCCCTTGGGGCGCATCGCCGGACACCCGGCGTAGGACACCTTTCGGTCCGAGCCCGTCAGCTAACCTCGCAGGCGTCGAAGGGGAAGACCTCCGGTACAACGGGGCCATCCCCCGTATCCACCCGTACCGGAGGCATATCCCATGTCCGCTTCCCAAAAGGCCGCTGCGCGGCCGCCTTTTCCCGTGGCTCCCAAACCAGAAGCCGCCCCCCCTGACGCGCCGAACGACGGCCACAACGGCCACGCCCAGACCCGCACCCTGGGTCTTGCCCTGGCCGCGCTGGGCGTCGTCTACGGCGACATCGGCACCAGCCCGCTGTACGCGGTGAAGGAATGCTTCCACGGCCCCCACGCCGTTGCGCTCTCCAGCGTGAACATCATGGGCGTGCTCTCGCTCATCGCCTGGTCGCTCTTCGTCGTGGTCAGCCTCAAGTACGTCATGTTCGTCATGCGCGCGGACAACAAGGGCGAGGGCGGCATCTTCGCCCTGCTGGCCCTGGTGAAGCCGCTGATCACCGGCACAGGCAAAAAGAATCACGCCCTGCTCATCGCCTCGGCCATCTTCGGGGCCGCGCTGCTCTATGGCGACGGCATCATCACCCCGGCCATCTCCGTGCTCTCGGCCATGGAGGGCCTGGGCGTGGCCACCAACGCCCTGGAGCCGTTCATCGTGCCGGGCACCTGCGCGGTGCTCATCAGCCTGTTCATGGTGCAGAAGCACGGCACGGCGCGCATCGGCACAATCTTCGGCCCGGTCATGATCGTCTGGTTCCTCACCCTGGCCGGTCTGGGCCTTGCGGCAATCATCCAGCGACCAGAAGTGCTCGCCGCCCTGAACCCGGTCCACGCCGTGCGCTTTTTCGCCGAAAACCGTCTGCACGGAATGGTGGTGCTGGGCTCGGTGGTGCTCTGCATCACCGGCGGCGAGGCGCTCTACGCCGACATGGGACACTTCGGCCACAAGCCCATCCGCCTGTCCTGGTATGTCATGGTCCTGCCCGCGCTCCTGCTCAACTACTTCGGCCAGGGCGCGCTGCTGCTCTCCAGACCCGACCTGGCCTTCAACCCCTTCTACGGCCTGGTGCCCGGCGCGCTGCTCTACCCCATGGTCGCCCTGGCCACCATGGCCACGGTCATCGCCTCCCAGGCCATGATCTCCGGCGTGTACTCGCTTACCCAGCAGGCCGTGCAGCTGGGCTACTGCCCGCGCATCCGCACCATCAACACCAGCGCGGAGACCAAGGGCCAGATCTACCTGCCCGGGGTGAACAAGGCCATGATGCTCGCCTGCCTGGGCCTGGTGCTGGCCTTCAAAAGCTCCAGCGGCCTGGCCGGGGCTTACGGCATCGCCGTCACCGCCACCATGGCCATCACTTCGATCATCTTCTTCTCCGTGGTGCATTCCCTGTGGCGCTGGCCCCTGTGGAAGACAGCCCCGGTCATCGCGCTGTTCCTGGTCTTCGACGTGGCCTTCCTGGGCTCCAACCTGCTCAAGATCGCCGACGGCGGCTGGTTCACCCTTACCGTGGCCGCGCTCATCATGACCGCCATGGTGACTTGGCGCGACGGCAAGGCCGCACTCGGCAAGCAGTTCAAAGCCATGGGCCTGCCCTTCGACCTGTTCCTGAACAGCCTGGTGGCCGGCAAGCCGCCCGTGCGCATTCCGGGCACCGGGGTGTTCATGTCCGTCTCCCCCACGGGCACGCCCATCACCCTCCTGCACCACTACAAGCACAACAAGGTGCTGCACGAGCAGGTCCTGCTCCTGTCCATCGGCTCCTCGGACGTGCCCTACGTGCCCGCCAGGGACCGCCTCGCCGTCACCAGCCTGGGCCACGGCTTCTTCCGCATCATCGCCCGCTACGGCTTCATGCAGACCCCCAGCGTGCCGGAGCTGCTGCGCCTGGCCAAGGACCACGGCCTGGTGGTCGACATGCAGAGCGCCAGCTTCTACCTGGGCCGCGAGAGCCTGCTCACCAGCGGGCCGTCCAAGATCATGCGCTGGCGCAAGAGCCTCTTCGCCTACATGTCGCGCAACGCCTGGAACGCCACGACCTTCTTCGGCATTCCGCCAGGACGCGTGGTGGAGCTGGGCGCCCAGGTGGAGCTGTAGCCGCTTCGCACACGCCCCCGGACAGCGGCCACGGCCCTGCCCGGGGGCTCGCCTTGACACGGCCTCGCCACGGCATGTAGAAAACGGGATGCCAAATTTCGGGGAACCTCTTTCCGAAAGCGGGGGACCCACACCCTTGGGGCGCATCGCCGGACACCCGGCGTAGGACACCTTCGGTCCGAGCCCGTCAGCTAACCCCGCAGGCATCGAAGGGACGCCCTCCGCACAACGGGGCCATCCCGCACGCACCCGTTTGGAGGTTTTTTCATGCCGTCTGATTCCACGCCCGAAGCCGACCCCACCGCCCCCGAAGCCCGCAAGGGCGACGCTGGCGCGCCCGCTTCCCCGCAGAGTCCCGCCGCCCCCGGCGGCGACAGCGGCGGGCACAACGCCCAGGCTCCGGGCCATGCTCCAGACCACACCCAGGCCCGCACCCTGGGCCTGGCCCTGGCGGCTCTGGGCGTGGTTTACGGCGACATCGGAACCAGCCCGCTGTACGCGGTGAAGGAATGCTTCCACGGCCCCCACGCCATGCCGCTCACCAGCGTGAACATCATGGGCGTGCTCTCGCTCATCCTTTGGTCGCTCATCATCGTGGTCAGCGTCAAATACGTCATCTTCATGCTCCGGGCCGACAACAAGGGCGAGGGCGGCGTCTTCGCCCTGCTCTCGCTTTTGAACTCCAGAAGCGAGACGACCTCCAAAAGGACCAAGGCCATCTTCGTGTTCATGGCCATTTTCGGGGCCGCGCTGCTCTATGGCGACGGCATCATCACCCCGGCCATCTCCGTGCTCTCGGCCATGGAGGGCCTGGGCGTGGCCACCAACGCCCTGGAGCCGTTCATCGTGCCAGGCACCTGCGTGGTGCTCATCAGCCTGTTCATGGTGCAGAAGCACGGCACGGACAGCATCGGCAAGGTTTTCGGGCCGGTCATGGTCGTCTGGTTCCTCACCCTCGCCGCCCTGGGCCTTGCTGCGGTCATCCGGCAGCCCGCGATCCTGGCCGCGCTCAATCCCTATTACGCGGTGCTTTTCTTCGCCACCAACCAGCTGCACGGCATGATCGTGCTGGGCTCGGTCATCCTGTGCATCACCGGCGGCGAGGCGCTGTATGCCGACATGGGCCACTTCGGCCGCAAGCCCATCCGCCTGTCCTGGTGCGCCATGGTCCTGCCCGCCCTCATGCTCAACTACTTCGGCCAGGGCGCGCTGCTGCTTTCCAACCCCGACATGGCCTTCAACCCCTTCTACGCCCTGGTGCCGGAGCCGCTGCTCTACCCCATGGTCGCCCTGGCCACCATGGCCACGGTCATCGCCTCCCAGGCCATGATCTCCGGCGTGTACTCGCTTACCCAGCAGGCCGTGCAGCTGGGCTACTGCCCGCGCATCCGCATCGTGAACACCTCGGCCCAGACCAAGGGCCAGATTTACCTGCCCGGGGTGAACAACGCCATGATGTTCGCCTGCCTGGGCCTGGTGCTGGCCTTCCGCAGCTCCAGCGGCCTGGCCGCGGCCTACGGCATCGCCGTCACCATCGACATGACCATCTCCTCGCTGTTCTTCTTCTTCATCGCGCGCATGCTCTGGGGCTGGTCCCTGTGGAAGGCCCTGCCGCTGGTCTGCCTGTTCCTGGTCTTCGACCTGAGCTTCCTGGGCTCCAACCTGCTCAAGATCGCCGACGGCGGCTGGTTCACCCTTACCGTGGCCGCGCTCATCATGATCGCCATGGCCACCTGGCGCGACGGCAAGGCCGCACTCGGCAAGCAGTTCAAGTCCATGGGCCTGCCTATCGATTTGTTCCTGAACAGCCTGGTGGCCGGCAAGCCGCCCGTGCGCATCCCGGGCACCGGGGTGTTCATGTCCGTCTCGCCCACGGGCACGCCCATCACCCTCCTGCACCACTACAAGCACAACAAGGTGCTGCACGAGCAGGTCCTGCTCCTGTCCATCGGCTCCTCGGACGTGCCCTACGTGCCCGCCAGGGACCGCCTCGCCGTCACCAGCCTGGGCCACGGCTTCTTCCGCATCATCGCCCGCTACGGCTTCATGCAGACCCCCAGCGTGCCGGAGCTGCTGCGCCTGGCCAAGGACCACGGCCTGGTGGTCGACATGCAGAGCGCCAGCTTCTACCTGGGCCGCGAGAGCCTGCTCACCAGCGGGCCGTCCAAGATCATGCGCTGGCGGAAGAGCCTCTTCGCCTTCATGTCGCGCAACGCCTGGAACGCCACGACCTTCTTCGGCATTCCGCCAGGACGCGTGGTGGAGTTGGGCACACAGGTGGAGTTGTAGGACCGGGCGGCGCGAGGGGCTGCGCCCTTTACCCCGAGCCCAGGACGCGCTATGAGCCCCTTCGGGGACACCTCCCCGGATGAGGCCCATGCAGCACCCAACCCATGCCCCGGCCCGGCGCAAAGGCCAGCCATGATGCTTCGCCCCGCGACGCTCTTTTCCGCGCTGCCCTTCTTTGTGGCCTTTGTGGCGGCCCCCTGCGCCGTTCTGGCCGGCAAGCTCACCGGGCAGGACGAACTGTTCCAGTTCTTCGGCCCGCGCGGGCTTGCGCCCTGGCTCGCGCTCTCCGGCGTGGCGCTTCTGGTCCTGCTGTACCAGACGGCCAGGGAACGCCAGCGCCAAGAACGCCCGCCCTGGCCCGTGGCCGTGCTGGCCCTGGGCATGGGCGTGGCCGCCTGGCTGCTCTTCCTGCAGCTCCCGCCCCTGCTGGCCGAGGCCGTGGACCTCGCCCCGCTGCTGGACGAATTGCGCCTGCCCGCCCTGGCCTTTTTCGCGGCCCTGTGGGCGGTGAGCTTCGGCGCGCCGGAGCGCGGCTCCCTGGCCCTGGCCGGGGCGGCCCTGGGCGCGCTGGTGGTGCTCGACTTCCTGCTCACGGCCATCATGGCCCACAGCCTGGTGCTTGGCGGCGGCTACCTGTTCGGCGAGGCTGCGGGCACGGCGGACATCCTGGCCTTCCTGCTCTGCCTGGGGCTGGCAGCCACGCTGGACGACGAGGCCGCGCCCGGACAGCCGCGCCTGGCGCGCTGGCTCATCATGGCCGGCCTGCTGGCCACCTTTTCCCGGCCCGGGCTGGCCGCGGGCGCGCTCATCTGCCTCGTACTGGAGCGCGGCCCCTTCCGGCACCGCCTGGCCCTGGCCACGGCCTGCGCCCTGGCGGCCTGGATGACCCTGGCCCTGCCCCTGCCAAGCCTGGACGGTGGCGACGAGCTGGGCCTGAGCTGGCACCTGGCCGCCACCATCGAGGCTCTGGACCAGGAGCCCTGGGGCTACCTCAAGGGACTGGCGCTGGACGTGCCCCTGGCCCTGGCCATGCCCGACTTTCAGGGCCTGCTTTGGGATGACGAGTCCCAGGGCCTGCCCGTGTCCGTGTTCGACATCCCCTCCTCCGGCCTGCGGCTGCTTGCCGCCTGGGGAGCGGGCGGACCGCTGGCGGTGCTGGCGGCGGCGGGCTTCTGCGCCCTGCGCGGCGGCACGCGCTTCGGCCTCGGGCTGCTGGCCGCGCTGAGCGTCTGCGCGTCCCTGACCCCGGTGCTGCACATCCCGGCCACCACCGCGGCCCTGGCCCTGGCCCTGGCCGCCGCCGCGCGCAGGCGACCGGCAAGCGCCGATGCCGCCTGACGGACCGGCATGGACCTGATGCCTCTGACGAAACCGATGAACCAACGAAGCCGGAACCTCCCCGGCGCAGCAAGCGGAGAAGAAGACATGACCGCATCACCCCGGCTCACCCCAGCCGCACAGCGCTGCGCAACGGCGCTCCCCCGAGGGCGGCGCTGCCTTTGGGCCCTGAAGAGCCTCGCACGCCTTGCCGGAGCCTCGGCCCTGGCCTGGGCGCTGTTTTTCATGCCCGACCCGGCCCAGGCCGTGAGCGACGACCCCGTGCTGCGCCGTATGGACGCCGTGCTGGAAGAAAACGCGCGCCTGCGCGACGAGGCCTGGAAGGCCCGCAAGAACGGGCGCGAGGCCGCACAGCAGGCCGAGGAAGCGGCCAACGCCTCGGACGAGCGGCTGGAGCGCACCCGCGTCGAAGCCCTGGCCCATGTGGCGGGCGTGAGCCCGGCCCAGGTGGAGAGCCTGCGCAAGGACGGCAAGTCCTGGGGCCAGGCCGCGGGCGAACTCGGCGTCCATCCCGGCTTCCTGGGCATCGGCAAGGCCCCGCTGTACCAATCGCTGCCCAAGAGCAAGGCCCCGTCCACAAAGCTCAAGGCCAAGACCGGAAAGAAGGGCGCGAAGCAGCTCAAGGCAAAGGGCAAGGGCAAAACGGGCGGCAAAAAGATCTCCCCGGCGAAAAAGACCGCGAAAAAGTCTTCCAAGGCCGCCCCAGTCAAGAAGACGAAGACCGTCAAGAAGGCAAAAAAATCAAAGCCGAAGAGCTAGCCGACCCCGCCGCCCCGATTTTTGCCCCGCGTTGACACCGCCTTGCGTCCCTGCTACGCGTGTATTACTAAGTAGCATCAGGACAGGCGCGTTCGTAGCGTTCGGGCTCCCCGCCAAAGCACCCGCGCCTGCTCCCTTCTTTTACGCGAGGAGAGTGCCCCATGGCGCAGCAAATAGGCTCAGCAAAGGCGATCCAGGGACAGGTTTCCGCAGTCGGGCCAGAGGGTTCGCGCGACCTGTCCGTGGGCAGCCCGGTCTTCAAGGGCGACACCCTTTCGACGGCCAAGGGCTCGGGCGGCTCCATCCAGTTCCTCGACAAGACCGTGCTGAACGTGGGCGAAGGCTCCAAGGTGAGCCTGGACCAGTATGTCTATGACGCGAACAAGGGCTCTGGCCAGGCGCTGTTCAAGATGGCCCAGGGAACCTTCCGCGCCGTCACGGGCGAGATCGTCAAGCACAATCCCGAATCCTTCAAGATGCAGAGCCCGCTGGCCACCATCGGCATCCGCGGCACGGAGACGGCGCATACCGTGCCCGGTCCGGAACAGACCGAGGCCAGCGAAAGCCACCTGGTCATGGTCTTCGACGGCAAGCCCGTCATCGTGCAGCCCCTGGGCGGCGGAGCCTTCCAGGTCCTGTCCCAGGCCGGCGTGAAGGTCGAGGTGGGCAAGTTCGGCGCCGGGCCGGTCATGGTCATGACGCCGCAGGAGTTCAAATATTTCCAGGCCCTCACGGCCACCGGACTGGAGCAGGGCGTGCCCCAGGACACCCTGACGCCGCAGGGCCAGGGGCAGAACAACCCCGCTGTGCAGGGGGCGCAAAACGCCGCCAACAAGGCCACTGCCGAGGCCCAGGCAGCGGCGGCGGCGGCCGAGGCGGCCAAGGCGGCGGCGGAGGCGGCGGCCCAGGCGGCGGCGGAGGCCGAGGCCAGCGGCGATCCCGAGGCCCAGGCGGCGGCGGAAGCCGCGGCCAAGGCGGCGGCGGAGGCGGCGGCCAAGGCGGAGGCGGCGGCCAAGGCGGCGGCGGAAGCCGCGGCCAAGGCCCAGGCCGAGGCCTTCGCGGCCCAGCAGGCGCTTATCCTGGCCCAGCAGGCCCAGGCGGCGGCCCAGGCCGCGCAGGACGCCCAGAACGCCGCCAACCAGCAGAACTCCATGCAGCTGAACCCCGGCTCCATCATCAGCTTCTCCACCAGCACGGACTCCTCCGGCAACACCACCACCGTCATCACCATCACCCCGCCCGCAGGCGGCGACGGGCAACCCGGAACTGGCACGACTCAGCCCATCATCGTCTCCGAGCTGGCGCAGGAGCTCATCAATCCGCCCCCGCCCGCCGACACCGTGGCCGGCGGCGACACGCAGGACAGCACGACCCTGAACTTCTCGGCCTTGAACGTCCCCGTCAACGTCGACTTGTCCATGGACTACTACTTCGATCCAGTAACGCACGAGTCCAAGCCCCTCACCTCCAACGTCGTCAACGTGGTGGGCGGCAGCTCGAACGACGTCATCATCGGCAGCGAGAGCGCCAACAACCTGCAGGGCGGCGACGGCAATGACCGCGTCGAGGGCCTGTGCGGCAACGACACCCTCGACGGCGGGACCGGGAACGACAGCCTCTACGGCGGCAACGGCAACGACGTGATCCTTGGCGGCGACGGCGCGGACATCCTGGACTCCGGCATCGGCCTGGACAGCCTGGACGGCGGCGCGGGCAACGACGGCATCTTCATGGGCACGGCCCTGAACAACGCCGACGGCCTGGACACCGTCCAGGGCGGCGCGGGCATCGACACCCTCTATTTCACCGACAACGGGGCCGGAACCAACGACCTGGACACCACGCGGGGCGTCGAGAACGTGGTTCTGGGCGACGCCACGACCAGCATCACCTTCCCCTCCACCTACACCGCAGCCGACTGGGCCGCCATCGGCGGCGTCCTGAACATCAACGGCGGCAGCCTCACCAGCACCAGCCCCCTCACTTTCAACGGCTCCGCCGCAACGGCCAACGGGACGTTCGACGTCACCGGCGGCGCGGGCAACGACAAGCTCTCCGGCGGCGCGGGCAACGACACCCTGACGGGCGGCCTGGGCGACGACACCCTGAGCGGCGGCGCCGGCGACGACTCCCTGGTCGGCGGCGCGGGCGCAAACACCGTGAGCTACGCGGACGAAGCCGCAGGTGTGGAAGTGGCCCTGAGCGACGGCTGCGCCACGGACGGCGCTGGTGGCCAGGACTCCCTGACCGACATTCAGAACATCATCGGCTCCGCCCACGCGGACCAAATCTGGGGCGATGCGGGAGACAACGTCATCGAGGGCGGCAAGGGCGCTGACCTGCTCTCCGGCGGCGGCGGCGCGGACACCTTCGTGTTCCGCGAAGGCGATCTGGATGTGCAAAAGAACATGACCCTGGACGGCGGCGACGCAATCCGGGCCTACGGCAACCTGAATTTCGCAACCAATTCCGACCCCATCGGCGGCTTCGGCCGCCTTGAAATCGCCCAGGACGGCTCGGTGGTGCAGATGACCACGGGCCAGGCCGCCTCGCTCGCCACCATCAGCTTCAACAATCCCTCGAACTCCAGCACTGAGCAGGTGAAGTTCCACGCCTCGGCGGGCTCGCCCAGCCTGAACCTCTCCGGCGTCTCCGTGTCCGGGGCCTCCTCCGGCGACCGCATCTATCTGTTCGGCGGCGACGAGGCCAACACCTTTGTCGGTTCGTCCATCGCGGACATCATCTCCGGCGGAGCGGGCGCGGACAACATCAATGGCGGCGCGGGAAACGACAGCATCACCGGCGGCATCGGCAACGACACCCTTGTCGGCGGCATCGGCGACGACACCTTGAGCTATGCGGGCGAGACCGGCTCGGCCAACGGCGGCGGCATCATCGCCAACTACGCAAACGGCACGCTGACCATCACAGACACCTACGGGAACCTGGACACGGTGAGCGAATTCGAGACCTTCATCGCCACCGCCGCCAACGACCTCGTCACCATCGACGCGGAGTTCGCCCCCTCGCACATCACCAGCATCGACTTGGGCAACGGCGTCGACACCATGCGCTTCGCCAGCACCGTGGACATGCGCATGAACGCGGAAGAAGACCCCTTGCATGTCACCGGGCTGGACAAGGTCGAACTCGACACCAGCAGCGAAGAGGTGACCGTGCTGTTCAATGCCTCGGACGCCCACGGCCAGGCGTGGGAGCTGAACAACCTGGGCACGAATGTCGCCACGTTCAGCGTCACCGTTGAGAACTCCGGCAGCGCCAACCTCTCCGGCTTCGCCTTTGGCGCGGGCTGGGACGACAGCCGCGACAAGATCAGGCTTCTGGGCAGCGGGGACGCCAACACCATCACCGGCACCAGCAAGGCGGACAGCATCACCGGCGGCGCAGGAAACGACAGCCTCGTCGGCGGCGCAGGAAACGACATCATCCATGGCGACGCGGGTGACGATACCCTCATCGGCGGCGCAGGGGCCGACAGCCTGATGGGCGACAACGAGGACACCAACCAGGGCGGCGGCAGCGACACCTTCATCTTCAACGCCGGAGACGTGGTCGAAAACGAGGTCGTCAATGGAGGCCTGGGCAACACCACGTTCAAGCTGCTCGCCAGCACGGACTTCACGCAGTCCGGGGTCCAGGTCACCGTGGACAAGTTGGCTGGCGCGGCGCACACCCTGGATGTGGCCTCGGGCAGCACCGCCACCTTCAACTGGGACACCTTCAAGGGCCTTGCCCCGGGCAGCGTCACCATCCTGGGCACGGAAGGCACAGCCGAGCGCATCGAGCTTGTCTCCTTCGCCAACGGCAACGTCTACCGCCCGGACGTCTTCACCTACGGCCAGGGCATGGACGCGAACGACATCCTGCACTTTTCCGGAAGCAACCAGCCCGACCCGGACATCCTGGACTACTCGGGCATCTCGACCAACCCCATTTCCCTGACCGGCTCGGGCGATGGCGCGGGCACCGTCCTCTTCGGCGGCCAGACCCACACCTTCAGCGGCATGGAGCAGATCAAGGGCACGGACAGGAACGACGTCATCAATCTCACAGACAACTGGACCACCGACGCCGCCCTCTACGGCGGGGGCGGCAACGACAGCCTCACCGGCGGAAACGGGAACGACTCCCTGTTTGGCGAGGGCGGCGACGACGCGCTCCTGGGCGGGTGGGGCAACGACACCCTCGACGGCGGCGAAGGCACCGACACCGCGAGCTTCGCCGCGCTGGAGGCCGCCGTCCAG
Organism: Desulfovibrio sp.; assembly: GCA_050251495.1. Lineage (GTDB taxonomy): Bacteria > Desulfobacterota > Desulfovibrionia > Desulfovibrionales > Desulfovibrionaceae > Humidesulfovibrio. Next base: position 21,387 of record JBFWMQ010000017.1, on the reverse strand, counting down.
GTGAACCTCACCACGGGCACAGCGGACCAGGATGACTACGGCACCGACTCCCTTGTCAGCATTGAAAATGTCATCGGCACCGGCCTTGGCGACAACATCACCGGCAATGCAGTCTCCAACGTGCTGGATGGCGGCGCGGGCAATGACGTGCTCACCGGCGGCGATGGCAACGACACCCTCATCGGCGGCGCGGGAGACGACAACCTTGACGGCGGCCTCGGGACGGACGTGGCGGACTACTCCCAGGCCACAGCGGCTCTCACTATCGCCTTGCAGAACGGCAGCCCCTTCACGGTGGATGCCGGTCCGTTCGGCACCGATACGCTCACCAACATCGAAGGGATCATCGGCGGCAGCGGAAACGACTCCCTTACCGGCGACGCGGCGGACAACATCTTCGTGGGCAACCAGGGCAACGACACCATCGACGGCGGGGCCGGGGTGGACACCCTGGACTACAGCCAGGAAAGCGGCAGCACGGCCACCAGCATCGGCTACGATTCCGACGAAGAGACTTACTACGTCACCGACGCCAACGGCTGCCACGACCAGGTCAGCGGCATCGAGAAGCTGGTGCTGAACAATGCGAACACCGAACTGTTCCTGAGCACCTCGACCCTTGACGGCCTGATGACCAGCGGGGAGACGCTGTTCACCGTGGACGGCTCGCACCTCACAGGCGGACACACGCTTACCGTGGACACCATGGAGCTTGGCGGAAGCTACCAGGTCTCCATCACCGGCGGCATAAGCAGCGACACCCTGAACGGCACGCACTACGACGACACGCTGATGGGCGGCGGCGGCAACGACACCCTGTTCGGCAACATCGGCAACGATGTCCTCTCCGGCGGATCCGGGGCCGACCTGTTCCTATTCAACGACGCCAACAACGATTATCTCGCCACCATCACGGACTTTGAGGGCTACTTCCTGCACGGCGCCAACATGACCGACCGTGACTGCTTGTCCTTCTCAACCAGCGGCACGATCTTCGAGCCGCTGGGAGCGGGAATGGCCGCCAACTGGTGGTTCGACAGCAACTCCGACGGCGTGTGCACCACAACCAAGGCCACGCTGGTCTACAACGAAAGCACAAACATACTGTATTACGACTCGGACGGCACCGGGAACAACAACGCCATTGCAGTTGCGGAGTTCACCAACGACGCGACCCTGACCGTGCAGGACTTCGGCATCCAGCCCCTGATGAGTTAGGCGCTTCGAAAAACGATCGCGCGAGCGGCTCGGCCGGGGAATCAGCCCCTGGCCGGGCCGTTTTCCATGTGCAGCAAGAGCTCTTTCAAAGGCAGGCCGTGGGGGTTGGTGTAGCCAGTCAGACCGCCGCCCGCGCCCAGCACCCGGTGGCAGGGCACCACAAGCGGCCAGGGGTTGCGGGCCATGGCCTGGCCCACGGCCCGCGCCTTGCCGGAATGCCCGGCGAGCCGCGCCAGTTCGCCGTAGGTCACGGTCTCGCCATGCCCCACGCGGGCCAGCAGGGTGTGCAGCACCTGCCGGGTGAAGGGCGGCACGGTCTCCCAGGCCAGGGGCAGGGGCGGAAAATCGGCGGGCTGTCCCGCGGCCAGGCGCGCCAGCGCCGCCTGCACGGCACGGGCTTCAGGGGTGGCGCCGGCCTCCAGGCGGGCGGCCTCGGCCCGGCCCAGGCGCAGGGCGACAACCACCCCGCCGCGCCAGACGATCTCCAATGCCAGGGGCGGCGCAGCCACCGCCTCCACACGCTCCGCCGCCGCGCCTGGCCGCCTCGTTGTGTCCACTGCGCTTGCTTTCATGGCTCCTCCGTGTCGTACATGTTCCAGTCCGGCAGGCGGTCCGGGCAATGCCCCGCCCGGCCCTGCCACGTGTCGCGCTCGCGCATCTTTTGACGCAGCAGGCGCAAGGACGCCGCCTTGTCCGCCGCCCAATCCGGGGCGATGAGCTCTCCTGGCGCTGGGTCGGCGAACAGCCGCTCCACGCGGATGTCCGGCCTGAGCCGCTCCAGGGCGTCGATGAGCGCGTCCACATAGGCTTCACGGCCCGGCAGGGCGAACCCGCCATCCCGCCACTGCGCGGCCAGGGCAGCGCCCCGGCACACCAGCAGATTGTGGAACTTCACCCCGGCAACGGGCAGGGCGTTCAAGAATTCCACCGAACGCGCCAGATCGTCCGGCTGCGCGCCGGGCAGGCCGTGCACCAGATGCGCGCACACGGACAAGCCGCGCACGGCCGCGGCATGGACGGCGCGGGCGAAAACCTGCGCCCCGTGCCCGCGATTGGCCCGCTCCAGCACCGCGTCATCGGCGGATTGCAGGCCCAGGTCCAGTTGCACAAACCCCAGGCCCGTTTGCGCCAGGATGTCCAGCCGGGCCGCGTGGGAATCGGCGTCCAGACAGTCCGGCCTCGTGCCCAGGCACAGGCCGCACACGCCGGGCAGGGCGGCCACCTCGGCCAGCACGGCCCGCAGGCGCTCGGGTGTGGCATGTGTGTTAGAGTATGCCTGCAGGTAGGCGAGAAGCCGCGCCCCCGGATGGCGGGAGCGGATGCGCGCCGCCTGGCGCGCCCACTGAGCGGCCAGGCCGACGCCCTGGGCAAAGAGCCCGCTGCCGGACCCGGCTGGGTTGCAGAAGCTGCACCCGGCGCGCGACAAGGTGCCGTCGCGGTTGGGGCAGGAGAAGCCCGCGTCCAGCGGAACCTTGCGCACCGCCCCGCCCAGGCGGGCCTGGAAGAACACCTTGGCCGCGCGCCAGCGGGGAACTTCGGACAAAGGGGGGTCCGGGCGGGCCGGGGGTGCGCTCATGTATTGCCTGCCGAGTTTAGTTTTGTTACGGGTGGCTGTTCTACGGCTGTTGGGTTGAATCGCGCCGTGCGGCAAGGGTACGTGCGGCGACACAATATTTCAAGAACCGGGGGTTCTATGGTCAAGCTGTTTGACAAATTTTTCGAATATCTCTCCACCGATCTGGCCATCGACCTGGGCACGGCCAACACGCTGGTGTACGTGAAGGGCGCGGGCGTCATGCTCTCCGAGCCCTCCGTGGTGGCCGTGAAGCGCGACTCGCGCGGGGGCAAGGTGGTGCTGGCCGTCGGCACCGAGGCCAAAAAGATGCTGGGCCGCACGCCCGGCAACATCGTGGCCATCCGCCCCATGAAGGACGGCGTCATCGCCGACTTCGAGGTGACCGAGGCCATGCTCCGCCACTTCATCTCCAAGGTGAACAACTCCCGCCGGCTGGTCCGGCCCCGCATCATGATCTGCGTGCCCACGGGCATCACCCAGGTTGAGAAGCGCGCGGTGAAGGAATCCGCCCAGAGCGCGGGCGCGCGCGAGGTGTATCTCATCGAGGAGCCCATGGCCGCGGCCATCGGCGCCAACCTGCCCATCACCGAGGCCACGGCCAACATGGTGGTGGACATCGGCGGCGGCACCACCGAGATCGCCGTCATTTCGCTGTCCGGCATCGTGTACGCCAAGAGCGTGCGCATCGGCGGCGACAAGATGGACGAGGCCATCATGCAGCATGTGAAGCGCAAGTACAACATGCTCATCGGCGAAAGCACCGCCGAGGAGATCAAGATGACCATCGGCAGCGCCTACCCCGTGGAGGGCGCGGGCGAGATGGAGGTGCGCGGCCGCGACCTGGTCACCGGCATTCCGCAGAACCGCGTCATCACCGCAGAGGAAGTGCGCGGCGCCATCTCCGAGCAGGTGGAGGGCATCGTGCAGGGCGTGCGCATCGCCCTTGAGCAGACCCCGCCCGAGCTCGCCGCCGACATCGTCGACCGCGGCATCGTGCTTACCGGCGGCGGCGCGCTCCTGAAGGGCCTGGACAAGCTTTTGCAGCACGAGACCCAGCTGCCCATCACCGTGGTGGACGATCCGCTCACCGCCGTGGTGCTCGGCTCCGGCAAGGCGCTGGAGTGCATCGACCTGTACAGGGAAGTGACCACGGACTAGCGTGAACCTGAAGCGTGTCGCCATCTTCCTCGTCGCCGGGCTCTTCGTCTACCTGAGCCTTTATACCTGGAACCTGCGCTCCGGCCATTTGACGCGTCTGAGCACCTACTCCGGGCTGGACAGCGTGGGGATGGTGCTGCGGCCCGGCAAGTGGGTCGGCGGACTGGCCGGGGGCTTTGTCGAGCGCTACGTTTCCCTTGTGGGCCTGAAGCAGCAGAACGAGGCCCTTGAGAACGAGGTGAAGGCCCTGCGCCTGGAGATCATGACCCTGCGGGAACGCGCCGAGGCCACCGCGCGGGTGGAGCGGCTGCTGGGCTTCCCCGAGCCGCCGGAGTGGCTGCGCGAGGGCGCGCGCGTGGTGGCCCACCGCGTCGGCCCCACGGCCATTCTGGAGACCATCCTCGTGGACCGGGGCAAACTCTCCGGCGCGCTGGAGGACACCCCTGTGCTCAGCCCCGAGGGCGTGGTGGGCCGCATCTACCGCGCGGGCCTCACGGTCTCCACCGTGCTGCTTCTGATCGACCCCTCAAGCCGCGTGGCCGTGGTCGGGCGCGACAACCGCGCGGCCGGCATCGTCTACGGCATGGGCGCGGACGAGAAGCTCATGGTCAAGTATGTCGGGCTCACCTCCAACATCGAACCGGGCGAAATCCTCATCACCTCCGGCATGGACGGCGTGTACCCCAAGGGCCTGCCCGTGGCCCGCGTCACAAGCGTCAAGCGCGAGGAAGGCACGCTGTTCATGGACGTTCAGGCCGAGCCCCTGGTCGACATCCTCCGCCTGGAGGAAGTGCTCCTGCTCAAGCGCGCGGCCCCGGCCGAAGACACCCGCGCCCTCTGGGAGTAGCGCCATGCTGGCGGCCCTGTGGTGGATCACCTTCACAATCTGCGGCATCTGGGGACAGGCGCTCGTGCCCGGCGTGGACTTCTTCGCTCCGGGCATGGCGGTGAGCCTGCGCTGGCAAAAGCCCATCGTCACGGTCATCCTCACCCTCGTCTGGGTGGCCATCCAGGAAGGCGCGGGCGGTCTGGCCTTTGGCTACGGCATCCTCTGGTACTTCACCCTGTTCTCGCTCCTGACCCTTGGCCGCTGGCTGCTCGACCCCGGCAGTTTCCAGTTCCAGGCCCTGCTTGGCCTGGCCCTTGGCGTGGCGCACTTCCTGCTGCTCTACCTCATGGCCGTGCTGGAGCAGCGCGCCTTTCCCCTCTCGCGGGTGCTCTACGAGTGCCTGTTGCAGATAGTGACCTACCCGCTGCTGTGGTACGTGGCCGACACCCTCTTCCCCGAGCGGCTGAAACGCCATGAAGAACCTTCTTAGCTCCTCCAGCCAGAACATGCCCCGGCACGGGGCCGCCCTGCTCCAGTTCCTGGTGCTGGGGTTGTTCTGCCTGTTCGCCGTGCGCCTGTGGTATCTGCAAATCCACCTGGGCCAGGTGTTCACCGAAAAGAGCCGCAACAACCAGCTGCGCATCGAGTATCTTTTCGCCCCGCGCGGCTTTTTGCGCGACCGCAACGGCGAACTGCTCGCGGTCAACGAGCCCGCCTTCGCCCTGGGCCTGGTGCGCGAGGACTGCGAAGACATTCCCGCCACCCTGGCGAAGGTGTCCGAACTCACCGAGATCCCCCTGGACCGGCTGAACGAGATCTACACGCGCAACAAGCCCAAGGTGAAGAGCTTCGAGCCGCTGGTGCTGGCGCCGGATTTGACCTTTGAGACCATCGCCAAGGTCGAGGGCATGAGCGTGCGCTGGCCGGGGCTGGAGATCCTCTCGCGCACGCGGCGCAAGTACAACTACGGGCACCTGCTCTCCCACGTGCTGGGCTACGTGTCCGAGGCCAACGAGGCCGAGATGCAGGCCGACCCCACCCTGTCCCTGGGCGACTTCGTGGGCAAGCAGGGCCTGGAGAACCGCCTGGACGCCCAGTTGCGCGGCGCCAAGGGCAAGCGCCTCATCGAGGTGGACGTCACCGGCCGCAGGCTTTCCGAGGAGCAGCAGGGCGAGCCCAAGGCCGGCCAGGAGACCTTTCTGTCCATCGACCTGGGCCTGCAACAGCTGGGGCACCGGCTGCTTGAGGGCAAGAGCGGCGCGGTGGTGGTCATGGACCCCGACACCGGCGAGGTGCACGCCCTGGTGAGCGAGCCCTCCTACGACAGCAACATGTTCACCAGCGGCCTTTCCAGCGCCCAATGGGCGGAGCTGCGCGACAACCCCCTGCATCCGCTCCAGAACCGCGCCACGCAAAGCGTGTACCCGCCGGGCTCGGTGTTCAAGCTGGTCATCGCCGCCGCCGGCCTGCACTACGGGCTGGTCGACCCCAAGGAGACCGTCAACTGCTCGGGAGAACTCGCCCTGGGCAGCCACGTGTTCCGCTGCTGGCGGCACTCCGGCCACGGTTCCGTCAATTTCGAGCGCGCCCTGGTGGAAAGCTGCGACGTGTATTTCTACAAGCTCGGCATGAAACTCGGCGTGGACCGCATGAGCGCTTTTGCCAAGGCCAGCGGCTTCGGCTCGCCCACGGGCATCGACCTGCCCCACGAGAAGGGCGGGCTCATTGCCAGCAAGGAATGGAAGCTCAAGCGCTTCGGCGTGCGCTGGACCAAAGGCGAGGACCTGAACATGTCCATCGGCCAGGGCTATACGGTCACCTCCCCCTTGCAGGTGGCGCGCTACATTGGCGCCCTCCTGAACGGAGGCAAGCTCATGCGTCCGGCCCTGGTCAAGGGCGAAAAGCCGCAGGCCACGGGTCAGATTCCCCTCACCGACGCGCAGGCCGCGCTCATCAAGCGGACCATGGTGGCCACGGTTGAGGACCCGCGGGGCACCTGCCGCCGGGCGCTCACTCCCGGCGTGGTGGTGGGGGCCAAGACCGGCACGGCGCAGGTCGTGCGCCTGACGGAGGAGATGCGCCGCCTGGGCGACAACGTTCCCTACCGTTTCCGCGACCATGCCTGGATGGCCGGATTCGGGGAGCGGGGCGACAAGCGCTTCGTGGTCGTGGTCATGGTGGAGCATGGTCTGCATGGCGCTTCGGGCGCAGGCCCGGTGGTCAAGGCCATGCTCGACGCCTTGTTCCTGGGCAAGAAGGAGCTGCCGCCGCAGGACGTGGCCGGGGCCGCCGAACCGGCAGCCAGCCCGGCCGCCCGCCTGGAGGCAGTGGAAACGCAGTTCCCCGAACCGCCGCAGCCCCTGCCGCCCGCCTTCACCGAGCCGCAGAAGCCGCAGGAGGCCGCGCCGCAATGAGCCCCATCGACCGCAGGATGTTCTACCATGTGAACTGGCGGCTGGCGGGCGTGCTGGCCGCGCTCTTCGCCATCGGCGTGCTGAACCTCTACTCGGCCAGCGGCGTGCGTCTGGGCGAAGGCGTCCAGGTCGAGGACTTCTACCAGAAGCAGCTCATTTGGGGGGCCATGGGCTTTTTCGGCATGGTGGCCTTCATGGTCTTCGACTACCGCAGGCTGCACTCCGCGGCCTGGCCGCTCTACGCCATCACCCTGCTGCTGCTCATGGCCGTGCCCTTTGTGGGCAAGACCGTGCTGGGCGCGCGGCGCTGGATCGACTTCGGCCTGTTCAACCTCCAGCCGAGCGAGCTGGCCAAATTCAGCATGCTGCTCCTGGGCGCCCGCCTGCTTTCGGCCGACTCCGAAAAGCTGAGCCTGAGGGAGCTGGCGACCATCCTGGGCCTGGGCCTCGTGCCCGCGCTCTTGATCATCAAGCAGCCGGACCTGGGCACGGGGATGCTGGTGCTGATGCTCCTGGGCGGGCTGGTGCTGTTCCGCGGCGTGCAGCCCTGGCTGTTCCGCACGCTCTGCGTGCTGGTGCCGCTCGTCATGCCGCTGTTCTGGTTCGTGCTCAAGGACTACCAGAAGCGCCGCATCCTGTCCTTCCTCGACCCGGCCACGGACCCCCTCGGCGCGGGCTACCACATCCTGCAGTCGGAGATCGCCGTGGGCTCCGGGCGCATTTTCGGCAAGGGCTTTCTGGGCGGCACCCAAAGCCAGCTGCGCTTCCTGCCGGAGAAGCACACCGACTTCGCCGTGGCCGTGTTCGGCGAGGAATGGGGCTTTTTCGGCATGACCGTGCTGCTTTCGCTCTTCTGCGCGTTCCTCTACCAGATCTCCGTGGTTGCGCGCGACGCCAAGGACCCGTACGGCAGCTATCTGGCCGCCGGGGTGTTCTTCTACTTCTTCTGGCAGATCCTCATCAACATGGGCATGGTCCTGGGCCTCATGCCCGTGGTCGGCGTGCCCCTGCCCTTCATCAGCTATGGCGGCAGCGCCACCATCGTGAACTTCTGCCTTGTGGGCCTGGTGCTGAACGTGTCCATGCGCCGCTACCTGTTCAAGCAGACCTGACCCCCCCTGCCCCGGCCTGCGAATGGCACAGTTTTCACAAGCAGCGGGCACTTTTTTTGTTTTTCCGTCTATTGCCCGGCAGGCCCGGAAAACCAAGGCATCGCGGGCCATAAGCAAGCGGTGAAAACGAAAAAAGGCTTTGACAGGGGCAAGGGGCTGGTGTAAGTCCCCTCTGACTTTGGACCAAATTTCACAATCCCAATTCCAAAGCGCTGGGGGCCGCAATGATTGATCTCGATCAAACGTTTTTTATTCAGCTCGTCAACTTCCTTGTCACAGTGGTTGGGCTGAATGTGCTCCTGATCTCCCCCATCCGGGCGAAGATCCAGGAGCGCAACACGCTCATGGCCGGCCAGTTGGCCACCATCGAAAACTTTACCTCCAGCGCTGATGAAAAGCTGAAAAGCTACGAGCAGGCGCTGGACTCCACCCGCCAGCAGGGGCTGGAGCTGCGCAAGCAGATGCGGGCCGAGGGAGCCACCGAGGAGCAGCAGATCATGTCTGTTGCCGGCAAGGACGTGGCCGCGACCATGAAGGCGAACCAGGAAGCAATCGCTGCGCAGGTGGCCACCGCCAAGCAGGCCCTTTCCGCCGACGTGGAGAAATTCGCGCAGAAGGCCACCGCCAAGATTCTTGGCCAGGCCTAAGCCGAAAGGAAGAAGGAGGGGGAACATTTTGAAAGTTGCACGGCACACAGTACTGACCCTGATCGGCGTCCTTGCGTTCACCGCGCTGGCCTACGCCAGCGGGGGCGAAGCAGGCGAAGATCACGGGCTGCCCTGGGCCAACTACGGCTGGCGCATTCTGAACTTCGCGATCTTCATCTTCCTGCTCTACAAGTTCGCGGGCCCCAAGGCCGCGGCCCTTTTCGGCGGCCGCCGCACGCAGATCAAGAAGGATCTTGAGGATCTTGAGACCCGCAAGGCCGAGGCCGAGAAGCGGCTGAAGGACGTTGAGAGCGGCATCCGCAACCTGGAGCAGGAAAAGGCCGCCATCCTGGCCGAAGCCAAGACCCAGGGCGAGGCCATCAAGGCCGCCATCATCGAGAAGGCCCAGAAGGATGCCCAGGCCATGCAGGCCCAGGCCGTGACCAGCGCCGAAAATGAAGCCCGCGCGGCCTTTGACCGCGTGCGCGCCGAAATCGCCGACCAGGTCATCGAGCAGGCTACGAAAATCGTGCGCGAGAAGCTCAACGAGAAGGATCATGAGCGCCTCGTGGATGAATACTTAACAAAGGTGGTGCTCAATTGAGCGGGAACATCGTCGCGCGCAGGTACGCCAAGGCGCTGTTCACCGTAGGGCAGAAGCAAGGCGCTGCCGAGCTTGAAACCTATGGGACACAGCTTGCCGAGTTGGCTGGGGCATTGGCGGATTCGCCGGAAGCCATGCGGTTTTTTCACAACCCGGTTTTCAGCGTTGAGGAGAAGAAGGCCGTCCTGAAGCAGATCACGGACAAGCTCGGCGCCACCCAGGCCCTGGTGAATTTCGTGAGCCTGCTCGCCGACAAGAGCCGCCTCGACTCCCTTCCCGAGATTGCAGGAGACTTCAAGGCCATGCTCGATGAGCTCAATGGCATCGTCTCCGGCAGGCTCGTCACCGCCGTCGCGCTTTCCGATACCCGGAAGGTGGAGCTGAAAGAACGGCTTGAGAAGCAGACCGGCAAGAAGCTGGTTCTCGACTTCGGCACCGACGCCGACATCCTGGGCGGGGTGGTGCTGCAGATCGGCGACAGCGTGCTTGACGCAAGTCTTCGCGCTCAGCTGAACATTTTGAAAGAAACCATCAAGAGGGGTGAGTAGGGCCATGCAGATCAAAGCGGAAGAAATCAGCAAAATCATTGAGGGACAAATCCAGAATTACGAGTCCCGCGTGGAAATGAGCGAGACCGGCACCGTTTTGTACGTCGGTGACGGCATCGCCCGCGTGCATGGCGTCAAGAACGCCATGGCCATGGAGCTCCTGGAGTTCCCCGGCGGCCTCAAGGGCATGGTGCTCAACCTCGAAGAGGATAACGTCGGTGTCGCGCTTCTGGGCGAGTGCACCGACATCAAGGAAGGCGACCCGGTCAAGCGTACCGGCCAGATCTTCTCGGTGCCCGTCGGCGAGGCCGTGCTCGGCCGCGTCATCGACCCCCTGGGCAACCCCATCGACGGCCTTGGCCCCATCGCCGCCAAGGAGACCCGCCCGGTGGAGCTGAAGGCCCCCGGCATCATCGCCCGTAAGTCGGTCCACCAGCCCATGATGACCGGCCTCAAGGCCATCGACGCCATGACCCCGGTTGGCCGCGGCCAGCGCGAACTGGTCATCGGCGACCGTCAGGTCGGCAAGACGGCGGTCTGCATCGACGCCATCCTGGCCCAGAAGGGCGGCGACGTGAAGTGCTTCTACGTGGCCATCGGCCAGAAGAAGGCCACCGTGGCCCTGGTGGCCGACACCCTGCGCCGCTACGGCGCCATGGAGTACACCACCATCATCTCCGCCACCGCTTCCGAGCCCGCGCCCCTGCAGTTCATCGGCGCCTACTCCGGTTGCACCATGGCCGAGTACTACCGCGACTCGGGCCAGCACGCGCTGATCATCTACGACGACCTGTCCAAGCAGGCCGTGGCCTACCGCCAGATGTCGCTCTTGCTGCGCCGCCCCCCCGGACGCGAAGCCTTCCCCGGCGACGTTTTCTACCTGCACTCCCGCCTGCTGGAGCGCGCCTGCAAGGTCAATGACAGCCTCGGCGCGGGATCGCTGACCGCCCTGCCCATCATCGAGACCCAGGCCGGCGACGTGTCCGCGTACATTCCGACCAACGTCATCTCCATCACCGACGGCCAGGTGTACCTGGAGCCCGCGCTGTTCAACGCCGGCATTCGCCCGGCCATCAACGTCGGCCTCTCGGTCTCCCGCGTCGGCGGCGCCGCCCAGATCAAGGCCATGAAGCAGGTCGCCGGCACCCTGCGCCTCGACCTCGCGCAGTACCGCGAACTGGCCGCCTTCGCCCAGTTCGGCTCCGACCTGGACAAGGCCACCCAGCAGAAGCTGAACCGCGGCGCCCGCCTGGTCGAGCTTCTGAAGCAGCCCCAGTACCAGCCGATGTCCGACGTGGAGCAGGTGATTTCCCTGTACGCCGGCACCCGCGGCTTCATGGACGAGGTGCCCGTGGATGCGGTGCACAAGTTCGAGACCGAACTGCTCGAGTTCATGCGCAACTCCAAGGCTGACGTGCTCAAGGACATCGCCGAGAAGAAGGCCCTGGACGCCGATCTCGAAGGCCGTGTGAAGGCTGGCATCGAAGAGTTCAAGAAGGGCTTCCGCGCCTAACCGGCGCAGGAGGGTGCAATGGCTTCCCTGAGGGACGTCAAAACGAAAATAGGCGCGGTCAAGAAGACCAAGCAGATCACCAAGGCCATGAATATGGTGGCCTCGGCGAAGCTGCGCAACGCGCAGGGCCGCATTGAGCGGTTCAAGCCGTACGCGCAGAAGTTCTTCGAAATGCTTGGCGATCTGGCGGCCGGTGCGGATGAGTCGGTCCATCCGCTTCTGGCAAAGCGTGAGGAAAAAAAGACCGTTGGCATTGTCCTTGTCACCTCTGACCGTGGCTTGTGCGGCAGTTTCAACGCAAACATCATCAAGGCCGGTCTGAAGGCAGCCAAAGAGCTGAAGGCCGAAGGTCTTGGCGTCAAGTTCTACTGCGTGGGCAAGAAGGGCCGCGACGCCGTGCGCAAGGCTGAATATGAAATCGCGGTCCAGTACGGCGATGTCATGGGCAGCTTTGACTTCACCCTGGCGAGCAAACTGGGGAGCGAGCTCATCAACTCCTTCCTGGACGGCACGCTGGACGAAGTCGTGCTCTGCTACGGCGAGTTCATCAGCGTGGGCCGGCAGGTTCCCGTGACCCAAGTCGTGCTGCCCATCAGCGGCACCCCTGGCGAAGGTTCCGGTTCCGGCAAGGAGTACGTCTACGAGCCTTCTGTCGAGGGACTCCTGGCCGAGCTTCTGCCTCGCTTCGTGAAAGTCCAAGTGTACCGTGGAATGCTTGACACGTCCGCCAGCGAACATGCGGCACGCATGACCGCCATGGACAACGCCACGCGTTCCTGTGACGACATGATCAACGCCTTGACGCTTCTGTACAACAAGACCCGTCAGGCTGCGATCACCAGAGACCTTATGGATATTGTCGGCGCCACTGAAGCGTTGAAATGATAAAAGGGGGCCAATCAAAATGAGTGCTAACGTAGGTAAAATCGTTCAGGTTATCGGCGCCGTTGTTGACGTCGAATTCCCTGAGGGGCAGCTGCCCCACATCTTGAACGCTCTGGATATCAAGAATCCGAACAACACGGATGCTCCTGAGCTGGTCTGCGAAGTCGCCCAGCACCTGGGCAACAACGTTGTCCGCACCATCGCCATGGACGCCACCGAAGGTCTCGTCCGCGGCATGGCCGTCACCGACACCGGCAAGGCCATCCAGGTCCCGGTCGGCATCGGCGCCCTTGGCCGCATCATCAACGTCGTGGGTCGCCCCGTGGACGAGATGGGCCCGATCAAGAGCGACAAGTACCTGTCCATCCACCGCGCGGCTCCGCCCTTCGTGGACCAGAACACCAAGGTCGAAGTGCTTGAGACCGGCATCAAGGTCGTTGACCTCTTGATCCCCTTCCCCAAGGGCGGCAAGATGGGCCTCTTCGGCGGCGCCGGCGTGGGCAAGACCGTTATTCTCATGGAGATGATCAACAACATCGCCAAGCACCACGGCGGTCTGTCGGTCTTCGCCGGCGTGGGTGAGCGCACCCGCGAAGGAAACGACCTGTACCACGAGTTCAAGGACGCCGGCATTCTGGACAAAGCAGCCCTCGTTTACGGCCAGATGAACGAGCCCCCGGGAGCCCGTGCCCGCGTCGCCCTCACCGGTCTGACCATCGCTGAGAACTTCCGCGATGCCGACGGCCAGGACGTGCTTCTGTTCATCGACAACATCTTCCGCTTCACCCAGGCGGGCTCGGAAGTGTCGGCGCTGCTTGGCCGCATGCCCTCCGCGGTGGGTTACCAGCCCACCCTTGGCACCGACCTTGGCGAACTGCAGGAGCGCATCACCTCCACCACCAAGGGTTCCATCACCTCGGTGCAGGCCGTTTACGTGCCTGCGGACGACTTGACCGACCCCGCCCCGGCCACGACCTTCTCGCACCTGGACGGCACCCTCGTGCTTTCCCGCCAGATCGCCGAGCTGGGCATCTACCCCGCGGTCGACCCGCTCGACTCCACCTCGCGCATCCTGGACCCCCTGGTCCTGGGCGTGGAGCACTACTCGGTCGCCCGCTCGGTGCAGATGATTCTGCAGAAATACAAGGAACTCCAGGACATCATCGCGATTCTGGGCATGGACGAGCTCTCCGACGACGACAAGCTCCTCGTCGGACGCGCCCGCCGCATCCAGCGCTTCCTGTCCCAGCCGTTCCACGTGGCCGAAGCCTTCACCGGCAAGCCCGGCCGCTACGTCAAGCTTGAAGACACCATCAAGGGCTTCAAAGAGATCATCGACGGCAAGCACGACGAGATCCCGGAAAGCGCCTTCTACATGGTTGGCGACATCAACGAGGCCATCGACAAGGCCAAGCAGGGATAGGTAGGACGCCATGTCCAAGAAGCTGCTGCTTGAAATCGTGACGCCCGACCGCAAGGTCCTCTCGCAGGACGTTGACTACGTGGGCGCTCCCGGCGCGCTTGGGGAGTTCGGAGTTCTGCCGAACCACATCCCCTTCCTGTCCGCGCTGGGTATCGGCAACCTGTACTACAAGGACTCGGGCAAGACCCACTACGTCTTTGTGTCCGGGGGATTTGCCGAGGTCAGCCCCGACAAGGTCACCATCCTGGCAGAGGCGGCGGAGAAGGCGGCGGATATCGACTTGGAACGCGCCCGCAAGGCACAGGACCGCGCCCAGCAGCGGCTCCAGCGCGCCCAGGAGAAGATCGACTTCGCACGCGCCCAGGCCGCGCTGCGTCGGTCCCTGGCTCGCATGAGCTGCCGCAACTCCGGCGAAAAAGCGGGAACGTGCTAGGCAACGCCAACGCCGCCTGACGCGGCGCAAGGACCCACCCACAACAAGGCAGGTCGGACGCAACTCCGGCCTGCCTTTTCTTTTGCCGTGAAAAATGCGAAAGCCTCGGAACCGACCATCTTCCTTGAGGAGCACCAATGGCCCACGCAAACACCATCGCCGTCATCCTCGCCGCCGGGAAAGGCACCCGGATGCATTCCGACAAACCCAAGGCCCTGCAAACCCTGCTTGGCGAAACCATGCTCCGCTACGTGGCCGATGCGGCGGCGCAGGTGGCCTCGCGGATCATCACCGTGGTGGGGCACCGGGAAGATCTGGTGCGCAAGGCCCACCCCGAGCTTGCCGACGGCTTCGCCCTCCAGGCCGAACAGAAGGGCACCGGCCACGCCCTGCAGGCCGCCTGGGACCAGGTGCGCGCCTCCGGGGCGGCGCATTGCCTGGTGCTGAACGCCGACGCGCCCCTGGTGACAGTGCAGGACCTGGAAGAGCTGCTGGGCACGGCGCGCGAGGGCGCGGACATCGCCTTTTTGTCCACGGTCCTGCCGGACGCCGGAGCCTTTGGCCGCGTGTTGCGCAGCAGCGACGGCGCAGTCACCGGCATCGTGGAGGCCAAGGACTTCGACCCGGCGCGCCACGGCGCGGACACCGGCGAGGTGAATACCGGAATCTTCTGCCTGGCCGTGGGCGCGGTAGAGCAGGGGCTTTTCTCGCTGACAAACGCCAACCGCGCTGGCGAGTACTACATCACCGACCTGGTGGGCCACGGGGTGGTCTCCGGGCTCAAGGTCCACGCCCTCAAGCGCGAGGCGGCCCTGGACCTGCTCGGCGTCAACTCGCCGCTGGAACTCGCCGCAGCGGAGGAGCGCCTGCGAAGCGCCATTGTGCTGCGGCTGCTCGAGGCCGGGGTCATCCTGCACCACCCTGACAGCATCGCGGTGGGGCCGCACGCCGTGGTCGAGCCCGGAGCCGAGCTCACCGGCCCCTGCCGGATTATGGGCGCCAGCAGAATTTCGCGTGGCGCCAAGGTGGGCGCCTTCTGCCAGATTACAGACAGCGTGCTCGAGCCCGACAGCGAGGCGCGGGAGTTCTGCCACCTGGAGGGCGCGCACCTGTTCCCGGGCAGCGTGGCCGGGCCGTATGCCCGCCTGCGCCCCGGCGCAGAGGTTCAGGACAACGCCCGCGTGGGCAATTTTGTGGAGATGAAGAAGGCCGTGCTCGGCCCCGGGGCCAAGGCCAGCCACCTCACCTACCTGGGCGACGCGCAGGTGGGCGCTGGCGCGAACATCGGCGCGGGCACCATCACCTGCAACTACGATGGCACGCACAAGCACCTCACGCAAATCGGCGCGGGCGCGTTCATCGGCAGCAACACGGCCCTCGTGGCCCCGGTTCGCGTAGGCGCGGGCGCCCTTGTCGGCGCAGGCTCGGTCATCACCAAGGATGTGCCGGACCAGGCTCTGGGCATTGCCCGGGCCAAGCAGTCGAATCTTGAGCGCCGAGGCAAGAAGCCTTGATTTCGGCCTCGGGAAGCGTTAGAGTCTGATCATGGAACTCATCGAAAGGCTTGAAGCGCGATTTGACCAACTCATGTTGCGCGTTCGGCAGTTGGAAGAGGAAAATCTGGCTCTGGCGGCACAAGTGGAGGCCGAAGCCGGGAAAAGACGGGAAGTGCAAGACCGGATCGAGGCCCTTCTGGTGAAGGTGCAGGCATCTCTTGGCGGGCAATAGGCCCGGATACGCACCATGCCCAGCTACACCATAACGGTCAACGGACTTGAAATTTCCTTCAAAACGGATGCGGATGAAGAGCGCATCCAGATTGCCCAGGCCTTGCTCGAAGAACGCTTCGCCGAGCTGAGCAAGGGGGGACGGTATATAAGCAGGGAGAAACTGCTCACGCTTCTGGCCCTCGGGATGGCGGACGACTATCTCGAAACCCGGCGGAAGCTGACGAGCCTTGAGGCTCGGATGCAGGAGCTCTTGGAGAGGCGATAACAGGCTGGATAAGCAGCCTTGCGCATAGGATAGCGGGACAACCCCTGGGGAGTTCGTGATTGTTCTTGAGTTCTTGAGCCAATACGTATCAAATGGGATTCGCCAGATCTCTCCCGTGTGCATACCCGTCTCCGTGCGGGCAGCCTGACGGAGGGACGGAGGAGCCCCCCTCGTTAAACGAGGTTCAAAACTCCAAGATCGACACGGCGCCCCGGGGCTAAAAGCCCTGGCGGCTTTTGTCGTTGCACCGCGCCAAGAGCCGCACATCCCCCTCTCTCCAAGACACCTGCCCCAACGGTTCACGAACGAGCGTGGCTCATGGCCCCCTGGCCCAAGCCGCGCGCGCGAATCAGGCCCGCATGGCCTGTCCATATAACCGGTAAGGAGCAGCGCATGTCAGAATCAAGCCTGTTGCTCATCGCCCTCGGCGGCCTGGCCCTCGTCATCGGGCTCGTCGGCGGCTACTATTTCAGCGGCTATCTGTCCAAAAAACGCAATCAGGACGCCAATACCCTGGCGGCACGCATCGTTGAGGAGGCCAGAAAGGAGGCCGAGGCCACCCGCAAGGAGGCCCGCCTTCAGGCCCAGGACGAGATCTTCTCGCTCAAGAAGGAACAGGAGCAGGAGTACAAGGACCGCGAGCAGACCCTCAAGCGCGAGCAGGCGCGCCTCCAGGAGAAGGAGGAACGCCTGGAGAGCAAGCTTGAAAAGGTCGCCCAGAAGGAATCCGGCGTGGTCGAGCTGGAAAAGCGGCTCATCAAGCAGGAGAAGCAGTTGGCCGAGAAGCAGGAGGAGTTGGAGGCCGCCTCTGACGTGCACCAGCGCAAACTCCAGGAGATTTCCGGCCTCACGGTCGAGGAGGCCAAGGAACACCTCATGAGCGAGGTCGAGTCGCGCACACGCCACGAGGCCGCGCGCATGATCCGCAACATCGAGACCGAGGCCAAGGAAGTGGCCGGCAAGAAGGCCAAGGAGATCCTCTCCTTGGCCATTCAACGCTACGCGGGCGACTACGTCTCCGAACAGACCGTCACCGCCGTCACCCTGCCCTCCGAGGAGATGAAAGGCCGCATCATCGGCCGCGAGGGCCGCAACATCCGCGCCCTGGAGGCCGCCACCGGCGTGGACCTGATCATCGACGACACGCCGGAGACGGTGGTGCTCTCCGCCTACAGCCCGCTTCGGCGCGAGGTGGCCAAGCAGGCGCTCGAGCGCCTCATCCACGACGGCCGCATCCACCCCGCCCGCATCGAGGACATCGTGCGCAAGGTGGAGCAGGAGATGGACGTGAAGCTGCGCGAGATCGGCGAGCAGGCCACCTTCGACGTGGGCGTGCACGGCATCCACCCGGAGCTGGTGAAGCTGCTGGGCCAGCTGCACTACCGCACCAGCTACTCCCAGAACGTGCTCCAGCACTCCATCGAGGTCGCCTTCCTGTGCGGCATCATGGCTGCCGAGCTTGGCCTGGACGAGAAGATGGCCAAACGCGCCGGGCTCTTGCACGACCTGGGCAAGGCCGTTGACCACGAGATCGAAGGCCCGCACGCCGTCATCGGCGCGGACCTGGCCAAGAAGCACGGCGAGATCCAGGAGATCGTCCACGCCATCCAGGCCCACCACGAGGACGTGCCGCCCCAGACGGCCATCGCCACCCTGGTGCAGGCGGCCGACTCCCTCTCCGGCGCGCGCCCCGGCGCCCGCAAGGAGCTCTTGGAGAACTACGTCAAGCGCCTGGAGGAGCTGGAAGGCATCGCCACCAGCTTCGGCGGCGTGAGCAAGGCCTACGCCATCCAGGCCGGACGCGAGGTGCGCGTCATGGTCGACGCCGAGCGCGTGCCCGACGAGCAGACCTACATGCTGGTCAAGGACATCGCCGCCAAGATCGAGAACAACATGACCTACCCCGGCCAGATCCGCGTCACGGTCATCCGCGAAAAGCGCGCCGTGGGCTACGCCAAATAGCCGGAAATCCGCTACGCAACAAAAGGCCGGAACACTCCGTTGTTCCGGCCTTTTGTGCGCCTGCGCCCCGGCCCTTGCCGGGGCCGCCCGCCTGCACTATACTCTACACATGAACTGCGCCTGCACCGAGACACGCCTCGACGGCTTCCTCGCCCGGCTCAAGGCCCAGGGTCTGCGCCTTACCCCGCAGCGGGTGGCAATCGTGCGCGAACTGGTGACGCGCTGCGACCACCCCAGCGTGGAGCAGCTGCATGCGGCCATCCGGAAGGACTTTCCCACAACCAGCCTAGCCACGGTGTACAAGACCATCCACCTGCTGAAGGAGCAGGGCGAGGTGCTGGAGCTTGGCTTTGGCGAGCTGGGCAACCGCTACGACGGCCGCAGGCCCGAGCCGCACCCGCACCTCATCTGCACCCGCTGCGGGGCCATCAGCGACCCGCCCGCCCAGGAACCAGCACTGGACGAGCTGGTAGCCAGCCTGGCCAGGCTGTCCGGCTTCGCTGTGAGCTCTCACCGCTTCGACCTCTTCGGCCTCTGCCCCGACTGCCTGAAAGCGTCCTGACGAGATATCCCGCCCCTTGCCCGGGGCCGCGCAATCACCTAAAGTGTCTTTTGTGGACTCGCAATCTTCCTCAAGCCAATGAACCAAATACGCACGGAGGTGCTCGTCATGGCAGTGGAATCCAGGGAAAAACGCAAGGCCAAGGTGTTGGAGGTGCTGAACAAGGCGCGGGCCATGGAGCTCACCGCCATCACCCAGTACATGAACCAGCACTACAATCTGGACAGCATGGACTATGGCGAGATGGCCGCCAACATGAAGCTCATCGCCATCGATGAGATGCGCCACGCCGAGATGTTCGCCGAGCGCATCAAGGAGCTTGGCGGCGAGCCCGCGACGGCTGGCGACGGCAAGATCGTCAAGGGCCAGGACGTGCGCAAGATCTTCGTCTTCGACGCCGGGCTTGAGGACAACACCATCGACGCCTACAACCAGTTCCTGCAGGTCTGCCGCGACTGCGGCGACAACATCAGCACCACGCTCTTCCAGACCATCATCGACGAGGAGCAGATCCACTTCAACCACTTCGACAATGTGGCCGGGCACATCAAGAACCTGGGCGACGCCTACCTGTCGCGCATCGCCGGAACGCCGGCCTCCACCGGCGGCACCACCAAGGGCTTCGCCCTGCCGGGCGGCGGTGCCTGATCCTGCCCGCCTGCTCCCGCATTCTCTTGCGGGCAAGGGTTTCCGCCCTTGCCCGCTTTTTTTTCGCACGGCACATTGACAATAGTTATTATTTAAGGATAATCATTCTCAAAACTGCGAAACTCTTTTCGCACTCTCTCTTGCACAGAACGCAGCATATGATATGGAAATTTAAACTCTCAAAACCATGTTCCCCCAGGGACGCAACCGGAGGCACATCATGGCGAAAAAGAAGCTCACCACCAACGCGGGCGCGCCCGTGCCGGACAACCAGAACGTGCTCACCGCCGGGCCACGCGGCCCGCAGCTTTTGCAGGACGTCTGGTTCCTGGAAAAGCTGGCCCACTTCGACCGCGAGGTCATCCCGGAGCGGCGCATGCACGCCAAGGGCTCCGGGGCCTACGGCACCTTTACGGTCACCCACGACATCACCAAATACACGCGCGCCAAGATCTTCAGCAAGATCGGGAAAAAGACCGAGCTGTTCGCCCGCTTCTCCACCGTCGCGGGCGAACGCGGCGCGGCCGACGCCGAACGCGACATCCGCGGCTTTGCCGTGAAGTTCTACACCGAGGAAGGCAACTGGGATATGGTGGGCAACAACACACCGGTGTTCTTCCTGCGCGATCCCCTGAAGTTCCCGGACCTGAACCACGCGGTGAAGCGCGACCCGCGCACCAACCTGCGCAGCGCCAAGAACAACTGGGACTTCTGGTCCAGCCTGCCCGAGGCACTGCATCAGGTCACCGTGGTCATGAGCGATCGCGGCATCCCGGCCAGCTACCGCCACATGCACGGCTTCGGCAGCCACACCTTCAGCTTCATCAACAAGAAGAACGAGCGCTTCTGGTGCAAGTTCCATTTCCGCACCCAGCAGGGCATCAAGAACCTCACCGATGCCCAGGCCGAGGCGCTGGTGGGCAAGTGCCGCGAGAGCCACCAACGCGACCTCTATGACGCCATCGAGCGCGGCGACTTCCCGCGCTGGACCCTGTTCGTGCAGGTACTTACCGACAAGCAGGCCAAGGCCCTGCCCTACCACCCCTTTGACCTCACCAAGGTGTGGAGGCACAAGGACGCGCCGCTCATCGAGGTCGGCGTGCTCGAACTGAACAAGAACCCGGAGAACTATTTCGCCGAGGTGGAGCAGGCGGCCTTCAACCCGGCCAACGTGGTGCCCGGCATCTCCTTCTCGCCCGACAAAATGCTGCAAGGCCGCCTGTTCTCCTACGGCGACGCCCAACGTTACCGCCTGGGCGTGAACCACCATCTCATTCCGGTGAACGCGGCGCGCTGTCCCTTCCACAGCTACCACCGCGACGGCGCCATGCGCGTGGACGGCAACCACGGCAGCACGCTGGCCTACGAGCCCAACAGCTATGGCGAGTGGCAGGAGCAGCCTGATTTCCACGAGCCGCCGCTGGAACTTTCCGGCGCGGCCAAGCACTGGAACGCGCGCGAGGACGATGCCGACTACTACTCCCAGCCCGGCGAACTGTTCCGGCTCATGAGCAAGAAGCAGCAGCAGGAACTCTTCGACAACACCGCCCGCGCCATGGGCGATGCGCCCAAGGAGATCAAGCTGCGGCACATCGGCAACTGCGCCAAGGCCGACCCGGCCTACGGCGCAGGCGTGGCCAAGGCGCTTGGGCTGAAGCTGACGAAGAAATAACGCGAGAACAGAGGAATCCAGGGGGCTCTGCCCCCTGGCCCCCCGCCAGAGGGCCACGGCCCTCTGGACACCCATTGGCGCGAAGGGCTCCTTCCGGCGGGGACGCCGGAAGGAGCCCTTCGCGCAGAGTGTGGCACACGGCGCAAGGCGGCTTTATCCTCTCCTTTGACCTTTCTCAACCGAAGCGG
>JBFWMQ010000016.1:0-71299 GCA_050251495.1 Desulfovibrio sp. | reverse complement strand
GAGGAGAGGCGGATGTAAGCGTATGCCTTGACCATGGGGCGAGTGTCTGGTGCGGGCGCTTTGGGTTTCTTCATGCTACCAATTATAGCGACTCGGGCGAAAGGCAGCCAGGAAAATATTCAGGGTGCCAGAGTAAAACGGAAAGAGGCAAGGCTAGTCATGCCAGACGGTTGTGAACACGCCAGGATATTATTTTAATACATCCACTGTGCCCCGCCAGAGGGCCTCGGCCCTCTGGACACCCTGTGGCTGCGGGTTGCCCGGTCTGCAAAGCCAGACCAGGCAACCCGCAGCTGGTGTTTCCGGCAAAAGCGGCAGAGGCGGGGGGCATGGACCCGCAGGAGCCCGGAAGTCCTGCGCCCAGCGACTCCCTTACTTTTCGGCACGAATGGCACGTGGCTTCGACCCGCGCCTTCCCAGAACCTTCCTCAAGCGAATCGGCCTGTTTCGAGCTTTGCTCGAAACAGGCCGATTCGCTTGCATGAGGGGGTTTGGGGGGAATCATTCCCCCCAAGAAAAAACTTCCCGCCCGCTTACCCTTCCAGCATCGCCAGAAGCCTGGGCAGCACGGCCTCGGGCTTCAGCTCCGTCAGGCACTTGAGGCCATGCGGGCAGCCGGACTCGTCGCAGGGCTGGCAGGGCAGGCCCAGGGAGACATCCTCGTGCCCGGGTCCGGGGAAGGTCCAGGCGTTGCTGGTGGAGCCGCGCACGGTGAGGGTCTTTGTGCCCACGGCCACGGCGAAGTGCCGGGGCGAGGAGCAGTTGCCCAGGTGCAGGGCGGCGAGGGACTGGATGGCGGCCATTTCGCGCAGGGAGGTAAGCCTGGGCGGCAGGATGAGGCGTTCGGGCGCAAGACCCGCGGCCAGGGCCTGATCGCGCACCTGGGTCACCATGTCCAGTTCGCCAGGGCCGTAGAGCAGCAGGAAGCGCAGGTCCGGGCGCTTTTGCGCGGCCAGGGCCAGGAGCGTGGCGTAGTGGGTGGCGGGCCACAGGCGCGAGGCGCGGCGGTGCGTGGCGTCCACGGTGACCAGCGTCTGGCCGGGCGCGAGGCCCCAGGCGGCGAGCTCGGCGCGGGCGTGCTCCTTTTCCGCGTCGGTGAGGAAGAGGCGCGGCGGGTCGTTCTCCCAGGGCAGGCCAAAGGCGTGCATGAGCACCCCGGCCTTGCACTTGGCGGCATACGGGCCGGAGACCTTGGCCCAGTGGGTGTAGACCAGCTCGTTGTACCAGGGCGGCGGGTAGGAGAGCTTCACGGGCGCGTCGGAGAAGAGCATGACCCAGCGGATGCGCGGCAGCTGCTGGAAGTCGATGACCAGATCATAGCGGCCCAGGCCCCCGCCGGTGCCGACCTTGCGGTAGTAGCGCAGGGCTTCGAGCACGCCCATCTTGCGGTCCATGGCCCAGACGTGGTTGACCTCCGGGTTGTTCTCCAGCACCGGGGCGCATTTCTTTTCCGTGAACACGTCGATGGCGGCGTCCGGCCAGCGCTTCTTGAGCATGTGGATGCTCGGGGTCAAGAGCAGCACGTCGCCGATCTGCCGCAGCTGGCAGCAGAGGATGCGCTTGGGGTTCAGCTGCTCCAGGCCGTGGATGCGGCAGGAGGTCGGCTCGGCCATTTAGAGGACCTCCGGGCTGGGGATGGGGACGACGAAGCGTCCGCCCCACTGGCGGATGTAGTCCAGCTTGTTCATGAGCTCCGCCTTGATGTTCCAGGGCAGGATGAGCACGAAGTCGGGCCGCTCCTGGGCGATGGCGTCGGGGTGCAGCACCGGGATGCGGCTGCCGGGGAGGAACAAGCCCTGCTTGTGCGGGCTTGCGTCGCACACAAAGGCCACCTGCCCGGGTTTGACGCCGCAGAAGTTGAGCAGCGTGTTGCCCTTGGCGGCCGCGCCGTAGGCGGCCACCTTCTTGCGCGCCAGGGTCTGCTCGGCCAGAAAGCCCAGCAGCTCGGCCTTGATGCGCTCCGCGCGCTCCTGGAACCCCTGATAATAGGCCGTGGTCAGCATGCCCGCGGCCTGCTCCATGCGCAGCACGGCGTCCAGGCGCACGGTGTCGCGGGCCAGGGGGTCGGACTCCAGCCGCGCGTGGATGCGCAAGCTGCCGCCGTGGGTGGGCAGCTCCTCGCAGTCGAACACGCGCAGGCCCTGGGCGGCGAAGATGCGCCGCACGGTGGAGAGCGAGAGGTACGAGAAGTGCTCGTGGTACACGGTGTCGAACTGGGCGGACTCCACCAGGCGGTAGAGGTGCGGGAACTCCATGTTCACCAGCCCGCCGGGCTTGAGGGCGATGCGCAGGCCTCCGACGAAGTCGTTGATGTCCGGCACGTGGGCCAGCACGTTGTTGCCGACGATCAGGTCGGCCCGGCGGCCTTCGGCGGCCAGGCGCTCGGCCAGCCCCACGCCGAAGAACTCCTCCAGGCTCTCGATGCCCTTGGCGCGCGCGGCCGACGCCGTGCTGGCCGTGGGCTCGATGCCGAGCGCGGGCACCCCGGCCTCGCGCACGTATTGCAGCAGATAGCCGTCGTTGGAGGCGATCTCCATGACCAGCGAGTCCGGCCCCAGGCCCAGGCGCGGCAGCGTGGATTCCACGTAGGCCTTGGCGTGGGCCAGCCAGGTGCTGGAGAAGGACGAGAAGTACACGTACTCGCTGGAGAAGATTTCCGCGCTGCTCTTTATCTCGTCCACCTGCACCAGAAAGCAGTCCGGACAGACGAAGAGCTTGAGCGGGTAATAGGCTTCCGGTCCGTTCAGCTCCTCGGGCTTCAAAAAGGAGTTGGACGCGGGCGCGGCGCCCAGGTCGAGAAAGACCTGGGTGAGCGGGGTGTTGCAGAAGCGGCAGTTCATGGAATCTCCAAAGGGACGAAGCCCTGGCTGACGAATGGGTGCGCGCGGTCGCGGGCGGACAGCTCGGCCACGGGCAGGGGCCAGCTAATGCCCAGCGCCGGGTCGTCATGGCGCAGGCCGCCCTCGTGTTCCGGGCTGTAAAATTCGGTGTGCAGGTACAGAAGCTCGCAGTCCGGCGTCAGCGTCTGAAAGCCGTGGGCAAAGCCCTGGGGCAGGTAGAAGGCCAGCTGGCTCTCCGGGCTGAGCTCCACGGCGTGCCATTTGAGAAACGTGGGCGAGCCCGCGCGCAGGTCCACGGCCACGTCCAGCACGCGGCCGCGCAGGCAGCGGATGAGCTTGGCCTCGGCCCTGGGCGGGCGCTGGAAGTGCAGGCCGCGCACCGTGCCCTGGGCGGCGGTGAAGGAATGGTTGATCTGCGCGATGGGGCCGGGCAGGCCGAGGGGCGCGAGCTCCTGCGCGCAGAACAGCCGGGCGAAGCTGCCGCGTTGATCGCCCACCGGGCGCGTCTGCACCACGTGGAGCCCGGCCAGGGGCGTCTGGATGATGGTCAGGCAGCCCATGCGCTACTCGCCAAAAAAGTCGTCGATGCGGGCGTTGCACAGGTCGCGCAGGTCCTGCCCGCCGCCGGAGAGGCCCTCGGCCCAGGCGCGGTACCAGCCCGCGCACCAGATGAGCGCCGTGTCCAGATCCAGCCTGGGCCGCCAGCCGAGCAGCGCGCGGGCCTTGGCGCAGTCCAGGGTGAGCAGCCCGGCCTCGTGCGGCCCCTGGTCGGCCCCGCGCGTCAGGTCCAGCGCCGCGCCAGGCCCCCAGGCCTCGGCAAAGCGCGCGGCCACCTCGCCCACGGTGCGCACGTCGCGGCTGTCCGGCCCGAAATTCCACGGCCCGGCGAACTGGTGCCCGGCCTCCAACATGCGCCGCGCCAGCAGCAGATACGCGGCCACGGGCTCCAGCACGTGCTGCCAGGGCCGCACGGCCTGCGGGCGGCGGATGTGCACGCTCTCATCCTTGGCAAAGGCCCGCGCCATGTCCGGCACCAGCCGGTCCGTGGCGAAGTCGCCGCCGCCGATGACATTGCCCGCGCGGACGGTGGCGAGGATGGTGCCGTGTTCGGCAATGCCCCTGGCATCAAAAAACGAGCGGGCAAAGGACTGGGCCGCCAGCTCCGCGCAGCCCTTGCTGGCCGAGTACGGATCGTGTCCGCCCAGGCGGTCGGTCTCGCGGTAGCCGTGCACCCACTCGCGGTTCTCGTAGCACTTGTCGCTGGTGACGGCCACGATGGCCCGGCGCCGGCCGGACTTGGGCGGGTTCAGGCGGCAGGCTTCGAGCAGGTTCACCGTGCCCAGGACGTTGACGGCGAAGGTGCCGGCCGGGTCGGCATAGGATGGGCGCACCAGGGACTGGGCGGCCATGTGGATGACCACCTCGGGCTGAAATTCGGCCACGGCGCGGGTCAGGCGCGGCAGGTCGAGCACGTCGGCGTGGATGGAGGCCAGCCCGGCGGGCGGTTCGGCGTCGAGCCGCGCCAGGCCGAACAGGGCCGGGGTGCTCGGCGGTTCCAGGGAATAACCCAGGACCTTGGCCCCGGCGCGGGCCAGCAGCAGGCACATCCACGCGCCCTTGAACCCGGTGTGCCCGGTGATGAGCACCCGGCGGCCCCGGTAGAATCCGTCCATGACGCGCAGCATGGGCTCTCCTTGTGGGCTTGGGGCTACCAGAGCTTCCAGCCGGCCTTGCCGGACTCCCAGAGCTTGTTCAGGTACTCGGTGTCGCGCAGGGTGTCCATGCAGGCCCAGAAGCCGTGGTGCCGGTAGACCATGAGCTGGCCTTCCTCGGCAAGCCGCTCCAGCGGCCCGTATTCAAGATCGCAGGAATCATCATCCGAAACACGGTCGAAAATGGCCCGGTTCATGACCATGTAGCCGCCGTTGATGAAGGCGTCCTTGCCTGCGCCGGGGCCTTCGGGCTTCTCGTGGAAGCGCGCCACCCGGTCGCCGTCGAGCTTCAGCTCGCCGAAGCGCGAGGCCGGGTTCACGCCGGTGAGCGTGACCATCTTGCCGTGGGCCTTGTGAAAGGCGACGAGCTTGGCCAGGTCCACGTTGGCCACGCCGTCGCCGTAGGTGAGCAGGAAGGTGTCGCCCGTGACGTACTTTTCGACCTTCTTCAGGCGCGCGCCCTTGAGAGCCTTTTCGCCCGTGCTGGCCAGGGTGACCTTCCAGCCGCATTCGTCGTGGCAGGAATGCAGCTGGGCCTTTTCCGGCTTGCCCAGCTCGATGGTGACGTCGTTGTTCATGGCCTCGTAGTTGAGGAAATAGTCCTTGATCAGCTCGCCCTTGTAGCCCAGGGCCAGCACGAAGTCCTGGTGCCCCTGGGAGGCGAAGATCTTCATGATGTGCCAGAGGATGGGCCGGGAGCCGATGTTCACCATGGGCTTGGGCCGGAACTCGGTTTCTTCGCGCAGGCGGGTGCCAAGCCCGCCGCAGAGGATGACCACTTCCATATGTCGGTCCTTTTGCGGCCTTACGGTTTGAAGATCAGGCCCTGGCCCGTGGGCATGGAGAGCACCTGGACGCCGCGCTGCCGGGCAAAGGCGTCAAAGGCCCGCTTCTGCGGATCGTGCAGCTCGAAGCCGTAGTCGTCGAGCACCATCACGGCCCCGCTCACCAGGCGGTCCCAGAAATACTCCGCCGCGGCGATCTCCGGGGCCACGCAGTTCATGTCGATGGACAGGTAGCTGACCTTCTCGGCCGTGACCTGGGACAGGGTGCCGGGGATGATTCCCTGCACGATGCGCGCGTTGGGATAGGCCTTGAAGGTCTCGCGCACGGCGCCATGGCACTCGGTGTAGTAGTCCTGCGCGTTGGTGCGGCCCTGGCCGCGCTCCTCCTCGTTGATGAGCTCGTCGGACAGGCCGTGGTAGGTGTCGAGCAGCCAGAACAGCTTGGGCAGCTTCTCGAAGCCCACGTAGTGGCAGATGGCGCGGCTCATGCCGCCCCGGTTCACCCCGCACTCCACGAAGTCGCCTTCAAGGCCGACGGCCTTGTGCGCGGCCCAGCAGGCCACGTAGGTGCGCCAGGCGGGCTCGCCGCCGGGCCAGGAGCCCGTGGCCTTGCCCAGGCTGTACGCCTTGGCGAAGAGCGGGTCGCGCATGAAGTCGGCGTTGTGCCGGGTCACCAGCCCGTCCTGGGCATAGGTGGGGTCCGGGAAATGGATGAACTTGTCCGGCGCGCCGATGCAGCGGATGATCTTCGACAGCGGTTCGGGCAGGGCGTCCAGGATGGCGCGGCGAAAGGTCCGGAACGTGCTCACTGTGTCAGCCTCCTTGCGGCTAGTCCTTGATGCAGCGCAGGTAGCCGCGCGGGGCCATGCTCACGCAGAGCTTGGCGTCCATGGCCTCGTCGATGACGAAGCGGTCGTTGGTCTTGAGGAAGGCGTCCACCGCGGTCATGGGGTTGTCGCCCACGCTCCAGGGCCGGTCCGGATAGAAATCGTCGGGCATGATCTCGACCACGGTGTCGAAGACCACCAGCCAGCCGCCCTTGCGCACCAGGGGCGAGTACAGCTCAAGCTCGCGCAGCACGTGCTCGTGGGTGTGGTTGGAGTCCAGCACCACCAAGGGATTCCTGCACCCGGCCAGTTCGGCGCGCACGCGCTCCCCCATGGCCTCGTCCACGCTGGAGCCCTCAAACATGCGGATGCGCCTGCTCATGGGGTGGGCCTCGATGGCCGCCCGGTTGTGGGCGCGGATGTCGATGTCCACGCCGAGCACGAAGCCGTCGCCGCCCAAGAGCTCCAGCAGCGAGGCCGAGTAGATGAGGCTGCCGCCGTGGGCGATGCCGGTCTCGAAGATGACGTCCGGGCGCATGTCCCAGACAAGCTCCTGCAGGGCGATCATGTCCTGGGGGTACTGGATGATCGGGCGGCCCATCCAGCTGAAATTATAGGAGTACCCGGCCCGCGTGGATTCCTCCGTGAAAGCCTGGGCGCTCTTTTTCAGGGCCTGGTTGCGGCCCATGGCCTGGATGCGCGCGGCGCGCTCCTGGCGGAAGATCTCGTTCTTGTCCATCGTCATGCTGTCCACCTTGTTGTCCATCGTCACCGCACGGAACGCCTCAGCGGCTGATGTCCTGCACACCACCTGCGGCAAGGGCAGCGGCGAGTTTCTTCGTGTCGGCCCAGAAGCGCATGGGCTCGTAGTCCGGATAGGGATAGTGGCCCAGGTTGAGCCGCAAGGACGCTTCCCGGCGGGCCAGGTGCTCCTCCACCAGGGCGCGCACCGTCACCGGACGGCCGCTCGCGCAATTGATGACGCCCGCCACCCGGTCCTGCGAGGCCACGCGGACGAGCAGCTCGGCGACCTCGGCCACGGGCAGGTAGTCGCGCTCCTGCTCCCCGCCGGACATGTCGAACGAGTCCGCGCCCGCTTTGATAGCCCGGTCAAGTTGGGAGAGCAAGGATTTTTCAGCCTGGCCGACCCCGTGCATATAGAACAGCCGACACCACTGGAACACCACGCCGCGCGCGGCGCACAGGGGTTCCAGCGCCCGCCGCAGGGCGTCCTTGGCCTGGCCATAGGCGGTCACCGGCCGGGGCTCCAGCCCCTCGTGCAGGCAGCCCTCCTGCAGGCCGTACTCCAGGCAGGTGCCCGCCACCAGCAGATGCCGGGCCCCGCGCTCCAGCAACGCCGTCAAGAACTCCAGGTGCCTGGGCAGCACCTCGTCCATGTGCGCCGCGCTCTTGAAGGCGTCCAGGCTGCCCCAGGCCAGGTGCAGGATGCGGTCGTGGCGCGCCAGCTCGTCCAGCTGCGCACCCGTCAGGCCCGTAATGTCCGCCGCCAGCACGGTCAGCCGTCCGCCTGCCGGGCGCGCGGAGGCCCAGGCGGCAGCGCGATCCGCGTCGCGGCACAGGGCCGTGACCCGCGCGCCGCGCCTGAGCAGCGCGTCCACCGCCGGGGTGCCGATGAACCCCGTGGCCCCGGTGACCAGCACCCGCTGGCCGCTCAGGCCTCCTTCCGCGTCAGACATCCGTTTCTCCTTTTCTCCTGGGCGGGGCGCGGGCCGGAATCAGCCCGGCAAGGCCCGGAAGCGCGCCAGAATGCGCTCCAGTTCCGCAGCACCCGCGGGACCAGCCGGGGCCAGATAGGCGCGCAGCTCGGCCTGCCGCAGGCTCTCGGCCTCGCGCCGGGCGCGCGCGGCCAAAGGCGGGGCGAGGAAATGCGCGACCCGGCGGCAGTATTTGGGCAGCTTCCGCACAAAGCTCCGGCGCTTGCCCGGCTGGCAATACCCGGCGATGAAGCCGTCCAGGGACGCCAGCACGGCCTGCCGCGCGGCCTGCGCGTCCAGGCCGGAGGCCCGCTCCAGCACCCCGGCCAGCCGGCCGACCATGTGGTTGTATGCCTCCCGGTACTCCGGCGCGGTGCTGACCACGAGCAGGCTGTCGTTCTTCCCTCCGCCCAGGTCCGTGCTCGGCACGATGTCGCGCACGGTGTGCAGGGTGGGCAGGACCGCCACCTTGCCCAGCGCCGCCGCCGCAATGCCGAGCGCCAGCTCGCTTGCGGCATAGAAGCGCTCCAGCTCATGCCCTGGCCCAAAGGCCGCGCGCAACACCTCCGTGCGCAGCACGGCGTAGAAGAGCGGCACATAGGGCCGGTTCAGCTCCAGCAGCCGGGTGGCCGGGTCGGGGCTTGAAACGCCCGCCCGGTGCGTGTCGCGGTAGCAGGGCTCCACCAGCGTTTCGCCCCTGCCGCGCAGCACGCGCAGGTAGTGCCCATGGGCTCCGCTGTGGTCCGGGTTGCTGTCCAAAAACTCCGCGCAGCGCAGGATGCTCGCCGTGGAGGTGAAGTCGTCGTCCGCGCAGAGCACGGCGTAGGGCGTGTCCGCCAGCGCGGCCAGGCGTTGCAGCTTGGCCTCAAAGGGCACGCCCGGCAGATGCAGGTACCGCGCATGCTCGAACTCCCCGGCCCGGGCAAAGGGCGCGGGCGAGGAGTCGGCCACGATGACCGGCAGGCCGCTTGGGGCATAGTGCTCCAGGGCGCGGGCCAGCAAGGCCGGCCGCAGGTGGCTGGGGATCAGGATGGTCACGCGTGGGTCGCTCATGGACATGAGCTATGACTGAAGCAGGGCAAGGGTGTCAAACAACGGAGCCGTGTGGCCCAGCCTTCCTCCCCGCCCCCTTCCGGGGGGACCGGGGGGCCGGATCGGCCCCCCGGCGGGGTGCGGGGCAGCGCCCCACGTTCCTCCCTCCTTCTCTATGCGCGCAGTCCCTGGGGCCTCTCGCCGGGAAACAGCGTCTCGAAGCCTTCGCGCACCTGGCGCACAAAGTCCGGGTCGCGGCGCGAGGGGTCGAAGTAGCGCGGATCGCGCATCATCTCGCGCAGGCGCTGCGGGGTGAGGCCCTGCGCGGGCGCGGCGTCGTGGGCGCGCAGGGCGGTCTCGCTCACCAGCGGAGCCACGCGGGCAAAGGCCTGGACCACGCGGGCGTCGTCCGCCGCGCCGCTGGCCTCAAGGCGCTCCATGAGTTCCTTGCCGCCCAGGGCGAGCACGGCCCTGCGCGCGGCCTCCAGGATGCCCTGGGCCGCGCCGCCGTGCGCCTTGCGCAAGGCCCCGAGCTCGCGCTCGCGCAGCCGGACGCGCTCGGCGTTGGCCTGTTCGTGGCGGTCCAGCAGGGCCTGGACGTTGAGCGGCATGAACCAGGCGTACAACCCGGCCACCTGGGCGTCGGTGAGGCCCAGCTCGTGGGCCTTTTCCAAAAAGGCGCCGCGCAGGGCCTCATCCACGCTGAAGTCTTCGGGAATGTCCAGGTCCGGCAGCCGGTAGTCGGCCGGGCTGGCCGGGCAGCCGCCTTCCGGGCAGCGGCCCTGGGACAGCAGCGAGCCGCCGGCTTCCGGCGCGGGCTCGCCCTTTTTGCCGAGCAGGCGCTGGGCGTGCACCAGGGCCTTGATGGCCTCGTCCTTGGACGCGTACTTGGCCAGGACGGGGTGCTGGCGCAAAGGCACCTGGACCTCCGCGCCCGTGGCGTCGCGGCCAGGGGCGGTCCAGTCCTCGGGCAGGCTGGCGCGCCAGTCGGTCGAGTCCGGGGTGGCCAGATCGACGGCGCGTAAGCCGGTGGCGGGGCGTTTCAATTCGCGGGTGCGGGCATCAGGCATGATGGTCTCCTTGCATGAGGGTGCCGAGGGGTGCCGGAAGGCCGGCCCAGCGCCGGATTCTGGCAATGGCCCCCAGTATACCTCCATGTTTTGGGACCGGGCAAAACGAGCCGTCTCCTGGCAGGGAAAAGGGCAAAAATTCCGTCTTGACAGGATGCGTCAGTCGAGGCGCAGCTCCGCCGCCTGGAACACGCGCTGGCCCGTGAAGCCGAAGAGCCTGGTGAACTTCGCCCAGCGCAAGTCCGGGGTCGGGCCGTCCTCGGTGCGCAGGCCCACGATGCGCTGTTTGCCCAGGCGCCGGGCCATGGCCTTGAGCTCCGCCGCGTCGGCGCGCAGGGCGCGCACCGTTGCCGGGCCGAAGCGCAGCACCTCAAGGTGCAGCTCCAGACAGTCGGCGTGTTCCGCCAGGGCGGCGGCGGCGTAAATTCCGCACTCATCCGACAGTTCAAAGAAGCGCAGCCGCGGCCATGCGGAAAGCGCGCCGAGCGCAGGATGTGCGTTTTTTGCCGGATGAATGGCCATATATGTTCTGCCCTCCTTCA
Organism: Desulfovibrio sp.; assembly: GCA_050251495.1. Lineage (GTDB taxonomy): Bacteria > Desulfobacterota > Desulfovibrionia > Desulfovibrionales > Desulfovibrionaceae > Humidesulfovibrio. The sequence continues at coordinate 60,776 of JBFWMQ010000016.1, read as the reverse complement.
TCTTTTCCGCTTGAACCGAGCAATAACAGCTGTTCCTCTCGTTTTGCGCGTTTGAAATTTTCGGGTTTTTCCTGTTGCCAACCCGAAACAACGGGTATATTGAGAGGCGCGTGAGGGCGATGATTTTGCCTGTGCGCGGACGTCCTGTGTACAGGTACGATCTGGTGCCCCCGCACCCGGACCCACGACCCATCAGCTGCGCTGCGGGTTGCGGGCAAGGAGTCCCAGACGGGGTCCTCCGGGGAACGGAATTTCTGTTCAGAGTTGTACCACCACAAATAGAGAGGAAGAGTCCATGAAAAAGCTGTTTGCCGTCATGATCGTCGCTGCCCTGGCCCTCGGCGTTTCCGCTTGCGGTGAGAAGAAAGCCGAAGAGAAGCCCGCCGAGGCTCCTGCCGCCGCCGCTCCCGCCGCCCCCGCTGAGGCCGCTCCCGCTGCCGCTGCTCCGGCCGCTGACGCCGCCGCCGCTCCGGCCGCCGCTCCCGCCGAGGAGAAGAAGCCCTAAGCTTCGCAATGTGACTATCGAGAGGGGGACCTTCGGGTCCCCCTCTTTTTTATTCTTCCGCGCTCCGCCCCGCATCGCCCGGGGCCGGCCGGTCGAGCATCCGCCGGATGTGCAGGGCGAGGCTGCGGCGGCCCTCGTTGAACGCGGCCCGCTGCGGATCCGGGGAAAAGCTCGTGCCGCGCACAAAGGCCCTCGCCTCCAGGTCGTCCAGCACGGCCTGGCCCGCCTCGCCCTCAAAGCACCTCAAATAGCATTGCCGCAACGTCATGATCTCGCGCATGGGATGGCCCTCCTTGGCGCGAGCATAGCATGGGCCTTGGCGGCGGGATGAAAGTGGCGGCTTTTGGGGCGGCGAAAAGACGTTTTTTCCTGGTTGACGGCATTTCCGGCAGCGTAAAAAAACGGCCCGCCCCCCCGGTTCGCCAGGGAGCGGGCCGCACGGTTTTTCTGTCAAGCAGCGTCGCGGGCCACGCCCGCTACTTCCTCTTCAGCACCACGTGGACGGCGACAGCGGTCTTGCCGTTGTGCCCGTACTGCAGCTCCATGTCGCCATTCTTGGTGCGCACGCCCACCATGAAGCCTTCTTCGTGGTCGGCGATGAAGATCTGCCCGGTGGAGCTGATGGTTCCGCTGAAGTTCTCGGACCGGTCCTTTTCCGGAGCAGGCATCTTGTAGACCTTGGTCCCGTGGAAGGCGTTGCCCTTCTGCCCGACGATGGTCAGCACCAGCTTCCCGGTGTAGTGTCCGCCTGTGATGCTGTGCACGCTTGGCGCGCCCTCCCAGGTTCCAACGAGGTTCGGGACATCGGCGGCCAGGGCCGCGCTGGCGAGACACACAAGGGCGAGCACGGTGAAGCAGGAAAAGAGGCGTTTCATGGCGCTCCTCGCAGGAATGGTTGCGGTTCGGCAGGAGCGGATGCCCTGCCACCTTGCCTTCTACACCTCCGTAACGGTTCCTGCAACGCCTTGTTCCTTTTTCCTTCTCCGCTGGCACGTCTACGTGGCGAAACTCTGGCAGAACTTCGCGGCAGTGCTTGACTTCTTTCGCACTCGCGACGATTGTGAATTCCGTCACGTGCGCGGCGCATCCCCGCTCACCCGCCCCGACGGCACATGCAAGGGACACCCATGAGCAACAGCTCACGCACATGCGATCAGCCCGGCTACGGGTTTGAGCAGGCCCGGCCCGGACGCGCCTATTTCGACCGCAAGGACTACGACCTCCTGCGCATCGTGTGCGACGTGGTGGAGCGCGAGGACGCGCCCAGCCACAAGAAGCTGCTTGCGCCCTACATGCACCCCCACGGCATCAAGGAGATGGCCGCCACGCGCGGCCTGCGCATCGCCTACGCCGTGGTGCACCTGCTCGGCTCCCTGGAGACCGGCAAGGCCGAGGACCGCCTCTCGGCCCTGCGCTCGCTCCACGCCGAGGTGCTGACCACCGCCCAGAGCGGCATGCGGCGCAACACCGCCCGCGTGCTGGTGCAGCTCATGAAGGACATGGTGCGCGCCCACGGCGACCCCCTGACCCAGCTCATGTTCGCGCGCGACTTCCGGGAGGCCTGCTCCGGCAAGCCCAGGGTCATCCGGCGGCACCTGGAGCGCTACCACCTGCTGGAGATGCCCGAGGACCAGAGCCAGATCGCCTTTGACGACCACGTGCACGACGCCAACACCAAGGGCCGCAAGTCCTCCACGCACTTGGTGCTCGATGCCTGGATCAAGGGCATCAAGACGCTTACGGTTGTCTACTACAACTATGTCCCGCGCGAGGCGGCGGCGGAGATTCTTGAGGCGGCGCGCATCCTTGAGGTCAAGGTGCGCATCGGCATCGAATTCAGCCCGCGCTTCCGCAGCCGCTTCCTCAAGCTCATCTGGATTCCCGGCGGCTTCGCCACCCCGACCGAGTTCCTGGATTTCCTGACCCAGCCCGGCACCGCGGACTTCATGCGGGAAACACGGCTCGTTTCCCTGTATCACCAGCAATACGTGGCCGAGGTCTTCACGCGCTTCAACGAAGTGCACCGCCCCGCCCTGAACCGCGAGTTCGGCCTGGAGCTCGGCCCGCTTTCCGACGAGGATTTCCGCCGCTTCGTGGGCGCTGGCCAGGCCTCGCTCCAGCACCTGGGCAAGTTCATCCACGACCGGCTCCTGCCGCTCATGCAGCAGCAGGCGGCCTTCCTGCGCCACGAAGCCAGAAGCGCGAGCGCGTCCGAGCGCGAGGAGATCGGCCAACAGCTGCACCGCCTGGGCAAGCTGGACACCGACGAGATCATCGAGCGCTTCCTGAGCCCGCAGCGCAACCCCACCCTGCGCAACCCGGAAATCCCTACCGACGCGCCGGACGCGCCGGCCCTGCTGCGCCTGGCGCCCCAGGAGATCACCCGCCGCCTGCAAGCCATCCACCCGGCCGGGCGCATCACCTTAAGCCTGGGCAACCTGCGCGTGGAGGACGTGCTGGAAATCCTGTACGACTGCCGGGGGGCCATCACCCACCTGGAGATCGTGAACATGAAGGACCGCGCCCTGGGGCGCGAGATCGACCGCGAGCGCATCAACGCCCTGCAGGAGGCGCTCAACACCTCGAACGTGGTCAAGCTCAAGAAGCTCATCCGCGAGATCATCGAGGCCGTGCCCGCGCCGAGCGTGCGCGAGAAGCTCGACGAGATCCTCTACGACATCTCCACCCTGCACGCCTGCTACCGCAAAACGCCCCTGGCCTCCTGCATCGGCACGGACTCCACCGGGCAGTCCAGCCGCCTCTACGGCATGGGCATGGTGGTGGACGACACGCTCCCGGCCCGCGCCCGGCGCCTGCTGCGCCGCAGGCCGGAGGCGCTCAGCAAGCGCCTGGATGTGCAGGCCGAGGCGCGCAAACGGGTCACCGAGCTGCCCGAGGACGACAACGAGCCGGAGCACGGCCTGCTGTACGCCCTGGCCACGGCGCTGCCCCGGCTGCGGCCCCTGGTCCGGCCGCGCACCGTGGACTGGCTGGCAGAGAGCTTCCGCCTCACGCCCGGGCAGCCGGGCAACGTCTGGCTCCTGGGCGGCATCCAGCGCGAGCACGGACCGGAGATCGGCCTCGGACCGGAGGAACCCCCGACCGCCGCCAAGCCGCCCAGGCCGCACCCGCGCTACCTGAACTCGAGCCTCAAGATCGGCCTCAAGGTGCTGCTGGGCTTCATCCCCGCGGCCCTCACCTTCGGCCTCACCAAGGACTGGTGGGTGCTGGCCTTTTTTGGCGCGTTCATCTGGTTCGCCATCACCGGCATCCGCAACATCATCCAGATGGTGCTGGCCACCGGCGGCATCGGCCGCTCCTCGCTCCTGCGCTGGAACGATCTGGTGAGCTGGGACCGCCTGGCGGACTCGCTGCTGTACACCGGGATCTCGGTGCCGCTGCTGGATTACCTGATCAAGACCCGCCTGCTGAACGAGCTGCTGGACATCACCCTGGCCAGCGATCCGCTGGTCCTGTACACGGTCATGGCCCTGGCCAACGGCCTGTACATCATGACCCACAACATCCTGCGCGGGCTGCCAACGGCCTCGGCCATCGGCAACCTGTTCCGCTCGGTGCTCTCCATACCGCTGGCCCTTGTCTACAGCGACCTCATCGTGCTTCTTCTGCGCGCCAAGGGGCACCACGACGCCGCCCAGCTTGTGGAGCCCTGGGCCGCCATCATCTCCAAGTTCGCCAGCGACTGCGCCGCCGGGCTCATCGAGGGCCTGGTGGACCGCGCCCAGGCGGCCCGGCTGCGCGCCTGGGACTACAAGGGCAAGCTCGACCAGCTCTTCGACACCTTCCAGCAGCTGGAGCTGCTCTTTCCCCAGGAGGACGTGCTGGCCCTGCTGGAGTCGCCCCGGCAGTTCATGCTCACCATGAGCTACGAGCACAAGGGGCTGGAGAACATCATCATCGTCAACGCCCTGGACCTGATGTACTTCTGGATGTACCAGCCGCGCGCGCGCACCGTGCTGGCCGAGCAGCTGCAGGAGATGAGCGTGGAGGAGCGCAAGGTCTTCCTGCTGTCCCAATACGTGCTCCTGCGCGAGCGCGAAATCAGCCAGCTCTTCCTGGACGGCCTGGTGGGCAAGAACTTCGCCCGCGCCCTGGCCTTCTACCTGGACACCAGCCGCGAGTACCTGGAGGACATCCAGAGCCTCGCCGCGCGGCTGGAGACCAAGGTCCCGCCAACGCAGCACACCCCGGAAGCGGCGTAAGCCGCGCAACGCGCAACGAAAAAGGGCGGAGACCGAAGCCCCCGCCCTTTTGGATGTCCTTGCTGCGCTGCGACGCGTCCGGCCCTAGCCTCCGGTCATGGCCAGGTCGGCCATGAGCAGCTGCCGGGCGCGCTTCTCGTCCAGGCGCTTGCCGGTCCACAGCTCGAACTGGGCCAGGCCCTGGTGCAGAAACATGTTCTGCCCGGAGATGCACTCCACGCCTGCGGCCTGGGCCTCCTGAATGAGCCTGGTGCGCACGGGGTTGTAGACCATGTCGAACACCAGAGAAACGTTCGCGAAGCCGTCGGACGGCCAGGGCGTCTCGTGCACCTGCTCGCCCGTGGTGCCCAGCGGCGTGGCGTTGATGATCAGCGACCAGGGCGTGGCGGCGCGCTCGTCCCAGGGCACGGCGCGCAGGCCGAAGTCCCGCGCCAGGGCGTGGGCCTTGCCCGGGGTGCGGTTGGCCACGGCCGCGTCGGCGACGCCAAGCGCCTTCAAGGCCGCGCAGGCGGCCCGGGCCGCGCCGCCCGCCCCAAGCACCAGGGCGGAGGCGAGCGCGTCCTTGTGCGGCAGCAGCGGCGCGACAATGCCATCCACGTCGGTGTTGTCGCCCATGAGCTTGCCCTCGCGCCAGAACAGCGTGTTCACCGCGCCCACAGCCTTGGCCCGGTCGGTCAGGCCGTCGAGAAACGGCATCACGGCCTGCTTGTGCGGGATGGTGACGCTGACGCCCTTGATGCGCCGCACGCGCACCTCGGCCATGAAGGCCTTGAGCTTGTTCGGCTCCGTGGGCCAGGCCACGTACGCGCCCGGCAGGCCGGACTCCTTGAGCCCCCAGTTGTGCAGCAGCGGGCTCTTGGTGTGGCCGAGCGGCCAGCCGATGATGCCGTACTGGCCCTGGGGCTTCTTGTTCGGGATTGGCTTCACGGCCTACTTCTTCCCTACGGGCTTCTTCGCCGCCGCCTTGGCCGCCGGTTTCGCCGGTTTCTTGGCCGGAGCCGGTTTCTTGGCCGCAGGCTTGGCCGCCGGCTTCTTCTTTGCGGCGGCCTTGGCCACAGGTTTGGCAACCGCCTTGACCTCGGTCTTCTTGGCTGCCGCCGCCTTGGCCGTCGGCTTCGCCGCAGCCTTCGCCGGTTTTTTTGGCGTCGGCTTGGCTGCGGCCTTGGCCGTGGGCTTCTTCGCCGGAGCCTGGCCCTTGAGCTGCTCCAGGGCGTACTGCGCGCCCGCGCGCAAGGCCGTGACGTTGAGCGGCACTATCTTGGCGGGCATAACCGCGGACAGGCACTCCTCCACGGTGGACAGCTTCACCATGCCCGTGGCCGCGACATAGGCGCCCAGCATGATGGTGTTCACGGCGCGCGCGTTGCCCGCCTTCTCGGCCAGCTCGTTGGCGGGCACCAGCACGGTGCGGATGCGGCCGCCCTTCTCCACCAGCTTCGGGTCCACCAGCGACGAGTTGACGATCTGGATGCCGCCGCTGGCCAGCCGGGGCTGGAACTTGTCCAGGCTGGGCCGGTTCATGACGATGAGGCTCTTTGGCGTGTTGATGATCGGCGAGCCGATCTCGTCCTCGCTCAAAACCACGGTGCAGTTGGCCGTGCCGCCGCGCATCTCCACCCCGTAGACCGGGATGTAGGTGACGTTCAGCTTCTCCTTCATGCCCGCGTAGGCCAGCAGATTGCCGATGAGCAGCACGCCCTGGCCGCCGAACCCGGCCATGATGACGTCGATGTAGCGCTTCATTATTTGCCTCCCGCAACGCTGGTCGCGATGGTGGACCCGCAGGTGCCGTCGTCGTCCACGGCCTTGAACACGCCCAGGGGGAAGTAGGGGATCATCTCCTCGGTGATGCGCTTGTTGGCCGCAACGGGCGTCATGCGCCAGTTGGTGGGGCACCCGGCCAGCAGCTCCACGAAGCCGAAGCCCTGGCCGCGCGTCTGCACCTCGAAGGCTTGCCGCATATACTTTTTGGCCTGGCGGATGTTCTTGACCGAGTCCAGGCTGCCGCGCGCGCAGAAAGCCACCCCGCCCAGCTGGGCGATGATCTCGCTCATGCGGATGGGCGAGCCTTCGCGGTCCTTGCAGCGGCCCCCGGGGCAGGTGGTGGTCTTTTGGCCGATGAGCGTTGTCGGGGCCATCTGGCCGCCGGTCATGCCGTAGACCGTGTTGTTGACGAAGACCACGCTCATGCGCTCGCCCCGGTTGGCGGCGTGCATGATCTCAGCCATGCCGATGGAGGCCAGGTCGCCGTCGCCCTGGTAGGTGAACACGAACTTGTCGGGCCGGGCGCGCTTCACGCCCGTGGCCACCGCCGGGGCGCGGCCATGCGGGGCCTCCACCGAGTCCACGTCGATGTAGTTGTAGAGGAACACGGAGCAGCCGATGGAGCTGACCGCGATGGTGTTGTCCTTGAGCCCCATTTCGTCGAGCAGCTCGGCCACGAGCCTGTGCGCGATGCCGTGGTGGCAGCCGGGGCAGTAGTGGGTGGCGCGGTCCACCATGCAGTCGGGCCGGTCGAACACCAGCTCCTCCGCAGCATTGGCGGCTTTCGTGGCGGCCTTGGGAGCGGCCTTTTGTGCCTTGGTCATGTTATTTCCTCCCCAGGGCGCGCAAGATGGGCGCTTCAAAGTCGTCGGGGCTCGGCATGTTGCCGGGATAGACGCAGAACAGGTCCGAATCCGCGTGCTTGCGCACGGAAAGACGGACATCCTCGACCATCTGGCCCAGGTTGTGCTCAATGGTCAGAAAACGCTTGCCCTCTTTGGCCAGCTTCTCCAGCGCCTTCTCCGGGAAGGGGTAGAGCGTCTTGGGCCGGAACAGGCCCACCTTCTTGCCCTTGGCGCGAAGCGCGCGCACCGCGTTCTTGGCGATGCGGCCGATGGACCCGTAGGCCACCACCACAAGCTCGGCGTCCTTGACCTCGAAGGTCTCGAAATCCGCCAGCTTCTTCCAGGCGTCGTACTTGGCCTGCAGCTTCCTGTTCTGTCCGGCCAGCTCGCCGTCCATGAGGAACAGCGACTTGATGATGCGGTGGTCGCGCTTGCCCTTGCCCTTGGCCGGCGCGCCGATGAGCCGCCAGTCCGCGCCCTCGTTCGGGTCCACCTTCTTGGGCTCGCGCGGGGTGATGGGCTCCTTCATCTGGCCGATGATGGCGTCGCCCAGGATGAGCACCGGGTTGCGCGAGGCGAACGCCAGGTCAAAGGCGTCATAGGTCATGTCGTAGGCTTCCTGCGCGCTGGAGGGCGCGAGCACCAGCAGGCGGTAGTCGCCGTGGCCGCCGCCGCGCGTGGACTGGAAGTAGTCGCCCTGGCTGGGGCCGATGTCGCCCAGGCCCGGGCCGCCACGGTTCATGTTCACGATGACCGCCGGGATCTCGCTGCCGGCCATGTAGCTGATGGCCTCCTGCTTCAGGCTCATGCCGGGCGAGGACGAGCTGGTCATGGCCCGGATGCCGCAGGCGCCCGCGCCAAGCAGCATGTTGGCAGCGGCCACCTCGCTCTCGGCCTGGACGAACTCGCCCCCGGCCTCCACGATGGCCTTGCTCATGAACTCCGGGATGTCGTTCTGCGGGGTGATGGGGTAGCCGAAGAAGCAGCGGCAGCCCGCGGCCAGCGCACCCATGGCGATGGCCTCATTGCCCTTGACGAAAAGACGTTCTTTTTTGCCTGCCATGCGCCCTCCCTATGCGGCGTTCTTGGTGCCGGGTTTCGGCTTTTTGCCGCGCCAGACCTTGATGGCCACGTCCGGGCAGATGGTGGCGCAGGACGCGCAGCCGGTGCACTTGCCCATGTCTTCGGCCGTGACCTCGGCGACCTTGTAGCCATTCTGATTGATGCGCTCGCTCTGCCGGATGATTGTGACCGGACAGACCAGGGTGCACAGCAGACAGCCCTTGCAGCGCTCCTCCGATACGGTGATGCGGGACATTGAACACCCCTTCGCCGCGCGGGCCGGAAGCTCTCGCGGCTTTGTCAGAATCTTTCGTTCACACGATGAGCATGGCGTCGCCGTAGGAGAAAAAGCGGAAGTTCCTGGCAAGCGCCAATGCGTACGCAGCCATGATGCGTTCGCGGCCCGCCAAGGCTGAAACCATAATCAGGAGGCTCGACTCTGGCAAATGAAAATTGGTCAGAAGCGCGTCCACAACGTGAAAGTTCCGCCCGGGGTAGAGGTAGATGCTCGTCTCGCCTGCAAAGGCCTTCACTCCGCCCTGGGCCGCGCACATGCCCTCCAGGCTGCGCGCGCTGGTGGTGCCCACGGCGATGACCGGACGCCCCGCGGCCTTGGCCTCGCGGACGGCCTGGGCCGTGCTCTCCGCGACCTCCACGTACTCGGCGTGCATCCGGTGCTCGCGGATGTCGGCCTCGCGCACCGGGCTGAAGGTGCCGTAGCCCACATACAGCGTCACCTCGGCCCAGTCGAAGCCGCGCGCCGCAAGCTGCGTGCGCACCTCGGGCGTGAAGTGCAGGCCCGCCGTGGGCGCGGCCACGCTGCCCGCCTTGGTCGCGTCGGCGTACACGGTCTGGTAGCGCTCGCGGTCGCTCGCGTCGTCCGCGCGCTCCAGATAGGGCGGCAAGGGCATATGGCCGATTTCGTTCAAGATCGCCTCAAGATCGCCGCGCCACTCCAGGCGCAGGCGGCAGCGGCCGTACTCGCCGCGCTCAAGCAGCGTCACGCCAAACGCCATGCCCTCGGGTGCGTCAAAGAGCGCGGCCTCGCCCACCTTCATGCGCTTGGCCGTGCGCACAAGCCCCTCGGCCTCGGCGCTCAGCCGTCCATCGGGCAAAGGTTTCACGTGAAGCAACGGCAAGGGCGTGAGCAGAAGCAGCTCCACCCGTCCGCCCGTGGCCCTGCGGCCATAGATGCGCGCCGGGAACACGCGGGAATTGTTGGCGATAAGCAAGCCGCCCTGGGGGAACTTCGCGGCCAGCAGGTCCGGCAGCTCGGCAAAGGCGCGGGCTTGCGCGGCCTCGGCGGCGCGGTCGAGCAGCAGCAGGCGCGAGGCGTCGCGCTCTGGCGCGGGCCTGCGGGCGATGCGCTCCTCCGGAAGCTCGTACACATAGCTGCTCAGGCGATAAAGCTCGGGAATTCCGCTCTCGTCGGGTCGATTGGCGTTGTTGCGCATGGTTGGGGAATGGTATCCATTCCTGTGCCGATGGCAAGCCCCAGCTTTTCCCCTGCCCTGGCGAGCCCGCCGCGGGCATGGTGATGATCTGGCGCGCGCCTGGCGATCAAGCCCGCAAATCCACGGTTGACGCCAGTTTTTCCTTGATCTTCGGCCTGATCCTGATATGCACCGGATATGGAACTGATGGCTCTCAGCGACATCGCCAAACACACGGGCATCCCAGCGCCCACGGCCCGGCGCTATGCGGCCCTGTTCAAGGACTTTCTCTCCGGCCGCCGCATCGGCCGCATGACCCGCTACCCCGAAGAGGCCCTGGCCGTGTTCAAGCGCGTCAGCGAGCTGTACACCGACGGCCGCATCACCTCAGAGATCGAGGACATCCTGCGCCGCGAATTCCCCCGCACCATCGAGGTCGGCCCCGCCGCCGAGCCCATCGCCCTGCCCGCCGTGGTCCACGACCTGCCAGGCAATCTGGCCGAAGTGTTGTCCGACGCGCTGTCCACCGCCCTGTCCGACTCCATCGCCCACTTCAGCGAGGCCCTGGACAAGCTGGCCGAGCAGAAGATCAGCCTGGACACGCACCAGGGCGACATCACCAAGCTCAAGAACGGCTTCGTGCTCCTGGCGCGCAACCTGAAGCGCGTGGCCAGGCGCGACCAGGCCGATGTTTCCGCGCAGGTGGCGAAGCTTTCCGAACGCCTGCGGGCCATGGAGCCCAAGCTCGCGGTCATGGAGGAGATCAGCCTCACCCTGACCAGCGACAACGCGGATCTCAAGGCCAGGGTCGCCGCGCAGGAGGTCGAGCTGCGCCGCCTGCGCGAGGACCGCGAACGGCTGGAGGCCCAGCTCCGCCGCACAGGCGCGCTCCAGGGCTAAAGGCCCCCGGCCCAAGGCCCTCGCGTTGAGATTTCTCCGCGTTTCGGGTAAGCACCTCATATATTATACTGCATCCGGTTCGTTCCTGCTCCAAAATACGAGGGATTTTGCCATGAAAACCAATCCTGTGAAGCTCATTCTCGGGCTGGGCTTAAGCCTTGTCCTGGTCGCCTGCTCCGGCATGAACACCCGCGCCACCTCCGACACCGGCCCCGCCGCCCCTGGCAGCGAGGTGGAGACCTACGACAACCCGAACTACTATTATCTGTTTGATGACATCCTGGTGCCCAACGGCATGGAGCACGTCGCCGACGACGACTTCTCCTTTGACACGCAGCAGTTCAAGGCCGGCATACAGAACTTCCAGGGCCGCGTCGTGTACGACGATCTCATCAACTTCTTCCAGAACAACATGCTCAAGGACGGCTGGCGCAAGGTCTCGGCCGTGCGCTCCAAGAAGAGCATCCTCATCTTCGAAAAGCAGAACAAGGCGGCCATCATCGAGCTGACGGACGGCTTCAAGGCCAAGGCCACCATTTTCGCTTTGGAGTACAAGACAGGCTCGTCCTCTTCCGCCCGCTCCACGACGACCCGCACCAGCAACTCGCGCGGAGTGCCCGGTCCATCCGCGCCGTCCAAGGGCAATTTCACTGAACAGGACATCAGCAATTGAACACCCAAGCCCTGCGCTTTCCCTGCTTCCTGGGCAAGCGTGTGCACCTTGGCGTCACGGGCAGCGTGGCTGCCTACAAAAGCCTTGAGCTGTTGCGGCTGCTCGTGGATGCCCAGATCGATGTCGGGGTGAGCCTGACCGCGTCGGCCCAGCGCTTCATCGGCGTGGACAGCTTCCGCGCCCTGGGCGCGGGCGTTGTGCACACGGCCATGTTCGCCGAGGGCCCGACCGACGACCCCTTTGCCCACCTGACCCCTGGCCGCTCGGCTGACGCCCTGGTCATCGCGCCTGCCACCGCCAACATCCTGGCCAAGATCGCCATCGGCCTGGCCGACGACCTGCTCTCCACCCAGGCCTTGGCCTTCCGCGGACCGCTGGTCCTGGCCCCGGCCATGAACCCGGCCATGTGGGCGGCCCCGGCGACCCAGGCCAACTGGACCACCCTGCTTGCCCGCGGCGCTGTCGGCGTCGGCCCCGCGCCCGGCCCGGTGGCCTGCGGCGACACCGGCGTTGGCCGCCTGTCGCCGGTTGAGGACATTTTCGCCTGCGTGCTGCGAACGCTCTCGCCCAAGGACCTGTCCGGCAAGACCGTGCTCGTGACACTTGGCCCCACGCGCGAAGCCTGGGATGCGGTCCGCTTCCTGTCCAACCCGTCCAGCGGGCTCATGGGCGCGTGCCTTGCATGCGCCGCCTGGATGCGCGGCGCCACGGTGCATGTGGTGGCAGGTCCGACTGCCCTGACGTTTCCGCCGGGCATCCGGGTCACCCGGGTCACCACGGCCCGCGAAATGCTTGCAGCCACCACGGACCTTTGGCCCCAGGCGGACATCGCCTGCTGCACGGCGGCTGTCTGCGATTTCCGCCCCATCCCGCCCGCCTCGGGAACGGCCCGCAAGCTCAAGAAGCGCGAACTGGGCCAGGACCTCGCCATGGGCCTTGAGCCGAACCCGGACATCCTGCGCAGCCTTGGCGCCAGCAAGCGAGCCGATCAGCTGCTCATCGGCTTTGCGGCGGAAACCGACGACATCCTCGCCCAGGCGCGGCTCAAGCTTGAGGAAAAACGCCTGGACCTCATCGTGGCCAACCGCCTGGGCGTTCCCGGGAGCGGGTTCGACAGCCCGACCAACGCGGTCACGATCCTTGACCGCCTGGGCCGCGTCGAGCAATGGCCAGAACTCCCCAAAACCGAAGTGGCCTGGCGCATATGGGATCATTTGCAGCATCTGTAGACATGACCGAGCAGCTCCGGCCCTGGGCCGCTGCCGGGCTTTCGCACCTGTTCCTGCCCGAGGGGCTCCAGGACGCCATTGTTCCGCCGGACCCGAACCCGGCGCACGCTTGCGCTCAGGCCTCGGGGGAGAATCCGCCCCCAGTTCATGCCGGGTCCGAACCTCTCGAAGCCCCGCACGCCGACCCTGCCGCTCCTGTGTGGCCAGAGCCCTGGCTGACCCTTGCCGCCCGCGTGCGCACGCCACCGCGCGTGATCATCACCTACGCTTCCCTTGCCGACGACGTGAGCGGCAGCGCCGACCCCGTGCGACGCAAGCTCCTCCAGACCGTTCTGGCCTTTCTGGCCTGGCCCCAGGGCACAAGCCTGTTCTGGCCCATCTCGTTCCCCAGCGGCGTGGACCCCGGCCCGGTGTTCGCGTCGGACTATTTCGCCGCCGGGGTCCGGCACTTCAACATCAGGCACGTGGTCTGCTTCGGTGACGCCCCGGCGCGGCGCGCCAAGACACTCTTCCCCCAGGACGACACGGCCGTGCTCATCCATGCCGCGCCCTCGCCGGAAGAGCTTACCGGCCTGCTGCCCCATGAACTGCATCAGGCCCTGGCGCACCTGAAGGCAATCGCCCTCGGCTAGGCTTGCCATCCCCCTCTCCCACGGGTACACCCGCACCGGTCACGCAAACAGAAACAAAGGATATCGTCATGAAAATACTTGTCACCGGCGCTGCCGGCTTCATCGGTTTCCACCTCTCCCGCCGCCTGCTCTCCCTTGGCCATGTGGTTGTCGGCCTGGACAACCTGAACGACTACTACTCGGTGGACATCAAGCTTTCGCGCCTGGAGATGCTCAAGCCGAACCCGAACTTCACCTTCGCCCACATGGATCTGGCGGACAACGCCGCCGTGGCCCGGCTCTTCGCGGAGCAGGGCTTCACGCATGTGGTCAACCTGGCGGCCCAGGCCGGGGTGCGCTACAGCATCGAGAACCCGCGCGCCTACATCGACTCGAACGTCGTGGGCTTTCTGAACATCCTGGAGGGCTGCCGCCACAACAAGGTCGAGCATCTGGCCTACGCCTCGTCCAGTTCGGTCTACGGCCTGAACACCACCATGCCGCTCAGCGTGCACGACAACGTTGACCACCCCATGAGCCTGTACGCGGCCACGAAGAAGTCCAACGAACTCATGGCCCACACATACAGCCACCTGTACGACCTGCCCACAACCGGCTTGCGGTTCTTCACCGTGTACGGACCGTGGGGCAGGCCGGACATGGCCCTGTTCCTCTTCACCAAGGCGATCCTCGCGGGCGAGCCCATCAAGGTTTTCAACCACGGCAAGATGCGCCGCGACTTCACCTACATCGACGACATCGTGGAAGGCGTTGTGCGCGTCACCATGCACACGGCCACCCCGAACCCGGAGTGGTCCGGCGCGCACCCCGACCCCGCCACCAGCCCCAACCCATACCGCCTGTACAACATCGGCAACAACAACGTTGTTGAACTCTCCCACTACATCGAGGTCCTTGAGGAGTGCCTGGGCAAGAAGGCCATCAAGGAGTACCTGCCCATGCAGCTTGGCGACGTTCCCGCCACCGAAGCCAACGTCGACGACCTTGTCCGCGACGTTGGCTTCAAGCCCGCGACCAGCATCGAGGACGGCATCGCCCGCTTCGTCGCCTGGTACCGCGACTATTTCAAGGTGTAGATTTTTCCGGCCTCGGGCCGACAATACCTTGATTTTGACATGCCCAAACCGTATCCTGACAAATGTCATTCATGTTTCACGTGAAACAGCACGTCGACGCGCATGTTTCACGTGAAACGTGGGGTATTCGTCTGAACAGGAGGTCTTGTGGCACGCAGAATTGTTGTTGCAAACCAGAAAGGCGGGGTGGGCAAGACCACGACGGCGGTGAACCTCGGGGCCTCTCTCGCGGTGATGGAGAAGCGCGTCCTGCTTGTGGACTGCGACCCGCAGGGCAACGCCTCAAGCGGGCTCGGCTTTTATCCCGGCGATGACCGCGCGAACATCTATACGGCACTCTTTGACCCGGACAACGTGCGCAAGTCCATCGTGTCCACGGCCATCCCCTATCTCTCGCTGCTGCCGGGAACCCAGGACCTGGTGGGGGCGGAGATAGAGCTTGCGGACAAGCTTGGCCGGGAATACTACGTGCGCGACCTGCTGGCCCCGGTTGAGGACGAGTACGACTTCATCCTCATCGACTGCCCGCCCTCGCTCGGCATCCTGACGGTGAACGCGCTGTGCGCGGCAAAGGAGCTGCTGGTCCCCTTGCAGTGCGAATACTACGCCCTGGAGGGACTCTCCCAGTTGCTCATGACCTATGAACTGGTCAAGAAGCGGCTGAATCCGGACCTCAAGGTGCTCGGCGTGGTGCTCACCATGTACGACCAGCGGAACAAGCTGTCCTGGCAGGTGAAGAACGAGGTGCGCAAGGCCCTGCCGCAGCACCTCTTCGAGGTCATCATCCCGCGCAATGTCCGTCTCTCGGAAGCGCCCAGCTTCGGCAAGCCGGTCATCACCTACGACATACGCTCCAGCGGAGCCGAGGCGTACATGGCCCTTGCCCAGGAAGTGGTGCGCAGCAAGGTGCGGGACTAGAACTGTCCGAGGGGCGTGGGCGTGCTACGCGCCGCGCCCAAGGTTGCGGACGGACTTTTCCGGCTGGAAGGGTTTTGTCTCAACCTTGATGCAGTCTTTGAAATGCCGCTTGAGGATTTTGGCCTGGCAGACCTGACAGCGGAAGGTCACAAGGCCGCCAAGGTTCGCGGCGTTGAGCAGAAACTTCCGGGGCTCGTCAAGCTCCCAGGCGTTGGTCGTGTTGCCGCATTCGCCGCAGGTGACATCGTGGTCGACGGGGTAGGGGAAGTCCCAGAACTGAACCAGATCCCGCCAATCCTGAAGCGGTTCCGCAATGGCGGGCGCGGCGGACTGGGCTGGAGCATACCGGGCGAGCACGCTTTCGCGGACAAGCGCCCAGGCCTCCGGGCCAAGCAGGGCGCCAAGGGGCCTGCCCTCGGCGTCAAAGAGTTCCTGGACTTCAGGCAAATGTGAAATCATGTGTCGACTCCATTTGTGTGTTGATGGCGTCTTATAGAGCCCAGGGCCGAACCTGGCAAGCGCGCACTTCAAAGTGGCGGCTGAATCGATCTGGAGGAATGCAATGGCCATAGGTCAACGTGGATTGGGCCGGGGACTGGACGCGCTGCTCGGCAGCATCAAGCCGGAATCAGTGAACACGGCGGAGGTCAAGCACCTTCCCATCGCCTCAATACGGCCCAACCCGCACCAGCCGCGCAAGGAGTTCGACCCCGAGGCCCTTGAGGACCTCTGCAACTCCATCAAGAGCCAGGGCGTGCTCCAGCCCGTGCTGGTCCGCCCGCTGACCGGCGAGGCGACGCCGTATGAGCTGGTTGCGGGCGAGCGCAGAATGCGTGCCTCGAAGATGGCCGGGCTGACGGAAATCCCCGCCCTGGTGCGTGTCCTGAGCGACATGGAGACCCTGGCCATCGCGCTCATCGAGAACCTGCAACGTTCCGACCTGAACGCCATTGAAGAGGCGCGCGGCTTCCAGCAGCTGCTCAAGGACTTCGGCCTGAGCCAGGAGGAGCTGGCGCGGCAGGTGGGCAAGAGCCGCTCCGCCCTGGCCAACTCGCTGCGGCTGTTGAACCTGCCGGAGGACATCCAGGCGGACATTCAGACCGGCGTGCTCACCGCCGGGCATGGCCGGGCCATCATGGCTGTTGATGCCGAGGCCGGGCATGGCCTGTATGAGCGCATCAAGGGCTTCAATCTGTCCGTGCGCCAGGCGGAGGCCGAGGCCGGGTTCTATAAGGAGAACGGCAGGCTTGCCGATCCCGAAGAACTGTATGGGAATGAAAAACCCCGGGGCAAGGCGCCGCGCGGCGCACGGGGGGCGAAAGTCGTCGATGAGAGCCTGGTTGCGCTGCAAGGCCAGCTGGCCCAGGTGCTGGGCGAAACGGTCAAGATCACCGGCAACCCGGAGCGCGGCGTGCTCTGTGTGCACTACCAGTCGGCCGAGCAGTTGAAAGCCCTGGCCGAGAAGCTCGGCCTCGCCAGCATGTGATCACGTCAATCACCAGCTCATCATCAAAGAAAAGACACTGAAAGATCAGACTTTTTGTGTGCACAACGACAATTGAACACAAGCCACGAGGTCACATGATCACACCTGAACAAGATGCGCTGCTCACGGCCTTGGCGGGAAAACGCGTGATGATCGTGGGCGATGTCATGCTCGATCACTACACGTTCGGGCAGGTCACGAGGATCTCGCCCGAGGCGCCAGTGCCCGTGGTTGAGGTGATCAGCGAGGACTATGTGCTGGGCGGGGCCGGGAACGTGGCGCGGAACATCAACGCCCTGGGCGGTCAGGCGACCATGCTCGGCGTGATCGGCGATGATCGCGACGGCGAGACGCTCACGGGGCTCCTGGACGCGCACGCGGTGGATACGGTTCTTGTCCACGATGATCGCCGCCGCACAACGCGGAAGACCCGGATCATCGCACAGAATCAGCAAATCGTCAGGGTTGATCGCGAGAACGCCGAACCGCTCTCGGAGAAGGTCGTTGGAGATTTGCTGGAGTTCATCAAGAATCACGGGCAACAGCACGACATCGTTATTGTTTCCGACTACGGCAAAGGGGTGATCACCAGGCCGGTCATGGACGCTCTTCGGGCGCTCACCGGGCCGGGCGGGCGCAGGCCGCGCATCCTGGTCGACCCCAAGCCGCAGAACTACGACCTGTACCACGACGTGGACATCCTGACCCCCAACACCAAGGAGGCTGGCGAGGGCGCGGGGATTCCGTGCACCTGGCCGCACGGCCCGGCCGCGGTCGGGAAGGCGCTGTTCCAGCGGCTCAACTGCCGCGACCTGCTCATCACCCTGGGAGCGCAAGGCATGGCCCTGTTCGAGGGCCGGAACCACGCGCGGCACATCCCGACCTTCGCCCGCACGGTGTTTGACGTCACCGGGGCCGGAGACACGGTGATCGCCACCCTGGCCCTGGCCTTGGCGGCAGGCGGTTCGCTTCTGGAGGCGGCAATGCTGGCGAACCATGCCGCGGGGATCGTCGTGGCCCAGGTCGGCGCCGCCACGCCGTCCCTCCAGGGACTGCGGGAGGCTGTTGAAGAACACCCTGCCCCCCCCATGGCCCCATTGCCGGGCATGGAGGAAGTGCTGGACGCAAACCATTCCTGAGGCGGTTTACCAGGCCGCGCGCTTCGGGTAGCATAGGCAGCACACAACGAACACATCGGAGGGAGCGCCATGCCAAAGGCCCCGGTTGCCAAGAATTCAAAGATGGACGCCACGATCCAGACCCTGGGCGTGGCCAAGATCCCCTCGCCCCTGAACTATTGCCGCTTTATCGGTCAGGAGGAGACGCTCAGCCTGCAGCTCACCGAGGAGGAGGCGGACCTTTCGGTCTCCGCCGGTGAGCCATTTGTCTTTGAAAAGGCCGGCCCGCGCGGCAAAATGTATTTCGACTCCTCCAAGGTGAAGTGCGCCATCGTCACCTGCGGCGGACTCTGCCCAGGCATCAACGACGTCATCCGGGCCATCGTCATGGACGCCTACCACCACTATCACGTGGCATCCGTCATTGGAGTCCGTTACGGATTGCAGGGGTTCATCCCCAAATACGGGCATGACATCGTGGAGCTGACGCCGAAGAACGTCAGCAATTACCATGTGTTTGGTGGAACGGAGCTCGGCTCCTCGCGCGGTCCGCAGGCCCCGGACGAGATTGTGGATGCCCTGGAGCGCATGAACGTGGGCGTGCTGTTCATGATCGGCGGCGACGGCACCATGAAGGCCGCGGCCAACATCGTGAAGGAGATCCGGACGCGCAACTCGCGCATCAGCGTCATCGGCATCCCCAAGACCATCGACAACGACATCAACTTCGTGGGCAAGAGCTTCGGCTTCGACACGGCCGTGGAAAAGGCCACAGAGGCCATCGCCTGCGCCCATGTCGAGGCCGTGGGCGCGTACAACGGCATCGGCATCGTGAAGCTCATGGGCCGTGAATCCGGCTTCATCGCCGCGCAGGCCACCCTGGCGCTCAAGGAAGTGAACTTCGTGCTGGTTCCGGAGAGCCCCTTCTCGCTGGAAGGCCCAGGCGGCCTGCTTGAGCAGCTGGAAAACCGCCTGCGCTCGCGCCACCACGCGGTGCTTGTCGTGGCCGAGGGCGCGGGGCAGCACCTGTGCGAGGCCAGCGGCCGCACCGACGCCTCCGGCAACCCGGTGCTCTGCGACATCTGCACCATCCTCATCGCGCGCATAAAAGAGCACTTCAAGAGCCGGAACATGGAGGCCACCATCAAGTTCATCGACCCGAGCTACATCATCCGCTCGGTTCCGGCCAACGCCAACGATCGCGTGTATTGCGGCTTTTTGGGCCAGAACGCCGTGCACGCGGCCATGGCGGGCAAGACGGGCATGGTCGTCAGCCGCCTGCAGTCCCGCTTCGTCCACGTGCCCCTGGAGCTGGTGACAATGAAGCGCAAGAAGCTGAACATCGAGGCCGACTACTGGCGGGCGGTCATCGAGTCCACGGGGCAGGAGGCCATGACCGTGCACTCCATGCCTGGCACGCCGTGCCCAAACCCGGAAGCCTAGCAGAGCGCAAAGCGAAAAAAAAGACGCCCGGTTCTCCGGGCGTCTTCAGTTGCGGCAGGACAAAATGGCTAGTCTTCGTTCACGGCCTGGCGCACGATCATGTGCTCGCCGATGGTCTCACGTGCGTCCTCGGCCTGCAAGGCCATGGCCAGCAGCTCGAACATGTCGTTCACGGGAAGCTCAAGGGTGCAGCGGCCATTCTCGGCAATGACCGTCTCGCCCTGCTCGTCGAGCAAATACGCGCGACGCTCGCGGCCCTCGCCTGAAGCGGCGATGATGCCGTACGCCACCTTGCCCTCAAGGCTCTTGTAGACCTTCTCCACAGTCAGCAAGCCGGTTGCCGTGCTGAAGTGGATGTCCTCGGCCACAAGCGAGGCGGTAAGGCTGAGGGGATCGCCAAAGTCGTTGGGAAGGGTGACGGCCCGTGGCCCTATGTTCTGTTCGGCGTTCTGCGGCGTGCGGTTCATGCGCTCTCCTGGGTCGTGAACTTCAGAGGGGCAGCTTGCACTGCCTGGGCCTGTTGCGGGCCGGTTCGGGCTTCCAGTGCCTCCAGCCGCGCGCCACATAGTCGTGCAGGGCGTCCTCGGTAACCCGCCACTGCGTGCCCACCCGGATGGCGCTTATGCTGCCGTCCTTCACGAGCCTGTAGGCCGTGCGGGCATGAACGCGCAGGATGTCGGCCACTTCCTGTATGGTCAACAGCCTGGGGAGGACCCCTCCCCCATCCGGCGCATGGACATCCGTGTCTATCATAGAACACCGATGTACAGATGTATGCACCCGTTGTCAAAGAATGTCAACGAATGTCATCCGTGTCCATCAAAGTTTAAAAAACGGATCGCCAGAACGCCGTTTACGGCATCAAAACACGCCTTAGAAGGCTCCGGTGTCCTGGCGCGGCCACAAGCCCTTGTAGCCGCTGCAGAGGTAATAATAGAACGGACGGACCGGCTCGTCACGAAATTTCGCAACATGGCGGTAGGGGCCAGCCACGCGCTCAAACATTTCCGTGGCCACGGGCGGCACGCCAGCGGCATCGCCGCGCAGCACCAGCACGGCGTCACAGCCGAGCTTGTCCTGCGGCCCGCCCCAGAGGTCATACTGGTTCATACGGCGGCCATCCCACCACAGGCAGTAGGTGCGCGGCTGGCCCGGCACGTAAAAGGCCAGTTCCGCGGTGATGTCGTAGACGTCGCTCATGAAGAACACGCGGTTCGGATCGGGAAAGCGGGTGTCCGCGACCGTGCGCATGTGCCGCCCCAGATCGTCCCAGCCCTTGAGGCGGTGCGCCGGGTTGTAGGCAGGCGGGATGGGCAGAAGCGGGTGCAGGTGCAGGAGCAGCACAAGGCCGGCGCTGGCCCAGGCCCCGGCCTTGAGCCAGGCCCACGCCCGCGCGCTTGGCCCTGCGCGCAGAATGCGCTCAAGCTCCGCGCCGCAGAGCAGGCTGCCGGCCACGAAGCTTACCGTGTTCCAGTTGGCAAGCACCTTGGTGTGGAAGCTCCAGACAAGGAAGAACAGCGTCATGGGCCAGAAGAAAACCGCAAGCAGCGCGGACTGTTGCAGGCTGAGGACGCTGGCGTTGTTGGACTGTGTTGCGGAGGGTTTCCAGGCCCGCCTGGCGGCACGCCAACCGGCCACAAGCGTCAGCCAGAACCACCAGGGCAGCGCAAAGCCGAACTGCGCCCCAAGGTACTCCGGCACCCGCGAGAGGCGGAACAGGCGCTTGGAGGCCTCGCCGGACACGCCGATGAGGTGGAGCACATGCTTGTAGCCCACGAAGTCGTTCTGCAGGTTCCAGATGAACGTTGGCAGGAAGCCGAGGCAGGCGCCCAGCCCAAGGGCCATGAAGAGCCGGAGCCAGAAGCGCCGGGGCAGCGCGCCCTGGCGGTGCAGCAGAAGGCCGTAGGCCACAGCCAGGCCCGCCAGGCCGAGCATGGTGTACTTGGCGAGAATGCCCACGCCGTAGGCCAGGGAGAGCGCGGCAAAGGGCCACAGGCCGCGGTCCCTGCCGCTCTCGTCCGGAGTGGACGCGGCATACAGGGCCAGCATGCTCAGGGTCCAACAGACAACAAACGGGTTGTCCGTGGTCATGAGGATGCCCAGGGCCTGGAACAGGGGCGAAACGGACAGGATGAAGATGGCCAGCACGGCCAGAAGCGGCCTGCCCCAGAGCCTGGCCGCCAAAAGCCAGACAAGAGCGGGAAAAAGCGCGGCGCCAACAATGGAGCCGAAGCGCACGCCAAGCTCCGTGTCGCCGAACACCGCCGTGCAGGCGCTGATGATCCAAGCGATGAGCGGACCCTTGGAGTAGTATGTCAGCTGGAGGTGCCGGGTCCAATCCCAGTACTGGGCCTCGTCCTGCACCAGGCCGAGCTGCCCAGTGGCCACGAACCAGAGGCGCAGGGCCGTGGTTGCGGCCACGATGGCAATGGCCCAAAGCCCGGGCCGGGCGGTGAGGCTGGCGAAAAGCCCGTTGCGGCTCATAGGCGTCGCCTCAGGAATGCCGGGCTGGGGTGAATGCGGGCTGCCCGTCCTCAAGACGGAGCGCGGAAACGATGACGTCCTTGCCGTAGAACAGGGCCGGGCTGGTGATGGTCTGGGCGATGAAGGCATTGTAGGCGCGGTTCAGGGGCTTGGTCTTGTCGTGCTCCTGGGCGCGCGGCTTGCGCCTGAGCACGGCCAGGGACGTTGCGGAGCGCACCAGCAGGCGCAACGGGGCGAAGACGCGGTCATGGGCGGAGAAGTAGCTGCTGCCCACCCCGGTGACCGTGAAGCCGGTCTTGCGCAGAAAATAGTCCATCTCCGGGTAGCCGATGAGATTGATATGCGCCTCGCCGAACACCACGTCGAGATTGATGGGCGAGGCCATGCCGCGGTAAAAGCCCGTGAACAGGTGCAGGATGCGCGAACGCACGTGCAGACGGTTGGGGAAGGTGAGCACGAGCCGACCGCCGGGAGCGAGGATCCGGGAAAACTCGCGCAGGGTGTGCGGCACGCTCTCCACATGCTCGATGACCTCGCGGCAGAGCACAACATCAAAGCTGGCGTCGGCAAAGGGCAAAGCCTTGTTCAGATCCGCCTCGACCTCGCGCACGCCGGGGATGCCTTGCAGGCTGTAGTTGGAGATGGTGACGTCATGGCCCCTGTCGGCCAGCTCGCGCGAAAGATAGGCAACGCCCGCGCTGGCCTCGTAGATGCGCAGGGGCTTGGGCGAGGCCGGGCGCGAAAGCTCCGGAGCCTGGGCGAGAATCTCGGCATCCTTGGCGACATCACGTGAATGCTTCTGCACGGTTACGCCGCCAAGGGTGACGGTCAAATGCTTGCTCATGGTTCAAACCTTTGGGCGCTGTAGCGCGGAAGGACGTTCTACCGTGCCGGAAAAGGTTTGGCAAGGTCGCGGCGAAGTCGGCGGCTCTGTGGGATTCGCTGGGCTATCGGACGTAGTTGGGCAGATTGATCAGCAGGTTTGTGGTGTAGGTGATCATCTTGTCCATGATCCACGGGAAGGCCAGGATAAGCGCCACGAACATGGCGATGAGCTTGGGCACAAGGGACAGGGTGGCGTCCTGAATCTGGGTGGCGGCCTGGAAGATGCTGATGGCCACGCCCACAAGAAGCCCGACGCCCATCATGGGCAGGCAGATGACCAGTGTCAGCTCCATGGCCTCGCGGGCGAAGCCGACGACGAATTCCGGGGTGATGGCCACGGCGCGCCTCGTCAGGCAAAGGAGTTGACGAGGGAGCCGATGAGCAGGCTCCAGCCGTCAACCAGGATGAACAACAGGATCTTGAACGGGAGGGCCACAACCGCTGGCGGCAGCATCATCATGCCCATGGAGAGCAGGATGCTGGCCACCACCATGTCCAGGATCAGAAACGGGATGTAGATGAGGAAGCCGATGGAGAAGCCGGTCTTGAGCTCGCTGATGGTATACGCGGCAACGAGCATGATGGTGGAGACCTGCTCCTTGTTCTGCGGGCGCTCCTCCTTGGAGATGGAATAGAAGATGGAGAGGTCCTTCTCGCGCGTGTGCTTGAACAAAAACGCGCGGATGGGCACCTGGGCGTTGTCCAGGGCCTCCTGGAAGGTGATCTTCTCCTCCATGTAGGGCTGCAGGGCCTCTTCGTTCACGCTCTTGATCACCGGCCCCATGATGATGATGGTCATGAACAGGGCCAGGGAGGCCATGATCTGGGCCGGCGGCATCTGCGGCGTGCCCATGGCCTGGCGCAGGAAGTGGAACACGATGATGATGCGCGTGTACGAGGTCATGGTGAGCACGATGCTGGGGGCGATGGTGAGCACCGTGAACAGGAACATGAGCTCCAGGGCCACGGCGACCTTGCCGGGCTCGGACTGGCCGGCGGAAAGCTGCATGGTGAGCGAGGGCACCTGCGCCGTGCTGGCGGCAGCCGGGGCGGGCGCGGCGGCCTGGGCCAGGGCGGGCAGGAGGACGAAAAGCGCCAGGACCAGCAGGACCGGGAGGCTAGCGCGCAGGACGCTCCCCAGGCGTGAACAGCCGGGGGCCGTCGCCCCGGTCGTCCGGGTCGGCGGCGCGGCTTTCGGGGCCAAGAGGCTTGAAGGACAACGGGTCGTCATTGCGGGCCTCGGCCTTGCCTGCGCCTGATCCATTGTCCGCACCAGCTCCCGGTGCGGTTCCGTCCTTGCGCCAGCGAAGCAGATCGTCAAAAATTTTGGGATCATCGGCTTCCTTCTGGGCGGCTGGCTGCGCTGGAGTCAGTTCGGCCAATGTGTTGATGGAGCCTTCCGTGATGCCGATGACCAGGGTCTTGTCCTGCACCCGGATCACCGCCACGCGCTGACGCGAACCCATGCCGAGCTGGGCCAGCACCTGCAGGTCGATCCGTTCGCCGCCCGCCCGGGTGGAGACCGGCAGCAAACGCTTCAGAACATACACAACGCCATAGATCAGGCCCACGATGAACGCGAGCGCCACAACCATCTTTACGATGTCAAAAAAAAGCTGATCAGGCAAGCTGCTTCACCCTTTCAATGGGGCTGATGATGTCCGTCAGGCGGATGCCGAATTTCTCATTGATGACAACCGCTTCTCCACGCGCCACGAGCTTTCCGTTGACGAAGATCTCCAGGGGCTCGCCAGCCAGCTTGTTCAGCTCCACCACGGACCCCTGGCCGAGCTGAAGCAGCTCGTTGATCAACAGCCGGGTGCGGCCAAGCTCAGCGGAGACCTCCAGCGGGATGTCCAGGATGAAATCCAGGTCGCGCTTGGTGCCGGGATTCTGACGCTGGGCCTTGTGCTCCTCGGTCATGTCCCGGAACATCGGCTCGTGCGTCTGGGTGCGCAGGTAGGCCTGCTCCTTGTCCTTCTTGACGTCGTCGGCTTCCTGGGTGGCCAGGGCCTTGGCCCATTCATCGGCCAGGGCCTCGTCGGACGAGCCAGCCGCGGCTCCTGCTGCGCCAGCGTCACCGGCTGCGGGCTCCTGCTCCAGCAGGGCGTTGGCCCACTCCTCGGCGAGTTTGTCCTGGTCCTTGTCGTCGGCCATGCTGACCTCTCTGTTGTGCTGAAGGTTCGGCCCGCACGGTCACAGGGCCTTGCGTCGCGGGTCACTCAAGCACCTACTGCAAAACTCGTGCAGGCGCAACAACAGCACGCCCCTGGAATCAGCCCCTGCTACTGGACCACGATCTCCGTAATGTAGACCCGGAGCACCTGCTGTTCGCCAAGCACAAGGGTCAGGCGCTCCACAATCTCCTTCTTCAGCAGGATCTTGTTCTCAAGGCTGCCCAGGTCCTCGTACGTCTTGCTGGAGAGCAGAAGCAGAAGCGCGTCCTTGACCTTGGGCATGTTCTTGTTCAGCAGGTCGGCCGCGGCCTTGTCCTTGACCTCGATGTCCAGGGCGAGCTTGAGATAGCGCCGGCCCTGGGGCTCGGCCAGGTTGACGAGCAGGGGCGGAATGCTCACCAGCTCGCCCGCGCCGTCCGGGGCCGTGGCGCCCTCGCCCTTCTCGCCTTTCTCCGCGTGGGCCGCCTCGGCCTTCTGCTCGGTGGCGTTGTCCGAGGCAGGAGAGGCCGGTCTGGCCATCCACCACTGGTAGCCGAAGAACCCGCCAGCCCCAAGCACGCCAAGCAGCACCACGCTCAGGATGATGATGATGAGCTTCTTCTTGGACTTCTTGGGCGCCTCGCCGTCCAGGGCGACTTCTTCCGTCGGCGCTTTTTCCGCTTTCTTTGCCACGTGCGTACCGCCTTCTTCGATGCAGCCGGGTCAGACCGGCAAGGATTGCCATTACCGCAGGAATCATATCGGCTGCATGGGCAAAAGATATAGCCATTATCTGCGCACTAACGCAAGGCCCGCCAACGCGGGGAAGCAAGAGGCCAGACGCTGCGGAAGGGAGTTGCCGGGAACGCCCGGCGCAGGATAGGGAACATCCATGAACGTGCTCATCATGCACCAGAACTTCCCGGGCCAGTTCCGGCACATCGCGCGGCGGCTCGCCGCAACGGGCCACAACGTGCTGGGGCTGGGGGCTGCCAGCGCGCCCGGCCTCGACGCCATCAAGCTGGTCCGCTACGAGATCAAGAACCAGCCCAAGCCCAGCAACCGCTACCTGGCCACCACCCAGAGCGCCGCGCTGCATGGCGAGGTGGCGGCCAAGATCCTGCTGAAGCTCAAGGGGCAGGGCCATGTTCCGGACGTCATCCTGGCCCACCCCGGCTGGGGCGAGGCGCTGTACGTGAAGGACGTGCTCCCGGATGTGCGGCTGGTGTCGCTGTTCGAGTTCTACTACCACGCGCGCGGCGCGGACGTGGGCTTCGAGCCGGGCTCAAGCGCGGGCCTGGACCAGGCCGCCAGCCTGACCTCGCGCAACATGCTGCATTTGATGAACCTGGAGCGCTGCGACGCGGGCGTGTCGCCCACCAACTGGCAGCGCTCCCTGCACCCGGCGGCCTACCAGCACAAGATCAGCGTGGTCCACGAGGGCATCGACACCCGGCTCATGGCCCCGGACCAAAACGCCTCGTTCACCCTGGCCGGGGGGCGCGTGCTCAGGCCCGGCGACCCGGTTCTGACCTTCGTGGCGCGGCACCTGGAGCCCTACAGGGGCTTCCATGTGCTCATGCGCGCCCTGCCGGAAATCCAGCGCCGCAACCCGGGCGCGCTGGCGGTCATCGTTGGCGGCGACAGCGTGAGCTACGGCCGCAGGCCCGAAGGCGCGGCCAACTGGCGCGAGAAGCTGCTGGCCGAGGTCGGCGGGCGACTGGACCTCTCGCGCGTGTTCTTCACCGGGCAGCTGCCCTACGCGGCCTACCGCGCCCTGCTCCAGGTCTCGGCGGCGCACGTGTACCTCACCTATCCCTTTGTGCTGTCCTGGTCGGCCCTGGAGGCCATGAGCTGCGGCTGCCTGCTGGTGGCCTCGAACACCCCGCCCGTGGCCGAGGTGATGACGCACGGGCGCAACGCCCTGCTGTTCGACTTCTTCGACCTGGAGGCCCTGGCCGCGCGGGTGACCGAGGCCCTGACCCGGCCGCAGGACCATGCGCACCTGCGCCAGGCCGCCCGCGAAACTGTCGTCCAGGGCTTTGGCCTGGAGCGCGGCACAGCCCGGTACATGGCGCTGCTCGGGGCTTCACAGCCGGAATCCGGGCAAGCGCAAGGCTGACCACAACAGACTCCAATAGGTACAAAAAAAGGGCGGCTGCGGAATGTTCCGCAGCCGCCCGAGTGGCGTTTTGAGAAGCGGGCCCTAGTTGCCCATGCCCTCTTCCTTGGCATAGCGGACCACGAAGTCCTTGGCCTCCTCGATGCCGGTGACGTCGCCCGCGATCTGGGCCTTCAAAAGCGCGTCGCGGATGATGCCCACCGTGGGGCCGGGCTTGAGCCCCGTGGCCTGCATGATGTCGCGGCCGTTGAGGAACGGCTCCAGGGCCTCCTCGGGCGTGTCGCCGCGCTCCAGCATCTTGAGGTTGTGGTTGAACTCGCGGTAGGAGCCGCCGCGCGCCTTGATGTCCGCGCGGACCATCTCCAGGATGCGCGGGTACTCGTCAATGGCCATGAGCCGGCGGATGCCCTTGTCGGTCAGCATGAAGTGCGGGCGCATGTGGTCGCGCACCAGGGTGCAGATGAGGTCGATGTCCTCGGGCGGGAAGTGCAGCCGGTTCAAGATCTTGCGCGTAACCTTGGCGCCCACGCGGTGGTGCTGCAAAAAGCTCCACTGGCCGTCGGAGAACTCCGCCGTGTACAGCTTGCCCACGTCGTGGAACATGCAGGCCAGCGTGCCGTACCAGTCGTAGGGCAGCACCTCCGGGTAGTGGCGCATCACGTCGATGGTGTGGGTGAGGACGCTCTCCTCCCCGGCCTCCGGGGTCTTGATCTGCTTCACGCGGGACAAGGCGGCGATCTCCGGGATGAAGCCGTGCAGGATCTGGCTCTCGAACAGAAGCTGCACGAAGGCGTGCATGTTCTCGGCCTCCACCTTGCGCCACTCGTCCATGATGTCCGAGGCCGGGCAGTAGTCCAGCACGCGGCGCGCGCCCCGGATGATGGCCATCCAGGAGTTGGGCTCGATGGGCAGGTGGTAGTTGGCGGCAAAGCGCAGGGCGCGCACGGCCAGCAAATAGTCCTGCTTGAGGGCCTGGTCCGGGAAGCCCTTGATGCGCACCTGGCCGTCCTCGAAGCCCAGGCCGTGGTCCTGCTCCTGCACGCTGGGCAGATAGGGGCAGGCGGCGGAGAGCGGAATCTCGCCGCGCTCCTGCAAAATCTTGAGCAGGCGCGGGGTGAGCCGGGCCACGCACTCCTCGGGATGCCCGCCGTCCTCAACGGAAGCGGGATGAAAATAGAAGGTGGTGCCGCCCTGGCGCAACAGCCCGGAGACGCCCTCCTCATTGCTGGACTCGACGGTCGGGAACTGGCGCTTCAGGCCGTCGAAGTCCAGCTCCGTGCTGATGTCCATGGCCAGCTCGGCGCCGGACTCGGCAAGGGCGGACTTCTGCAGCCGCGCGTTGATGACGTAGGCGTCGTAGCCGTTGCGCATGATGGTCTTGCACAGGCTCACGGCATCTTTGAAAGGCTGGCTCATTGATCCTCCGCTGCGGGGGGCATGCCGCCGCTCCCGCGCGCTTGCAGGCCCCGCACAACAACGCGGGCGGGGCCTTGGGTTCGTGATCCTTCAGCCGGGCCTATGCGCCCGACGAAAGACCCCCTACCACCATTTTGCCGGCAAGGAAATGGGCCGCCACCCGTCCCCGCAGGGCGCGGCCAATCAGCGGGGTGTTCTTGCTCTTGCTGCGCATGGTCTCGGCGCTCACGGTCCAGGCGGCGTCCTGATCGAAGAGCACGAAGTCCGCCGGGTCGCCAGGGGCGAAGGCGTTGAGCGGCAGGCCGAAGCGCAGGCACGGGGCGCTCGTCCAGGCGCGCAGGAAGGCGTCAAAGGGCAGCCGCCCTGAGCGCACAAGCTCCCAGGTGGCGGCGAGCGCCGTGTCCAAACCGGAGATGCCGCAGGGCGCGGCGTCGAACTCCACCTCCTTCTCGTGCGCCGCGTGGGGCGCGTGGTCGGTGGCCAGCATGTCGACGGTCCCGTCCGCCAGGGCGGCCAGGAGCGCGTCCACGTCCGCCCTGGTGCGCAGGGGCGGGCTGACCTTGGCCAGGGCGCTGAAGCCAGCCGCCTCGTCCTCGGTCAGGGTCAGGTAGTGCGGGCAGGTCTCGGCGGTCACGTTGACGCCGCGCGCCTTGGCGAAGCGGATCAGCGCCACGCTCTTTTCGCAGGAGATGTGCGCCAGATGGATGGGCACGTTCAGGTACTCGGCCAGGAGCACGTCGCGCGCCACCTGGATGGCCTCGGCCACGTCGGGCTGGGCGGGCAGGCCCAGGCGGCTGGAGACCTCGCCCTCGTTCATGCCCGCGGCCGGGGCCAGAAACGGGTCCTCGCAGTGGTCGATGACGATCATGCCCAGGTCGCTGGCGTATTCCACGGCGCGGCGGAACAGCTCGCTGTTCTCCACCGGCCTGCCGTCGTTGGACATGGCCCGGCAGCCTGCCGCCGCCAGCTCGGCCATGGGCGCGAGCTCCTGGCCCTTGAGGCCCTTGGTCAGCGCGCCGATGGGGAACAGCCGGGGGCCTGCGGGCCAGCTCTTGCGCGCCTGCTCCAGCATGAACTCGGTGACGCTGGCGGAGTCGTTCACCGGCCTGGTGTTGGCCATGCACATGATGTTCGAAAACCCGCCGTGGGCCGCCGCGCCGAGGCCGGAGGCGATGTCCTCCTTGTACTCCTGGCCGGGCTCGCGCAGGTGCACGTGCACGTCGGTGAGGCTGGGCAGAAGCACCAGGCCCGCGGCGTCAATCTCCCTGGCCGCGCGCAGGTCCAGGCTGCCGGCCGGGGCAAGGGCCATGATCTTGCCCTTGGCCACGAAAACATCCACCAGCTGGCCCTTGAGCTGCTGCCCGCGCGCGGAAAGCCCGCCCTTGAGGGCCGACCGCGCGGCGGCGGCCTTTCCGGCAGGCTTGCCCAGGCCCCTGATGGGGCCGAACCACAAAGCGCCGCGCACGGCCAGGTCGATCTTCGGCATCTTTCCCGCCTCAGGCTGTCGGGTTGGCAAGGTCATGGCAGGGCCCTCCTAGGCGGGAATGCCGGACTCCGCGAGGTCCGGGGATTTGCGGGTAAGATACAGGAAGAGCAAGGCCATGCGAACGGCCACGCCGTTCTCCACCTGCTCCAGGATCAGGCTCTCGGCGCTGTCCGCCAGGGCGGAGCCGATCTCCACGCCCCGGTTGATCGGCCCGGGGTGCAGGATGCAGCAGCCGGGCGCGGCGTCTTTGAGGTGCGCCTCGCACAGGCCGAAGGTGCGCGCGTACTCGCGCAGGTCCGGCAACAGCCCGGCCTGCTGGCGTTCCAGCTGCAGGCGCAGGCACATGACCGCGTCCACGCCCTGGCAGGCCTGCTTCAGGTCGGAGAAGACCGTGACCGGCCAGGCGTCCAGCCGGGGCGGGAGCAGGGTGCGCGGAGCGCAGAGGCGCACCTGTGCGCCCAGCAGGGTGAGCAGAAGGACGTTGGACCGGGCCACGCGGCTGTGGGCGATGTCGCCCAGGATGAGCACGGTCTTGCCCGCGAAGTCGCCCTTCCAGCGGCGGGAGAAGGTCAGCGCGTCGAGCAGGGCCTGGGTGGGGTGGGCGTGGCGTCCGTCGCCCGCGTTGATGACGCTGCACTCCAGGCGCTCGGCCAGAAACTGCGCCGCCCCGCTGGCGCCGTGGCGGATGACGATGCCGTCCGGGTTCATGGCCTGCAGGGTCAGCGCCGTGTCCTTGAGCGTCTCGCCCTTGACCAGGCTGGAGCCGCTCTTGGCCAGGGCGAAGGTGTCGGCGGAGAGGCGCTTGCCCGCCATGTCGAAGCTGGTCTTGGTGCGGGTGCTGGGCTCGGCGAAAAAGAGCACCACGCTGCGCCCCTTGAGCGTGGGCACCTTCTTCACGGGTCGGCTGTTGATCTCCCGGAAATACGCGGCCGTGGCCAGGATGTGGCGCACCTCGTCCGCGTTCAGCTGGGAGACGTCCAGCAGGTCTTTGTGCTTCCACTGCATGTCGGCTTCCTTCCTCCCCCGGCCTGACGCCGGGCTTCTCCCCCTTTCAAACGCGGGGGCGGGTCGTTACCTGTGCGAACAGATGTCCAGAACAGCCTGGGGCACGATGGAGAACCGCGCCAGCAGGCCCGGAGCCAGGCTGCCCAGGCGCCTGGCCATGGGCACGCCGCGCGCGAAGTAGCGCGCCGGGTTCACGGTGATGAACGCCAGGGCCTGCGCCAGGCTCAGCTCGGGCAGGCGCTCCAGCAGCCAGGCCGCCTCGCCGTAGGGGTCCAGATCGGCGTTGGAGCACAGGCCGTCCGTGCCCAGGCAGAGGTTCACACCGGCGTCCAGAAACGCCCGGGCCGGGGCCTGGCCCACGCCGATGTACTCGTTGCTGCGCGGGCACAGGCATACGGTGGCCCGGCTTTCGGCGATGCTCCGCACGTCGTCGTCGCTCACGGTGACGCAGTGCACGAGCAGGGTGTCCGCGTCGAGCAGGCCCAATTCCCGCGCCAGGGGCACGGGACGGCGTCCCGGAGCCGTGTAGCTGGTCAGATAGCCTCGGGACATCAGGAGGTCCAGGAAAGGGCTTTTGCCCGTCAGCAGGATGGCGTCCTCGTCGGCGTGTTCGGCCAGATGCAGGGAGAAGGGCAGGCCTCGCTCCCGGCACACGGCCTTGGCCGTGCGCAGGTGCTCGCCGCTGGTGCTGTAGAGCGCGTGCCCGGCCACGGACATGACGCCCCGGCCGCAGTCTTCCACTGCGGACACGCGGGGCAGCAGGTCCGACGGGTTTGCCGGAAACGCGTTGCCAATGGCCTCGGAAAAGGACGCGAAGCCCAGGCCCGAGGCGGCCAGAATCTCGCCCACGCCGGGGGCGTTGCGGGTGCTGATGTCGGCCAGGAAGGCCACGCCGCGCTGCTCCATGCGGAACAGCTCCGCGCGCACGCCGGCCGGGTCCAGGTCGTAGAGCGGCTGGGCCACCAGGCTGGTGACCCAGGGCACGAAGCCCTGGCCGGACACCGTGCGGCCGAGCAGGTGCGTCATCTCCAGGTGCACGTGGCTGTTGAAGGTGGCCGGGGCCAGGGTGACGTCGCCCAGATCCCGCGCGGGTCCGGCGTGCAGGGCGCGCAGGTGGCCAAAGGAGCCCACGGCGAGAATCTCGCCGTTCTCGATGACCACGGCGGCGTCTTCCAGCAGGGGCGGCTGGTTTTGCGTCATGGGCGCGACACAAGCCGCTCGAAGCAGTTCGGGCATGATCAAAGCCTGCGTTCCGGTTGCGCGCGGCGCTCCGTCGGGCCAAGGTCCGACGAAATCCATGCCGCGCAAGTCTTCGCGTCAATCAACGCTCAAAAAAAGGGAGGCTTGCGGCCTCCCTCTGCTCTCACATGGATGGAATCCTGTCCTGCGGCTCGGTGAGGAAAAATTTCCCCTCCTGGATCCATTTCTTCAGCTCCTCGGCTATCTCCAGCGACATGGTGTAGCTGGTCACGGGCACGGTCTGGGCCGTGCGCTCGTTGACGACGATGCTGCCGCTCTTGAGCTCCTCGAAGGTGGCGTGGGCGATGATCCGGTTGACGCCGGTGGGGTAGTCGTAGCCGTAGTCCCGGATGGGCATCTGGATGTCGGCGTCGCTGACCCCGGTGAACCAGGCCATGTCCTCGTCAAGAATCGGGATGGGGATGCCCACGCCCATGTTCAGGGAGCAGCCGTAGCCGATGAGCGACACGCCGCGCACGTAGCGGGCGTCCATCTGCTTCAGGTCGCCCTTGAGCATGAGCGTGCCCGAGGCCGTGAGCGGGATGCCGCGCTCGTTGCGGGCGGGCTTGACCACATGCTGGGTGCCCGCGCCAAGCACGTAGCCGATTCCGCCGCCCATGAAGATCCGCGTGCCCAGGCCGATGGTGCGCAGGTAGGGGTCGTTGAACAGGGGCGAGAGCTGGCCGCTGGTGG
Organism: Desulfovibrio sp.; assembly: GCA_050251495.1. GTDB lineage: Bacteria > Desulfobacterota > Desulfovibrionia > Desulfovibrionales > Desulfovibrionaceae > Humidesulfovibrio. Next base: position 27,983 of record JBFWMQ010000016.1, on the reverse strand, counting down.
CATAGTTGGCGTTGCGGCAGCCCGGCTTGAGCGGCCCCATGTAGGTGTAGATGGTGCGGCCGCTCATGTTCACGGCGCAGTTGTAGTTCTGGTAGCAGTTGCGCGGGTTCAGGAGCTGCGCATAGGGCAGGCTGGCGAGCGTGACGTCCTTTTCCAGCTCCCTGCGCGGGTAGCAGTCGGTCACGTAGGACTTGGCGCGCAGCCGCACGGGCTTGCCGCGCAGCAGGTCCTCGATGACGTGCCCGCCGCCGTAGGCGAAGCGGCCAGGATACACCTTGTTCAGGGGATCGTCCGCGCTGGGTTCGGTGGCGCCCAGGTACGAGTCCACAGCGGCCAGGCCGCCGTAGCAGGACACGTTGTTCAGCCAGACCTGGGAGGCGCGCATGAGCGGCGGCTCCTGCCCGAAATTGAAGAGCAGGCCGGACGAGCACATGGGCGAGAAGGTCCCGGTGGTGACCACGTCCACCTCGCGGGCGGCCTTGGTCTTGCCCAGGCGCTTCACGGTCTCGACCATTTCCTCGGCGGTGAGGACAACGGCCTTGCCCTTCCGGATGCGCTCGTTGATCTCGGCGATGGTCTTTTCGGTCTTGGCTTTCATGGCCATGCTTCCTCCGCGAGGCGCCCTGCGATGCGTGCGGGCGCTACTCGTCCGTTTCGGCTGTGTGGCTTCTCTCGGCGAAATAATCCGGGCGGCGGCGGGGCGGCTTGCGCCGCTGGTCCGCATGGGGCCTGCCCGCCGGGGCCGTGGTCTTGCGCGGGCGCGCGGCGTCCGCATCAAGGACCAGGGTGAAGGCCGTTCTGCCGTGCTTCTTCGCGTTCATGCCCAACTCTCTGCACGCAACCGCCCTGGCAGGTCAACCCGGCCCTGGGCCGACCCGCCGCCGGAACAGGCGCGTTCATTTGAACAACATCTTAAAAACTCACCGCCAATCTGTGGAAAACCCACATTCTCCCGGCGCTGCTCAACATGGCCCAAATCCTTCGCAAAGGCAATTCTTTTTCCCGTGCCGCGCTGGCGCTATTTGCTTGGCATCGGAAGGGATTTGAGGTAAAAGGCGGGGTGGTCGAGGCGAGCGTCCCACCTGCTGCCGGGGACGTTGAAAATTTCCATGTTTATCCACAAATTGCAACGCCAGCAAGAGGCGCCCCAGCCCGTGAAGAAAGCCCTTCGTGAACATTTGTCCGCCAGCTGCTCCGAACAGGAGTTGAAGCGCTGGTACGACCCTCTGGACATAAACCTGTCCGAGGGCGGGCACGAGGTGCTGGTGGCCTTTCCGCACAGCTACTTCGCCCAATGGTTCGCCGGGCGCATGCAGGACCGCTTCGAGGCCGAATTGTTCCGCTTTCAGGGCAGGGCCTGCGACATACGCTACGTGGCCCCGGCTGCGCGGCGCGGCGCGCCCAGCGCCATCCTGGAGAACGGTGGCGGCAGCGGGCCGGGCAACGGCGCGGGAGCGCCGGAGGCCTCTGCGCAGCAGGCCCGGAAGCTGGCCTTCCCCTTTGACTCCCAGTACAGCTTTGAGAGCTTCCTGACCAACTCAAAGAACTATTTCCCCCTGGAGACCGCCCGGCAAGTCGCCCGGTCCGATGGCGCGCAGTTCAATCCCTTCGTCATCTGCGGCAAGTCCGGCTCGGGCAAGAGCCACCTGCTCAAGGCCATAGCCAACGAGATGGCCAAGACGCACCCCTTGGCGGACATACTGGTCACCACGGGCGAAGGTCTGCGCACGCTGCTCTCCGGAGCCGACCCGCTTGCCGCGCGCGAGCACGTCTGCCGCCACCGCTTCCTGCTCGTGGACGACATCCACTGGCTGACCGGGGATGAGCGCCTGCAGCAGGAACTGCTCGTCATCTTCAACCAGTTCCAGGACGCGCGCAGGCAAATGGTCTTCACCTGCCAGGACCGCATCGGCACCTGGGAGGAGTTGCTGCCCGCGCTGCGCTCCCGGCTTGAGGGCGGCCTCGTGGTGGGCCTCAAGCAGCCGGACATGGAGGTGCGCGTGGCGCTCATCCAGGAGCGGGTGCGCGCCAAGAAGCTGCCGCTCTCCAAGGAGCAGGTGCTGACGCTGGCCCAGCGCTTCCAGAACTTCCGGGCGCTGGGCGGCATCCTCATCAAGCTGCTGGCCTTCCGTGAACTGGTGCGCCGCGACATCTCCGCGCGCGACTTCGAGCAGATCCTCTCCAACACCGAGGAGCGCGACCAGCCGCAGATCACCGTGGATGTCATCATCGACATCGTGTGCCAGCACTATCAGGTGAGCAAGAAGGACGTGCTGGGCGAGGACCGGCGGCAGAACATCGCCCTGGCTCGCCAGGTGGCCATGTACCTCTGCCGCCACATGCTGGGCCTGTCCTACCCGGCCCTGGGCCGCTCCTTTGGCGGCAAGGACCACTCGACAGTTATTTACTCTGTTAAAAAAATACATGAAATTCAAGAAGATGCCAAAGATATGAAACAGCTGTTGAAAGATTTGAAGGTTCGCTGTCGGCAACCGGCGTGAAGCTGTTCCAGGGCTGCGTGAAACAACATGGCGTTCCTGTGAAGCAACACCGTGTGTTCCAAATAAACGAAGTTAATTTGAAAGCTTGCCAGAGTTTCGAACAAAACGGCGCGGCTAATAATAGCCATCAAGGAGAATATGTATGTATGTTAAAGTAAACCGCGACGAAATCATCGAAGGCCTGCAGAAGTCCGCCGGCATCATTCCGGCCAAGACCGGGGCGGCGTTTCTGCGCAGCATCTGGATGGAGGCCGAGGGCGGCAGCCTCAAAATAATGTCCACGGATTCCAGCCTGGAGTTTTGCGGCGAGTATCCCGCCCAGGTGATGACCCCGGGCCGCGTGGGCGTGCAGGGCCGCGCCTTCTGCGATCTGGTGCGCAACCTGCCCAAGGGCGAGCTTTCCATCAAGGCCGACGCCGAGGGCAAGAACGTGCTCATCGAGCAGGGACGCCGCAAGTACAAGCTGCCCGCCAACGAGCCCGAGTGGTTCCAGGCCTTTGCCCCGTTCCCCGAAGGGGAGACCGTGTTCTGGAGCGGCGACTTCCTGCACGAGGTCATCGAGAAGATCGGCTTCTGCATCAGCGAGGAGGACAGCATGGAGGCCATCGCCTGCCTGTACCTCAAGCCGGAGCAGGACGCCTCGGGCAAGCGCGTGGAGGTCTGCGGCCTGAACGGGCACCAGTTCGCCATGTTCACCTTCGTCAACGACGACATCTTTGGCCTGCTCCCCCGCGAGGGCGCGCTCATTCAGCGCAAGTACCTCTCCGAGCTCAAGAAGTGGCTTGGCGCGGACGAGATTGAGCTGGCCCTGGGCGAAAAGCGCATGTTCCTGCGCACCGGCGACAAGCGCGAAACCTTCAGCCTGCCGCTTTCCTTCTACCAGTATCCCAACTACCAGGGCTTCCTGTCCAAACTGAAGGACCCGGAGGCCTCGCGCCTGACCGTGAACCGGGCCGAGCTCATCGACACCCTGGAGCGCATCCTGATCTTCAACACCGAAAGCAACCGCTGCACGTACTTCCTGTTCAGCCCCGGCGAGGTGGTCCTCTACAGCCAGGGCCAGGACGTGGGCACGGCCCAGGAACCGCTTGCCGCCACATACCAGGGCGACCTGCAGCGCATCGCCTTCCCCACCAAGAACCTGATGGAGATCCTGTCGCACTACAATTCCGAGGAGGTCACCCTGACCCTCACCGGCACCGAGGCGCCCTGCGGCGTGTCCGGCGACAAGGACCAGAACTACAGCGTCATCATCATGCCCATGATGATTCAGGAAGAGACCTACTACGCCGAGGAAAACGCCTAAATGACCGACAAGGAAAAAAACGCCGCGGCCTATACCGCGGACAGCATCACTGTACTTGAAGGACTTTCCGCGGTCCGCAAGCGCCCGGCCATGTACATCGGCTCCACCGACGTGCGCGGCCTGCACCACCTGGTGTACGAGGTGGTGGACAACGCCATCGACGAGGCCATGGCCGGGCACTGCACGCGCGTGAAGGTGACCCTGCACATGGACAACTCCGTCACCGTGTCGGACAACGGGCGCGGCATTCCCGTGGACATGCACCCCAAGGAGAAGAAGACGGCGCTGGAAGTCGTCATGACCATCCTGCACGCGGGCGGCAAGTTCGACAACAACGCCTACAAGGTCTCCGGCGGTCTGCACGGCGTCGGCGTCAGCGTGGTCAACGCCCTGTCCGAAAGCCTTACCGCCACGGTGAAGCGCGGCGGCCGGGCCTACCAGCAGACCTACGAGCGCGGCGTGCCCACCGGCCCGGTGGTGGATATCGGCGAGGCCACGGGAACCGGCACCAAGGTTCGCTTCAAGGCCGATGAGGAAATCTTCGAGACCAACCAGTACGAATACGCCATTCTCAAGAAGCGCTTCCAGGAACTCGCCTACCTGAACAAGGGCATGGAGATCGAGTTTGTCGACGAGCGCAGCGGCAGCAAGGACAATTTCAAGTTCGACGGCGGCCTGCGCAGCTTTGTCGAGGACCTGAACCAGGGCCAGACCGTGGTGCACGACATGATCTACGGCATCGGCGACGCCGATTCCGGCGGGCACGGCACCGTGGTCACCGAGTTCGCCCTGCAATACAACCAGGGCTACAAGGAAAACGTCCAGACCTTCGCCAACAACATCCGCACCGTTGAAGGCGGCACGCACCTGGCGGGCTTCAAGACCGCGCTGACCCGCGCCCTGAACACCTACATCCAGAAGTCCGACCTGGCCAAGAAGATCAAGGAGAAGCTCAGCGGCGACGACGTGCGCGAGGGCCTCACCACCGTGGTCAGCGTCAAGCTGCCCATGCCGCAGTTCGAGGGCCAGACCAAGACCAAGCTCGGCAACTCCGAGGTGGCGGGCCTGGTGGCCGGCCTGGTGTACGAGAAGCTCACCACCTTCCTTGAGGAGAATCCCAAGGAGGCCAAGGCCATCATCGAGAAGGTGGTGGACGCGGCGCGAGCCCGCGAGGCCGCTCGCAAGGCGCGCGATCTTGTCCGGCGCAAGGGGGCGCTTTCCGACAACGCCCTGCCCGGCAAGCTGGCGGACTGCCAGAGCAAGGACCCGGTCGAGAGTGAAATCTTCATCGTCGAGGGCGACTCCGCGGGCGGTTCGGCCAAGCAGGGCCGAAACCCGCGCATCCAGGCCATTCTGCCCCTGCGCGGCAAGATCCTGAACGTTGAGAAGACCCGCTACGACAAGATGCTCGGCAACAAGGAAATCCGCGCCATGATCACCGCCATGGGCGTGGGCGTGCCGGGCAACGGCCTGGACGATGATCAGGGGCCGGACTTCGCCCGGCTGCGCTACCACAAGATCGTCATCATGACCGACGCCGACGTGGACGGCAGCCACATCCGCACGCTGTTGCTCACCTTCTTCTATCGCCAGTACCGCGAGCTCATCGAGCGCGGCAACATCTACATCGCCCAGCCGCCGCTGTTCCGCGCGCACAAGGGCAAGTTCGAAAAGTACATCAAGGACGAAAAGGAGCTGCACGCCTTTCTGCTCGCCCAGGCCGAGAAGACCCTGGTGGCCCGCGCCCTTGGCTCGGCCAGCGCCGGGGCCGCCGCGCGCGAGTACTCGGGCAAGGAGCTGCGCAAGCTGCTCGACGCCATCCGCAACGTGAAGGACCGCGTGCGCGAGGCCCAGCACATGGGCATCGAGGAGTCGCTGTTCCTGGGCCTGGCCCGGGCCGAAAAGCCCACGCCGCAGGACTTCACCGCCGTTGCCCTGGCGGCCCTGCCTCCGCAGCCCATGCTGGAGCCCGGCGGAGTGGACGAGAACGGCGAGCCCCTGCCCCCTGTGGCCGTGGCCCCGCTGGCGCCCGCGCCGGTTTCGGATGCGCCCCTGCGCAGCCTTGAGGAGCTTGTGGCCCCGGTGCTGGCCCTTGGCTACAAGGCCGCGCTCGACGTGCAGGAGGATGAGAACGAGCGCCGCGTGTTCGTGGTCTTCACCAACGTCAACGGGCACCGCACGCGCCTGGGCGTGGAGTTCTTCGCCTCCAAGACCTTCCGCAAGGCGCAGGAGACATTGCAGAGTCTGCTGACCGACTGCGGCGGCGAGGACTTCGTCATCGTCAAGGGCGAGGGCGGGGAGATAAAGGCCAGCGGGTTCTTCAACCTGCTCGCCGCCGTGCTCGACGAGGCCAACCGGGGCTACACCGTGCAGCGCTACAAGGGTCTGGGCGAAATGAACCCGGAGCAGCTCTGGGAAACCACAATGGACCCGGACAAGCGCACCCTGCTGCAGGTCAGGATCGATGATGCCGAAGAGGCCGACCGCATCTTCGGCGAGCTCATGGGCGACTCCGTGGCCCCGCGCCGCGAGTTCATCGAGCGCAACGCCATGACCGTGGAAGACCTGGATATTTAGGGAATATTGGGGGCGCTGCCCCCAAACCCCGGCCAAAGGGACTCGTCCCTTTGGAATCCCATAGTATTGGAGATTGTTGTAGATATGTCTGAAGCCCTTGCCTGGATTTTCCTTTGGGGAGTCCAGGGGGCCTCAGGCCCCCTGGTGGAGTAGGGGGTCTGGGGGAAGAGGCGAAGCCTCTGCCCCCGGCGCCACCCGGCCCGCCACATACGGAGGATATACGTGAGTAATAACGTCACCATTGAACGCGAGATGCAGAAGTCCTATCTGGAGTACTCGCTCTCGGTCATCGTGGGCCGCGCCATCCCGGACGTGCGCGACGGCCTCAAACCCGTGCACCGGCGCATCCTGTACGCCATGCACGAGCTGGGCAACGCCTACAACCGCGCCTACAAGAAATCCGCGCGCGTTGTCGGTAACGTCATCGGTATGTACCACCCGCACGGCGACACGGCGGTGTACGACGCCCTGGTGCGCATGGCGCAGGAATTCTCCATGCGCGACCCCCTCGTCGACGGGCAGGGCAACTTCGGCTCCATCGACGGCGACGCGGCGGCGGCAATGCGTTACACCGAAGTGCGCATGGCCAAGCTGGCCAGCGAACTTCTGGCCGACATCGAGAAGAAGACCGTCGATTTCCGGGCCAACTACGACAACACCCTTGAGGAGCCGAGCGTGCTCCCGTCCAAGGTGCCCAACCTGCTCTTGAACGGCAGCTCGGGCATCGCCGTGGGCATGGCCACGAACATCCCGCCCCACAACCTGGGCGAGCTCATCGAGGGCTGCCTCCACGTGCTGGACAATCCCAACTGCACGGCGCGCGAATTGTTGCCCCTGATCAAGGGCCCGGACTTCCCCACGGGCGGCATGGTCTATTCGGGTCGCGGCCTGGCCGACGCCTACCTGACCGGGCGCGGCAGCATCAAGATGCGCGGCGTGGTCAGCGTCGAGGAGGCCAAGAAGGGCGGCAAGGAAAACGTCGTCATCTCGGAGATTCCGTTCGCGCTGAACAAGTCCAGCCTGGTGGAGAAGATCGCCGCGCTGGTGAACGACAAGAAGATCGATGGCGTGGTCGACCTGCGCGACGAGTCCGACCGCAAGGGCATCCGCATCGTGCTGGAGCTCAAGCGCGGCGCCATCGCCGACATCGTCATCAACGCGCTGTACAAGTTCACGCCGCTTGAGACCAGCTTCGGCATCAACATGATGGCCGTTGTGGGCAACCGGCCCATGCTGCTCAACCTGAAGCACATCCTGGCCTACTTCCTGGAGCACCGGCGCGAGGTCGTCATCCGCCGCACGCGCTTCGACCTGGACAAGAGCGAGGCGCGCGCCCACATCCTGGAAGGCCTCAAGATCGCCATCGACAACATCGACGAGGTGGTCGCGCTCATCCGCGCCAGCAAGAACGCGCTGGAGGCCAAGGCCGGCCTCATGGAGCGCTTCGACCTGTCGGACATCCAGTCCCAGGCCATCCTGGACATGCGGTTGCAGCGCCTCACCAACATGGAGCGCGACAAGCTCATCGCCGAGTACGAGGAGCTCTTGAAGCTCATCGCCTACCTCAAGAGCATCCTGGCCGACGAGGCCGTGCTCAAGGGCGTCATCCGCGACGAGCTGATCCAGGTGCGCGACGACTACGCCACGCCGCGCAAGACCCAGATCGTGGCCGAGGAAGCCACGGACATCGCCATCGAGGACCTGATCCCCGACGACGAGGCGGTCATCACCCTGTCGCGCCGGGGCTACATCAAGCGCACCAGCCTCTCGCACTACCAGCAGCAGCGGCGCGGCGGCAAGGGCATCGCGGGCGTGTCCACCAGCGACGGCGACTTCGTGCACACCTTCATGCTCACCAGCAACCACCAGTACCTGCTCCTGTTCACCAACCAGGGCCGCATGTACCAGCTCAAGGCCCACCAGGTGCCCGAGGCCGGACGCTACGCCAAGGGCGCGCACATCGCCAACCTGGTGCCCCTGGAGAAGGACGAGAACATCGCAACGGCGCTGACCCTGCGGGAGTTCGCCGAGGACCGGCAGTTCCTGTTCATCACCCGCCGGGGCATGGTCAAGCGCACCAGCGCCGCGCTGTACGCCAACAGCCGCAGCACGGGCATCCGCGCCGTGTCCCTCAAGCCGGAAGACGAGCTGATGATGGTCTGCGGCGTGCAGAACGACTCGGAGATGGTGCTCATCACCGAGCAGGGCACCGCCATCCGCTTCGCCATCAGCGAGGTCCGGCCCACCGGGCGCGCCACCGAGGGCGTGAAGGGCATCGCCCTGCGCGGCAAGGACCGCGTCGTGGCCGGGGTGGTCACCGGCGACCCGGACCGCGAGCAGATCCTGACCGTGAGCGAGTTCGGCTACGGCAAGCGCACCCCGCTCGACCAGTACCGCGCGCAGTCGCGCTCCGGCATGGGCATCATCAACATGCGCGTGACCGAGAAGACCGGCAAGGTCGTGGGCGCCGTCATGGTGGCCGAGACCGACCAGATGGTGGTGCTCTCCAGCGCCAACAAGATCGTGCGCTTCCCCGTTTCCCAGGTGAGCCTGAACCTTGGCCGCGCCACCCAGGGCGTGCGCCTGGTGAACCTGGGCGAGGGCGGCGTCGTTGCCGGGTTCGACCTGGTGCAGCGCCAGGGCCTCGACCCCGTGGACGGCCTGGACGTCATCGACGGCCTGGAGGGAGAGCAGCCTGCCGAGGAATAAGCCCATGGCCGCGCCTCGCACACGCATAATCATCCGCGCCCTGGTCCTGGCCGCCGTGTTCTGTCTGGCGGCCTGCGACCGGGGCGCGCCCTCGGGGTCCGCGCTGGACCTGTCCATCGCCAGGGAAGCCTACTCCAGCGGCTATTTCCTTGAGGCCGAAACCGCCTACGAGCGCTATCTGCAGACAGACCCGCAAGGCAAGCACAGGCTGGAGGCCTGGACGCGGCTGGTGGAGATCTGCGCTGGCGTCAAGGGCGATCCGGACAAGGCCGTGAGCCTGCTTGAGACCGCCACGCTGGAATATGGCGCGCGGCCCAAGGAGAACTGGCCGCTGTTGTTCCGCCTGGGCGAACTGTACGAGCAGCGCGGCCAGCGCCAGAAGGCCATCGATACCTGGGGGCGCTGCCTGGATACCGCTGACGGCGACACCGACAAGGTGGTGCAGGTGCAGATGCGCATGGCCGTGGCCGACCGCGCCCTGGGCCGGGCCGACATCGCCGTGGACCTGCTGACCACGAGCATCGGGCAGGCCCGGGACGTGGAGGTGAAGGCCCGGGCCATGTACGAGCTTGCGCAGACCCACTGCATGTCCTGGAACTGGGCCAAGGCCAAGACCATCCTTGAGGAGATCCTGGGAATGGAGAAGGCTCCGGAGGACCTGAAGGTCATGAGCACCTACCTCCTGGCCGATGTCTACGAGGCCGAGCGCAATCTGCCCAAGGCGCGCGAGCTGCTGCTCTCGCTGCGCGACACCTACCCCAATCCCGAGGTCATCGCCGCCCGGCTCGCCGGGCTGGGCCAGCACAATGAAGGCCCTGCCGTGGCCCAGCCGCGCCCCGGCGACGCGACCCTGGAAAGCGTGATGAAGAACGCCGGGAGTTCCAATGTGCCGCGCCGGCGGGTAAGCGCCAAGTAGCGCTGCGCCTTTTGGGCGCACAACCTGTCCGCCGAAGCCGACCGGCTTGCCCTGAAAGGGCAATGGGGCTACAGCATTGCAGATGCGAGCCCCCTCCACCTCATCGCCAAGGAGCGCCCCATGCGCCAGAACCTGCTGGGCGGCCTGAGCCAGTTTCCCGGCGTTTCCACCGGTTCCCCGGCCGGGCGGCTGCACGAGGCCGACCGCTACGCACACGGCGGCAACATCTGGAAGCTGGCCGAGCGCGCGGGCGTGCGGCCCGAGGACATGGTCGACTTCTCGGCCAACATCAACCCGCTGGGTCCGCCGCCCTGGCTGCCCGAAGCCGTTTCCGACGCCCTTTCCCAGGTGCCGCACTACCCGGACCCCGAGGCCGGGGACCTGACCCTGGCCGCCTGCGAGCTGTACAAGGTCTGGCCCACCCAGGCCGTGGCCGGGAACGGGGCCTCGGAGCTTCTGCCCGCCATTTGCGGCTTGGCCGCGCGCCAGGGGCTTGGCCGCGCGCTCATCCCCGTGCCCGCCTATGTGGATCAGGACCGTTGCTGCCGCCTGGCGGGCCTGGAGGTGGAGAGCCTCGTCTGCACCGCGCAAAAGGGCTTTGCGCCCGACCTGGAGGCCCTTGCGGCCCGTCTGGACCGGCCCGCGCTGGTGCTGCTCACCAGTCCGGGCAACCCCACCGGGGCGTGCGTTCCGGCGCGCCATGTGCGCGACCTGGCCCGGGCCTTTCCGCAGAGCCTGTTCGTTGTGGACGAGAGCTTCGCGGACTTCGTGCCGGGCATCGACGACGAGGCCGCTGGCGGGGCCGGGCGGCTGGTGCGCCAGCGGCCGGACAACGTCATCGTGCTCGTGTCCATGACCAAGTTCTACGCCGTGCCCGGCCTGCGCCTGGGCCTGTGCTTCGCCGCGCCGGAGAACGCCCAGAGGCTGCGCCGCCACCTGCCCGCCTGGAACGTGGGCACGCTGGCGCAAAAGGTCGGGGCGCGCTGCCTGCGCGACCTGGGCTACCGCAGCCGCAGCATCGCCGAGGTGGCCTCCTTGCGCGAGGCGCTGACGGGCGAATTGCGCGAGATTCCCGGCCTGCGCGTGTTCCCTGGCTCAGCCAACTTCCTGCTCTGCCGCCTGGACCGCGTGGGCATGAGCGCGCAGCCGCTGTTCGAGCGCCTGCTGTCCGAGGGCCTGGCCATCCGCCTGTGCAACAACTTCGAGGGCCTGGACGACAGCTACTTCCGCATCGCCGTGCGCACCAGGACCGAAAACGACCGGCTGGTGGACGCGCTGGCCCGCTTCTCGGGCATAGTCAAGGCACAGCCCCCTCTGAAGGTCCGAAGGACCCCGGCGCTGATGATCCAGGGCACCTGTTCAAACGCGGGCAAGAGCGTGCTGGCCGCGGGCATCTGCCGCATCCTGCTCGAGGACGGCTTCGACGTGGCGCCCTTCAAGGCCCAGAACATGTCCAACAATTCCGCCGTGACCCCGGACACCGGCGACGGGGCGCGCGAGATCGGCCGCGCCCAGGCCACCCAGGCCCAGGCCTGCCGCCTGACCCCCGACCCGCGCATGAATCCCGTGCTGCTCAAGCCCACCGGCGACACCGGCTCCCAGGTGCTGCTGCATGGCCGCCCGGTGGGCGTCATGAACGTGCGGGAGTACCACGCCTTCAAGCCGCAGGCCTGGGCGGCGGTGACCAGCGCCTACGACTCCTTGTCCGCCGAGCATCAGGTCATGGTGCTGGAAGGGGCGGGCTCACCCGCCGAGGTCAACCTCAAGGACCAGGACATCGTGAACATGAAGATGGCCCGCTACGCCGAGGCCAAGGTGCTGCTCGTGGGCGACATCGACCGGGGCGGGGTGTTCGCCGCGCTGTCCGGCACCTTCGACATCCTGGACGAGGCGGAGCGCGCGCTGGTGGTGGGCCATGTGCTGAACAAGTTCCGGGGCGACGCCAGCATTCTTGGCCCGGCCCTGGACTTTTTGTATCGCCGCACGGGCCGCCCGGTGCTTGGCGTCATCCCCTGGCTGCCGGATCTTTCCGGCGGGGCCCTGCCCGAGGAGGACTCCGTGGGCCTGGGCAACGCGGTTGCGGACCGGGAAGGCAAGCACCCGGTAACACTTGATATCGCCGTTGTGGTTCCGGACCGCATCGCGAACTTCAACGACCTGGACCCGCTGGCGGCGGAACCGGACGTGCGCCTGCGCCTGGTGCGCGACGCGCGCGACCTGGGCGCTCCGGACGCGGTCATCCTGCCCGGCAGCAAGAACACCCTCGACGACCTGCGCGCCCTGCGCGGGGCGGGCTTTGCCGCAGCCCTGCGCGCCCTGCCGCCGAACTCCAGCGTCATCGGCATCTGCGCTGGACTGCAGATGCTGGGTCTGCGCGTTGACGACCCCCTGGGCCTGGAATCCGGGCAGAAGTCGGCCGAGGGCTTCGGCCTGCTGTCCCTCGCCACCGAGCTCAAGCGCGACAAGACGCTCACCCGGGTGAGCGTGCGGCATCAGGCTTCCGGCCATCCGGGTTCCGGCTATGCCATCAGCGGCTATGAGATCCACCACGGCGAGACCGCGCTTGACGCGGGCGGGCAGGGGCACGCCGCCGGTCCGCTGTTCACCGAGGCCGCTGGCCGCGCCCTGGCATACGGGCTCTTGGAGCGCGATGCCTTCGGATTCCCCCGCGTGTGGGGAACCTATGTGCATGGCGTGTTTGACGAGGACGGGTTCCGGCGCCAGTTCCTGGACGCCTTGCGCAGCCGCAAGGGGCTCGCGCCCCTGGGCGCGGCGCAGACGCGCTTCGGCCTGGAGCCCGCCCTGGAGCGGCTGGCCAAGGCCCTGCGCCAGCACCTGGACATGGGCCGGGTGTATCAGGCCCTGGGCCCGCAACGGCCGGGCGGTTTGCTGGGCTAGGCCGGACGTCTGGCCGAAGCGGGGATTTCTTGGCGCGCAACAGGGCAACAGGGCCAGAGTCGCTTCATGCGCGACTCTGGCCCTGTTGCCCTGTTCACTGTGTGGCCACCGCGAAACCGTTGCCCGTTCCGCCCCGGTTCGGGGTGCAAAAAAGCCCCCTTCGCCTGGGGGCGGGGGGCTGTCGCGGTCGCGCGGAAGCTAACCCAGGGAACCGAGGTTCTGGATGACCCAGACCACGCGGCCCAAGGTGCGTTCCGCCATCTCGGCGGCGGCGACGTGCTGGTCGGCGTGCTCCTTGTCCTCGGCGCGCAGGACGAACTGGCCGTCCTGGTAATACACGCGCCTGATGAGCAGACCCTGGTGGGGGAAGTGCACCGCGCACAGTTCGCCATCGGGATGCTGGCGCTGGGCGGTGTCGATTCCCACAAAGGCTCCGCGCTGGATGAGCGGCTCCATGCCCGCGGAATCCACGCGCACCACGGTCAACTCTGGCCGGTGGAAGGATTCGGGGATGGACAGGTCCTCTATGGCCTGCGGGGCCCAAACCTTGGGGTTTGCGCTGTCGCCCGCCATGGTGGAGACCTGGACCACGCGGCCCCGGGCGTTGGTGCGGCCATAGGTGGCGGGCGTCTCCCGCAGCAGGTTTTCCGCGGAAACCGAGCCACGGCTGGCGTTCAGGTACACAGGCTCCTGCCCGTCGGACAACCAGTTGGGGTTGAGCCCGTGGCTGCGATAGAGCTTGAGGAACCAGTCCGAGGGCACTGAGCAACGGCGCTTTGCATCAGAGATGCTTGACTGCCGCACCTCCAACACCTCTGCCAACTGCACCTGGGTCCTGGCTCCAGTGGCCTTTTTTATGCGCTCCATCGCCTCCTCGAACCAGCGTTCCAGGCGCTCGTCGCACTTTTTCTTCAGTTTTGCCACTGTATTCCTCCATATTTGTCTTCCTGTATCGGGAAAACGCGATAAGGTCTCTCTATGTGTGCCATTGGGACACACTTCTGACGACGTTACTATAGTTGCTGTGAATTGCTTCCGTCAAGCGCTAACACAGTATGGCCCCGTGAGGTGTCGCGTGGGTCCGCAATGAGGTGTACGGGGTCGTCAATCAACACGAAACATGCATTTGACTTGTATGCATGATATAGCACACGCCAAGTCTGTCAATATGCGCTCATGAAAATTAAGTAGAATCGGTATGCAGTACCTGGAATTGATGCCGAACGATTGTTTGATGGCTCGGCGCAACGTACTGTGTCTTAGTGCATGGCACGCATCGCACACAGAGCGCCTTGCGCAGGGTGGTCTTCCCAGCCGTGCACGGTTGTGATAGCTACCATTACCGGCTTGGCTTCACCGGCAAGCAGCGGCAAAGATTGCCCTTTGGCCACCATCTCTGGACCTGCGAGCAGCAATGATGACGAGCAACGCCTCACGCATATTCCGCGCGTATGATATTCGTGGCATTGTCGGCAGGGATTTCGACGCCGACTGGGTGGAGCGCCTGGGCCAGGCCTGCGGCGCGTATTTCCTTTCCCTGGGCCACGCGCGGGCCGTGGTCGGCCACGACTGCCGCCTGACCTCCCCGGAGTTCCAGCGGCGTCTGGTGCGCGGCCTGGCCTCCACGGGCGTGGACGTGCTGTTCCTCGACATGGTGCCCACCCCGGTGTGCTATTTCGCCATCCGCCACCTGGGCTACCAGGCCGGAGTCATGATCACCGCCAGCCACAACCCGTCCGAGTACAACGGCTTCAAGGTCTGGGCGGGCAGAAGCACCATCCATTCCGGCGAGATACAGAAGCTCGCCGCGCTCATGGAGCCGGGCGCGGGCGCTGCGCCCTCGGGCGCCGGACTGGCCTGCTTTCACGACATCGTCCCGGCCTACCTGGAAACCCTTTCCGCCCTGGTGCGCCTGGAGCGCCCGGTGAAGGTGGTGCTGGACGGCGGCAACGGCGCGGCCGGCCTTGTGGCCCGCGACCTGCTGGCCCGGGCCGGGGCCAAGGTGGTGGAGCTGTTCTGCGAGCCCGATGGCCGCTTCCCCAACCATCACCCCGACCCGGTGGAGGAGAAGAACCTGGGCGCGCTCAAGGCCACGGTGCTTCAAACCGGCGCGGAGCTGGGCATCGGCCTGGACGGCGACGGCGACCGCATCGGCGTGGTGGACGAGAAGGCGCGGGTGATCCACGGCGACCGGCTGCTGGCGGTGTTCGCCCGGCAGGTGCTGGGGGAGAAGCCCGGCGCGGCCATCATCGGCGACGTGAAGTGCTCGCATTTGCTGTTCCAGGACATCGCCCGGCACGGCGGCCGGCCCATCATGTCCGCCACCGGGCATTCGCTCATAAAGGACCGCCTGCTCTCGGAGAACGCCGCCCTGGCCGGAGAGATGAGCGGGCACATGTTTTTCGCGGACCGCTACTACGGCTTTGACGACGCGCCCTATGCGGCGCTGCGCCTGGTGGAGATCCTCTCGCGCTCGGACCGGCCCGCCTCGCGGCTGCTGGAGGACTGGCCCGCCACCTTCGTGACCCCGGAGCTGCGCGTGGACTGTCCGGAACACATCAAGTTCGCCGTGGCCGACCGCGCCCGCGCGGAGTTCGCCAAGTCCTACACCCTGGAGGGCGACGACGGGGCGCGGCTGGTGTTCCCGGACGGCTGGGCGCTGGTGCGGGCCTCCAACACCCAGCCCGCGCTTGTGCTGCGCTTCGAGGCCGAGAGCGCCCAGCGCCTGGCCGAGCTGCGCCGGTTGGTGGAGGAGCCGCTGGCCCGCTGGATCGACGAGCTTGGGGCCGAACACGCAGGGGAGTGACGCACGCGAGGGCAGAGCAGCGCCGCATAACGGAAGATTCCCGAGCGTACGAAAAAGCCCCGCCAGAAGCTTCTGGCGGGGCTTTTTCGCGTCCTGGGCGGCTCCAGTCCATTGTGGCGAGCCTCGCCGCCTTCTGGCGGCGGGTGAGTCCGCACCCGCAAGGGGCGCCTTGCAATACGCGCCGCCTGGATGGTGAACGCACATATTGAGGTTGACATTCATTTTCATTTTGTCCATAAGAGGGCTGCGCGCCGATGCCGCCCGGCGGGTGCGCCGGATCAAACCGCGAAGCAGGAGAGCCCACATGTTCATGGAAAGCCCTGGCGCAGGGACAGCGCCTGCCGCCGGACCAGACGGGAAAGCCGGGAGCGCCTGCCGCTGCCCTGGAGAGTGCGGCGGGTTCGGGGCCTGCGCCACCGGCACCGCCCACGAGCTGGCCGAAAGCCTGGGCCGGGCCGTGGATGCCCGCGACCGCCGCCTGTTCCAGCATTCCTCGGCCGTGGCGGACGTGGCCAGCCTGCTGGCCAGGCAGCATGGCCTGACCGCTCGCCAGGCCGACATGGTGCACATGGCCGGGCACCTGCACGACGTGGGCAAGATCGGCATCCCGGACTCCATCCTGCTCAAGCCCGGCCCGCTGACGTCCGCCGAATGGGAGATAATGCGGCTGCATCCCAAGCTGGGGGCGGACATCCTGCGGCCCGTGAAGGCGTTTTGCGGCAGGCCGGGCGTGTGCGAGATGGTGCTGGCGCACCATGAGCGTTTTGACGGCTCGGGCTATCCGTACGGCCTGCGCGGCAACGGCATCCCGCTTGGAGCGCGCATCGTGGCCGTGGCCGACGCCCTGTCCGCCATGACCGAGGAGCGGCCCTACCGCGCGAGCATGTCCTTGCAGGAGGCGGTGGAGGAGATTGCGCGCGGCGCGGGCACGCACTTTGATCCCTGCGTGGTGCGCGATCTGCTGTCCCTGCGCGATGCGCTTGAGGGGCTGCTGCGGACCGCCGCGGCCGAGCCCTGCCTCCGTTCCGCGGCCAGCCCCGGCCCCCGGCCGGCGGTGTGCCTGGATTTGGCCGCGGCCGGCCAGCCGCCCGCGTGACCTGACTTTTCCCCGCCACACTCCGCTCCACAGCCCACAGCCCTCCCTCCTCACGCAGAGGCGGCCCGGACGACGAACATCCGGGCCGCCTCAAACCGCGTTCGGGGTGGTGGAAAACTAGTCGGCCGGGGTCTTGGAGCGCATGACCAGCTTCTGCGCGCCTATGCTGGCGAGCTTTTCCTTCAGGACCCGGGTGTCGGTGGGCGTGCCCTGGAAGAACACCACCACGCGGTGCCAGGGCTTGCCGTCGGTGGCGCCGGACTCGATGTCGCCCTTGAGGCCCAGGTTCTTCACGCGCTTGAGGTAGGCCTTGGCCGAATCGGCGTCGGGGAAGGTGGCGGCCTGATAGGCGTAATCATAGCGCTGGGTGTCGGGATCAGGCTTCTGCTCGGCCTTCTTCTCCGCGGCTTTCGCTTCAGCGGGCTTCGCTTCCGCGGATTTCTTGTCAGCCTGCTTCTGGGCGGGCTTGTCCGGCGTTTTGGACGCGGCGGGCTTCTGCTCTTCCTTCGTGTCGGCCTTCTTTTCCCTGGGCCTGTGCTCCACGGAATCAATGGAGCGCGAGGGCGCCGGGCCTTCGTGCCGCTTGCCCAGCTGTTCGCTGTAGTCCAGCTCCTCGGCCTTGAGCACCTCCGGCGCGGGAGCCGGGCTCGACAGCGGCTCCTTGGGCATGATGCCCGCCACCACGGGCACGGCGGTCTCCGGCCTGTGGCCGCGTCCCACCAGCACCCCGAGGACGAAGAACAGGCACAGCGCCAGGGTGAGCACGGTGACCAGGGCGGCCATGCCGCCGAAGCCCAGGCTGAAGGTATACTGTCTGCTCGAGACGCTGGGGTCTTTGAGCCTGATGGGCGCGTTCATCCTGCGGGACTCCTTGGGAATATCAACAGCTCAAGCGCTCTGCGCGCCTTCAGGAGCCGGGCTGTTCGGGTTCCGTGCTCACCTGGTCCATGCGCTCCGGCGCGCTCACGCCGAGCAGGTCCAGCCCGGCGGCCAGTGTGGTGGCCACGCAGGACAGCAGGAAGAGCCGCGCCGAGGCGACCTCGGCCCCTGCGGAGAGCACGTGGTGCTGCGTGTAATACTTGTGCAGGGCTGCCGCCAGCTCCGAGAGATACCCGCTCACCGTGTGCGGGGCGAGGTTCTCGGCCGCGGCCGCCACCATGTCCGGGAAGCGTTCCATGAGGCGGCAGAGCAGCATGTCCTCCGGCGTGTTCAGGTGCTCCAGGCAGGCCGCGCCGGGCAGGGCCGGATTGATGCCCGCCTCGCGCGCCTTGGCCAGCATGGAGTGCACGCGGGCGTGGGCGTACTGCACGTAGTACACGGGGTTGTCCATGCTCTTTCTGCGCACCAGCTCCAGGTCGAACTCGAGCGGCGAGTCGCTCTTGCGCGAGAGGAACAGGAAGCGGGCCGCGTCGGCCCCGACGTAGGCCACCACGTCGGCCAGGGTCTCGAACTTGCCCGCGCGCGTGCTCATGGCCACCTGCTCGCCGTCCTTGAGCAGGCTCACCAGCTGCACCAGGATGACGGTGAGCGCGCCCTTGCGTCCAAGGGCCGCAACAGCGCCCTGCATGCGCGGCACATAGCCGTGGTGGTCGGCCCCCCAGATGTCGATGAGCCGGTCAAAGCCGCGCTTGAACTTGTCGTGGTGGTAGGCGATGTCCGAGGCGAAATAGGTCAGTTCGCCCGTGGACTTCCTGAGCACGCGGTCCTTGTCGTCGCCGAACTCGGTGGTCTTGAACCAGAACGCGCCGTCCTGCTCAAAGGCCAGGCCGCGCGCCGAGAGGTCGGCAAAGGCCTCGTCGATACGCCCGGCGTCCACCAGGCTCTTTTCGGAGAACCAGACGTCGTGCCCCACGCGGAAGTCCGCCAGGTCCTGCTTGATGCCCGCCAGGATCTCGTCCACGGCCTCGCGGAAGCAGATGTCGATGGCCTGGGCCTCGGGCAGGGTCAGGATGTCCGGGTACTGGGCGTGCACGCGCGCGGCGATGTCCTTGATGTAGTCGCCGCGATAAAAGTCGTCCAGGTCCGGCACGTCCTGCCCGGCCAGCTGGCGCAGGCGCAGCCACACCGAGTCGCCCAGGATGCGCATCTGCCGCCCCGCGTCGTTGATGTAGTACTCGCAGGACACCTCGTGCCCGGTCTTTTTCAGCAAACGCGCCAGGCTGTCGCCCAGGGCCGCGCCGCGCCCGTGCCCGATGTGCAGCGGTCCGGTGGGATTGGCGGACACGTACTCCACCTGCACCTTCTGCCCGCGCCCCAGGTCGCTTGCGCCATAGGCCGGCCCGGCGGCGCTCACGTCGGAAAGGATGGTGCGCCAGAAGCCGGGCGCAAAGGTGACGTTCAGGAAGCCCGGCCCGGCCACCTCGATGCGCTCGAACTGGCTGGAGGCGTCGTTGGCGCGCAGGTCGGCCGCGATGGCCTCGGCCAGATCGCGGGGCTTCTGCTTGGCGGGCCCGGCCAGCAGCAGGGCCGCGTTGGCGGAATAGTCGCCGAATTTGCGGTCGCGCGGCGGCTCGATGAGCAGCTTCTCGGGCCAGGGCAGCTCCATGCGGGTCAACGCGGCCCGCAGGGCATCCTCGAAATATTGCTTGGCTTTCATGGGTTCCCCTTGAAAAAACTGCCCCTGCCTATCAGATTTCCCCGCAGGAGCAAAGCCCTGCGCGGCAGCGGACCCCGGTTTGGGGGGTCGGCTCACCCGTCCGCGCACAGGGCCAGCCCGGCCTGGTCCCAGAAGCGCACGGCCAGGCCCAGGGCGGCGTAGTCCCGCGCCAGGGCGTTGTTCTGGCCCAGGGCCTCGCCCTGCAGGCGGCGCGGCAGGAAGAGCAGGCGCGCCAGGGCACGTTCCGTGCCCGGCAGCTCGTCAAGCCGCTGGCGCACGTGGAGCAAGAGCGCCCGGCTGCGCGCCAGCTGCCCCAGGGCCGGGTGGCGCGGCCCGGCCAGAACGTCCAGCCCCTCCTGCTCCGCCAGCCCGATGCGCGCGGCCGGCACGCCCGCGTCCCAGAGGGTCAGCAGCGCGTGGCCCAGGGCGTCCACCGTGGCGTCCAGGGTCCAGGGCGCATAGGCCCCGGCCCGCCAGGCGGCCGCCAGGGGCGTGTCCGCCAGCACCAGGCAGGGGTACAGGCGCGCCAGCTCCGGCGCACAGGCCGCGGCCTGGGCGATGTCGGCCTGGAAGGCGTGCGGGCTGTGCCCAGGCAGGCCGGGCATGAGCTGGATGCCCAGGCCCAGTCCGGCCTCGCGCACGGTGGCGCAGGCCCGGCGCGCGGTCTGGCCGTCGTAGCCGCGCCTGCTGGCGGCCAGCGCCGCATCGTCGAAGCTCTGCACGCCAAGCTCCACCAGGGACAGGCCCAGGGCCTTGAGCTCGGCCAACTGGGCCGGGTCCACGGCGTCGGGCCGGGTGGAGCAGCGAACGCGGGAGAGCCGCCCCGAGGCCAGGAAGCGCCCGGCCAGCCCGAGGAAGCGCTGCGGCCAGGGCGCGGGCAGGGCGGTGAAGGTGCCGCCGTAGAAGGCCAGCTCCTGGGGGGCGGCGTCGGCTGTTTTGGCAAGCAGCGCATGCAGATGGTCGAAAATGCGTTCCAGGGGTTCCGGGGCCTGCCCGGTCTGGGCGCTCTGGTCGCAGAAGATGCAGCGCTGCGGGCACCCGGCAAAGGGCAGGAACACGGGCATGATGGCTGGACGGCTGGCCTGGGCCGGCCGGGGCGGTTCCGGGTGGTCGAAGCGGAGCAGGACGCGCCCGGCCTCGGCTGGCCGCGTTGCGGCTGGGGGCGTTGCGGCTGGCTGCGTTGTTGGAGTCTGTTGCGGTGTCATGGCGTGCGCGTGCGCGTTTGGGGCGTTGCCGCCGGATGCTGGGGCATGGCTGACGGGCTCAGAGGCTTGGCGCAGCAAGGTCGCCAGCCGGGGCGGCGTCATTCCGGCTTTTCATTTCGGTCTTCCACGATGCGCCCGTCCGCGATGCGGATGATGCGCTTGGCCTGGGCGGCCACGGCCTCGTCGTGGGTCACCAGCACGATGCTGGTGCCGGTCTGGTTCACCTGGGCGAACAGGCGCATGATTTCCGCGCTGGTGGCGCTGTCCAGCTGTCCCGTGGGCTCGTCGGCCAGGATGAGCCGGGGGCGGTTGAGCAGGGCGCGGGCCATGGCCACGCGCTGCTGCTGCCCGCCGGAGAGGTTGGCGGGCTTGAAGTTCACGCGGTCGGCAAGCCCCACCCGGTCCAGCAGCTCCAGGCCGCGCGCGCGCAGCTCGGCCTGCGAAAGCTCGGAGTACATGCCGGGCAGCATGACGTTCTCCAGGGCCGTGGCGTAGGGCACCAGGTAGAAGCTCTGGAACACGAAGCCGAGCACCGTGTTGCGGATGTGCGACAGCTCGTCGTCGGGCAGGCCGGAGACATCGCGCCCGAGCAGGCGGTAGGTGCCGCCGCTGGGCGAGTCCAGCAGGCCCATGAGGTGCAGCAGCGTGCTCTTGCCCGAGCCGGAGGTGCCCTGCAGGGCCACGAACTCGCCCGCGCGGATGGTCAGGTCGATGCCGGAGAGCACCTCCACGCCTCCCTCGGCGCAATCGCCCTCCACGTCTTTGGGGCAGGCCGCGTCGGCGGCGGCAGGGCCGCGCCGGAACAGGCGGGCGAAGAGGTTTGGCCGGGCCTCCGGGGCCAGCACCTGGCGAAAGACCTTGCGGATGCCGGTAAGCTCCACCACCGGCTCGCCCGGTTCGACGGCTGGCGCGATGCTTGGCGCGAGGCCGGAAGCCGGAGACGCGGCCATCAGCTCCCCTTCTTGCCGTTGGCGGCGTTCCTGTCCCCGTTCTTGTCCCCGTTCTTCTTGGCCTCGGCGGGCTTCTCCTGTCCGGCCAGCACGATCTGCGTGGCCACCTCGTCGCCCTCGCTCAGGCCTTCAAGGACTTCGCTCTTTTCCAGGCCGGGCAGGCCGAGCTTGGGCTCCACGCGGCGCACGCCGCCGGGCTGCGCCTTGTCCACCACGAACACGGTCTGCTTGCCCGCCACCCACTTGAGGGCCTGGTTGGGCACGGCCAGCACGCCCTCGCGCGTGTCCACCACGATGCTGCACTGGGTGGTCATCTCCGGCCGCAGGCTGGCCGCCTGCTCGCGGTCCACGGTGACGAGGGCCTTGTAGTACACGATGTTGTCGCGGATCTCCGGCTCCGGGTACACGCGGTCCACGGCCCCGCTGAAGGTCGTGTCCGGCTGGGAGTCCACGCGGAACTCCACGGGCAGGCCCCGCTTCACGCGGCCCACGTCGGTCTCGTCCACGTAGATCCACATCTCCAGCCGCGTGGGGTCGAGCACGGTGACCAGATTGGCCACCTGCAGACCGGCCACGATGGTCTCGCCCTCCTGGGCCGTGACCTGGGAGACCACGCCGTCGATGGGGCTGACGATCTTGGTGTAGGAGATGCGCACGTCCAGGGTGCTGAGCGCGGCCTTGGCCGCCGCGGCCTCGGCCTTGGCGATCTTGTGGTTCTGGTGGGTCTCGTCCAGGACGCTCTGGGCCTGCAGGCCCTGTTTGGTCAGGGTCTCGTGCCGGGGCAGGGTGAGGCCGGTGAAATGGGCCTTGGCTTCGGCCAGCTTGACGCGGGCGGCGGCCTCGGCGCGCTGGGCCTGCAGCTCGCGCGCGTCGATCTCGGCCACCACCTGGCCCTTGGTGACGCGGTCGCCCACGCGCACGTGCACGCGGGAGATGGTGCCCGTGGCCCGCGCGCCGATCTTGACGCTGGCGCCCACCTGGGCCTTGATGATGCCGGTGGCCTCCAGCACGCGGCTGACCGTGCCCTTCTCCACGCGGGCCGTGGCCAGGACCTTGGTCTGCCCGGCGGCGCGTGTCTTGGCCGCGTAATACCAGCCCCCGCCCGCCAGCAGCAGGGCTCCCAGGGCATAGAGGAACAGCTTGTTGCGCGTCATGGTGTGTTGTTTAGCCTTGTCTTGCGGTGAGAACCATTGCCTGCATCCTTACGCGCAAAGCCCGCGCCTGTCCAAGGGCGCAAACCGGGGTCCGGCTTACTGCACCTGGGTGGTGACCTTGAGCCCGTACTTCTCGATCTTGGCGATGAGCGTGGGCCGCGACAGGCCGAGCAGCTTGGCCGCGCGCGTGCGGTTGCCGCCGGTCAGCTCCAGGGCCTCGGCGATGGTGTTCTTGGCCACGGCGTCCAGCACGTGCTCAAAGGCCGCGTTGCCCGCCTGGTCCATGAGCGCCCGGCGGATGAAGGCGCGCATGGGGTCGTCGCCGCCGGTCTGCGGGGGGTCCGCGCGCCCGCGTCCGCCGCCGCCCGCGCCATCGGCTGAACCTTCGGCTGAGCCGCCGCCGCCGATGGCCTGGCGCATCTCCTCCGGCCCGATGGGGCAGCCGCGCGAGAAGATGAGCGCCTTCTGCAGGGCGTTGCCCAGCTCGCGCACGTTGCCCGGCCAGGGGTGGGCCGAGAGCATGTCCAGGGCCTCGGGCGTGAGCCCAGGATTTTGCATGTCCATCTCCCGCGACAGCCGCGCCAGGAAGTGGCTGGCCAGCCGGGGCACGTCGCCCTCGCGCTGGCGCAGGGGCGGCAGGGTCACGGTGACCACCTTGAGGCGGTAGTACAGGTCCTCGCGCAGGCGGCCCTCGGCCACGGCGGCCTCCAGGTCGCGATTGGTGGCGGCCAGGATGCGCACGTCCACGGGAATGGTCTCGCGGCCGCCCAGGCGCTCGATCTGCTTCTCCTGCAACAGGCGCAGGATCTTGGCCTGCACGTTCATGGGCATGTCGCCGATCTCGTCCAGAAACACCGTGCCGCGCTGGGCCTGCTCGATCTTGCCCACGCGGCGCGAGCCCGCCCCGGTGAAGGCGCCCTTTTCATAGCCGAAAAGCTCGCTCTCAAGCAACGTCTCGGGGATGGCCACGCAGTTGATGACCATAAAGGGCTTGTCGGCCCGCGCGCTGTGCTGCCAGAGCGCCCGCGCCACCAGCTCCTTGCCGGTGCCGGATTCGCCGCGGATGAGCACCAATGCGTCTGTGGGCGCGGCGCGGCCGATGGCCTTGAAGACCTCCTGCATGGCGCGGCTCTGGCCCACCAGGGCGTCTTCCCGGCTGTCCTGGTGGTCCTCCGGGGCGATGGCCACGCGCGCCCGCGCCAGCCGCCCGGCGTTCAGCCCCTGGCCGATGAGCCGCAGGATGTCCGGGATGTCGAAGGGCTTCAAAATGTAGTCGAAGGCCCCGAGCTTGGTGGCCTCGATGGCCGTCTCGGTGCCGCCGTAGGCGGTCATGATGATCACCGGCAGGCCCGGGCAGGCGGCGCGCATCTTCTGCATGGCCTGGATGCCGGTCATGCCGGGCATGCGCACGTCCATGATCACCAGATCCGGCGGCGCGGCGGACACCTCCTCCACCCCGGCCTCGCCCGAGGGCGCGGCGCGCACCTCGAAGCCCTCGCCCTCCAGGATCTTGCCGAAGCTCTGGCGCAGCTGGGCGTCGTCGTCCACAATCAGAATCTGGGCCATGTCTTCTCCCCGCGGTCGGCGCCGAAGATTTCAGGTGGCTGCGGCATCACTGGCTCCGGCGAAGCCGGTCAGGATCTGAGCCAGACCCGCTCCCGGATGGGCAGGACCAGGATGAAGCACGCGCCCTGGCCCCG
Source organism: Desulfovibrio sp. (assembly GCA_050251495.1). GTDB lineage: Bacteria > Desulfobacterota > Desulfovibrionia > Desulfovibrionales > Desulfovibrionaceae > Humidesulfovibrio. The sequence continues at coordinate 3,569 of JBFWMQ010000016.1, read as the reverse complement.
GTCCGACGGTTTCAGGTGGATGTAGCCGCCGTGCTCCTCCATGATGCGCTTGGCGATGGCGAGCCCTAAGCCGGTGCCTTCCTCCTTGGTGCTGAAGAAGGGCTGGAACACGCTCTCGGCCACGTCCGGGGGGATGCCCGGGCCGGAGTCCGTGAGCTGGATGATGGCCACCCGGCCGAGCGGGTCCATGAACCCGGTGTGCTCCAGAATCTCAAGGCGGCCGTTCTCGCCCATGGCGTCGCAGGCGTTGAGCACCAGGTTGACCAGCACCTCCTTCAACTGCTCCGGGTCAAGGTCCACCGGGGGCAGGGGCTGCTCGCGCATCAGGCGCACGTCAACGCCATAGGTCTCCAGCCGGTGCTTCAAGAGCACGAGGGTCATGTCCACCACGTCGGAGGGGCTCATGTGCTGCAGCTTTGGCTTGGGCGGGCGGGAGAACTCCAGGAAGTTGCGCACGATGGTGTCCAGGTGGCGGATCTCCTCGCTGATGACCTCGAAGTCCTCGCGCTGGCCCGGGGAGAGGTCCAGGCCGCGCTCAAGGGAGAACAGGCGCATCTTGACGCTGGTGAGCGGGTTGCGCACGCTGTGGGCCACGCCAGCGGCCAGCTTGCCCACGAGCGCCAGCTTTTCGGCCTGGATGAGGTGCTCGCGCGATTCTTTCAAAAGAGCCTGGGTCTGGTCCACGTCGCGCAGCAGCCCGGCCACCAGATCGCCCACGGCGCGCACTTCGTCCGATTGTCCTGTGGATTGTTCCATTGCTTGGCCTGGCGATTGGCCTGGCGAGGCCCCAGCCGCCGCGCCGGGCGTCTGGCCGGGCTGCCTGGCCGCGCCGTCGCTCTGCTGGGAGCGTTCGCGCACCGCGCGCACCGCCTGCTGGGAGGAGCTCAGCGCCGCGCCCAGGGCCAGCTGGCGGATGGGTCCCAGCACCTGCCGCAGGAGCACCCAGCCCAGCAGGATGCCAAGCACCGCCCCGGCCGGGATGACGAACAGCGAGGCCGTGGTGGCGGTGCGCGCCAGGGCGCGCATGGCCGAGACCCCGAGATCGGCGTCGCGGGTGTGCAGGTTGAACAGCTCGCGCGCGGCCTCCTGCGCGGCCAGCCGGTGCTGCGCCGCAATGGCCGCCAGGCGCGCGCCCTCGCCGGGCTGGCTGTCCACGAGCTCGCGCAGGGCCAGGGTCTGGAGCCGGAAGCTCTGGTCCAACCGGCCCAAAAGCTCGCGCCCGGCCTCCATGGGTTCGCTGGCGCGCACCCGCGACAGCGAGGTGGCGATGGTGGCTTCGCGTTCCATGAAGTCCGAGCGCCGCTTGGGGTCCTGGCGGGCGGCCAGGGCGTCGGCCTCCAGGCCGGAGAGCTGCTCGGACAGGGACAGCGCGCCCACCTGCTGTCCCAGGTTCACCTGGCGCAGGACGTCCGTGGCGTAGAGGTAGTGCTGGGCCAGCCAGTAGGTGGCCGTGGCTCCGGCGCAGGCGCAGAAGGTGAGGCCCGCCAGGAGCACGAACACGCGGCCGCGCAGCGAAGGCTGCACGCTCATGGCGATTCGTCTCAAAGCCGTGCTCATGCAGGGCCTCCTTTGCCGCCGCAGCATAGCGCAAGCGCGGACGCTTGTCAGCCGCGCATGAGCCGTGCGGCCCGCTTGGCCGCAACACCCTGTCAACCGGGCAAACGCGTCCTTTTCGCCGCCATATCCGGGGTCGTTTCGTCCGGCGGCGGCGGCCCGTGGTACACTCGCGGCCATGAACGCCACACCCGCCGCCTTCTTGCGCATCCGTTACGTCGCCCCGCCCACGGTGGCCCGGTTCATGGGCTCTCGCGCCCTGTACCGGGGCCTCATGGGGCCGGTCGGTTCCGGCAAGTCCTCGGCCTGCTCCGTGGAACTGATGGCCAAGGCCCAGGCCCAGGCCCCGGACGCCGACGGCCTGCGCCGCACGCGTTTCGCCGTGGTGCGCAACACCTACCGCGAGCTGAAGGACACCACGCTCAAGACCTGGCTGTCCTGGTTTCCGGAGGACGAGTTCGGTCCCTTCGGGCTCACGGACATGACCCACCGCCTGGACCTGGGCCTTGCGGACGGCACCCGCCTGCGGGCCGAGGTGCTGTTCCGCGCCCTGGACAAGCCCCAGGACGTGAAGAAGCTCTTGTCCCTTGAGCTCACCGGGGCCTGGGTCAACGAGGCGCGCGAGCTGCCCCTGTCTCTGGTGGAGGCCCTGGGCGACCGCGTGGAGCGCTTTCCGTCCGGGCGCGAGGGCGGCTGCTCCTGGGCGGGCGTCATCCTGGACACCAATCCGCCGGACACGGACCACTGGTGGCACCGTCTGGCCGAGGAGGCCCGGCCCGAGGGCTGGGACTTCTTTCGCCAGCCCGGCGGGCTCGTGGAGGCGGGCGGCGCGTTTCGGCCCAACCCCCGGGCCGAGAACCTGGAGCACCTGCCCGGGGACTTCTACCTGCGCCGCATGGCGGGCAAGAGTCCGCGCCACGTGCGGGTCTATTACTGCGGCCGATACGGCTTTGTGCAGGACGGGATGCCCGTGTACCCGGAGTTCGACGAGGCCCGGCATGTTGCCAAGACTGTCCTTGACCCGGTGCACGGCCTGCCCCTTTTCGTGGGCCTGGACTTCGGCCTGACCCCGGCCGCGGCCCTGGCCCAGCGCCTGGCGGACGGGCGCTGGCGCTACCTTGACGAGCTGGTGACCGAGAACATGGGCATGGTGCGCTTCGCCGCGCTGTTGCGCGACCTGCTGCGCACCCGCTACCCGGGTCTCAAGCCGGTCATCTGGGGCGACCCGGCGGGCATGGCCCGCGCCCAGACGGACGAGCGCACCCCGTACGACATCCTGCGCGCTGGCGGGCTGCCCGCCCGGCCCGCCAGCACCAACGATCCCCTGCTGCGGCGCGAGGCCATGGCCGCGGCCTTGTCGCGCGATATCGACGGCCAGCCAGGCCTCACGCTTTCGCCGCGCTGCGCCACGCTCATCCGGGGCATGGCCGGGGCCTGGCGCTACCGTCGGCTGCTTGTCTCCGGCCAGGACAGGTACGACGAGTCGCCGGAGAAGAACCGCTTTTCGCACGTGTGCGAGGCCGCCCAGTATCTGCTGGTTGGCGCTGGCGAGGACCGCAGGCTGCTGGTCCCGGAGGGGCCGGTCCGGCCTCGGCAGGCCAAGGCCGTGAACGGGCGGTAGTCCGGGCTGGCCCGCGCGGGCGCAAGGTGAGGGTTCACTCACCGTATGTGCGCGGGGAGCCAGGAGAAAACTACTACGTTTGGAAAGTGCGTAGCCAAGGCTAATCCTGGGGACTCCGGGGTCCGATAAGAAGCCAGCAGCAGGTCCAGGAGCAGGTCCTTCTGCTCGGCGCCATGGATCACGGCCGCCGAGACGACGGGCGAAAAGGAAGTCGCCGCAACCGGGCAGGGGCGCAAGTCCCGACCATTCGGCCTTTCGCCCCGCCCGTCACCCCCTGCGGGCACACGGCACGACCGACCATTGCCAGCGCGCAGGCGCGAGCCAAGACCGGGAGGAGAGACATGAACAAGCACAACTGGGATGCCCCGTGCTCCCAAAGCGATCCGCCGCCCTC
>JBFWMQ010000015.1:0-80676 GCA_050251495.1 Desulfovibrio sp. | reverse complement strand
CCTCGGCGAAGGAGACGGTGCGGCGGCTGTAGCCCGTGGTGTTGACGTTGGAAATGTTCTCGCCGGTGACGGCGATGGCGGCCTGCGCCGCGCTGAGCCCCGTCTTGGCTATGCCCATTACCGAGGTGAGGCCGGACATTTACGCACCCCCGCGGAACATGCTGACCTGGGGCTGCTGGCTCTTGGCGTAGCGCCCGCGGCGCGAGTACATGTCCGACTTGCCGGGCTCGATGGCCTGGTGCAGGCGCTTCAGGAGCATGAGGCTCTGATCGTACAGCCCCATGGCGAACTGCCGGTTCTTGTCCGCCTGGATGGCGCAGACCTGCTCCGCGCGGTCCACATCGGCAAGCTGAACGCTGAGTTCGTGCGCCTGCTCTGCCGGCAGGGTCTGGGCAACCTCGCTCACCCGCGCCTTGCCGGGATAGGCGGTCTGGATCATGGTCCGCAGGGATCTGCGTTCCGTGGCGATCTGGCGCATGAGCTCCTGGATGGAAAGCTCCATCTCGCTCACGTCCTGGGGCTTGCGGTCGCGCAGGTCGGCAAATTCTTCTTCAAGAAGTGAGGACAAGAGCTCCAGCGCGCGGGTCTGCCGGGTCAAATTTTCCTGGATGCTCGCAATCATTGCCTCCCCCTCCTGTCTGCGGCTGCGACGCAGCTACGAACTTAGCGTGTCATCTCATTTAGTTAGCCTAGCTTCACGCCCGGCTGGCGGCGGCCTAACGCTTCCGCCCTACCCCGTGACTGCAATTCTGCTGCCAGTGGCGCGTTCGCCCGACCCGGCGCTCTGCCCATAGCGAGCCGCCTGGCTTTGCGCGGCCCCTTGCGACACAGCCTCGGCCTGACGCCGGTCAAAGTCCGCTTCGATACGCCTGGCCAGAGCCTCCACATCAGCCATGACCGCTCCCGGCACCGAGGCCGGAGGCTGGGGGCCAGCGACGGAAACACCCGGCGCAGCCGTCGTGGCGGAGCTCTGCAAGGCCCCACCGTTGCGGCGGCCGGGCAGCGCGAAGTCCGGCTTTTCCGGCAAGGCCCCGGTGGTGGCGGGCTGAACAGGCGGCGCGCCGTCAAGCTTGGACAGAAGGTTCCGCACGCCGGTCTTGCCGGTGCCCTTGCCCCCGCCGGAAAGCTTGTCCTTCAGCTGGTTGTAGAGCATGTCGCCCAGGCCGATGCCGCCATCCGCAGCCATCTTTTCCGTGAACTCGCGGTCGAACATGGAGCGGTACATTTCCTCCTGGGGCGAGTGCAGCAGGCCGTCCTTGGGCAGGGTGGCGCGCATCTTCTCCCATATTTTGCTGATGAACACGGCTTCAAAGTCGGTGCAGGCCTTGCGCAGCTTCTGCTTGGAGGCGTTGCCAGGGCCGATGTCGCCCTTCAGGCGGTCCATTTGCTGCTTGAGCGAGACAAGCTCGCTGTCCTGGGCCTTCTTGGCCGCGACAGCGGCGTCCTGGGCGGCGATGTTTGTCATGGCTAGATGACCTCCAGATCCGCGTGGAGCGAACCAGCGGTCTTGAGGGTGCGCAGGATGGAGATGAGGTCGCGCGGGGTCGCGCCCACGGAGTTGAGCCCGTCCACCAGTTCCTGCAGGGTCGCGCCCTCCATGAGCAGCAAACGGTTGTTCTGCTCCTTCACGTTAAGGTTGGTCTCCGGGGTGACCACGGTCTGCCCCTGGGAGAAGGGACCGGGCTGGCTCACATTGGGCGTCTCGGACACCACGATCTGGAGGTTGCCGTGGGCGACCGCCACCTTGGTGAGGCGCACGTTCCCGCCAAGCACCACGGTGCCGGTCTTCTCGTCCACAACCACGCGGGCGCGGGAGTCGGGCGAGATGTCGAGATTCTCCAGCGAGGCCATGAGCGGCACGATGTTGTTCTGGAACTTCGGAGGAATGCTCATCTGGATGGTGGAGCCGTCCAGGGCCTTGGCATGGACCCCGCCCACGGCGGAGTTGATGCGGTTCACCACCTGCATGGCGGTGCCGAAATCCGATGTGCCGGAAAGATTTATGGTCATGCCCTCCTGCTTGTTGAACTGGAAGGGCACCTCGCGCTCGATGATGGCGCCGTTGGGGATGCGCGCCACTGTGGTGATGTTCTTCTGGGCCGTGGCGGCCTGGCCTTCGGCGGAATAGCCGCCAAGGGTCAGCGAACCCTGGGCCACGGCATACACGCGGCCGTCGAGGCCGCGCATGGGCGTTATCAGCAGCACGCCGCCCAAAAGACTCTTGGCGTCGCCCATGGAGGAAATGGTCACATCCAATGGGGAGCCGGGCCGGGCCGACGAAGGCATCCGCGCCGTGACCATCACGGCGGCGGTGTTCTTGGGCTTCAGCTTGGTGGGATCCACGGAAACGCCCATCTTCTCAAGCATATTGGTCAGCGAGCGGATGGTGAACTCCGAGGTGGTGCCGTCGCCCGTGCCGGACAGGCCGACCACCAGGCCGTAGCCCACCAGCTCGTTGTTGCGAACGCCGCTGAAGCTGGCGATGTCCTTGAGCCGAACGGCCTGGGCCGGGGCGACCCCCGCCAGAACGAGCAGGGTCAGACACAGGACGATCACGGCCAGGGTGCGCAGGCGCTCGCTGCGCGGGCTGTGCCGGGGAATGATATACTGCATGGTATGCCTCCTCAGAGGGGAGCTAGAAGGGCCAGATGTTGTCGATGAGCCTGGACATCCAGCCGGCGCGCTGCTTGTCGGAGAGCGAACCCTGGCCGTAGACCTCGATTCGGGCATCGGCCAGTGCCGTCGATGGCACGGTGTTGGCGGAGTTGATGTCGCGCTGGCGCACAAGTCCGCGCACCACCAGAATCTGCGTCTCGTCGTTGATGCGGATTTGGCGCGCGCCCTCGACCTGCATGACCTTACCCGGCAGCATGCGGATGACGCGCGTGGCCACCGTGGCGGTCAGGGTGGACTCCTGCTTCGTCTCGCCCGTGCTCTTCAGGTCGCTGGCGCTGCTGGTGCCGACGCCTGGCGAGGTCGCGCCGACGGCTCCGGGAACCACCTTGCCAAGGGCACTGTAGATGCCGCTCCTGGGCATTGCGGTTATGCTGTAGCTGTTGGTGTTTTCCTTTGTGGCGGTGGTGTCGGCCTTGTGCTTGCCGGTGGTGGTCTCGGTGACATTGACCATGACGATGTCGCCCACCTTGTTGGCGCGGTTGTCGTCAAACAGGAAATCCGACTGCCCGGCCTCGAACAGGGAAGCCGGGTTGTTCACCGGCTCGGGCTCGATGTTGTTCAGCGGGGTGAGCATGGGCTCGGGCATGGGCCTCTGCTCTGCCGCGCAGCCAAGAAGCAGCGCCAGAAGCAGAAGAACGGGGATTCGCGTGTTCATGGTCAGAACCTCTGTGTTTTAGCTGGCCCGCGGACTTACCGCACCACGACCGTGGAGGAGTCCTTCACCGTGGCCAATATCTTTCTCTTGCTTTGCAAGTTGCGGACCTGGATGGCCTGGCCCACCCCGCCGTCGGAGAGGGCCTCGGCCTTCACGTGCAGGCGCAGGTTCACGCCCTCAAAAACCAGGCTCACGGTGTCGCCCTTGGCGACGACCGGCACGGGCTCAATGTCGGCCAAGGTGATGATCTGACCGGTGCCCACGCTTCTGACGATGCGCCACGGACCGCCGGTGCCGTCCCAAGCCTTGGGGTTGTAGGCTAAATTCTTGCGCATGAACTTCACGTTGGCCAGGTCCACAGGCTCCAGGCGGTTCATTGGCCGCGCGGCGCAGGGAACCGCCTTCCAGACGTTGACAAAGGCGGAGGTCGCGTAGCGCCGCTGCACCTTGCCCGCGCCGCTCTTCACCTCAAACAGCATGTTGATGCGCCCGGGCTTGAGCGGGCTCGACGGCAGTATTTCAAGCCTGTCATGCCCGCTTGTCAGAAAAATCGCGTCCGGGGTGTGCATGTCCTTGATCTCAAGTTCGCCGCCAAAGGCCTGCGCATGGCTTGTCAAATAATCGACGATGCGCGTCTGAATCTCGGGCCCGCTCACCACTGTCCCGCCGCGTTGAACGATGATCTGAGCGGGCAGGGCGCAGACTCCGGCCAGGTCCTCCGCGTGGTGACGCAGAAGCGACAAGAGCCGCTCGCGCGACATGGCGGTCTGGTGCCCGGCACGTTCCGGGGCGTTCCACAGCGGTCGTTGCGCCATCCGCTTCCAGACATCCTCCGGCATGTCGCCCTGCGGCAGGGCGATGTCGCCCAGCAGCACCTTGGGGCCTTGGGCGCAGGCGGCGCTTTTGACTTGCAGCCACCAACCCTCGCGCATCTCCACGGCAAAGGCTGGAGAAGCCAGAACAAGCAGGCAAAGCACCGTCACGGCTGATGCGAAAAGGCATCGTGCGGCCCTGCGGGCCTGTGCGGCGATGCGGTTGCGCTTCATGGTCGTTCCCCCCGGATTCCTGGCTAGCGCTTCACGTTGATGGCGGTCTGCAAAAGGGCGTCGCTGGTGGTCATGGCCTTGGAATTCACCTCATAGGCCCTCTGGCCGATGATCAGGCCGACCATTTCGTCAACCATCTCGACGTTCGAGGTCTCCAGGTAGCCCTGGGCCAGGGTGCCGAAATTATCGTCGCCAGGAGTGCCCTGGGTGGCCGCGCCGCTGCCGTCGGTCTCCACGTAGACATTGCGGCCCATGGCCTTCAGCCCGGCGGGGTTCACGAAATTGTAGATGGGGATGTCGGCGGCGGCGAGTTCCTGCCCGTTGGCGTCCAGGGCGGAGATGCGGCCTTTCTCCGTGATGGTCAGGGTGACGGCGGTGTCGGGAATGGTGAACTCTGGCTGCAGGGGATAGCCGTTGGCATTGACGATGCGGCCATTGTTGTCGGGCTTGAAGTTGCCAGCGCGGGTGTAGACGTCGTTGCCGTCCTGGTTCAGCTTGAAGAAGCCCTGCCCCTCAATGGCGATGTCCATCGTGTTTCCGGTGTTCTTGAAGCTGCCCTGGGAAAAGAACTTGTGCACGGTCACCGGGCGCACGCCCATGCCCACCTGGAACCCCGTAGGCAGGCGGTTGCCGGACTCGTTCAGGGTGCCCGCCACCGACAGGGTCTGATACATGAGATCCTCGAACTCGGCGCGGCTCTTTTTGAAGCCCGTGGTGTTCACGTTGGCCAGATTGTTCGAGATGACGTCGATATTCGTCTGCTGTGCGACCATGCCGGTTGCGGCGGTCCAGAGAGAGCGCATCATATGCTGAATCCTCCTAACGTGCTGGCGGGCTAGCTGATGCTGCCGACCTTGTTGATGACCAGGGACTCCATGCTGTCCGTGGTGGTCATAAGCTTCTGGTTGATCTCAAAGGCCCTCTGGGCCTCCATCATGTTCACCATCTCGGTGACGATCTCCACGTTGGACTTCTCAAGATAGCCCTGCTGCACCGAGAGCCCTTCGGCCGGTATCTCCGCAGCGGTGCTGCCAGCCTTGATGCGGTAGAGGTTCTGGCCGAGCTTCTCCAGCGCCTTTTGGTCGGAGACGTCCACAAGGTCGAGTTGGGAGAGCTGAACGCCATCGGCGGTGATGCGCCCCTTGGCGTCGATCTCGATCTTGTTGTCGCGCGGCAGCTCAATGGTGCTGCCGCCCTCGCCAAGCACCTCGTACCCCTGCTCGGTGATAAGCCGCCCGTCTCCGGAAAGCTGGAAGCTGCCATTGCGGGTCATCCTGTCGCCTTCAGGGGTGCGCACCTTGAGGTAGCCGGAGCCCACCAAGGCCACGTCCAGGGGATTGCCGGTCTCCTGCATGCTGCCCTGGCTCTGGTCCGAGTACTGGCCGGAAAGCCTTGGCCGGGCCATCACATAGGCCCTTGGCCAGATCTCCTTGCCGCGCACGCTGGTGCGGTCGTCCGTCAAATAATCGTGGGCGAAGCGCTGGAAGGTGTCGTGGAAGGCATAGGCCTCCTTCTTGAACCCCGTGGTGTTCACGTTCGCCAGATTGTTGGAGATTGTATCGAGACGAATCTCGTTCGACATGGCTCCGAAGAGCGCGCTGTACATACTTTCGCGCATGTGGTCCTCCTGGTCTGCCACAAGCAATGCAAGGAGTGCGCCAGAGCTGCGGTCCGGAAGAGCCGCCGCCGGCGTGGCGTAATCCCGGCGCCGAGGCCGAAACCAAGTTCCGCCACACGTTAACAGCCATCGAACAAAGTACTGGCCAAGGCCGGGATTTTCGTTGACAATGGAGTATGGCCCGACTAGATAGGCCGTGCGGGCGGGTGTAGCTCAATGGTAGAGTACGAGCTTCCCAAGCTCGGTGTTGCGGGTTCGATCCCCGTCACCCGCTCCAAGGCCTCAAGGATTCGACCGCCTGTACCTCGCCGGTTCCCGAGATATGGTGGGCCTTTTGGTCCACTTTTTTATTTGTATTGGAACCGCTAGCAAAGACGGTTTACACATGGCACGCACACCCCTTCTCGAACGGCTTGCCGGAATTGTCGCCCCGGCCTTGGAACCTTTGGGCGTGCGGCTCTGGGGCATCGAATTCGCCTCTGCGGGCAGCCGCATGGTGGTGCGCATATATATTGATGCCGAGGAAGGCGTGAGCATAGCAGCCTGCGCCAAGGTCAGCCGCAGCCTGGGCGCCGTGTTCGACGCCGAGGACGCGCTTCCCGGCGCGTATGTGCTCGAAGTGTCCTCCCCTGGGCTTGAGCGCCGCTTCTTCTCCGCCGCGCAGATGGCCGCGTTTGTGGGCCAGGTGGTAGACGTGCGGCTTCACGAGCCGCAGGACGGGCGCAGGCATCTGCGCGGCAGGCTTGCGGCGATCGAAGGGGAGACCATTCATGTTGACGAGGCTGGGCAAGTCACCGCGGTGGCGTTTGACCGGCTGAAAAGCGCGCACCTGGTGCACGCCTTTCCCGACACCGGCATCAAGGGCTGACGCCCTGCCGGCTGTTCGGGCTGAACTGTATTTTGGACGGGCCGCGCGGCCAGCCGCGTTACGGCAGGCCGCACGACGGCCCCTATTGGTTGCAAGGACGCAGAATCTCGCGCCGGGAGCGCCGCCAGAAGCGGCACCGGCGGCACCGGAGGGAGCGCCATGAGCTCGGAGCTGAAGAAAGCAATTGACCAGATCAGCAAGGATCGCGGGATTGACCGCGACCTGCTCATCGACACCCTTGAAGAGGCCGTCCGGTCCTCCGTTGCCCGCAAATATGGCGAGCAGATGGACATTGAAGTGAATTTCAACGAGGAGCTTGGCGAGATCCAGGTCTACCAGTTCAAGGTCGTGGTCAACGAGATCAACGACCCCGTGAGCGAGATCCTGCTTGCCGAGGCCCGCGAACACGACCCCAACATCTCCCTCGACGACGAGATGGGCTTCAAGGTCAAGATCGAGGACCTGGGCCGCATCGCCGCGCAGAGCGCCAAGCAGGTCATCATCCAGCGCATGCGCGACGCCGAGCAGGAGATCATCTACGAGGAGTACCGCGAGCGCAAGGGCGAGATCATTTCGGGCATCGTGCAGCGCCGCGACCGCACCGGCTGGATCATCAACCTGGGCCGCACCGAGGCCCTGCTCCCCAAAGAGGAGCAGATCGCCCGCGAGCGCTACAAGCGCGGCGACCGCATCCAGGCCTACATCATCGAGGTCCAGAAGGAGTCGCGCGGACCGCAGATCGTGGTCTCCCGCTCCCACCCGGACTACATGGGCGCGCTCTTCGCCCGCGAAGTGCCCGAGGTCTACGACGGCACGGTCAAGATCATGGGCGTGTCCCGCGATCCCGGCCTGCGCGCCAAGGTGGCCGTCACCTCGCGCGACCGCGACGTGGATCCCGTGGGCGCCTGCGTGGGCATCCGCGGCTCGCGCATCCAGAACATCGTGCAGGAGCTCAAGGGCGAACGCATCGACATCGTGGTCTGGAGCCCGGACATCGCGGTCTATGCCCAGAACGCCCTGTCTCCGGCCATCATCAGCCGCATCATGGTCGATGACGAGGAGAAGACCCTTGAGGTGGTGGTGCCGGACGACCAGCTCACCCTGGCCATTGGCCGCAAGGGACAAAACGTCAAGCTGGCCGCGCAGCTCCTCGGCTGGAAGATCGACATCTTCACCGAGAGCCGCTACGGCGAACTGAACGCGGACAAGAAGGGCATGGACCAGCTGGCCAGCGTGGCCGAGGTGGGCATGGACGCCTTCATCTCCGCCGGGCTTGAGACCACGGTCCAGCTGGTTTCCGCCACCGACGAGCAGCTCCTGGCCGTGGCCGGCATGACCCCGGACAAGATCCGCGACATGCGCGCGGCCATCAACATCCTTGGTCTGGCGCCATCGCCCGCCGAGGATGCGGAGAGCGAAGAATAGCCGCAAGATGAAGAATGACGGCCAGCCACAAGGCGCAGGCCCGGTCCGCATGTGCTGCATCTGCAGACGGCGGCTGGCCAAGGCCGAACTGCTCCGGCATGTCCGGGGCGAAAGCGAGAATGGGAGAGGGTTCGTTCCCGACCCCAAGGCCAAGATGCCCGGCAGAGGGCTTTACGTGTGCGGCCAGGCCGAATGCCGCGAGAGATTTCTCCGCTACGGGGACCGGCGGAAGAAGCGCTAACAAGGGGAATGTGAATGGTGACAAAGCTCAAGGTGAAGGACCTGGCGACCGAACTTGGCATCGGTCACAAGGAGATCCTGCAGCATCTGCGGGACATGGATATCCAGGTCAAAAGCTTCATGAGCACCCTGGAGGATGACGAGGCCGACCGCCTCAGGCAGTCGCTGCGCGGAACGCCTTCCGCTCAAACCGAGGTGGTGCGCCGCGAGGTGCAGCCTGGGGTCATCGTGCGCAGCCGCAAGGCCAGGCATGGCTCCGAGGAGCACCACGAGGAGCCCGTCAAGGACGAGACCGAATCGCCCGCCGCCCAGCAGGAACCCGCCCCCGCCGTACAGCCCGCTCCGGCAGCCGTGGCCAAGGACGCGCCCGTGACCGGTGACGCGCCCGTGGCCGAGCCCGCCAGCTCCGCAGTCGAGGACAAGGCTCCCCAGGACGCCCCCGCCGCCACGGCCAAGGTGGTGCGCCGCGCCACGGAGAAAGTGACGGAACGGCCCGCCCGCATCATTCACCCCAAGCCGAGCGCCCCGACCGAGCCCGAAGCCGGGACCGAAGCCGGGACCGAAGCCAAGCCCGAGACAAGGATCGAGGCCACGGTCGAAGTTCCCGAAGCCCCGGCCCAGGCCCGGCAGCCCCAGGCGACCGCCCTCGGCGAGGAAGCCCCCAAGGCTTCCGTTGCGGAGCCCGAGGCTCCAACCGTTCCCGTGGCCGAGGCCGCCGAAACCGTCGCCAGCCCAGCAGAGGCGTCCTCCCCGGCCAAGCCGGATCAGGACCAGGACGAGACGGCGCAAGGCGCAAAGCCCGAAGAGCACAAGCGCAAACCCAAGCGCGAAGTCATCGTGCCCGCCGCCCCGCAGGTGCGCATCATCTCCCGTCCGGAGCCCGGCAGCATCCCGCCCCCTGCGCCCAGCCAGCCCCGGCGTCCCGAATTCTCCGCCACCAGCCACGAGGGCGGCGCGCGCCCGTACACCCCGCGCCAGACCCCGGGCGGCGGCCCGGCTGGAGGCGGCTACGGCCAGCGTCCCGCTGGCGGTCCCGGCGGCCCCGGCGGCGCTCCGCGTCCCGGCGGCGGCGGCTATCCCCAGCGCCCGTCCTCCGCGCCCGGCGGCGGCCCGCGTCCCGGCGCGGCCCCCGTGGCCCCGCCCAAGGAAGGCGACGACCGCAGCCGCAGAAAACCGCATCGCGTGGTGGAGTTCCCCGGCGGAGGCAGCGACGAGGATCGCCGCAAGGCCAGCGCCGCGGCGGCCAAGAAGAAGCCTTCCTTCGCCCCGGCGCCCATCGTGTCCGAGGACGGCGACGCCCCCATGCGCCTGAAGTCCAACCGCCGCAAGAAGCATCGCGGCGGCATGGAGCAGCGCGAAGAGGTGAAGCCCGTCGGCAAGCGCAAGATCCGCATCGACGAGCATATCCGCCTCTCCGACCTGGCGCACCAGATGGGCGTCAAGGCCCAGGCGATCATCAAGGTCCTGTTCGGCATGGGCATGATGGCCACCATCAACCAGGCCCTGGACATGGACACCGCCACCCTGCTCGCCAGCGAGTTCGGGCATGAGGTGGAGAACGTCTCCTTCGACGAACAGGAATTCCTGTCCGCCGCCCCGGTCGACAACCCCGAGGATCTCAAGGCGCGTCCCCCGGTGGTCACCATCATGGGCCACGTCGACCACGGCAAGACCTCGCTTCTGGACGCCATCCGCATGACCAGCATCGCCTCCGGCGAGGCCGGCGGCATCACCCAGCACATCGGCGCGTACCACGTGGCCACCAGCCGGGGCGAAGTGGTCTTCCTCGACACCCCGGGCCACGAAGCCTTCACCACCATGCGTGCCCGCGGCGCTCAGGTGACCGACATCGTCGTGCTCGTGGTCGCCGCCGACGACGGCGTGATGGACCAGACCCGCGAGGCCGTGAACCACGCCAAGGCGGCGGGCGTGCCCATCGTCGTGGCCGTGAACAAGATCGACAAGGAAGGCGCCAACCCGGACCGCGTGAAGCGCGAGCTGGCCGAGTTCGACCTCGTGCCGGAAGACTGGGGCGGCACCACCATCTTCGCCAACGTGTCCGCCAAGCAGCGTCTCGGCCTTGATGAACTGCTCGAGATGATCCTGCTCCAGGCCGAGGTGCTGGAGCTCAAGGCCAACCCGAGCAAGCCCGCGCGCGGGCACATCGTGGAGGCCAAGCTGGACAAGGGACGCGGACCGCTGGGCACGGTGCTCATCCAGGAAGGCACGCTGAAAAACGGCGACGCCTTTGTCTGCGGCACTGTGCACGGCAAGGTGCGCGCCATGTTCAACGACCAGGGCCGCAAGATCAAGCAGGCTGGCCCGGCAATTCCTGTCGAAATCCAGGGCTTTGACGTGGTTCCCGAGGCCGGCGACGAGTTCGTGGTCGTGGCCGACGACAAGGTCGCGCGCAAGATCGCCGAGACCCGCGCCTCCAAGCAGCGCGAGAAGGAGCTCGTGGGCAAGAGCAAGGTGACCCTTGAGTCCTTCCTGCTCTCCAAGCCCGCCAACGAGGCCAAGAACCTGAACCTGGTGCTCAAGGCCGACGTGCAGGGCTCGCTCGAAGCCATCAGCGAGGCGCTGGTCAAGCTCTCCACCGATGAGGTCAAGATCCAGGTGGTGCACGGCGCCACGGGCGGGCTCACCGAGTCCGACATCCTGCTGGCCTCGGCCTCGCAGGCCATCATCATCGGCTTCAACGTGCGCCCCACGGCCAAGGTCAAGGACATGGCCGACAGCGAGCACGTGGAGATCCGCTTCTACGACATCATCTACAAGCTGGTGGGCGAGATCAAGGACGCCATGAGCGGCATGCTCTCCCCGGACATCCAGGAGGTCTACCTTGGCCAGGCCGAGGTGCGCAACACCTTCAGCGTGCCCAAGGTCGGCATGGTTGCAGGCTGCGGCGTGGTGGACGGCAAGCTCGCCCGCGCGGCCAAGGTTCGCCTGCTGCGCGACGGCGTGGTCATCTACACCGGCCAGCTCAGCTCGCTCAAGCGCTTCAAGGATGACGCCAAGGAAGTCCTCAAGGGCTACGAGTGCGGCGTCGGCCTGGAGAACTTCAACGACATCAAGATCGGCGACATCATCGAGGCCTTTGAGACCAAGGAAGTCGCCCGCACCATAGATTAATCAACTGGCGGCAAAGGCATTGCCCCTGGGCGTTGCCTTTGCCGCCGGGCAGGCTTACATGATCATCGGTGTGCTGACCCTGGAGTTCCGCCTGCACGGCAACAGTTCGCTCAAGGGCAAGCGGCAGGTGGCGCAAAGCCTCAAGCAGAAGCTGCGCAACACGTTCAACGTGGCGGTCAGCGAGGTTGAGGCCCAGGAAGCGCACCAGAAACTGGTGCTGGCGGTTGTGACCGTTTCCGGCGAGACCACGAAGGTCGAGAGCCGTTTGTCCAAGGCCCTGGCGATGGTGGAAGCCATTTCCCCGGCTGAGTTGGTGCGTTGCGACACGGAAGTGTTCAGCAGCGCCGGAGAGGTTGAATGAAGGCTTCAGGCACCAGAAGATCCATCCGCATGGGCGACCAGATCCTGCAGGAGCTGGCCGTCATGCTCCTTGAGGAAGTGCAGGACCCGCGCCTGGAGCTTGTGAGCCTGAGCGGCTGCAAGCTAAACGCGGACATGAGCATCGCCCTTGTCTCCTTCACCGTGGGCGGCGGGGCCGAGCGGCGCCAGCAGGCCCTGGACGGCCTGAACAAGGCCAAGGGTTTTTTGCGCTCCGGCCTGGCCAGGCGCATGAACATGCGCTCCCTGCCGGAGCTGCGCTTCGCCCACGACGATTTCCTCGAGGACATGGTGTATGCCAAGCCCAGTTCAGCAGATAGCTGAAATCATTCGCTCACGCGATAATTTCATGGTGACGTCCCACGTCAATCCAGACGGGGACGCCATCGGGTCCAGCGTCGCCATGTGCTCCATCCTCAAGGCCCTGGGCAAGCGGTTCAGCCTGTACAACCCCAGCGGGTTGCCCAACCAGTTCGACTGGCTGCCCCTGCCCTGCCCCATGCACGCCACCTTGAGCGGCGCCGAGCCCGACTGGATCATCGTGCTGGACTGCGGCAGCGCCAGTCGCGTCGGACTTGAGCTTCAGGACTTGATGGAGGCGCGGCAGGTCATCAACATCGACCACCACCTCGGCAATCCGAACTTCGGGCGGCTCAACTGGGTGGACGACACCTACCCGGCGGTGGCGGCCATGATGGCCGATCTGGCCGATGTCCTGGGCGTGCCGCTCACCGGTCCCCTGGCAGAGGCGATTTACCTGGGAATCGCCACCGACACAGGCTTCTTCACCTATGGCAACACCGATCCGCGCGTCATGGAGCTGGCCGCCCGGCTCATCCGCCTGGGTTTGCAGCCTGGCGAAATCAACGGCAAGATCCGCAACCAGTGGACCGTGCGCCGTTTCCGCCTGTGGGGCAAAAGCTTCGCCAGTACGGAGCTGCATTTTGGCGGCACGCTGGCCTTGACGACCGTCACGCGGGAGATGATGGAGCGAACCGGCACCACCTCGGCCGACACCGAGGAGATCGTGAATTTCCTGCGCCGCCTGCGCGGCACGCGCGCGGCCGCCCTGCTGCGAGAGGAGCCCGACGGCACCTTCAAGTTCAGCCTGCGCTCCACCGGGGCGGACAATGTGCAGTCCGTGGCCGCGCTCTTCGGCGGCGGCGGACACCGGAACGCCTCCGGCGGCACCATCGCGGATGACCTTGAGACGGCCAAAAAACGCCTCGTGGAAGCACTTGGCGAAGGACTCGGACTGGTGTAGACGGCATATGGGAAGAAAGCGCAAGAGAAGCGCGGGCCAGCTCGACGGACTGCTCGTGCTGAACAAGCCAAGCGGCCCGACCAGCGCGGGCTGCCTGAACAGCATCAAGCACGGGCTCGGCCAGGGCAAGATCGGCCACGCCGGCACCCTGGACCCGCTGGCCCAGGGCGTGCTGCTTGTGCTGCTTGGGCAGGGCACCAAGCTGGCGAGCTATCTCACCAGCGGGGCCAAGGTCTACACCGGCTCCATGCGCCTGGGACTCGCCACCGACACCTTCGACATGGAAGGCGCGGTGGTTGAGGAAAAGGGCCTGGGCAATATTTCGCAAGAGGATGTGCGGGCGGCGATCCTGTCCTGGAAGGACCTCACGGAACAGGAAGTGCCCGCATACTCCGCGGCCAAGCACGAGGGCAAGCCCCTCTACGAACTCGCCCGCAAGGGCGAGACGGTGCCGGTCAAGGAGAAGCGTATCGAGGTATATGAGGTCGAACCGCTGGAGATCGAGCTCCCCTTCGCACGGTTCAGGGTACGTTGCCTGGCAGGCACGTACATTCGCTCCCTGGTCCACAGCTTGGGGATTCGGCTCGGGTGCGGAGCAGCGCTTGCGCAGCTCACGCGGGAGGCGTGCGAGCCCTATGGGCTTGACGCCTCGTACAGCCTGGATGCGGTTCTTGGCGAGCCGGAGCGCTTTGCCGAGCGGGTGATCCCGCTGGCGAAGATGCTCCCGCACTGGCGCAGCATCACTCTTTCCCCCACCCTGGCAGCCCTCGTGAAGAACGGGGCCTGGCTGCCGGTGGGCGGACCAAGCGGTGACGGGCTTCTGGGGCAACCCGGCGAGCAGGTCATGCTGGTCGATGACAAGGGTGAGCCTGTTGCGCTGGCGGAGGCACAAGCCAAGGACGGCATGCTGCGCTGGACGATCCTGCGTGGACTGTGGACAGACGCCGCTCCCGCCACCTGAACGGGGAGCTTTCCGGCACAACTGTCTGACTCTGCACAGCCAGGGTTCCAGACGAGGAGGATACTGCTGTGGTTATGACGCCCGAGGGAAAGACCCAGGTTATTGAGAACTTCAAGCGGAAAGAGGGCGACACCGGCTCTCCGGAAGTCCAGGTGGCGCTTTTGACCGAGCGCATCACCTACCTGACCGAGCACTTCAAGGTGCACAAGAAGGACTTCCACTCCAAGACCGGCCTGCTGAAGCTGGTTGGCCAGCGCCGCAAGCTGCTCAATTACCTGAAGAACAAGGACGTCCAGCGCTACCGTGAGCTCATCGAGCGCCTGGGCCTCCGCAAGTAGAAAAGACTCAAGCCCGCCGGGGCGGAGGGGCGCAGTTCGCCTCACCGCCCCGGCGGCACTCTCAAGCGGGCGCTTTCGCCCGCGCACAACCGCGCCCGCGACGCGCACAAGGCTCAGGCCCCCCTTTAGTTGGCTGCGGAGAGCGTTCTTGCGATTCACGCAAGAGCCCTTCCCCAAGCCGGCTAAACCTCGGGCAGGGAGCATGGCGTCGGGACGGCAACCATATCTAGGAGATTTCATGCTCGTACCTCACCAGAAACTCAGCCTGACCACCCGCGCCGGCAACATGGACATCACGCTCGAACACGGGCTGATGGCCAAGCAGGCCAGCGGCGCGGTGTGGATCCAGTCCGGCGGCACGGTGGTGCATGTCACCGCCGTGAACCAGACCCTCGAAATCGACCGCGGCTTCTTCCCGCTCACCGTGAACTACCAGGAGATGTCCTACGCCGCCGGACGCATCCCCGGCAGCTACTTCCGCCGCGAGATCGGCCGCCCCAGCGAGCGCGAGACGCTCGTCTCCCGGCTCATCGACCGGCCCATCCGCCCGATGTTCAAGAAGGGCTTCCGCGACGAGGTCCAGGTCATCGCCACGGTGCTCTCGGCCGACGACACCATCAATCCGGACGTGCTGGCCATCACCGGCGCCTCGGCCGCGCTGCACATCTCGCACATGCCCTTTGAAGGCCCCATCTGCGGCGCGCGCGTGGGCTATGTGGACGGCCAGTTCGTTCTCTTCCCCTCCTACAAGCAGATCAACAACGGCAGCACCCTGAACCTGATCTTCGCCGCCACCCGCTCGGCCATCGTCATGGTCGAGGGCGGCGCGAGCTTCGTCTCCGAGGAACTGGTGGCCGAGGCCCTGGAGTTCGGGCACAAGCAGCTCACCCCGATGTTCGACCTCCAGGACGAACTGCGCGAAAAGGTGGGCAAGCCCAAGATCGAGGTGACTCCCAAGAAGGCCGATGAGGCCGTGGTCGCCTATGTCGAGGAGATCGCCACCCCGGGCCTCAAGGCCGCGTGCGCCATCACCGAGAAGATGGCCCGCCGCGAGGCCAAGGAAGCCGCCAAGGCCCAGGCCATGAAGGCCGTGGCCGAGAAGTTCGCCGACAACGAGGAGGCCCAGAAGCAGGCATCCTCCCTGCTCGGCGACCTGGACAAGAAGCTCGTGCGCGAGCGCGTGCGTACCGAAGGCATCCGCCTGGACGGCCGCGACACCAAGACCGTGCGTCCGCTGTCCATCGACGCCGGCGTGCTGCCCATGACCCACGGCTCGGCCCTGTTCACCCGCGGCGAAACCGCCGCCCTGTGCGTGGCCACCCTCGGCAGCAGCCGCGACGAGCAGCGCATCGAGACCTTGGTGGGCGAAGACACCAAGCGCTTCATGCTGCACTACAACTTCCCCCCCTACTGCGTGGGCGAAGTGCGCATCCTGCGCGGCCCCAGCCGCCGCGACATCGGCCACGGCGCGCTGGCCGAGCGGTCCATCCTGCCCGTGCTGCCCAACCCGGACGACTTCCCCTTCACCCTGCGCGTGGTCTCCGAGGTCATGGACTCCAACGGATCCTCCTCCATGGCCACCGTGTGCGGCGCGTCCCTCGCCCTCATGGACGCGGGCGTGCCCATCAAGGAGCCGGTGGCGGGCATCGCCATGGGCCTGATGAAGGAAGGCGACGACTACATCGTGCTCACCGACATCCTTGGCGATGAAGACGCCCTGGGCGACATGGACTTCAAGGTGGCCGGAAGCGCGCGCGGCATCACCGGCATCCAGATGGACATCAAGATCACCAGCGGCATCCCCTACGACGTGTTGCGCCGCGCCCTGGCCCAGAGCCGCGACGCCCGCATGCACATCCTGGAGCACATGGGCATGTGCCTTGCCGCGCCCAGGCCCAAGCTCTCCGACCTGGCCCCGCAGATGGAAGTGGTGTTCATCAACCCCGAGAAGATCCGCAGCGTCATCGGACCCGGCGGCAAGAACATCAAGGCCATCACCGCCGAGACCCAGGCCGCCATCGACATCGAGGATTCCGGCAAGGTGGCGATCTTCGCCCCCAACACCGAGAGCCTGCAGAAGGCCAAGGCCATGGTGCTTTACTACGACCAGACCCCTGAGCCGGGCCGCAACTACCTGGGCACGGTCAAGAAGATCCTGGAAGTCGGCGCCCTGGTGGAGATCCTGCCCGGCGCAGAGGGCATGCTGCACGTGTCCCAGTTGGACGTTGAGCGCGTGGACCGCGTTGAGGACTTGCTGCAGCTGGGCCAGGAAGTCTGGGTCAAGGTCATCGAGCTGGAGCCGGGCGGACGCATCCGCCTGTCCCGCAAGGCCTGGCTCATGGAGCAGGCCGGTCAGGAAGTGAGCCTGGACGAGTTCCGCCGTCCGCCGTCCTCCCGTGGCGACGGCCCGGGCCGTGGCGACCGTGACCGCGGGCGCGGCGGTGACCGTGGCGGACGCGGCGGAGACCGTGGCGGACGCCGCTAGACCATAACGCAAACAAGCAGGGCTGCTTCCGGCGTCCCGGCCTCCTTTTGGAGCGCCAGGCGTCGGAAGCAGCCCTTTTCGTTGCCCCGGGCGGGAAAAGTCAGGATGGCTTCGGCGGCTCGGCCCCATCGGCGGGCGGAGGCCCTGCAAACGGGCGAACGTCCCAGGGCAGGCGGGCCTTTGCGCGCTCAAGGGCGAACGCCTCCACCTCCTGGTGCCACTGGGCGAACTCCTTGAGCAGCATCTCCGCCAGCGGGGTCAGCTCGTAGCCTTTGCGACCGCTGGCCTTGGCCAGAAGCGCCTCGCCCAGTGCCTCCTCGGTGCGCTTGATGCGCCCCCAGGCGGCGCGATAGCTCATGCCCAGGGCCTTGGCGGCCTGGTTCAGGGAGCCCAGACGCTCCACCAGTTCCAGCAGTTGCACCCGGCCAAGCCCAAAGACCATGCCGCCCCCGGACTCCAGCCAGAGATGAACCCGCAAGGTGGGACCAGCGGCCACCGCTGCCCCGGACTTGGAACCGCTCGATTCTTTTGCGCTCATGCTCCCTCCGTCCTCGGCGCGGTTGGCGCCGGGTTCATGCTGTCATATATGGCAGAATACGAACGCGCCGTAAAGAAATTCCGCCCGCGCCCCTTGGCAGGCGTCAATTCGTGCATAGTTGAGCAGTTCGGCCCGCAACCCGCGCAGGATATCCATGCAACCAACCGCGCCCCACAAAAGTTCCGCACGTCTCATCTGGAGCCTTTCCTGGCCCCAGGTGCTGATGATGCTCTTCAACTTCCTCATCGGCTTCGTGGATGTATGGGTGGCGGGCAAGATCGACCACCGCGTCCAGGCGTCGCTCGGCATCATCACCCAATCCCTGTTCCTGTTCCTGATCATCGCAACCGCCGTGTCTGGCGGGGCGGTCGCAGCCATCAGCCAGTCCCTGGGCGCGGGCAGAATACTGCGCGCCGAACGCTACACCGGCCTGTGCCTGAGCATCGCCGCCGTCTCGGGCCTGGTCTTCCTTGCCGTTGGCCTGCCCCTGCGCGATCTCTTCGTGCGCGCCCTGCAGGTGCCGCAGGACATCGCCCCCTTGACCGGGTACATCCTTGAGGTGTTCCTCTTCACGCTGCCGCCCTATTACATGATGATCATGCAGAACGCGGTGTTCCGCGCGCGCCAGCAGGTCAAAATTCCCCTCTACACCATGATCCTGGTGACCCTGGCGAACACCCTGGGCGACCTGGGCCTGGGCCTGGGCCTGTGGGGCTTGCCCAGGCTCGGCGTGCAGGGCATCGTTTGGTCGACCTTCTTTTCCGTCAGCCTGGGCGCGCTGTTCGGCTTCGTTGTGCTCAAACGCGACGGCACCCTGCGCCGCCAGATTTTCGCGCCCTTCTGCTGGGTGCGGCAGGCCTTCCCCTACCTGTTCAAGGTCGCCATGCCCGCCGGGCTCATGCAGCTGGTCTGGCACTTCGGCTACCTCGTGCTCTTCGCCATCACCGCCAGCCTGCCGGAAAACAGCGTAGTCGCCCTGGCCGGTATGGCCGCTGGCGCGCGCGTGGAGTCCCTGCTCTTCCTGCCGGCCTTCGCCTTCAACCTCACGGCCAGCATCCTGGTGGGCCACCTGCTTGGCGCGAACCAGCCCGAAGAGGCCCGGCGCATGGGCCTGCGCATCCTGGGGGTCGGCCTCGTGGGCATCGGGCTTCTGGCCGCCCTGCTCTGGCCGTTTCTGGGCGACATCGCGGCCTTCATCGCGCCCAAGGCCGAGGTCCAGGCCGAGGCCGAGAACTATCTGATCTACAACGTCCTGGCCACGCCGTTCACCCTGACCACGATGATCCTGGCCGGGGCTCTGG
The DNA here is from genome assembly GCA_050251495.1 of Desulfovibrio sp. Lineage (GTDB taxonomy): Bacteria > Desulfobacterota > Desulfovibrionia > Desulfovibrionales > Desulfovibrionaceae > Humidesulfovibrio. The sequence continues at coordinate 61,751 of JBFWMQ010000015.1, read as the reverse complement.
CGGGCGCGGGGGCAACGGTATACAATCTGCTCGGCATGGGGCTGGGCACCTGGCTGGTGCGCCTGCCCCTGGCCTATGCGCTCGGACACGTCATCCTGGGAACGGCCACAGGCGTGTGGATTTCCATGCTCGCCTCCCAGGCCGTCCAGGCAGCCATCCTGCTGTACATCTTCCTTAAAAAGGACTGGCAGCGCTTCGCCATGTCCAAAAACCGCAACGGAGCGCGCCCATGACCAGCTGCGACACCTTCGAGCACATCTGCCTGAAGCATCAGGAAGCATACAGGACCATGCTTTCCGTCTGCCCGGAAGTGACCTCGGACTACGCCTTCGCCAACCTGTACGGCTGGGCCGAGCACTACGGGCTCTCGTGGCGCATCGCCCACGACCTCGTCTGGATACGGCAGTCCATTCCGCAGGACATCTTCTGGGCGCCGGTGGGCGACTGGACAAAGGTCGACTGGACCGCCCTGCCCTGCATGGCCGGACCCGCCCGCTTCACCCGCGTGCCAGCCGCCCTGCTCGACATCTGGCGCAAGGCCTTCGGGGAGCGCATCCGCGCCACAGAGGCCCGCGACCACTTCGACTACGTGTACTCCGTGCCGGAACTCATCGAACTCAAGGGCAACAAGTTCCATAAGAAAAAGAACCTGCTGCACCAGTTCGAAAAATCCAACATCTTTGAGTACACGCCCATGCAGGCCGACTGCGTGGAGGAAGTGCTGGACATGCAGGCCGAATGGCACGGCTGGCAGGAGCACCCCTCCGAGGCCCTGGAGGCCGAAAACCAGGCCATCTCGCGCGTGCTCAAGAACTTCGACCGCCTGGGCAGCCTCCTGGGCGGCACCATCCGCGTGGCGGGCAAGGTCATCGCCTACACCGTGGGCGAAAGCCTGAACACGGACACCATCGTCATCCACTTCGAGAAGGGCGACACGCGCTTCAAGGGCGTGTACCAGGCCATCAACAAGCACTTCCTGGCCGCCCAGGAGGACCGCTTCGCGCTCGTCAACCGCGAGCAGGACCTGGGCGACGAGGGCCTTCGCAAGGCCAAGCTCTCGTACAACCCGGTGCAGTTCATGCAGAAGTACGATGTGGAGCTGGTGTAAGAGAACCAATGAATACCCTCCGGGGGCCAAAGGGTTTTCAACCCTTTGGATTCCCATTAGGGGGTATGCCATGAACAAGGACCGAACAATTTCATCAGTCCTCCGCGAAGCCAAGGGGGCTTTCCCCGAGGCTTCGCGGCATGCCGGGTCCAGGGGGCGCTGCCCCCTGGCCGCCGGAGGCATTCCCCTCCCCCTCCCCTTCTCGCCCTCCGCCCTGCCATGACGCCCCGCCCGCGCCTCGTGGTCCTCGGCCTGGACGGCCTGCCCTTGTCCCTGGCCAGCCAGCTCTCGCCGCAGCTGCCCAACCTCGCGCGCCTGCTGCCCTGCGCGCGCCCCATCAAGGCCGAACTGCCCGAGCTTTCGCCCGTCAACTGGACGAGCTTCTTCACGGCTGAGGGGCCTGGAGTGCACGGCGTGCATGGCTTCACGGTGCTGGATCCCAAGGAGTACAGTCTGCGCATCGCCGGGTTCGGCGACGTGCGGGTGCCCACGATTTTCCAGCGCCTGGGCGAGGCGGGACTGGTGTCACGCGTGCTGAATCTGCCCAACATGGCCCCGGCGGCCCCTTTGCGCGGCATGCTCGTGGCCGGTTTTGTGGCCGAGGGTCTGGAGAGGGCCGTGTTCCCGCCGTTTCTGCTCGGTCCGCTCAAGGCCGCGGGGTATCGGGTGGAGGGCGACACCACGCGCGGGGCGGCGGAGCCGGAGTACCTGCTGGAGCAGTTGCGGCTGTCGCTGGCCGGGCGGCGCGCCGCGCTCGACCTGCTCTGGCCGGACCTGGCCTGGGACTTGTTCGTCTGCGTGCTGACCGAAACCGACCGGCTGTTCCATTTTCTCTTTCCAGCGGTGGAGGATGCTGGGCATTCGCTGCATGGGGCCTGCCTGGCGTTCCTGCGTGCGTGGGACGCGCTGATGGGCGAGGTGCTGGACCGCTACGACGCCTTGCCCGAGCCCAAGCGCCTGGTGGCCTTTGCCGACCACGGCTTCTGCCGGCTTGAGACCGAGGTGGACCTGAACCGCGTGCTGGCCCAGGCGGGTTACCTTGAGCTGGCGCGTCCGGCCCGCGACGAATGGGACGCGGGCGCCATCGGGCCGGGCACGCGGGCCTTTGCGCTCGATCCGGGCCGCATCGTGCTGCACCGGCGGGGGTGCTTTGCGCGGGGCAAAGTGGTCGAGGCGGACGCGCCGGGGCTGCTTGGGGAGCTGCGCGCGCTGCTTCTGGGCTTGACCTGGCAGGGTCGCAAGGTCATGAAACAGGTGCTGGACGGACGCGAGTTGTACGGGAGCGCAAACGCTCCGGACCTCATCTGCGTGCCGGAGCCCGGCTTTGACCTCAAGGCGCGCTTTGACCGGACGGAAGTGTTCGGGCATTTTGGCCGCTTTGGCATGCACACCCCGGACGACGTGTTTTTCTCGGATATGGGCTCCGATTCGGGCGCAGATACGGGGCTTGGCGCGCAGGCTGCGCGCCTGCGCGACACCGGACGCCTCGTGCTCAGGCACTTCGGCCTTGACGTGAACAACCAGGACAGGCGAGGCGGACTCATCCTATGATCAGGCTTTCCCTATGAGCATCGATTTCGAGCGCGAATTGAACCCGGCCCAGCGCGAGGCCGCCCTGCACATGGGCGGTCCGGTGCTGGTCATTGCGGGCGCGGGCAGCGGCAAGACGCGCACCATCGTTTACCGCCTGGCGCATCTGGTGCAGACCCACGTCTCGCCGGAGAACATCCTCCTCCTGACCTTCACGCGGCGCGCCAGCCAGGAGATGCTGCACCGCGCGGGCCACGTTCTGGGCCGCCCGCTCACCGGGGCCAGCGGCGGCACCTTCCACTCCTTCGCCTATTCCGTGCTGCGCCGCCATGCCTTCGAGGCGGGCTACGAGCAGGGCCTCACGCTCATGGACAGGGGCGACTCCGAAGACCTGCTGGGCGAACTCAAAACGCATCTGGACCTGGGCCGGGGCGACCGCTCCTACCCCAAGCGCGCCACGCTCGCCGACATCATCACCAAGAGCCGCAACAAGGAGCTGAGCATCGGCGGCATCCTGGACCGCGAGGCCTTCCACCTGCTGCCCTACCAGGCCGACGTGGAGCGCCTGGCCGAGGAGTACCGCAAGGCTAAGCGCGCCCAGGGCCTCATGGACTACGACGACCTTTTGTTCGAGCTGGAGCGCCTGCTGCTGGAGCACCCGGAAATCCGCGACCAGCTACGCCGCCGCTATCCCTTTGTCATGGTGGACGAGTACCAGGACACCAACCTGGTGCAGGCCCGGTTGGTGCGCCTGCTGACCGGGGAGTCGGGCAACGTCATGGCCGTTGGCGACGACGCCCAGTCCATCTACGCCTTTCGCGGCGCGGTGGTGGCCAACATCCTGGAGTTCCCGCAGCATTTCCAGAACGCCAAGCTCATCCGGCTGGAGCAGAACTACCGCTCCACCCAGCCCATCCTGGACCTGACCAACGTCATTCTGGCCGGGGCGCAACAGAAGTTCGACAAGCACCTGTTCACCGAGCGCGTGGGCGGGGCCAGGCCGCGCATCATCCAGACCCTGAGCGACCAGTCCCAGGCCACTCAGGCGGTCGGGCTCATCACGGACATGGCCTCACGCCATCCCCTGCACGAGATCGCGGTGCTCTTCCGCGCCGGATACCAGTCCTACCCGCTGGAGGTGGCGCTCACCCGCGCCGGGCTGCCCTACCGCAAGTATGGCGGGGTGCGCTTCCACGAGGCCGCGCACGTGAAGGACATCCTGGCCTACCTGCGTCTGGCCGCCAACCCGGCGGATATGCTGGCCTGGCAGCGCGTGCTCGGCTTCCTCAAGGGCGTAGGCGGCAAGACCGCCGGCAAGATCGCCACGGCGCTCCTGTCCGGAGATTCCGCCGGCTTGGACAAGCACCGCAAGCGCTTCCCGGACCTGACCCCGCTGCTCATGGAGCTGGACGCCCTGCGCAAGCTGGACCACGCGCCTGCCGCCGCCCTGGACCGCGCCATGAGCTTCTACGCGCCCACCATGGTGACGCTGTACCCGGACGATTATCCCAAGCGGCAGGCAGGGTTGGAGCAGCTTTCGCAGATCGTGATCAATTATAAGAGCATTGAGGACTTTCTGGCCGACCTGTGCCTGGACGGCACTCAGACCGAGGACGACCGCACCGAAAACGCCGTGGTACTCTCCACCGTGCACTCGGCCAAGGGGCTCGAATGGCGCGGCGTCATCCTCATCGACCTGGTGGAGGACCGCTTCCCCTCCAAGAAAGCCATGCAGCGCCAAGAGGACATGGAGGAGGAGCGCAGGCTGATGTACGTGGCCTGCACCCGCGCCAAGGACGAGCTGGCGCTCATCGTGCCGGGCTCGGTGTTCAACCGCTTCAACAACTGCCGCGAACCCGCCGTGGTGAGCCCCTTTGTGACCGAACTGCCCGACGCCGTGGCCGACCGTTACACCGAGACCTACACCGGCGGCCTGCGCCGGAATGACGAAAAGCTGCGCCCCGGCGTCATGACCCGCGACGACGGCTACCTGCCGCCGGTGGTCTGCCCGGAGCCCCCGCGCAAGCCGGACTACGAGCCTGGCCCGCGCCCGGTGAGCGCCGCCGCCGCGCCACGCACGCAATACGCCGCCGCGCCCCCGCCGCGCTCGGCAATGGACACGGCCCAGGCCAAGCTCGGCCTGTGCGAGCACAAGATCTTCGGTCAGGGCAAGATCATCGCCGAGATTCCGCCAGACAAGTACCGAGTCAATTTCCCCGGCTTCGGCCTCAAGGTCATTGTGAAGGCTTACGTGAAGCTGCTGTAGGCTAGCCTTTGGCCTCCGCAGCCTGCGGCGGCGCGGGTGGAGGCACTTCGTCGATCTGCGCCGGCCCCATGTGGGCCTCGGCGTACGCCTTGAACACCCCGCTCTGGAAGAACAGCTCGAAGACCTGCGGGTCCATGTGCTTGTCCTTGACCATGAAGCCCATGATCTTCATGGCCTGGGAGAGCTTCATGGGCTCCTTGTAGGGCCGGTCCTTGGCGGTGAGCGCCTCGAACACGTCGGCCACGGCCAGGATGCGCGCCTGGAGCGAGAGCGCGTCGCCGCCGATGTGATTCGGGTATCCGGTGCCGTCGAGCTTCTCGTGATGCGCGCCCGCGAACTCCGGCACGCGGGACAGGCGCTTGGGGAAGGGGAGGCGCGAGAGCATGTCGATGGTGACTACCGTGTGGTCCTCGATGATCTTGCGCTCCGCGTCGGTGAGCGTGCCCTTGCGGATGCAGAGGTTCTTGACCTCGTCCTCGGTGAGCCAGGGCTTCGGCCCGCTCCCGTCGTCATCGCCGTCCTTGTAGGTGCGCGCGGCGATGGCCTTGACCCGCTCGATGCGCTCGTCACTCATGAACTCGCCGGGCTTGTTGCAGGTCATGATGAACGCCAGATCGTCCTCCAGCTCCAGCCTGCGCCGCTCCATCTCCTCGGTGACGGCGAACATCTCCGTACGCGTGGCGCCGCCGCCCGCCAGCTCCAGCAGCTTTTCCAGGAGCTCGGCCTGCAACGCCTTGCCGATAAGCTTGAAGCGCGTGCGCACCATCTCGATGCGGTCCACGATGGCCTCCAGCTTGGTGGCCTTGTCCACCACGTGCACCGGGGTGGTGATCTTGCCCACGTCGTGCATCCAGGCGGCCAGCTTCAACTCCTCCAACTCGTTCGCGTCAAAGTGGACGTCCTTGAACGGGCCGTCCTGCTGGGCGTTTATCTGCTCGGCAATGCGCATGGTCAGGTCCACCACCCGGTCGATGTGGCCGCGCGTATACGGGCTCTTGGCGTCAATGGCCGCGGCGATGCTCTGCATGAAGGAATACAGCAGGGCCTTGAGGCCGTTGATGAGCTGGGTGTTGGTGAGGGCCACCGCGGCCTGGCTGGCCAGGGACTGCACCGCAGCCAGCCCCACCGGCGAAAAGGCGGTCACCGCACCGCTGTGCTTGTCCTTGGCGTTCAAAAGCTGGAGCACGCCGATGATCTCATGTTCGTGATTCTCCATGGGAATCACCAGCATGGACTGGGAGCGGTAGCCGGTGGCGGCGTCGTAGCGGCGCGTGCCGGTGAAGTCGAAGCCTTCGGCGCAGTACACGTCCTCGATGTTCACCACCTCGCGCGCAAGGGCCACGTGCGAGGAGACGTTGGCGTGGTTCTCCTCGCCAGCCTCGCCATACAGGCTCACGGGCGGCAGGGTGACCGGGTTGCCGCTGGTGCCCCCCAGGCGCACGTTCATGGTGTCGTTCTGCAGAACCACGAACTCCAGCTTCGTGCCGGAGTCGTCCACGATGTAGAGCGTGCCCGCGTCCGCGTTGGTGATGGAGCGCGCCAGGCTCACGATCATCTCCAGCAGGCGGTCGCGGTTCTGCTCCCCGGAGAGGGCGAGGCCGATGTCGGTCAGGTGGCGCAGGTGCTCGGTCAGGCGGTCCACTTGGCCTTGCAGCCCCTCAAGCGTGACGGGCTCCCGCTCTGGACCGTTTCCGGAGTCGCTCCCTGCCGCGTCCTGCTTCTCATCGCTCATGCGCTGTCCCCCCTCGGGCCACCTGGTGCGTGTCGCTCCACGAATTGCAATGCCTATAGCACACGTTGCTATCAGTAGGAAAGAGGGGAGAAAAGCCACGGTTGCCCGGCGCGGGGGAATGGAGTACAAGGCCTCTGTCGCGCGCGCCCCGGCGGCATCGCGCCAGTCCGCCAACAGGAGTTCCCGTGCCAGCATCCGCCCATCAGCAACGCATCCTCACCGCAGGCCTCGCAATAGCTCTGGTTGCGCTTGCCCTGTGGCAGGGCGGCATCTTCGTGTTGGCTATCCTGTTATGCGTCTGCGCCCTCGGCCAGTGGGAGTTCACGGCCATGTTCCGTCCCGGCGCGGAGCACACGGGGCTGCGCGCCACCAGCGTGGTCCTGGGCGCGCTGCTGCTGCTGGCCGTGCGCTTCGCCGGTCCGCAGGCCGCCCTGTGGACCCTGGCCGCCAGTTTCTGGTTCCTGGCCCTGCGCTTCCTCGTGCGTTATGGGCGCGACCAGCGGAATGCCGACTTCACCGACGAACTCATCCTCATGGCCGGGACCCTCTACCTGCCATTGATGCTCCAGTTCTGCCTGGGCCTTTCCACCAAAGAGATCATCCTGGTGCTCGTGTCCACCGCTGTTTCCGACACGGCGGCCTATTACTCCGGCACCTGGTTCGGAAAAACGAAGATCTGGCCCCAGGTAAGTCCCAAGAAGTCCTGGGCCGGGAGCATCGGCGGCTTCACGGGCTGCGTGGCCGCCGTGACGGCCTACGGACTGTATCTTGGCGAGGCCCCGCTGGCCGCCTGGCTGGCGCTGGGCGCGTTGCTCAACGTGGGCGCGCAGCTGGGCGATTTCTTCGAATCAGCGCTCAAGCGCGCGCTCGCGGTCAAGGACTCCGGCACCCTCCTGCCCGGCCACGGCGGCCTGCTCGACCGCATCGACAGCCTGCTTTTGGCCCTGCCCTGCTACGCCCTCTTCAAAGAGGCCGTGCCCTTCTTTCCCTAAGCCGCAGCCATGAAGACCTACATCTCCACCTGGCCGCTTTTGGCGCCGGAACTGCCCTTCCCGCGCCGCCTGGCGATCCTTGGCAGCACCGGCTCCATCGGGGTCAACGCCCTGCGCGTGGTGGCCGGGCGCCCGGAGCTGTTTCAGGTGGCCGCCCTGGCCGGGGGCAAAAACGCCAAGCGCCTGGCCGAGCAGGCGGACATGTTCCGCCCCGCCGTGCTCGCCGTGCTGGACGATGCCACCGCGTGTGAACTGCGCAGCCTGCTGCCCGCCGGCTACGCGCCGGAGATCCTCGTCGGTCCCTCGGCCTACGAGACCGTTGCCACGCTGGACGAAGCCGACCTCATCCTCTCGGCCATCGTGGGCGCGGCGGGCTTTCTGCCCACCCTGGCCGCGGCCAAGGCCGGCAACCGCATCGCGCTGGCCAACAAGGAAAGCCTTGTGCTGGGCGGCCTGCTCATCCGGCAGGCCTGCCAAAAGTCCGGCGCGGTCATCCTGCCGGTTGATTCCGAGCACAACGCCCTGTTCCAGGCGCTTTGCGGCCATGCGGACAATGGCGGCGGCGAACTGAGCAAGCTCATCCTCACGGCCTCGGGCGGACCGTTTCGCGGCCGCGACGCCGCGTTCCTCGAGGCCGTCACCCCGGCGCAGGCGCTCAACCACCCCAACTGGAGCATGGGAGCGAAGATTTCCGTGGACTCCGCCAGCCTGATGAACAAAGGGCTGGAGGTCATCGAGGCCTGCCACCTCTATGGCCTGCCGGTCGAGCGCGTGGACGTGCTCGTGCATCCGCAGAGCATCGTGCACTCGCTGGCGGAATATGTGGACGGCTCGCAGCTGGCGCACCTGGGCGTGCCGGACATGCGCATCCCCATTGCGCACTGCCTGTGCTTCCCCAGACGCGTAAGCCTCGACATGCCCCGGCTGGACCTAGCCCAGGTGGGCGGGCTGACCTTTGAGCGCCCTGACGAAGGGCTGTTCCCCTGCCTGCGCCTGGCCAAGGAGGCCTTCGCCGAAAGCCCCAGCCACCCCGCCGTGCTCAACGCGGCCAACGAGGTGGCGGTGGAGCTGTTCCTGGACGGACGGATCGGCTTCCTGGACATCCCCCGGCTCATCGAGGCGGAGCTTGCCCGGCACACGGCCCTGGCCGAAACGGCAAGCGCGACGGAACTGCTCGCCGTGGACGCCGAAACGCGGGTCCGGCTGCGCGAGGCGGCCAAGCCATAGGGCTTCCGGAATGGCTTCGACAGCGAGTTCACCGACACGGGAATTTGAACGCTCGAGAGACGACCAGCATGGCTGGACCCGAGCGCCGGGCTGATTATATGAGTCAATGCGCGTCAACAACACCTGCCCGCTGATGGAGAGGTGAAGGAGTCTTTGTGGGTGTCATCGCCGTTGTGCTTGTCCTTGGCGGACTGATTTTCTTCCACGAACTGGGTCACTTTCTTGTGGCCCGGATGTTCGGCATCGGGGTAAAGGCCTTTGCCCTTGGCTTCGGCCCAAAGCTCGCGAGCTTCCAGTCGGGCATGACCGAATACCGCCTGTGCGCCGTGCCGCTGGGCGGCTACGTGATGCTCGCCGGGGAATCCCCGGACCACGAGGAAGAGCCCTCGATCCCCAAGCCCCTGCTGTTCAACCTGCGCCCCGTGTGGCAACGCATGTGCGTGGTGGCCGCCGGGCCGGTGTTCAACTTCCTGCTGGCCTGGGGCATCTACTGGGCGCTCTTCGCCACCCAGGGGCAGATGGGCCTGGCCCCGACCATCGGCCAGGTGCTGCCCGACAGCCCGGCCCAGCACGCGGGCCTCAAGGCGGGCGACTCCGTACTCACCATCAACGGCCGCTCCATCACCTTCTGGGAGGACCTGACCGACCTGGTGCAGGGCTCCGAGGGACGCCCCTTGAGCATTGAGTTCAAACGCGGCAAGGAGCACCTGACCTTGAGCGTGACGCCGGAGCTGCGCGAGCGCAAAAACGTCTTCGGCGAGACCATCAAGGCCCCAATGCTGGGCATCATGGCCGCCCGCGAAGTGATCACCCTGGAGCTTTCCGGCTCGCAGAGCCTCATCCTCTCGGCCAAGGAGACCTGGCGGGCCATCGTGAACATGGTCACTGCCCTGGTCAAGATGGTCGAACGCGTGGTGCCCGCCGACTCCATCGGCGGCCCCATCCTCATCGCCCAACTCATCAACCGCGAGGCCCAGGAAGGCATTGTGGGCCTGCTCGCCCTGGCCGCGGCGCTCTCGGCCAACCTCGGCTTCGTGAACCTGCTGCCCATCCCGGTGCTCGACGGCGGGCATCTGGTGATCTTCGGCGTTGAGGCGGCGACACGCAAACCCTTGAGCCTGCGCGCGCGGGCCGTGGCCATGCGCCTGGGCATCGCCATGCTGGTGGCGCTGATGCTCTTTGCGACCTACAATGACCTGCGCCGACTCTTCAAATAGCGCCGCCGCCCTCGGGCAGGGCCTGCTGCTGGCCATCAACGGGGCCGACGAACGCCTGCAAGTCGTCCTGGGACGTCTGCCCCAGGAGGCCGGAGAAACCGGCATTGAGCTGCTGGCCTCGCAGGAGTGGACCGTGCCGGGCCAGGCCGCGCGCTTTCTGGCCCCGGGCATCCGGCACATGCTGGACAGCCTGGGCCTGGCCGCGCGGGACATCCGGCGCATCGCCTGCGTGCACGGACCGGGCAGCTTCACGGGCCTGCGCATGTCCCTGGCCCTGGCCGAAGGGCTGGCCGAAGGCCTTGCCCCGTGCGAGGCTGAAGGCAAGGGCGCATTGCTCGCCGGCCTCGATCATCTGGCGCTGCTGGCCCTTGAAGCGGCGGAAGCGTGCGCCGGGGCGGTGCTGGCCCTGGCCTGGTCGCGCCGGGGCCAGGTCTACGCCCAGGCCTTTCAAGGCGCCGCTGCGCTGACGCCGCCGCTGGTGGCGCAGCTCACCGAAATGCCGAATCTTCTCGCCACCCTGCCCCGCCCCCTGAGCATCCTTGGCGGGGGCCTGCGCCGCAACCTGGCCGCCTTTGCGGCCCTGGCCGCGACAGACCCGGACCTGCGCCTGCTGCCGAAGGAATGGGACGCGCCCCGGCCCCAGACCCTGCTGCGCCTGGCCGAGCAGGCCGCGTACGGCCCCGGCCCGCTCACCCCCGTGTATCTGCGCGCCTCCGACGCCGAGGACAACCTCGCGGCCATCGCCGCCGGACGCGGGCTCTCGGAGGCCGAGGCCCAGTCTATCCTGTCCCGCGGCAGCCGCACCCTCTCCTGACCGGGAGACGCGCCCTCGAAAGAGGCGCTTGTCTTCAGGCGCAACCAGCAGGGCATTCCAAATCCACGCCGATCATGAATGCAGGGCTGCGCTGGCAGGCCTTGCATGCACTCGTTGCGAGGGGATGCGCCCGAGGCGCGTTCGCCCAGCGTCCTGAAACGTCAGAGCGCCGGGCCGGCTTCCTCCCCCCTTCCAGGTTGTCCTGGAGCGGGGCCGACCCGGCGCGCGCCGGATGACTTCGCCCTCTGCGGGCGTTTCTTTTGTTGCGTCTCTTCTAGCAGGACAGGCGGCCGATGGTGCTGGACAGCTGGCGGCCCAAGGGGGTCTGGTGGTTGATCTCGCGCTCCACGTTGATGATGCCCTTGAGCACGGTGGAGTGTTTGCGGCCCAGGCGCTCGCCTATGGCCGCCAGGGAGAGGCCCGTGTGTTTTCGGCACAGATAGAAGGCGGTGTTGCGGGCCAGCACGGTCTGCTGACTGCGGTTCTTGGACAACAGCTCGAACTCGTCGATGCCGTAGCTCTTGCAGACAAAGGCGACGATGCGCTCCAGGTCCGGGCTGCAGGTCTGGGCCGCGTAGTTCTCCAGCACCTGCCAGGCGAGCTCCGTGGTGATCTGCTGGCCCAGCAGCCGGGCCTTGAGCACCAGATTGTTCAAGCAGCTCTCAAGCTGGCGGATGTCCGTGGTGAGGCGCTCGGCGAGCAGGCCGGTGACGTCGTCGGGCACCTGCACTTGCAGGCTGCGCGCCTTGCGACGGACGATCTCCTCGCGAGTCGCGTAGTCCGGGGCGTCCATGAGCGCCAGGAAACCGGAAGCGAAGCAGGACACCAGCTGCGGATCAACCTGATCCAGCTCGCGGGGCAGGAAGGAGCTGGTGAGCACCACCTTGCAGCCGCGCGCCTGCAGCGCTTTCAAGGTCATGAGCAGCTCGTCCTGGAGCTTGCCCTTGCCCTGGAAGAAGTGGATGTCCTCAAGCAACAGCACGTCGACGGAATCCCGGAACTCGGCCTTGAAGCGCGCCGCCTCGCGGGCCTTGATGGCCAGCACAAGGCGGGTGGCGAACTCCTCGGCCGAGAGGCAGGCTATGGACAGGCGGCTCTTGTTGCTGCGCGAGGCGAGCTTGCGGCCGATGGCGTGCAGCAGGTGCGTCTTGCCGAGGCCCGGCCCGGCGGAAAGGAAGAGGTGGTCGGCGGCCAGGGCGTCGTTGCACAGCCCCTTGGAGGCGGCGCAGGCCAACTCGTTGCAGGGGCCGACCACGAAGTCGTCGAAGCTGAAGCGCCAGCGGGCGTCGGTCATGGGGCGAGGCCGGTAGTCAAGGGGCAGGGCCAGGGCGGGAGCGGCCGTCATCCGCGGCATGGCGGCAGCGGGCTCGCCTACGGGCTCGACCACAGGCGCGGCCTTGCGGACGACCACCGTGACCTCGATGCGCTTGCCGGTAAGCTCCTGCGCGGCCTCGCGCACGGTGTCGGCAAGGCGCTCGCGCACCCAGGTGGCGACGAAATCATTGGGAGCCTGGAGTTCGAGGCTGTTCCCCTCGACTTGAGCGGCCAAAGGCCTGATCCAGAGGGTGAATAGCCCCTGTTCCAGTCGATTTTCGAGCATGAGAAGCAATTTTGGCCAGAGGTCCGCATTCATGGAGGAAGGTCTACGCTTCAGGTACGATTCCGACAATCCCGCCTGACGTCAGAAGGGCGTGAGACTCTCGCGGCGTTCTCTACAATACAACCATCTGAAATATAAGTATTCATCAAATTAGCTCGCTGTCTTTGACGAATCTTTGGGAATGGGGAAGCCCTGAAATACGTGGCCTCCGGGCAATGGGGCCAGACGGCTCAACTTCTTGTTCAAAAAATTCTCAACAAGCAAAACTCACGTTTTCATCGAATTTCGAAAATTTTTAGCATATTTCTCTCTTTCCGTTTTTCACGAAATGCTATTTGCCTGTGAAACACATCAATAGTTGAGACCAATGCCCCCTTGTCCGCAACAGCACAGAGGATTCAGGGTAAGCCCCTGAATCCACCACCGGGCGGGCTTCCCACAGTCCATACGTAGGCAGAGATTTTGATGTGTAATTTTAGATAATTGCAGAAAAAGAATAGGAACAGGCGCAAGCTGCAATCGCCCCGGTGGACCGCAAAGAACACCCCAGACCGGAAGTTCGTCCCAGCACGGCCCTAGTCGACTGTCACGCTGAAGTTCCCAGAAGGTCTTGCCTCGGCCTTCGGCACGGTGATGGTCAGCACCCCCTCGGCCAGGCATGCCGTGACAGCTTGACCATCCGCGCCCGGCGGCAGGGAGAAGCGTCTGGCGAAGCAGCCGTGGGCGCGCTCTATAAGATGATGCACGGGCTCGGGCTCGCCTTGTTCCGGACAACGCGGGCATGGCCGTTCGCCGCGCACAACGAGGTCGCCGTCAACGATCTCGACAATCACCCGCTGCGCCGGGACACCGGGCAGTTCCACCTGGATAAAAATCGCGCGCGCCGTCTCGAACACATCAGCCGGAGGCGTCCAGACATAACCGGCAGCGTTCTGGCGGCACACCTCGGCGCGCCCCTCCTCCACCATGCGCTCAACCTGTTCGCGGAATTCATCCAGGCCGCTCCAGGGAATCCATTTACCCTTGCCCATGCGCCACCTCCTCAGCGCCTTCAAAATATGCCATTCCCGATCCACGCGCAATCGGGTTCCGTAATTTCTTGCAATGCCGAGGCGGAATGTTACAAGAAAAGCGTTGCAATCCGACGGGCAAACAGCTATCAGTAACTATTATCTGTCGGAACGACACTTAAATGGGGAGGGGTTCATGGACGTACTTATGCTTTCGCGGCTTCAGTTCGCAGCCGCAACCATGTTTCACTTTTTATTCGTCCCGCTTACGCTGGGAATATCTGTGCTTATCGCCTGCATGGAGACAGCCTACGTGCGTACGGGAAATCCCATTTACAAACGCATGGCGAAGTTTTGGGGCAAACTGTTTCTCATCAATTTCACCCTCGGTGTTGTGACCGGAATAACCCTTGAATTCCAGTTCGGCACCAACTGGTCCCGCTATTCAGCCTATGTGGGCGACATTTTCGGCTCGCTCCTGGCCATTGAGGCCACGGCGGCCTTTTTCCTGGAATCCACCTTCATCGGCGTGTGGCACTTCGGTTGGGAAAAGCTCTCCGCCAAGGCCCATGCAGTAACCGCCTGGCTGGTCGCAGGCGCGGGAAACCTTTCCGCGGTCTGGATCCTCATCGCCAACGGCTTCATGCAGAACCCCCTGGGCTATGAAATCAGAAACGGCCGCGCGGAGCTCACCGACTTCATGGCCGTCATCACCAATCCCTGGGCCTGGAACCAGTTCGTGCACGTGATCTCGGCCTCCTTCTGCGTGGCGGCCTTCTTCATGGCCGGCATCAGCGCGTGGCACCTCTTGCGCAAGCAGCACGAGGAGTTCTTCACCAAGTCCATGAACATGGCGCTCGTCACCGGCCTCGTGGCCGCGGCGGTTGTTGCGGGCCAGGGGCACTTCCACGGCAACCTGGTGGCCAAGCTCCAGCCCGCCAAGCTGGCGGCCATGGAGTCGCATTGGGAGACGACGAAGAACGCGCCCATGTACCTGCTGCAAATCCCGGACGAGAAGAACGAAAAGAATCTCATCGAGGCCCTGCCCGTGCCCTCGCTCCTGAGCATCCTGGCCTTCAACGACCCGGACGCCGAAGTGAAGGGGCTGAAGGACTTCGCCCCGGTCGACCGCCCGCCGGTGGGCATCACCTTCCTGTCATTCCGCGTCATGGTGGGCATTGGCGCGCTCATGCCGCTCTTGATGCTCTTCGGGCTCTGGAAGCGCGAGAGCCTCGCCAGCTACCCGCTGTATCTCAAGGCCCTGATCTGGGCCATCCCGCTGCCGTATCTCGGCATGCAGGCGGGCTGGGCCGTGGCCGAGGTGGGACGCCAGCCCTGGATCGTCCACGGCCTCATGCGCACGGCCGATGCCGTTTCGCCCATCACGGCGGGCCAGGCAGGCGGCTCCCTCGTGGCCATGGTGCTTCTGTACACCCTGCTCGGCGCCGCCGGGGCCTATCTGATGGTCACCGCCGCCCGCAAGGGTCCGCAGGAAGCGTAGGCCTGGAACCCGAACAACACCAAGGAGTCGGAAATGCTTGAGACCATCTGGTTTGTGCTCTGGGGAGTCCTCTGGGCCGTGTATTTTGTCCTGGACGGCTTTGACCTTGGCATGGGCACCCTGATGCCCTTCCTGGCCAGGGACGAATTCGAAAAACGCACCATCTACAATGCCGGCGGCCCCTTCTGGGACGGCAACGAGGTCTGGCTGCTCTCCGCGGGCGGCGTCACCTTCGCGGCCTTCCCCCTGGCTTACGCCACCATGTTCAGCGGGCTGTACACCGCGCTGATGCTGCTGCTCTTCGCCCTCATCATCCGCGGCGTCTCCTACGAGTTCCGCAACAAGGTGGAGAGCATCTCCTGGCGCAGCATCTGGGACGCCTGCCACAGCGTGGGCAGTTTCCTGCCCGCCCTGCTTCTGGGCGTGGCCTTCGCCAATCTGTTCCACGGGCTGCCCCTGGACGAGCAGCACGTGAACCAGTGGGGCGTCATCGACCTGCTGAACCCCTACGGCCTGCTCGGCGGCGTGTTCTTCGTGGCCATGTTCGCCATGCACGGCGCGCTCTGGCTGTCCATCCGCGCCACGGGCGACCTCAAGACACGGGCCATGTCCACGGCCGGCAAGCTGTGGCCCGCCGTGCTGGTGCTGGTGCTGGCCTTTCTGGCCTACACATGGTCGCACACGCAGCTGTTCGGCAACTACATGAAGAACCCGCACCTGTTCCTGATCCTCATCGCCGCGGTTGCGGGCCTGGTGGCCGCGCGGCTGTACCTGGGCGCAGGCCAGTTGTGGAAGGCCTGGGCGGGCTCGGCCGTGTTCATCGCGGGCGTGACGATGTTCGGCGTGGTGGGCCTGTTCCCGGCCATTCTCATCTCCACCCTGAACCCGGCCTGGAGCCTGACCATCCACAACGCCGCCTCCAGCGCCCTGACGCTCAAGATCATGCTCGGCGTGGCCCTGGTCTTCGTGCCCATTGTCATCGCCTACCAGGCGTGGTCGCTCAAGACCTTCAGCGAGCCCATCAAGAACGAGGCGGACCTGGAATACTAGCCGGACCGCTTCACCGCGCAGTCAAAAGGGCCGCTCCCAGTTGGGAGCGGCCCTTCGCTTCGGCGCTGCGGGAATCAGCCGCCCTTGCGCAGCGAAAGCGCCAGGGCCGTGGTGAGCTTGACCACCTCGGCGTTGGAGCGCCGGATGGTGGCGGCCATGCGGCGGCCGAGGGTAAGCAGGAGCTTCACGCCGATATCCGGCTCGCGCTTCGCCAGGCCGAAAAACTTGTCCCGGCTCGTCACCAGAAAGGTGCAGTCCGTCAACGCCCGCACCGTGGCCGAGCGGTGGTCCGCGTCGATGAGCGCCACCTCGCCGAGCACGGGATAGGCGTTGTCCTTCAAGGTCGCAAGAACCTTGCGGGGCGTGGACATGTTCAAAAGCGGCACGGTCATGCCCTCAAGCAGCATGGCCTTGGAAATCTGCACCTGCCCGCGCACCAGCACGAACATCTCGTCGCCCACCTGGCCCTCGGCCATGATGACGCTACCGGCAGGCCTCTCCTCCTCATGGAAGATTTCCCGCACCTTGCCGAGTTCCGCGGGGCTCAAGTCCTGAAACACCGGGATGCAGGTGAGGTCGATGCCGCTCATTGCGCCCCCTGCTCACCCGGGCGCAGGAGCAGCACGCTGTCAAAGGCCGCGAGCTCCTGCCCGTCGGGGGGGTTGACCAGCACGGAGGCGTCCTTGCTGCCGAGCTTGGTCTCGCGCCCGTGCGACTGGAACAGCTCCAGGATGAACTGGTCCAGGGCCGACCCGGCGTCGAGGATGTCCTCAAGGGCAAGGCTGCGGGCGGTCTGGCACAGGGCCAGTGGCTGACATCCGTCCGCCTGGCGCAGCGCGCGCACAAGCTCGCCCCAGGTGCCGCCCTTCTCGCCGGCGGACAGCGGGCGAAGGACAATGCCGGGGCGGCCGTTCAGGCCCAGCAGGGACTGGAGCAGGCTCCAGGCGGGCGGGGCCGCGCCCAGCAGGGCCAGCACGCCGCTGGAGATTTCGCCCCGGTCGATGAGTTCCGTGACCCCGGCGCGCAGGAGATGCACGCGGTTCTCCGGCTGCGCGGCCTCGGCGTAGATGGGCACTTTTGCGGCCATGCCGCGCACGGTAAGCGCCGCGTAAATGCTCTGCTGGTCCGACTCGTGCGGAGGCATGTTGTCCTGGCGCAGAATGTACACCAGGGAGGCGTTGTCCGGCCTTGACTTGTGCACCACGTTCTCCTGGGCGATCTTGCCCGAAACGAAGGACAGCCGTGCGCCAAGGTCGAGCTGAAAGGCGATCTCCTCACGCCGCTCCTCCGGCAGGTCGGTGACGAGCACCAGGCCGCCCCGGTCCAGCAGGCCGTTCTCGCTCAAGCCGCGCACCAGGCCCGGCACCGAGGAGTTCCAACCCAGGATGATGACATGCCCATTCTGTTTCACTTCCAGTAACCCCTTGCGTTTCTTGGCCTTGCGCTCAACAAGCAGGGACGCAAGATTGCCGGTGAGGGTGGAGACGAGCCCGATTCCACCGGCCATAACAAGCAATCCCAGCAGCTTGCCGGAAGGGCTGGCGGGCACGATGTCGCCGTAGCCGACGGTGGTGAGGGTGACCACGCTCCACCACAGGGCCTCGAACAGGCCGGGCACTGTGGTGCGCGTCTCAAGGATGTAGATGCCGACGGAACTCACGGAGAGGAGCGTCACGATGGCGACGGCAAGCTTGAAGGTGCCGCCGCGCATGAAGTCCGGGAGGGCTGGTCTGGCCATGGCGCCTGCCTCGACTGCGGTGCGTGCTGGGACAACACGCTACGCATCGTAGCAAACCCGCGTCATGAATCAAAGGAAATTATTCGCTGGAGGCAGCGTCCTTGCGCACCACGCTGCATGGCTTCGGGGCCTTGTGGGCAAAGAGCCTGCGGCGGCACAGCGACAGGCAGGCGGCGGCAGCGGCCAGGGCCGAGCCCGTGCCCAGCGCCGTCCGGAACCCGGACATGAACGCCGCGTCGGGCGTTGCGCCCGCGCTCAAGGCCCGCAGTTGGCTGCCCTCAAAGATGGTGATGGCCACCGCGATGCCGGTGACCATGCCGACGTTGCGCACCAGGGCCAGCACGCCGCCCACAAGCCCCACCTTGTCCTGGGGGGCGCTGGAGAGCACGCTGTTGTTGTTCGGCGACATGAACGCGCCCACGCCCAGACCCAGCACCACCTGCCCCAGATACACCCGCCACAGGGGCGAATCCGAGTCCAGAAACGCAAACGCGGCAAGGCCGCAGCTCATGACGCCCAGGCCCAGGGACGTCAGGGTGGCGAAGTTCACCCGCTCGGAGAGATAACCGCTCAAGGGGGCCGCCACGGCCATTGCCAGCGGCAGCGACGACAGCGCCAGCCCCGTCTCGTAGGGCTCCAGCCCCAGCTGGCCGTGCAGATAGAAGGGCAGCAGGATGGCGTTGGAGAACATGCTCACAAAGGCGAGGAAGGCCACCATGTTGCCGGAAAGAAATGGCCAGATGCGAAAGAGCGTGAGGTCGAGCATGGGGTGCGGGCAACGCCGCTCCCAGGCCAGAAATCCGCTGAAGGCGGCCAGCGCCACGCAGAGCCCGGTTAGCACCGGCGCGGAGGTCCAGCCCCAGTCATGGCCGCGCGTCACGGCCAGCAGCAGGCCGACCATGCCCACGGCAAAGAGCGCCGCGCCGCCAAGGTCCAGGGTCTCGCCGCGCACGCGCTCCTGGCGGGGCAGGAAGCGGCGCGACAGGAAGAGCCCCGCAAGGCCGATGGGCACGCTCAGGTAGAACACGCTGCGCCAGCCGAAGCCCTGTATGACCAGGCCGCCAAGGCCCGGCCCGGCAAGAGAGCCAAGGGCCACGGTCAGGCCGACCATGCCCAGGGCGCGGCCGCGCTTCGCGCCGGGAAAGGCGGACATGATGATGCCCGGACTGTTGGCCATGAGGATGGCCGCACCCACGCCCTGCCCCACGCGCGCGGCGATGAGCGCCCACAGGCTCGGGGCCGCGCCGCACAGCGCGGAGGCTGCGGCGAAAAGAAAAAAGCCGATGGGGTACAGGCGGCGGCGGCCATACATGTCGCCCATGCGGCCAAAGAGCAGAAGCAGGCAGGAGATGACCAGAAAATACCCGGCAACCACCCACTGCACCTGCGGCAGGCCGGAGCCGAAATCCAGGCCGACCGTAGGCAGCGCGGTGTTGACGATGCCTGCGTCCAGCGTGGACATGAATGTCCCCAGCACCGAAACGCTGAAGGCCCGCCAGTCCCCCGAACCCGATTCCCGCCCGTTATTCCGCATACAGCTCCTTGCACATTTCCGGAACGGGTTGACTATTGCATTTGACTCTTTCAATCAAGCGTTTTAATCTTCTGTTTCAAGCCAGGACCGGGAGGCAGACATGCAGCAGGACGAGTTGGGCGACACCAAGCGCAGGCTCCTTGACGCCGCGGGCGAGACATTTTCGGAAAAAGGCTTCAAGGCCGCGACGGTACGTGAAATCTGCCGTCTCGCCAAGGCCAACGTGGCGGCCGTGCATTACCACTTCGGCGACAAGGAGGGCCTGTACAAGGCGCTTCTGATCGAGGCCTTCGAAGCCGGGCTCCGGCGCTACCCGCCGCACATGCACCTCGGCCCCGAAGCCAGCGCCGAGCAGCGGCTCAACGCCTTCGTCCATTCCTTTCTGCTGCGGATGCTCGGCACCGAACGCTACGCATGGTGCGGCAAGCTCATGGCCAGGGAATTGCATGAGCCGACGCAGGCTTTGGACCATATTGTGGAGCGCTACATAATGCCGCTTTCCGAACAGCTGCGGAGCATCGTCGCGGAGCTGCTGGGCGGGGGCGCCACAACGGCGGACAAGCACACCCAGTTCTGCGCCATGAGCATTGTGGGCCAGTGCCAATACATCGCCAAGTCCCGCTCGGTCATCGGCAAGCTGACCCCAAAGCTGCGCCTTGACGACCAGGGAATTGCCGAACTTGCGGGGCATGTGACGCAATTTTCCATAAGCGCCCTTAATAACATGCCGAAAATCGACGAAAAGCCTTGGCCGGGCCAGAGAATTAAAGCCTCGGCAACCAAGGAAAACAGATGAACCGCATCAACGCCAGCATGCCCAAAAGTCTCGCGGCCCTTCTGCTTGCCGCCCTCGCGCTGTCTGTTCTCGGCGCCTGCGGCAAGGCAAACGGCAAGGACCCCAAGCAGAAGAAGGCCATTCCCGTGCTGGCGGCCAAGGCCACGGCCATGAGTGTGCCGGTGCTGGTGCAGGCCGTGGGCAACGTGGAGGCCTTCGCCTCCGTATCCATCAAGCCCCAGGTCAGCGGCGTCATCGCCAAGCAGCTGGTGCGCGACGGCCAGGACGTGGTCAAGGACCAGACGCTCTTCGTCATCGACACGCGCAGCTACCACGCCGCCGTGCAGGAGGCGCAGGCCCGGCTGCAGAAGGACCAGGCCCAGGCCGCCAAGGCCGAGGACGACCTGAAGCGCTACCAGACCCTCTTTGAGCAGGGCGCGGTGAGCCGCGACCAGCTGGAGCAGATGCGCACCAACGCCGAGGCGCTGCGCGCCTCCCTGGCCCTTGGACGCGCCCAGGTGGAGCAGGCGCGTCTGCTGCTGGGACACGCCACCATCAAGGCCCCCATCTCCGGGCGGGCCGGTCACGTGCTGGTGCAGGAGGGCAACGTGGTGGGCAAGTCCGGCGACGACCGCGTGCTGCTCGTCATCAACCAGCTGACGCCCATCTCGGTCACCTTCTCCGTGTCGGAGCGGCACCTGCCGGAAATCCAGCGCCAGTCCGCCCTGGGAACGCTGCGGGTCGAGGCCCGCACCGGGGAGGGCGAACTCCTCGACACCGGCCAGCTCGCCAGCATCGACAACAGCGTGGACAAGGCCACAGGCACCATCCGCCTCAAGGCCACCTTCCCGAACACGCAGCTGGCGCTCTGGCCGGGCCAGTTCGTCCGCGCGAGCCTCCGCCTGTCCGAGCGCGAGAACGCCGTGGTGATACCGGCCCAGGCCGTGCAGACCGGCATGAACGGGCAGTACGTCTTCGTGGTCAAGGACGATCTCTCGGTCGAGATGCGCACGGTGCAAACCAGCCCAGGCGTCGACCAGAGCCTTGTGGCGGACACGGGCCTGGCCCCTGGCGAAACAGTCGTGGTCAACGGACAGGTGATGCTCGTCCCCGGCTCAATCGTGGAGATCAGGCCCGAGCCCGGCGCGGCCAGCGTCCAGCAGAGCGTCGCCGCCCCGGCGGCCCAGCCCCCGGCAGCACCTCCAGACACGGTCAACGGAACCGCAGCATCCCCTGGCTCCCCAGAACGAGCGCCCCAGCAGACGGGGACGCCCAAGTGAACCCGGCCCGCATCTTCATCGAACGTCCGGTGATGACCACCCTTGTCATGGTGGCCATCCTCATCTTCGGCGTCATGGCCTATTTCAAGCTTCCGGTGAGCGACCTGCCCAACGTGGACTTTCCCACCTTGCAGGTTTCCGCCAGCATGGCCGGGGCCAGCCCGGAGAACATGGCCGCCTCCGTGGCCACGCCGCTGGAGAAGGAGTTCTCCAACATCTCCGGCATCGACTCCATGACCTCCACCAACACCCTGGGCAGCACGCGCATCACCCTGCAATTCGACCTGGAGCGCAACATCGATGCGGCGGCCCAGGACGTGCAGGCGGCCATCGCCTCGGCCCAGCGGAAGCTGCCCTCGGAGCTGCCCGCGCCGCCGGTGCTGCGCAAGGTCAACCCGGCCGACCAGCCCATCCTGTACCTGGCCGTGTCCTCGCCCACCCTGCCTCTGCCGCAGGTGAGCGAATACGCCGAGACCATGCTGGCCCAGCGCATCTCCATGATCAGCGGCGTGGCCCAGGTGATGATCTACGGCGAGCAGAAATACGCGGTGCGCGTGCAGCTGAACCCGGAGCAGCTCGCCATGCGCGACATCGGCGTGGACGAGGTGGCCGAGGCCGTGCGCAAGGGCAACTCCAACATCGCCACCGGCACCCTTTCCGGCCCCACGCGCGAATACACGGTGGAGGCCAGCGGCCAGCTCAATGACGCCAAGGCCTATCTGCCGCTCATCGTGGCCTACAAGGAAGGCGCGCCGGTGCGCATCGCGGACATCGGCACGGCCATCGACTCCGCGGAGAACATCAAGCGCTTCAACACCTTCAACAAGGTCCCGGCCATCGTCCTGGCCGTCCAGCGCCAGCCCGGCACGAACACGGTGGGCGTGGTGGACGCAATCAAGGCGGCGCTGCCCGCCTACGTGGGCCAGATGCCGCCCTCGGTGAAGGTCGAGACCCTCATCGACCGCTCGGAATCCATCCGCGAGAGCGTGGACGACGTGAAGTTCACCCTGGTGCTCACGGTGGTCCTGGTGGTGATGGTCATCTTCCTGTTCTTGCGCAACATCTCGGCCACCATCATCCCCAGCCTGGCCCTGCCGCTCAGCGTCATCGGGACCTTCGCCGTCATGCTCCAGATGAAGTTCAACCTGGACAACATCTCGCTCATGGCCCTCACCCTCGCCGTGGGCTTCGTGGTCGACGACGCCATCGTGGTGCTGGAGAACATCGTGCGCCACTTCGAGGCCGGGATGCCCGCGCGCGAGGCCGCGCTCAAGGGCTCCGCCGAGATCGGCTTCACCATCGTGTCCATGACCATCTCGCTCGCCGCCGTGTTCATCCCGGTGCTGTTCATGGGCGGCATCGTGGGACGCCTGTTCCATGAGTTCGCCGTCACCATCATGACGGCCATCCTTATTTCCGGCTTCGTGTCCCTGTCGCTGACCCCCATGCTGGCCAGCCTGATGCTCAAGCAAGGCGCCCACGCGGCCAGGAACGCCCACGGCAGTTTCTACAACGCCACCGAACGCCTGTTCGAGCGGATGCAGGAAGGCTACCGCTCCACCCTGACCTGGACCATGCGCCACAGGCGGCTGACCCTGGGCTTTTCGCTCTTGCTGCTCCTGGTCACGGGCTTCCTGTTCGTGCACATCCCCAAGGGCTTCATCCCCAGCGAGGACATCGGCCAGCTTTCCGCCGTCACCGAGGCCGAGCAGGGCATCTCCATCGAGTACATGCGCGAGCATCAGGCCCGCGTGGCCGACATCATCGCCGCGGATCCCAATGTGGAGAGCTTCATGTCCCTGGTGGGCGCGGGCGGCCCCAACGCCGCCGGCAATTCCGGGCGGCTCACCATCCGCCTGAAGCCGCGCCACGAGCGCGAGATGAGCGCGGACGAGACCTTGCAGTCGCTGCGCAAGAAACTCGCGGACGTGGTGGGCATCAAGACCTTTCTGCAGAACCCGCCGCCCATCAATCTGGGGGGCCGGTTCACCAAGGCGCTCTACCAGTTCACCCTGCAAAGCCCGGACACGGCGGACCTGTTCCAGCGCTCCCAGGCGCTGGAGGCGCGCCTGCGCGAGCTGCCGGAGCTCCAGGACGTGAACAGCGACCTGCAACTCAAGAATCCGCAACTGAATCTGACCATCGACCGCGACAAGGCCTCGGCCCTGGGGCTTTCGGCCATGCAGATCGAGGACGCCCTGGGCATTGCCTACGGCCCGCGCGAGGTGTCCACCATCTTCGCGCCCAACAACTCCTACAAGGTGCTGCTGGAGCTCGAGCCGCGCTTCCAGCGCGGCCCCTCCGCCACCGACATGCTCTACGTGCGCGCGAACAGCGGCGCCCTCGTCCCCCTCTCCACCCTGGTCAAGCGTGACGTGGGCGTCGGTCCCATGGCGGTGAACCATTCCGGCCAGTTGCCCTCGGTGACCATCTCCTTCAACCTCAGGCCCGGCGTGTCGCTGGGCCAGGCCGTGGACAAAGTGCAGGCAACGGCCCGGGAGGTGCTGCCCGCGACCTTCAGCACCACCTTCCAGGGCACGGCGCAGGCCTTCCAGTCCTCGTTCAAGGGCCTGTGGGTGCTGCTCGCCGTCTCCATCGTGGTGATCTATCTGGTGCTCGGCGTTCTGTACGAGAGCTTCATCCATCCGCTGACGATCCTCTCCGGCCTGCCCTCCGCAGGCGCGGGGGCGCTGCTCACGCTCATGCTCTTCCGGCAGGATCTGAACCTGTATGGCTTTGTGGGCATCATCATGCTCATCGGCATCGTGAAGAAGAACGCCATCATGATGATCGACTTCGCCCTGGAGGCGCAACGCACCCAGGGAAAGGACGGCGCCACGGCCATCTTCGAGGGCGCGCTGGTCCGCTTCCGGCCCATCATGATGACGACCATGGCGGCGCTCATGGGCACGCTGCCCATCGCGCTCGGCTTCGGCGCCGGGGCGGAGGCGCGCAGGCCGCTGGGCCTGGCGGTGGTGGGCGGGCTCATGGTGTCGCAGCTTCTGACGCTCTACTTCACGCCCGTGTACTACGTGTACCTGGACAAGCTGCAACGCAAGATCTCCGGCGTCATGGGCCGGGGCAAAAACGCGGGGGGAAAGGGAAACGCGGGGCTGGACGCGGCGGACGCGGAGACCTCACAATAGCTTCGCGGGCCGCCCCGCCAGCCGAGGCCCGGCCGGGAGCAGGCGGGCGAACGGCCTGGCTTCTCACCCGTCGATGAAATTCGACACGAGCTTCATCAGTTTTTCATACTGGACCGTGGGGTCGCCGGACTTGGTGGCCTGCTCGTGGCTGCGCAGCAGGTAGCGGCGCATGATCTGCGTGGTGGCCGAGCGCAGGGCCGAACGGGCGGCGCGCACCTGAACGAGGATGTCCTCGCACTCCTTGCCCTCCTCGATCATGCGCTGGATGCCGCGCACCTGCCCCTCGATGCGCTTCATCCGGGCCATGACATCCTTCTTGAGGGCTTCCTGGTCCTTCATTTCCTTGGCCATGTCCGCCTCCTGGTCATGCTGCTCGGCACACGCCATTCAAAGCCGACGCTGAAAGGCTTCCAGCTCCGGCGTGAAAGCCCCTGCCCACGTGGGGTATCCGGCCAGCACTGCTAATGGATAAGTCAAGAATGTCATTGAATTCCGGATAAGGCAATAGGACTTTGGCTGAAGCAAGCACTCAGCCAGTCATAAATTCCATCATAATAATAACCATTTTCGCAACAGGGGTGGGTACTGATACCCTCGAAAAAGCATCCGGCCTGCGCCTCCCGGCAGCGTTGTGTCGCAGCCAGAGCCATTGACCTGCACCCCAAGCCCAGGTAGCTTCTCTGTTATGTTAGTTTCAGCATAAACATCAAACCAGCGCGGAGCTTTTCATGGACATCGGTCCGTACACGTTTGAGGAGTTCAAGGCCAAGGCAGCGGCCTTCCACGGTTATCCAGCTCCCGGCCTGTTGATCGGCGGCTACATGGTGGAACTGGCGCGCCGCCACCTGCCGGAAGGGACGCTCTTCGACGCCGTGGTGGAGACAGGCAAGTGCCTGCCGGACGCCGTGCAGATCCTGACCCCCTGCACCATCGGCAACGGCTGGATGCGCATCCTGAACCTTGGGCGCTACGCCGTGACGCTGTATGACAAGTACACGGGCGACGGGGTGCGCGTGTGGGTGGACGTGGACAAGATGCGCGCCTACCCCGAAGCCCGCTCCTGGTTCCTCAAGCTCAAGAAAAAGGCCGACCAGGACTCGGACCGGCTGTTCCGCGAGATCGAGGAGGCTGGCGAGACCATCTGCTCCCTGTCCCTGGTCCATGTGGACGACCGCACCCGCAAGCACAAAAGCATGGGCCGCGTGGGAATCTGTCCCATCTGCGCCGAAGCCTATCCGTCAAGCGACGGCGCCATCTGCCGGGGCTGCCAGGGCGAGGCCCCCTACGGCGACGCCTTCGGGCCTGTCTCGGGCCAAGCGGCGGTCCACGAGACGGCCCAGGCGACGGCCCAGGCCTCTTCCGGCCCCAGGCTTACCGCCGTGCCCGTGGCCGAGGCCGTGGGCAAAAAGGCCCTGCACGACATGACGCGCATCGTGCCCGGCGAGAGCAAGGGCGCGGAGTTCCAGGCCGGGCAGGTCATCACCGGCGGCGACGTGTGCCGCCTGCAGACGATGGGCCGGGCCCATGTGTACGTTGAACAAGACACGCCCGACGGGTTCATCCATGAGAACGAGGCCGCGCTGGCGTTCGCCAGGCTCATGGCGGGCGAAAACGTGACCTTTGACGAGACGCCCCGCGAGGGCAAGCTCAACTTCCGCGCCGCCAGGACCGGCGTGCTCGTGCTCGACCGCCAGCGCCTGACCGCCTTCAACATGGTGCCGGATGTCATGTGCGCCTGCCGCCATCACGGGGTGCTGGTCGAGGCGGGCAAGGACTTCGCCGGGGCGCGGGCCATCCCGCTCTTTCTCGCGGCGGAGACCTTCCGCAAGGCCCAGGCCGTGCTGTCCGCCGGGCCGCTCTTCACCATCGCCGAGATCAAGCCCCTGCGCGTGGGCGTGCTGGTGACGGGCACCGAGGTGTTCCAGGGCCTCATCGAGGACAAGTTCGCGCCGGTGATCCGCGACAAGGTGGAGCGGCTTGGCTCCCAGGTCGTGGCCGTGGACGTCGTGCCCGACGACGCGCACGCCATCGCCCGGAGCGTCGGCACGCTGCTCAGCGCCGGGGCGGAACTCATCGTCACCACGGCCGGGCTCTCCGTGGACCCGGACGACGTGACCCGCAAGGGCCTGCTTGAGGCCGGGCTGACCGACATGCTCTACGGCGCGCCCATCCTGCCCGGAGCCATGACGCTCTTGGGCCGCCTCGCCAGCCCCGCAGGCAGCGCACGGGTCATGGGCGTGCCCGCCTGCGCGCTGTTCCACAAGGCCACCAGCTTCGACGTGCTTCTGCCGCGCCTGCTGGCCGGACTGGAAATCAAGCGCGCCGACCTGGCGGAGATGAGCGAGGGCAACTTCTGCCTGAACTGCCGCACCTGTGTGTTCCCCAAGTGCCAGTTCGGCAAGTAGGCCCGACGTCCACCACACGCACCGCCGCCCCGCTCCGCCGAAAACGCGGGGCGGGGCGGTTTTTCTTTCTCCTGGGGCAGCACGTAACTGCTTGACCTCCTGTGCACAAATGACTAATTTTGTGGCAGGCTGAACCAGGAGGAGCACCATGCCCGACCCCGTTCCCCAGCCCCTCTCCCTCTCAGTGCGCGCCCTTGTCGAGCGCTTCAAGCCCCCGGTGAGCGTAAGCAGCTTCGGCACCGTTTTCACGGACACCACCGAATTCATGAGCATCAGCTATGGCGACGTGATCGCCCTTGGCGGCCGCCACTTTCTGGTGCTGGGCGACGAGCGGGAACGCCGCTTCGGCATGGAGGACCCAAAGTTCTGGGTCAAGCGCTGCGTGGAGCTGGAGAGCGGCCAGTACCGCATCCTGAAGCTGGAGTTCCAGGAGACCTTCGACCAGCACATCGGCCCGCTGACCATCAGCTGCCACCGCAGCGCCGCCAAGGAGGCGCGCATCCTGCGCCTGGTGGCCGGGGACCGCCGCTTCATGCAGGGCCAGGGAATCCGCGACGCGCGCGGCAACCTGGTGCGCGTGCTGGAACGCGTGGCCGGGCGCAGGCTCGACCTGAACATCGAGGACCTCCACGACGACCATCACACCTACTTTCACGAGATCTACCCCGGCATCCTGAGGCGCTTCGTCGAGGCCTGCCGGGCCATCCACTTTCTGCACCAGAACGGCGAGAGCCACGGCGACATCCGCCGCGACCACCTCTACGTGGACCACAAGACCGGCGAGTATTGCTGGATCGACTTCGACTACGGTTACGACACCACGGAAAACCCCTATGGCCTGGACCTCTTCGGCCTGGGCAACGTCCTGGCGTTCATCACCGGAAAGGGCGTGCACACCATCCAGGAGCATGAGGGCAGGCGGGACATCGGCGAGGCCGACTGCGCCCTGTTCTTCCGCCACCGCATCGTGAACCTGCGCAAGCTCTTCCCCTACGTGCCGGAAGCCTTGAACCGCGTGCTCATGCACTACTCCGCCGAGGCGGAGGTCTTCTACGAGACCGTGCCGGAGCTGCTCGCGGACCTGGAACCCTGCCTGGACATCCTGCCCGGGGCATAACGCCCCTGCCAGCCCAAAGGAGGCCGCATGGACTTCAAGAACATCCTCATCGCCGTCGACGCATCCGACAATGCGCGCCGCGCGGTGCAATACGCCGCCACCGTGCTGGGCACCGCGAGCGGACTTCGCGTCACGCTGCTCTATGTCGAACGCGCCCCGAACCGGGACCGCTTCGACACCGAGGACGCCTGGCTTTCCCAGTGCAGGCTGGAGCACGACCGCGTGTTCGACTTCCTGAAAGACGCCCGGGCCATCCTCATCGCGTCCGGCCTGCCGGAGCAGGACGTGCTGGAGAAGACCGTGCTGTGCAGCGCGGAGCCGAGCATCGCCCAGACCATCATGGACGTGCAGCAGGAGGGCGGCTACGGAACGCTTGTTGTGGGCCGCCGCGGCCTGACCAAGGGCGAGGAGTTCCTGTTCGGCAGCGTGTCCTCCAAGCTGGTGCACAACGCCCGCAACTGCGCGGTCTGGGTGGTGCAGTAGCCCGGGAGAGACGGCAGACCAGCAAAGGACCACCGCCTTGCATGGACTTGTGTTTCTTCGCGGCTCTGTTACGGACTAGGAACATCATCCACACAGTGCGGAGGGGCCATGCACCGTTGCGCGTTTTTCGCCGTGATGCTCTGCATCGTGGCGCTCATGGGGCAGCCGCACACCGCACAGGCCGCCGGGGAAAACCGCACGGCCCTGGTCATCGGCAACAGCGCCTACAAATCCGCCCCGCTCAAAAATCCCGCCAACGACGCCCGCGACATGGCCCAGGCCCTCAAGGCCCTGGGCTTTGACGTGACCTTGCTGGTGGATGCGAACCACCAGAAGATGGAGTCGGCCGTGCGCGACTTCGGCCTGGCGCTGCGCAAGGGGGGCGTGGGCCTGTTCTATTTCGCCGGGCACGGCCTGCAGGTGGGCGGAGAGAACTACCTTGTGCCCGTGGACGCCGCCATCCAGTCCGAAAGCGACGTGAAGTACGGCTGCCTCAACGCCGGACTGGTGCTGGGCAAGATGGAGGACGCGGGCAACGGCCTCAACCTCATCATCCTCGACGCCTGCCGCAACAACCCCTTCAGCCGGGGCTTCCGCTCCGCCGAGCAGGGGCTGGCCAAGATGGACGCGCCCACGGGCTCGCTCATCGCCTACGCCACCGCGCCCGGCTCCGTTGCCGCCGACGGCCAGGGCAGAAACGGCCTGTACACCGAACACCTTCTGCGCAACCTGCGCACGCCGGGCCTCCCGGTCACCGACCTGTTCATGCGCGTGCGCATGGGCGTGGTGGCCGCCACAGGCAAGAAGCAGGTGCCCTGGGAGGCCAGCTCGCTCACCGGATACTTCTATTTCAGCGGCGCGGGCGGGCCAGGCCAGCCCCCTGCAGACGAGGCCCTGGCGGCCCAGAACGTTCCGGTCCAGAATGTTCCGGCCCAGAGCGTCGACCTCAAAACAGAAAAGAAGCGTCTGGCCGAGGAGGCCCAGCGCATCAAGCGCGAAAAGCAGGAACTCGCCGAACTGCAAGCCCTGCAAGCCGAGAGGCAGCGCGTGGAGGCCGAGCGCGAGAAGCTGGCCCAGGCCAAGCAGCTGGCCCTGGCCTCGCGCCCCAAGCAACAGCCCGCCTCGCCCCCCATGTCCCAGGCGGGGGGGCACACGGCGCAATTCGCGCAGCTTGCGCGCGCCGGTTTTTCCGAGGCGCAGACCTATTTCGAACACGCCGTGCGGGCGCGTCCCGACGACGCCGACGCCCGCGCCGGGCTGGCCATCGCCCTGGCGTTCAACATGCGCCTCGACGACGCGGCCTATCACGCCCAGCGCCTCAGCGAAGCTGGCGCCCAGACGCCCCACGCCCGGCTGGCCAGGGGCTTCGTCCTCGGGCTCAAGGGCAGCGCCGACGCGTCCTATCAACTGAACCGCGCGGCGGAGGACGGCGCGGACAAGGCGCTCGTGCTGCTCTGCCGGGGCGCGCTCGCCTTGCACAAGGATGAGATCAACGAGGGCAAGCGCTTCATGGAGGAGTACGGCGCCCTCGTTCCCGAAGGACAGCACAGCCCCCTGGCCAAGGCGCTGCTGGAGCGCCTGAACCCCGTCAACAGAATGGTGGGCAAGTACTACTGGGGCACGGACGGCAACATCGGGTCGACCTACCTGATCCTCGAGCGCAGCGGCGATGGCCTCAAGGGCACCGATGGAGGTGGGCAGTACCCGTCGACGATCACGGTCACCTCGATCCAAGGCGCGCGGCTGTCCTTCCGCATGGCCTACGACCTCGGCTTCCTGCTCGGCGGCGCTGGCGCAAGCGATTGCGTCGCGGACTTCAGCCAGGACATGAACCGGGTTCCCGTGACCTGCCGGGACGCCAAGTACGGAGCCATGAGCTCCTATCTCTTCCGCGAGCAGCGCCGGAAGCCTTGAGCCGGACGAGGGCGCGTCGGCGTTCCAGGGATTGCATTTTAAACACGCTTGAGTAGAATTACGTAAATACATCAGGAGACGACCACATGCGCCCCAGCCTCCTCCGCGCCGCCTCAGCCCTGCTCACGCTGGTCCTCTGCCTGGGGCTTGCCAAGAGCGCCCTGGCGGCTGGCGGAGAGAACCGCATCGCGCTCATCATCGGAAACGGGGCGTACAAAAGCGCGCCGCTCAAGAACCCCGTCAAGGACGCCCGGGACATGGCCGCCCTGCTGAAGACCCTGGGCTTCGCCGTGACCCTGAAGGTGGACGCGGAGCAAAAGGACATGGAGGAGGCCGTGCGTCAGTTCGGCCTGGACCTGCGCCAGGGCGGCGTCGGCCTGTTCTACTTCGCCGGACACGGCCTGCAGGTGGGCGGCAACAACTACCTTGTGCCCGTGGACGCCAAGATCCAGTCCGAGAGTGACGTGCGCTTCGAGTGCGTGGACGCGGGCCGCGTTCTGGGCAAGATGGAGGACGCCGGCAATTCGCTGAACATCGTCATCCTCGACGCCTGCCGCAACAATCCCTTCAGCCGGGGCTTCCGCTCCGCCGAGCGCGGCCTGGCCGAGATGCGCGCGCCCACCGGCTCGCTCATCGCCTACGCCACGGCACCCGGCTCCGTGGCCAGCGACGGCACCGGCGACAATGGCATCTACACCAAGCACCTGCTCAAGACCATGCGCACTCCGGGCCTGCCCATCACCGACGTGTTCATGCGCGTGCGCATGGGCGTGGTGGCCGAAACGGGCAAAAAGCAAGTGCCCTGGGAGTCCAGCTCCCTCACCGGCTACTTCTATCTTTCCGGCGAGGACAAGGCCAACCAGCCGTCCGCACCGGCAACGGCCAGCGCTCCGGCCCCGGCCGCGCCGGCTGTGGACCTCAAGGCGGAGAAGCGGCGCATCGCCGAGGAAGCCGAGCGCCTCAAGCGCGAGCAGCAGGAGCTGGCCGAGATCCAGGCCCTGCAGGCCGAGAAGGCCCGGCTGGAGGCGGAGCGTCACCGGCTGGCCCAGGCCAAGCAGCTGGCCATGGCCTCGCGGCCGAAGCAGCCGCCGCCGCCCGCTCCAACGCAGCGGACAAGCTCCGCAAATGCCCAGTACTTCTCGCTCCTGGCGCGTGATGGCATCAGCGAAGCCCAAAAGTATTTTGAGAACGCGGTGCAGGCCAATCCCGAGGACGCCGACGCCCGGGCCGGCCTGGCCATCGCCTATCTGCTGAACAAGCGGGACACGGACGCCAAGTACCATGTCCGGCGCGTGGAGGAATCCCGCGTGACCACGCCGGGAACACGGGTGGCGCGAGGCTTCATGCTCGGTGTGGACGGGCAGCTGGCGGACAGCTCCTACCAGTTGAACCGCGCCCTTGAGGAAGGGGCGGACAAGGCCCTGGTGCAGCTCGCCATGGCCACCGCTGCCGCCAAGAAGAACGAGATGGACCAGGCCAAGAAGGCCATGGAAGAGTATCGCTCCCTCGTGCCGCCCATGCACGAGAACGAGTACGCCAAGGAAATGGCCCGCAAGGTGGACATAGTGGGCAGGCTGGTGGGCACCTTCTACTGGACCACGGAGAACAAGGCCATCAGCGCCTACACCTCCACCATCACCTTCGTGGTCAACAACAACGTTTTGGAAGGCACGGCTGGCGGCTACGGCTCGGGCAGCATCTCGAACATCAAGATCACCGGCAAGACCATGACCCTGCGCTTCGGGTACAGCATGGGCATCTTCGGAACCTCATACTACGACCTGATCTGCGACCTCTCCGGCGACCTGGACGCCATTCCCACCTCCGCGCGCGACTCCTCCTTCGGCCAGACCTGGAACGGCTACCTGCTGCGCCAGGGCAGCCTGGCCCAGAGCATGGCCTATCACGCCAGCCCGGCGGACTGCTTCATCGCCACCGCCGCCTACGGCGAGCCCTGGGACGAGCACGTGGCCACCCTGCGCCGCTTCCGCGACGGCGTGCTGGCGAACTCCAGCCTTGGGCGCGACTTCGTGGCCGCCTATTACCGCCACAGCCCCCCCCTGGCCGACGCCATCCGCGAGCGGCCCTGGGCGCGGACAATGGTGCGCTGGGCGCTGGCCCCGGTGGTCGTGGTCGCGGGCGCGGCCAACGGCGACAGCCAGAGCCAGGCCTGGGTGCTGCTGGCGGCGAGCCTGCTCTGCGCCACAGCCGGGGTGCATCGGCTGCGCGGGAGAAAGAGGCGGCATTCCGACGAAGGTCAGGGGGAATAATTCCCCAGGCCCCCTCACTCCAAAGCCAAAGGCCCGGATGAGCAAAACTCGTCCGGGCCTTGAACTTTGGAAATAGCCAAGGGACGTCACGAAGCCTGAAGAAGCGCAAGGCCGCCAGCGGAAGCCCATCTTCCGGCGGCGGCCTTGGCCAAAGGGTATGTTTCCTCAAGGAGGATGATCTGTTGCCTGTCTCTTCGGCCGGAGCCGGAAAACGCTTTAGGCTCGGCGACGCCTATTTCGGCGGCTTGGGCGCGGCTGGGTCGGCGGGCGCCTTGCGCGTAAAGCACACGCGGGTCACCAGGCCGGTCTGGGCCTTGTAGTAGATCATGGCGTTGTAGTTCTTGGCCGGGGAGTAGATCACGGCCTCCTCAATGGCGTCATAGGCCTTGATGAACAGGCCGAAGATCTCGGAAATGATGCTGCGACCGGGTTCCGGCTCGGCCTGGATGTCCACGGTTCCGCCGAACTTCTCCACCTTGGAGAACCACTTGTCCAGCCGCTCCGGGATGCTGTTCAGGGTGATGGCCGCCGGAAAAACCACCGTCACCTCCGGCTGGTTGGCGGCCAAGGCGGACGAGAGCTTGCGGTCGAACCCGCCGGTGTCGAGGAACTGGACCTCCTGTTGGGCCGCCGCGGCGTCTGTGGCCTGTTTACCGGCGCAGGCCGCAAGAACCACGGCCAGGCACAGCACATAGAAGAACGGCGCAAGACGGTTGCAATGGGGCATGGCTCGCTCCCGGGCAAGAGATTTCTCATTACACACCTGAATTTAGAGAAATAGGCCGGGGCTGTCAACGCAAGGCCCAGCGGACCTTGCGGGAACCTCCAGGGCTTGCCTCTTGCCTGGAGGGTGCTTATGGCGTACATCTCTCCCGTTTCAAGGGACGGCAGAAACCTTTCACCCAAGCGGCGGAAAAATGCCCAAGCGCACAGACATCAAGAAGATCATGCTCATCGGCTCCGGCCCCATCGTCATCGGACAGGCCTGCGAATTCGACTATTCCGGCACCCAGGCCCTGAAGGCCCTGAAGGAAGAAGGCTTTGAGGTCATCCTGGTGAACTCCAACCCGGCCACGATCATGACCGACCCGGAGCTCGCCGACCGAACCTATATCGAGCCCATTGAACCCGGCACGGTCGCCAAGATCATCGAAAAGGAACGCCCCGACGCCCTGCTGCCCACCCTCGGCGGCCAGACCGCGTTGAACACCGCGCTCGCCGTGGCCAAGATGGGCGTGCTGGAGAAGTTCGGCGTGGAGCTCATCGGCGCCTCGGTGCCGGTCATCGAAAAGGCCGAGAGCCGCGAACTGTTCCGCGCCGCCATGGAGAAAATCGGCCTCAAGGTGCCCAAGAGCGGCATCGCCCGCACCATGGACGAGGTGCGCGAGATCGGCAACACCCTGCCTTTCCCGCTGATCATCCGCCCGGCCTTCACCATGGGCGGCACCGGCGGCGGCGTGGCCTACAACATGGAGGATCTGGAGTCCATCTCCGCCCAGGGCCTGGCCGCCAGCATGAAGAGCGAGATCATGATCGAGCAGAGCGTGCTCGGCTGGAAGGAATTCGAGCTTGAGGTGATGCGCGACAAGAAGGACAACTGCGTCATCATCTGCTCAATCGAGAACATGGACGCCATGGGCGTGCATACGGGCGACTCCATCACGGTCGCCCCCAGCCAGACGCTCACCGACGACGAATACCAGAAGATGCGCGACGCGGCGCTCGCCATCATGCGCGAGATCGGCGTGGAGACCGGCGGGTCGAACGTGCAGTTCGCCATAAACCCGGCGGACGGCGAGATGATCATCGTGGAGATGAACCCGCGCGTGTCGCGGTCCTCGGCCCTGGCCTCCAAGGCCACGGGCTTCCCCATCGCCAAGATCGCCGCCAAGCTGGCGGTGGGCTACACCCTCGACGAGATCCCCAACGACATCACGCGGGAGACCATGGCCAGCTTCGAGCCGTCCATCGACTACTGCGTCATCAAGATTCCGCGCTTCACCTTCGAGAAGTTCCCGGGCAGCGAGGACTACCTCACCACGGCCATGAAGAGCGTTGGCGAGACCATGGCCATCGGCCGCACCTTCAAGGAGGCCCTGCAGAAGGGTCTGCGCTCGCTTGAAGTGGGCATGCCCGGCCTGGGCAAGAAGTTCGAGACCTGCGGCGTTGACCGCGAGGAGCTGCTGCGCCTCATGCGCAAGCCCAACTCCGCCCGGCTCTTCGCCATACGCAACGCCATGCGCTGCGGCTTCAGCCTTGAGGAGATCCACAACGCCTCGTTCATCGACCCCTGGTTCCTGCGCCAGATCCGCGACATCCTGCTCATGGAGACGGAGCTGGGCGAGTTCGGCAAGGCCGAGGAAATCTCGGACAAGAACCCGGCCCTGCCCGCCATGCTCAAGAAGGCCAAGGAGTACGGCTACTCCGACAAGCAGCTGGCCGCGCTGTGGAAGATGAGCGAGGACGCGGTGCGCACCCTGCGCAAGGGGCTGGGCATCGTGCCCACCTACTATCTGGTGGACACCTGCGCGGCCGAATTTGAGGCCTACACGCCCTACTACTACTCCACGTACGAGACCGGTCGGGAGATCGAGAGCAGGGACGTGAAGAAGGTGGTGATCCTGGGCGGCGGGCCAAACCGCATCGGCCAGGGCATCGAGTTCGACTACTGCTGCTGCCACTCGTCCTTCGCGCTCAAGGAAATGGGCATCCAGTCCATCATGGTGAACTCCAACCCGGAGACGGTGAGCACGGACTACGACACCTCCGACCGCCTGTACTTCGAGCCGGTCACCTACGAGGACGTGCTGAACATCGTGGAGTTCGAGAAGCCCCTGGGCGTCATCGTGCAGTTCGGCGGGCAGACCCCGCTCAACCTTGCCGTGGCCCTCAAGAAGGCCGGCGTGCCGCTGCTGGGCACCCCGCCCGAGAGCATCGACCGCGCCGAGGACCGCGAGCTGTTTTCCGCCCTCATCCGCAAGCTGCACCTGAAGCAGCCCGCCAGCGGCACGGCCATGACCCTGACCCAGGCAACCGAGATCAAGGACAGCCTGGGCTACCCGCTGGTGCTGCGCCCCTCCTATGTGCTGGGCGGACGCGGCATGGAGATCGTCTACGACGACGAGGAGTTCAACAACTACTTCCGCAAGGCTTCCATCATCTCGCCGGAGCACCCCATCCTCATCGACAAGTTCCTTGAGAACGCCATCGAGGTGGACTGCGACGGCCTTTCCGACGGCGAGGAGACGTACATCGGCGGCATCATGGAGCACATCGAGGAGGCCGGCATCCACTCCGGCGACTCCGCCTGCGTGCTGCCGCCGCACACCATCGCCCCGGAACTGGTGGCCGAGATCGAGCGCCAGACCAGGGAGCTTGCCAAGGAACTCGGGGTCATCGGCCTCATGAACATCCAATTCGCCATCAAGGACGGCGAGGTGTTCATCCTTGAGGTGAACCCGCGCGCCTCGCGCACGGTGCCCTTTGTCAGCAAGGCCACGGGCGTGCCCCTGGCCAAGCTGGCCACCCGCGTCATGTTGGGCGAGAAGCTGAAGGACTTGCAGCCCTGGGCCATGCGCAAGGGCGGCCACGTCTCGGTCAAGGAGAGCGTGTTCCCCTTCAACCGCTTCCCCGGCGTGGACATCCTGCTCGGACCCGAGATGCGCTCCACCGGCGAGGTCATGGGCATAGACACCAGCTTCGGCCTGGCCTTCATGAAGGGCCAGCTGGCCGCTGGCCAGCGCCTGCCGGAGGAAGGGACGGTGTTCCTGTCCGTCAACGACCGCGACAAGGCTGCCATCACCCCGGTGGCCAAGGCCTTCGAGGACCTCGGCTTCAAGATCATCGCCACCGGCGGCACGGCGGACCACCTCGCCAAGAAAGGCGTGCACGTTGAGCGGGTGCTCAAGGTCAACGAGGGCCGCCCGAACATCGTGGACCTCATCAAGAACAAGCAGATCGCCCTTGTGGTCAACACCCCGTCCGGCAAGAGGACAGTGAATGATTCCAAGGAAATTCGGCAGACGACGCTGCTGTACGGCGTGCCCTACACCACCACGGTGTCCGGCGCGGCGGCCATGGCCCAGGCCATCCGCGAGGAACGCGGCCACGGGCTCACGGTGCGTTGTTTGCAGGACTATTACGGCGGATAAGCTCCAGGCGCGCTTGCGCCAGGGCCGGGCGGCCGGGGAGGGAGAGACCTTCCCCGGTGCGCAAGGCGTTGTTCCCCGGCTCGGAAAACAACTCAAGGACACACAATGAAACGCGAGTATTGCGGTCTCTTCGGCATCTACGGACACCAGGAGGCCGCGCGCATGGCCTATTTCGGGCTCTATGCGCTGCAGCACCGGGGCCAGGAGTCGGCCGGCATCGTCACCTGGGACGGCGCGGCCATCCGCGAACATCGCGGCATGGGCCTGGTGCACGACGTGTTCAACGAGAGGCACCTGGGCAAGGAGCTCAAGGGCCAGATCGCCCTCGGCCACATCCGCTACTCCACCACCGGCGTCTCGCTCATCAGAAACGCCCAGCCCTTCCTGGTGCGCTTCAAGGACTGGCACATCGCCGTGGGCCACAACGGCAACCTGGTGAACACGCTGGAACTCCGGCGCGAGCTGGAGAACCAGGGCAGCATCTTCCAGACCACCATGGACACGGAAGTGTTCGTGCACCTGATCGCCAACTACCTCAACGGCGGCACCATCGAGGAGGCCATTCTCAAGGCCTGCGCCAAGGTCAAGGGCGCGTATTCGCTGCTTATCATGGCCAACAACAAGCTCATCGCCGTGCGTGACCCCCACGGCGTGCGCCCCCTTGTGCTGGGCCGGCTCAACGACAACTACGTCTTCGCCTCCGAGACCTGCGCCTTCGACCTGATCGAGGCCGAGTACATCCGCCAGGTGGAGCCCGGCGAGATGATCGTTGTCGAGGGCGGCCGCCTCACCAGCCACAGGCTGTTGGAAAAGGCCCCCAAGCGCCAGTGCATCTTCGAGCTCATCTATTTCGCCCGGCCCGACTCCATGGTCTTTGACGAGGGCGTGTACGAGCGCCGCAAGACCATGGGCGCCACGCTGGCCAGGGAAGCCCCGGTGGACGCGGACTTCGTCATGCCGTTCCCGGACTCCGGCAACTACGCCGCGGTGGGCTACTCCCAGGCCTCGGGCCTGCCGCTGGAGCTGGCCATGATCCGCAACCACTACGTGGGCCGCACCTTCATCCAGCCCAGCCAGGACATGCGCAACTTTTCCGTGCGCGTGAAGCTGAACCCCGTGCGCAGCATGATCGAGGGCAAACGCATCCTCATTGTGGAGGACTCCATCGTGCGCGGCACCACCATCCGCACCCGCGTGAAGAAGCTGCGCGAACTCGGCGCGCGCGAAATCCACATGCGCGTCTCCTGCCCGGCCATCCGCTTCCCCTGCTTCTACGGCATCGACTTCTCCAGCAAGGGCGAACTCATCGCGGCCAACACCCCGGTGAACGACATCGCTCGGTTCATCGGGCTGGACAGCCTGCACTACCTGTCCATTCCCGGCCTGCTCGACTCCGTGGACGAGAAGAACGCCCACTGTCTGGCCTGCTTCAACGGCGAATACCCCATTGAGCCATGCAGCCACCAGGGCAAGATGTGCCTGGAGAACGAGAGCAAGGTCACGGGCTAGGGACAGCACGCCGTGGAAAAACCAGCCATGCGCAATTGCCCGGAACCGTCCGGGCGAGA
Source organism: Desulfovibrio sp. (assembly GCA_050251495.1). Taxonomy (GTDB): domain Bacteria; phylum Desulfobacterota; class Desulfovibrionia; order Desulfovibrionales; family Desulfovibrionaceae; genus Humidesulfovibrio. Next base: position 23,323 of record JBFWMQ010000015.1, on the reverse strand, counting down.
CAAGGGAGGCCGGCCATGACCCGCTCCGACACCAACGGCGCACCTCCGCAAGGCGGCTGGCTTGCGCTGGCGCGCGAGGTCCTGGACATCGAGATCGAGGGCCTCGCCGCCGTGCGCGGCCAGTTGAACGGCGGATTCGAGGAGGCCTTGGCGCTGCTGGCGGGGTGCAAGGGCCGCGTGGTGGTCACGGGCATCGGCAAGTCCGGCCTGGTGGCCCGCAAGATCGCGGCGACGCTTTCCAGCACCGGCACCCCGGCCTTCTTCCTGCACCCGGTGGAGGGCGCGCACGGCGACCTGGGCATGATCCGCACCGGCGACGTGGTGCTGGCGCTCTCCAACAGCGGCGAGACCGACGAGTTGAACACGCTTCTGCCCGCGCTCAAGAGCCTGGGCGCGCTCATTGTGGGACTTACCTCCGGGTCCGCCTCGACCCTTGCGCGCATGTCCGACGCGGTGGTGGAGGTGCGCGTGCCGCGCGAGGCCTGCCCCATGGGCCTGGCCCCCACCGCCAGCACCACCGCCGCCCTGGCCGTGGGCGACGCCCTGGCCGTGTGCCTCATGCGCCTCAAGGACTTCGGCTCCAAGGACTTCAAGCGCGTGCACCCCGGCGGCGCGCTGGGCGCGCGCCTCTCGCAGCGCATCGAGAGCCTCATGCACACCGAAAACCTGCCCCTGGCGGCCGAGAGCGCCCCGCTTTCCGAGGCCCTGGCCGCGCTCAACGCGGGCGGCTTCGGCCTGGCCGCGCTGACCGACGCGAAAGGACGTCTCGCAGGCGTGCTCACCGATGGCGACGTGCGGCGAATGCTCTGCCAGAGCGGCTTCAATCCGGCCGCCCCCGTGTCCGAGGTGATGACCAAAAACCCGCGCAGCATAGCGAAGAGCGCCAGCGCGGCCCAGGTGCTGGACCTCATGGAGGCGCGGCAGATCACCGTGCTGCCGGTGCTGAACGATGACGGCTCCCTGGCGGGACTGGTGCATGTGCACGACCTGCTCGGCAAGGGCCGGGTGCGCTTTGCGCCGGAATAGCCGATGATTGTGGATTGCGGAAACGACGTCTGCGCCCGTTGCGCCGCCCAGTGCGGCTCCTGCTGCACCCTTGAGCCGGGCATGGAAGAGTACTGCTTCCCCATTTCGGCTGCCGAGCGCGCCGCCATGGAGCAGGCCGGGGCGCAGGCCGGACACTTTCACCGCGAGTCCAACACGAGCGACTTTGTGACCAACCTCTGCCGCCTGTTCCCTGGCGAGTCGTTCCGCATCCGCGCCCTGTTCCCGTCGGACGGCTTTCACGACCGCGTGGCCATCACCCCGGAGGGGGCCTGCGCGCTTTTAGGCGGCGAGGGCTGCCTGCTCCCGCGCGAGGCACGCCCGCTCTACTGCCGCATCTATCCCTTCTGGATCAAGGACGGGCGGCAGCTCTATTTCGAGTTCAGCCGCTGCCAGGCCCAGATCGAAGCGGGCGGCGGGGCTGGACTCCTGCTCCGCCTGGGCATGACAAGCGAGGACGTCCGCCACACCTACCTGGAGCTGCGCAGGGCCTGGGACCTGCCAGAGCATGGATAAATGCCCAAGAAGACCACAAGAAAGAACACCGCGAAGAAGAGCACCACAAAAAGGAAATCGTCCATGAGATGGAGCCGCAGCTTCAAGCGCAAAATATTCTGGACCATCCTGGCGCTGCCTGTGGCGGCGGCGCTGTGCGCGGTCCTGGCCTTCTGGCTGCTCTCGCGCGACCTGCCGGGCTTCCGCAACATCACCGACTACAAGCCGCCCCTGGTGACCACCGTGCTCTCGCGCGAGGGCCGGGTGCTGGGCTACTTCTACAAGGAGAAGCGCTTCCTGGTGCGCCTGGAGGACATGCCCGAACATCTGCCCCTGGCCTTCCTGGCGGCGGAGGACTCCAGCTTCTACCGGCATGATGGCGTCGACCCCTGGGCCATCTTCCGCGCCTCGCTCATGAATCTCAAGGCCGGCGGCATCCGCCAGGGCGGCAGCACCATCACCCAGCAGGTGGTCAAGCGCCTGCTGCTCTCGCCGGAAAAGAGCTTCGAGCGCAAGATCAAGGAGGCCGTGCTGGCCTACCGCCTTGAGAACTACCTCACCAAGGACGAGATCCTGACCATCTACCTGAACCAGATATTCCTGGGCTCCAAGGCCTATGGGGTGGAGGCCGCCGCGCGCGAGTTCTTCGGCAAGCACGTTCAGGACCTGACCCTGGCCGAGTCCGCCCTGCTGGCCGGGCTGCCACAGGCGCCCAGCCGCTACAACCCCCTCTCCGACCCCGAGGCCGCCAAGGGCCGCCAGAAATACGTGCTCGACCAGATGCTCTCCCAGGGCTGGATCAAGAAGGACGCCTACACCCAGGCCCTGAACCAGAAACTGGTCTACAAGAGCATGGAGGACCACTCCTGGAAGGTCGGGGCCTATTACCTTGAGGAGGTCCGCCGCTTCCTCATCGACAAGTACGGCGAGGACGAGGTCTATCAGGGCGGGCTCACGGTGGAGACGGCCTGCGAGATCCCGCATCAGATCGCCGCGGACAACGCCATGCGCCGGGGTCTGTCCGACGTCGCCAAGCGCAAGGGCTGGGAAGGCCCGGCAGCCCGGCTCAAGCCGGAGGAATACGCCCGCTTTCTGGAAGAAGGCCGCACCTCCGACGCGGTCAAGCCCGGCACCTGGATGCGCGCGCTGGTGGTGGAGAGCTCCAAGGACAAGGCCGTGGTGCGCTTCGGCCAGAACACCGGCGAGATTCCGGCCAGCAGCACGAGTTGGTGCCGCAACGCCAGGAAGGACGTCAAGGGCGACGCCGCCCCGGTGCCCGGCGATCCCTCGCGCATCATGCGCAAGGGCGACGTGGTCTGGGCCACCGTGCGCGAGGCCAAGGGCAACAGGCACTATGTGCTCAACCTGGAGCGCGAGGCCGGTCCCGAGGGCGCGCTCGTGTCCATGATGCCGGAGACCGGCGACGTGGTGGCGCTCGTGGGCGGCTTCAGCTTCGAGAAAAGCCAGTTCAACCGCGCCACCCAGGCCAGACGCCAGCCCGGCTCGTCCTTCAAGCCCATCGTCTACAGCGCCGCCCTGGACAACGGCTTCACCCCCGGCAGCGTGATCATGGACGCGCCCATCGTCTTCGCCAACGCCGAGGCCGGCACCATCTGGCGCCCGGAGAACTACGAGGACATCTTCTACGGCCCGACCCTGCTCTCCACGGCCCTGGCCAAGTCGCGCAACCTCGTCACCATCCGCGTGGCGCAAAAGATTGGCATCAGGAACGTCATCGACCGCGCCAGAGCCCTGGGCATCGAGTCCGAACTGCCGGAGAACCTGTCCATCGCGCTGGGCTCCTCGGCCCTGACCCTGACAAACCTGTGCCAAGCCTACTCCGCCTTCGCCCGCGACGGCAGCTACGTGAAGCCGCGTCTGGTCATGGCGGTCAAGAGCGCCTGGGGCGAGACCCTGTACAAGTCCGAGCCCGAATACGTCGAGGCCATCAGCCCGCAGAACGCCTTCCTCATGGCCTCCATGCTGAAGGAAGTCATCAACGTGGGCACCGGCGGCGCGGCCAAGGTGCTTGGCCGCCCCCTGGCAGGCAAAACCGGCACCACCAACAACGAGCAGGACGCCTGGTTCATCGGCTTCACGCCGCATCTGCTGACCGGCGTGTACGTGGGCTACGACCAATTGCAGAGCATGGGGCGCGAGGGCTCCGGCGGCCGCACGGCCCTGCCCATCTGGCTTGAATACCGCAAGGTCATCGAAGGCCGCTACCCGCCCGACGACTTCCTGCCGCCCGAGGGCATCGTCTGGGCGCGCGTGGAGAACAGCCAGGCCATCGGCTCCAAGGGCCAGCCCGCGCCGGAAAGCTACTTCCTGCCCTTTTTGGAAGGCACCCAGCCCAGCCAGACCGACGTTGGCGCGGCAGCGGAAGACGTTGCGGCAAGCGACGCCGACCTCATGAAGCAGGGGTTCTAGAAAATTCATTCAAGGGCCTGGGGATGACCGCGTTGATACGCCAAGACATTCCCCCGGCTCCTTTTACGCGTTGCGGCGGGCTCTGGCGGTTTCCGCGCGCAGAGCCTGCCGCAAATCGCATTGCGCACCCGGAAATGCTCGGCAACCTGGCCCTTGCCAGGCCAGGGCTTCACGCGAATAATAGCGCCGCCATCATCCGTATCACGGCACGGCCGGGCCAAGCCTGGCGGTTGCTGGCGCATTCCCCATCTGGAGGCAATCCATGACACGCACCTACCCGCTCTATCAGGTGGACGCCTTTGCTGAAGGAGTTTTCTCCGGCAACCCGGCAGCGGTGGTGCCGCTTCAGGCCTGGTTGCCAGACGAGACATTGCAGGCCATCGCAGAGGAGAACAACCTCTCCGAGACGGCCTTTTTCGTTCCCCTGCCCGACGGGCGCGACGGCTATCATCTGCGCTGGTTCACGCCTACCTTTGAGATAGACCTTTGCGGCCATGCCACCCTGGCCACGGCCTGGGTCATCTTCAACGAGCTGGACTTCGCGGGCCAGAGAATCCGCTTCGAGTCGCAGAGCGGAGAGCTGCATGTGGAGAAAAGCGGCGACCTTCTCGTGCTGGACTTCCCCTCCTGGCCAGCCAAGCGGGTTGATGTGACACCGGCCATGACGCGGGCCTTCGGGGCCGAGCCTGTGGAGGCCTGGGTGGGCCGCGACCTGCTCTGCCTGTTCGCAAACGAGGACGTGGTGCGCGGCCTCACCCCCGATCACGCGGCCTTCTACGATCTGCCCTACGTGTGCAACATCGCCAGCGCGCCGGGCAAAGCCGGAGGCGAATACGATTGCGTCTCGCGGGTGTTCTGCCCGGAGGTGGGCATCCCGGAGGATCCGGTGACCGGATCGGCCCACAGCCTGCTCACGCCCTTCTGGGCCGCGCGCCTGGGCAAGACAAGGCTCAGCGCCTACCAGGCCTCGCGGCGCGGAGGACGGCTCTTCTGCGAACTTGCGGGCGACCGGGTGCGCATCGCGGGCCGGGCGACCCTCTACCTGCGGGGCGAATTCAGCCTGGAAGGCGCGTAGTGATGGCAAACTACTCAGCGCAGATTCAGGCCCAGGCAATCCGAAAGGCCAGGGCCTAGATGGACAGCCTCTTCGTCGCCACGGCCTGTCTGCTGCTGGGCGTTGTGCTCAAACGCCTGGGCCGATTGCCCGAGGGCGCGGACCGCAGCATCTCCGGCGTGGTCATCCAGCTGTCCGCCCCGGCGGTCTGCTTCCTCGCCGCGCGCACCATGCCCATCTCCCTGGAGATGCTTCTGCCCGCCAGCATGGCCTGGGTGATCTTCATCGGGGGCATGGCCTTCTTCGGCCTGGCCCGGCGCGTCTTCGGCTTCTCGCGCGAGACTTTCGGCTGCCTCATGCTCACCGCGTCCTTGAGCAATGTCATCTTCATCGGCCTGCCCATGATCGAGGCGTTCTACGGGCATGAGCTCACGTATGTGGCCTTCCTGTGCGACAGCCTCGGCACCTCGCTGGTGCTGGCCCTGCCCGGCGTGCTTCTGGCCACGCACCTTTCGCCCCTGAAGCGCGGAAGCGCCGCACCGGGCAAGCGTGTCTGGCAGGCCCTGCGCCGGGTCATCAGCTTCCCGCCCTTCCAGGCCCTTGTGCTCGGGCTGGCCCTGCGCGGCGCGCCCCTGCCGGAATGGCTTTTGGCCGGGCTCAGGCATATCGGCATGACTCTTGTGCCCCTGTCGCTTTTCGCCGTGGGCCTGGGCCTCAGCCTGCGCCCGCCCAGGGGCTCCGGCAAACCGCTGATGCTCGGCCTAGCCTACAAGCTCGTCCTTGCCCCGCTCTTGATGCTCGGCGTCGCGGTCTTCCTCTTTGGCAACACCGGCCCGGTGGCCCAGGTGACCATCTTTGAAGCGGCCATGCCGCCCATGGTCCTCGGCGGCATCCTGGCCACGGAGAACGACCTGGACCCCAAGCTGGCCTCGCTCTTGATCAGCGTGGGCACGCCCCTATCCTTCCTCACCCTTCCCCTGTGGCGCTGGCTGCTGGCCCTGCTCTAGAATCGGCACACGGACTTCGCGTGCCGGCCTTGCAGGATGGCCGCGTCAAAACACGGCGCGATTTTGTCCATTTTTTTCTCGCACCGGCCCGGCAAATGTGCTATGTGCGCGATTAAGCATCAGCGAGACCCCCTCGCACATGCGCAGGGCCTTTACGGTCGGCGTCCCGCCATTTCCCCCGGCAACAGGGAGGCGGCGCGGACGCCGCCGTAGGCCCACGCAGGGTCAGTTCCGTCCGCTGGCGCATAACGCAAAACAAAGGCCGCCCAGGCTCAGAACCAGGGCGGCCTTTTCCTTTGGCCAAGAACGTGCCCCGGTGGGACTTTATTGGAGTCGCATGAGCACGAAGAACCAGAGGATGCCGCCCAGCAGCAGCAGGCCGCACGGGAGCAACAGCCGCCGCCAGGCCGAGGCGAGGTCCACGCCGAAGAACTGGCAGGACAGGATGAAGCACACGTGCAGGGGTGAGACCATGACCCCGGTGAATCCGGCGAACAGGCCCAGGGTCAGGTAGGGCAGAATCTGGTCGGCCGCGCCGATGGTCTGCAGCACGCCGAGGATGATGGGAAACGTGGCGCCCACAAAGGCCACGCTGATGCCGGAGATGAGCCCCACCAGAAACGGCAGGCAGAGCGTCAGGGCAAAGAGCGCGCCCGAGCCGGAGGCCACGTGGGACAGCTGCTCCACCGCGCCGGATTCCTCAAGCACCTCCTTGAACACCAGCACCGACACCACCAGCGCGATCAGGCGGTAGAGCTCGCGGTCGGCCAGCACCCCGGCCACGAAGCCAGGCCCCACGCGGTTCTGGAACAGCGCGCAGACGATGGCCAGCAGCAGGGCGGCCATGATGCCGAACTCGAAGGGCACGCCTGGCGTATAAGCGCTCATCGCCATTTCAAATCCCAGGCCGCAGCAGATGGCGATGAGCATGGGCAGCCCCTGCCAGAGCGCGGCGCGCGCATCACGCGGCGGAGCCTCCTGCGCCTGGGCGCCCCGCATGTGGGCCACCGCTGGCCGCATGATGAAGCGCCAGCCCAGAACCACGCACAAGAGGATGCACGGGCTGGTGTAAAGAATGAGCTTCGCCAGCGGCGCCCCGGAAAGCGAGGACGTGAGGATGATGCCCGGATACAGCGGCCAGCACAGCTCCCACAGGTGCCGGAACCAGTAGTTCACCAGGGCCGTGTCGCGCCGTGGCACGCCCATGCCGTCGGCCATGTCGCGCACGAGCGGCGCGGAGAACACGGCTCCGCCAGGCATGGGCAGAAGACCCACCAAGGCGGGGAAAAAGGCCAGGCGCAGCTTGGGGTCCACAAGAAAACCCGTGGCCGCCTGCATGAGCCTTCTGGTCTGGCCGCTCTTCTCCAGCACCTCGGAAAGGAACAGGATGAGTGCCAGGATGAGGATCAGAAATATTGTCTCGCGCTGGAACGCGGCCAGGGCCGCGACCTTGGCCCACTGCGCAAGCGGCATATGGAACGCCAGGGCCAGCACCAGCCCCCCGGCAAAGACGGAAAGCCAGAGGGGCTGGCGGAAACGCAGCCCGGCAAGCATGACGCCAAAGGCGAAGAAGACCTTGCCCAGGGGCAGAAAGGGCATCAGCGTCTCGACCAGATTCATTGTCCACGGCTCCTGTCTCGCGGCCTGGGCAGGGCGCGGGGGCGCATTGCCAGCGGCGAAAGGCGGTGATACTCCCTTTGCGCGCGGACGAAAAGCCCCGAAACGAGGCCCATGCCGCCAGAACCCCTCATTTTTCCTCAGGAGACGACCATGGCCACAGCAAAAGCCCCCGCCCTTTCCCCGGCCGCGCCCGAGACTCTTGTGCAGGACGCCGAACTCAAAACAGCCATGCGCGCGCACATAACCAGCGTGATCCTGGCGCGCGTGTCCCAGGACGAGGCGCGCCGCGCCGAAGCCCTGCGCGACTATCTGGCCGTGACCCAGGCCGCGGCAGACCTCGCCGCGGCGGAAACCCTCTCGGCCATGGTGCCGCCGCTCATGCCCCCGCTCTATCGCCGCTGGGCGGGCATGTTCGCCGCCCGCCTGCTGGAGACCGCAAGCGAGGAGCAGTTGCGCGTGCTCTGCGACGGCAGCGAGGAAAACGGCGCGGCCCTGACGCTGGCCTTTGTCATGTTTTTGGAATCGGAGCGCATGGAGAAGCAGATGAGCGAGGACCTGTGCGCCTTTGGCCAGGCCGTGCAGGGCGAGGAGGGGGTCGACGCCCGGATGGCCGACATGGCCGCCAGCTATCTCCGCTCCCGCGTGGCCGTGCTGGCCGGAAAGGAGAAGGCCAAGGAGAAGACCGCCACGGCCCCAAAGGGCAAAAAGATCAAGAAGAGCAGCTAGGCGGTCTTGGGCTGCGCCAGAACGCGCTCCACGGCCTCGGCCACTGTGGCGGCAACGGGCGGCTGGTCCTCTCCGGCCATCTCCACAAGGGCGATCTGCAGGTTCAGTTCACGCTGGAGCGTCACGTTGCGGGGATCGAAATAGAGCTTCCAGACCACCACGGCCTTGTGCACGCGGTCCAGGCGGGCCAGCACCAGCCCCAAAAAGAGGATGGCGCGATTGTTCTTGCGATCCTTCTGCAGCAGGCGCTCGAATTCAATTTTGGCCTGGATGTACTGCCCCTGGCGGTACAGGCTTTCCCCGAAGCGCTGGCGGGCCTCGTCATTGCCGGACTCGTCCTGCAGAAAGGTCTTGTAGAGCCCGGCGGCGGCGGCGAAGTCCCCCGCCGCAAAGGCGGCGTTGGCCTGTGCCAGCACCGGCGCGGTCTGCGAGGCGGCGGCAACGGGCGCGGCCTCGACCCCGCGCGCGCGGTCCAGAAATCCGAACAGCAGCCTCCGCCGCGAAACGTCGATCTCTTCCTTCTTGTTCTTCCCGTCCGGCTTGTCCTGGGCCACCGCTGCTCCTCCCGCATCATCAAGCTGCTTGTGCAAGCCCCTTGGGCCTTGCGATTCCTGGCGGCAGAGCATACTTCTTTCGGCCACGGGGTCAAGCCGCAATAGCCGAGGGGGAGAGACGCCGCATGGCGGAACAATTGTTCGGATGGACAGGAAAATATCTGCGCGTGGACCTCTCCAGCGGCGCAAGCGAGGTTCGCGCCCTGCCGGAAGAGACGCGCCTGGCCTTCCTTGGCGGCCGGGGCCTGGGCGGCTTTTTCCTGCGCGATTTCGCCAGCCTGCCCTGCGAGCACCCGGACCTGCCGCTCATCATCGCCAGCGGGCCGCTCACCGGCACAGATGCCCCAGCCTCCAGCCGCTGCCACATCGTGAGCCGCTCGCCCCTCACCGGGGCCGTGGGCGACGCCAGCGTGGGCGGACGCCTGGGCCTGGAGCTCAAGCACGCGGGCTATGACGCCTTGGTCCTCGTGGGGCGCGCCAACGCCCTGTGCGGCCTGGAGATCGACGACGCCCAGGTGCGCCTGGTGGACGCCACGGCCCTGTCCGGCCTGCCCACGCCGGATGTGTTCACGCGGCTGCGCGCGCATCGGCCCTCCGGCTCCATCGCCGCCACCGGACCCGCAGCGGAGAACGGCTGCCGCTTCGCCAGCATCCTGGCGGACACCTACCACATGGCGGCGCGCTGCGGCCTGGGGCTGATTGCCGGGCACAAGCGGCTCAAGTACATCGCCGTGCGCGGCGGCGGGGCAACCACGGTCGCCGACCCGGCAGCCCTGGCGTGCGCGCGCGAGGACATCCTGCGGCTGGCCAACGCCTCGCCCGCGCTCATGGGCCAGTACGGCTTCGCCCGCCAGGGCACGCGCAGCCTGTTCGACCTCATGGACGCCCGGCGCATGATGCCCACGGACAATTTCTCGCGCACGCACTTCGCCGCCGCGGGCGGGCTGAACGCCTATGCCTTTGCCCAGCGGCACCACCCGGTGCGCAGGGGCTGCCCTGGCTGCCCGGTGGCCTGCAAGGCGCTTTCCGGCGATGGCCGCCCCTTGCCGGAATACGAGGCCCAGAGCCACTTCACGGCGCTCATCGGCAACCCGGTGATGGAACTGGCCATGCGCGCAAACGACTTCTGCGCCTGCCTGGGCCTGGACCCGGTGAGCGCGGCCAGCGCCCTGGCCTGCCACCGCGAGCGCACAGGAGCGGACTACACCCCGGACCAGGTGCTGGCGCTTCTGCTGGGCATGGCCACAGGAACCGGCCCGGAGGCCGCGCTCGGCGCGGAGCTGGCCCAGGGCGCAACGCGCTACGCCGCCGCGCACCAGCGCCCGGAGCTGGCCATGAGCGTGAAGGGCCTGGACCTGCCGCCCTTCGACCCGCGCGGGGCCTACGGCCTGGCCCTGGGCTACGCGGTGAGCACCCAGGGCGGCAGCCACCTGCGCGCCAACCCCATTAGCCACGAGGTGCTGCGCAAGCCGGTGGCCACGGACCGCTTCAGCTTCTCGGGCAAGGCGCGCATCATCAAGGGCGCGGAGGACATGCACGCCGCGGCGGACTCCCTGACCATCTGCCGCCACCTGCTGCTGGCCGCCGGGCTGGAGGAATACGCCAAGGCGTACAGCGCGGTCACGGGCCAAAGCGCCACAGCCGGGGACTTGCTCAAGGCCGGGGAGCGCATCTGCTACCAGGAGCGGCTGCTGAACGCCCAGAACGGCTTCAGCGCGGCGGACGACGATCTGCCCGCGCGCTTCTTCGCCGAGCCTGGCAGCGGCGCGCCGGACCTGCCGGTGCCGCCCATCCCGCGCGAGGACTTTTTGCGCGCCAGGAGCGCGTACTACCGCATCCGCTGCCTGGACGAAAACGGCCTGCCCCTGCGGGACGCGGCAGCGCGCCTTGGCCTGCCCTGGCCCCAAAGCCTTGACGGCAAGGAGTCCGCATGACCGGCCAGCTGACCAGATACGCCGCCAAACTGGCCCAGGCCGGGCTCTGCGCTCCGGGGGAGCCGCTGCTGGCAGCCCTGGACGACGAGCTGTGCTTCAGCCACGCGCACGACCCGCGCCAGCCCCTGGCCGAGGCGGTCATCCACGGCCTGGGCGCGAGCGCCCTGCTCCTCGCCGAGCCCGTCGGGGCCTGCCAGGCCACCATGAACGCCTTGGCGCGGCAGGCCCTTGCCCTGGGCGAGCGCGCCGTCATTCCCGGCGACTGCGAGACGCGCACCTTTCTGCACGACCTGCCCATTGTGGACAGCCTCGCCCCTGACGCCGTCATCGACGCGCTCACCCGGCGCAAGGGCTGCATCATCCTGCACGAGGGCCGCGCGCTCATGGCCGCGTCCGGCTCCGTGAGCCCGGAACAGACCTTTGTCACCGCCAGCTCCATGGCCTTCGCCTGCTTTGTGGCCTACTTCGCCCGCCACCTGGCCGACGCCCGCGCCGGAGCGCTCACCGACGAACGCCGCGTCGAATTCGCAAACGTCCGCGCCCTGCTTGAGGCCGACCTCGCCCGCCTGCCCGCCGCGCCGCCGAAACTCCTGCCCGGACCCTTTGCGGACGCGGACCAGGCCCGCGCGGCCATGATCGAGGCCGGGCGCGCCGTGGTGGACTTCGGCCTGGTGGACTCGTCCTTTGGCAACGTGTCCTGCCGCCAGCAGACCCCGGACGGCGAGCTTCTGCTCATCAGCCAGACCGGCAGCGCCCTGGACGAGCTTTCCGGGCTCATCGACCCCTGCCGCATGGACGGGACCTCCTGCGTTGGCCTCACCGCCTCCAGCGAGTACCCGGCGCACAAGGCCATCTATGACGGCGGCCCGGCAAAGACCATCCTGCACGGGCACCCGCGCTTCGCGGTGATCCTGTCCCTGGACTGCGAGAAGCCCGGCTGCCCGGGCCGGGGCGACTGCCACCGCAGCTGCGCCACGCCGCGCGCCATTGCCGACCCCGCCAGCGGTCTTTTGATTCCCATCGTCCCGGGCGAGGTGGGCGCCGGCCCCTTCGGCCTGTGCAACACCCTGCCCCCGGCGCTCAACGCCGAGGGCGGCAGGCGCGGGGCCATCGTGTACGGCCACGGGCTCTTCGCCACAGGGCGCGAGGACTTCCGGGAGGCCTTCGCCACCCTGCTTGAGGTGGAGCGTTTCTGCCGCGAGGAGTACTTCCAGCGCGTGGCGGAGTTTGATCAGCAAACCGGCGCGGAGTGATCGGGAATTGTGACTTCCCTTCCGCCCGCGCGGGTGGTACCCCTGCCTTCCCGCCCATATTCAATGACAGCATCCGGCGGGCCAACACGGGGTTGAACCATGACCGACGCACGGCGCGCGGCGCTCTTGCCCATGCTGGCGCTCACCGCGGCCAGCATCCTCTGGGCCAGCGCGTTCATCGCCTTCAAGCTGGCCTTCCAGGCCTACGACACCATGTTCGTGGTCTTCGCCCGCATGCTGGTGGCCTGCATCTGCTTCATGCCCCTTTACCCGCGCTTCCGCTCCCAGCCCTACCGCAGGGGCGACTGGAAGCCCATCGCGCTCATGGGCCTGTGCGAGCCCGGCCTGTACTTTCTGTTCGAGACCGCGGCCATCAAGAACACCGAGGCGGCCCAGGCGGGCATGATCGTGGCCATGCTGCCCCTGCTCGTGGCCGTGGGCGCGCATTTCATCCTCAAGGAACGCGTCAGCGCGCGCACCTGGGCCGGGTTCATCGTGGCCGTCATCGGCGCGTCAATGCTCTCGCTCATGTCCACGGCCACGGAGAACGCCCCGAATCCCACGCTAGGCAACATCCTTGAATTTCTCGCCATGTGCTGCGCAATGGGCTACACCATCCTGCTCAAGCAGCTTTCGGCGCGCTACTCGCCCATGTTTCTCACCTTCACCCAGGCCGTGTTCGGCTGCCTGTTCTTCCTGCCGCTCATGTTCCTGCCCGGGCAAAGCCTGCCCACGGAGTTCGTGCTCATCCCGGCCCTGTCCATCGTCTACCTGGGCGCGGCCAGCACGCTTGGAGCCTACGGCCTGTACAGCTATGGGGTGAGCAAGATACCGGCCAGCCAGGCTTCGGCCTTCGTGAACCTCATCCCCGTGGCAACGGTGCTCATGGCCTGGCTGGTGCTGGGCGAGGTGTTCAGCCTGGGCCAGTACCTGGCCTCGGCCCTGGTGCTGGGCGGCGTGCTCTTGAGCCAGGACAGGAAGGCCGCCAAGGCCGCGTCCAAGGGATAGCGCCATGTTCGGTTTTCTGAAGCAGAAACCCGCGCCGCCCGCGCGGTTCGAGCTCATCCTGGATGGCGAACCCGTGCCGGTGGAGCTTGGCTTTGACCGCTTCCGAACCATGCGCATCTCCATCCGCCGCGAGGGCCTTGTGCGCGTGCGCGCGCCCAGGGGCATGAGCCTGGAGCTCATCCACCAGCGCCTGGCCGCCAAGTCCGGCTGGATTCTGAAGCATCTTGAGGCGTTCCGCTCGCACCGGGAGGCTTCCCCCAGCCTGCGCCACGTGGACGGGGAGACGCATCCGCACCTGGGGCGGAACTGCACGCTTCAGGTGCGGCGGGGCGAGCGCAACGCCGTGCGCCTGGAGGGAAGCGCCCTGCTGGTGACCACGCGCCTGGAGCCCAGGCCGGACACCGTGCGCAAGCTGCTGGACGCCTGGCGGGCCGAGCAGGCGCGCGAGCTGTTCACCAAAACCATCCGCGAGCTTTTGCCGCTGCTGGACGCCCACGGCGCGCCCAGGCCGGAGCGGCTCAGGGTGCGGGCCATGAAGAGCCGCTGGGGCAGCTGTTCGCGCGCGCGCGTCATTTGCCTGAACCTGCACCTCATCAAGGCCCCGCTCGCCTGCATCGAGTACGTGGCCGCGCACGAGCTGTGCCACCTGCTGCACCACGGCCACGACAAGCGTTTCTACGCCCTGCTGACATCGATCATGCCCGACTGGCGCGAGCGCAAGACGCTCCTTGCCGGGCAGCCCATAGACTGAACACGCCGCGAACGCAGGGACGGAGGCTGAACGCCCTCCCCCTGCGTTTCCGCCTCACTCGCCCTTCAGGAACACATCTCCGGGCAATTCCCCGGCTCCCTCCATGCGCCTGGCCTCGGCCATGAGCGCCAGGCTCGCGGCCTCGCCCTCCGGCCCCAGGTCCAGGCTGGCCTCGGTGACAAAGGTTGCGATGTGCCGGGCGATGACGCCTGGGTCCATCTCCTGCGCGTGGTCGCGGATGTACTGCGCCCCGGCCTCCGGGTGCTGGCGGGCGTGCAGCAGGCTGGCGCGGATGGCCGCATTCACGCCGCGCGCGAGGTCCGGGCCCAGGGACCGGCGCATGAGGATGCAGCCCAGCGGGATGGGCAGGCCGCGTTCCCGCTCCCACCAGGCGCCCAGGTCCAGCAGACGCGAAAGCCCACGCTCGGCATACGTGAAGCGGCCCTCGTGGATGACCACGGCGGCGGCGCAACGGCCCGCCTCCACGGCGGGCATGACCTCGTCGTAGACCATCTCCACCAGATGCGGCGCGATGCCGCGCTCCCGGCACAAAAGCCCGAAGATGAGGTTGGCCGTGGTGCGTTTGCCTGGAATCGCCACGGGCCGACCGTCCAGATCCTCAAGACGCACGCCGCCCTTGCACACAAGAACAGGTCCGACGCCCCGGCCCAGCGCCCCGCCAGCGCGCAGGATGCGGTACTCGTCCAACACAGCGGCGGCGGCGGCCACGGACACCTTGCAGATGTCCGGCTCATGCGCGGCCGCGGCCTGGTTCAAGCGCTCCACGTCGGCCAGGGTGATGGCCAGCTCCACGCCAGCCACGCGCACCAGCCCGCTGGCCAGGGCGTGGAAGATGAAGGTGTCGTTGGGGCAGGGGGAATAGTGCAGCGACAGACGCATGGCAGTCCTCCGGAACTCTTGGACTTTTCACTCACCGAAACGTGGGCAGTTGACAGAAGGCGCAGCCGGGCATACGAATGACCACCCGGTCATTTCGACCGCGAATGTACCCGGCAAGCTCCGGAGAGGCAAGCGACATCATGACCAGCCCCCGCGCCACCTTTGACAACCTGGACTCGCAGAAGCAGGGCCGCGTGCTTGAGGAGTCGCTGCTGGAGTTCGCGGAGCACGGCTACCACCAGGCCAGCGTGAACCGCATCGTGGCTCGGCTGGGCATCGCCAAAGGTTCGCTGTTCCAGTACTTCGGCTCCAAGGAAGGCCTGTTCCGGCACCTCTTCGCCCGCGCGCTCGACGAAATCAAGGCTCCGCTCAAGGCCATCCGCGACGCGGACAGCGGCGAGCCGTTCCCGGTGCGCCTGCGCCGGGTGTTCGTGGCCGGAGCGGCGTTCGCCCGCTCGCACCCGCTCATCTGGCGCGTGTACCGGCGCATGGTCACCCAGGACGACTTCCCCCTGCGGGCGCTTCTGCTCTCCCAGGTGCGCGACGAGGCCCTGACCTACTTCCGCGAGCTGGTGGAAGGCGGGCAGACGCGCGGCGAACTCCACCCCGGCACGGACCCGCAGGCCGCGGCCTTTCTCATCGAGGCGACCCTGGACCGGGCGCTGACCGCGCAGGACTCGGCCCTGCTCGACGCGGGCTTCGGCCTGAGCAGCGACGACGAAACAACCCGCCAGCAGCGCCTTGCCGCCCTGGCCGACATCCTGAGCCGGGGACTGCTGGCTCCCAACGACATTTCAAGCCAGGGGCGGCCAGCCCCGGCCAGCAAAGGAGACGCCGATGCTTGACCACAAACGGTTTGCGGACCTGGGCCTGGACGACATCGCCCGCAAGGTGGAGACCGGCGAACGCCTGTCCATCGCGGACGGGCGCAGGCTCTTCGACTGCCCGGACGTGTCCGCCGTGGGCGCGCTGGCGCACCATCGCCGCACGCAGCTGCACGGCGACCGCGCCTTCTACGTGGTGAACCGGCACATCAACTACACCAACGTCTGCGTCAACGGCTGCGCCTTTTGCGCCTACCAGCGCGCCAAGGGTGAGGCAGGCGGCTTCGAGCTTTCCATCGCCGAGGCCGTGGAGCGCCTGAAAAGCGCGCCCCTGCCGCCGCGCGAGGTGCACATCGTGGGCGGCTGCCATCCGGATCTGCGCCTGGCGTTCTTTGTGGACCTGCTTTCCAGCATCCGGCAGGCCTTGCCGGACTGCACGCTGAAATGCTTCACCGCGGTCGAGATCGCCCACTTCGCTGCCCTGGAGGGCATCAGCACGCGCGAGGTGTTGCAGACCCTCAAGCAGGCCGGCCTGGCCATGCTGCCCGGCGGCGGGGCCGAGATCTTCGAGCCCAGCGTGCGCCGCCGCATCTGCCCAAAGAAATCCAATGCCGAGGAATGGCTGCGCATCCACGGCGAGGCGCATGAGCTGGGGCTGGCCACGAACTGCACCATGCTCTTCGGCCACCTGGAGAGCATCGACGACCGGCTGGACCACCTGGACCGCTTGCGCCGGCAGCAGGACGAGTCCCGGAGCAAGGGGGCCGACGGCTTCACCTGCTTCATCCCCCTGCCCTTCCAGACCGAGAACAGCGCCATCGCGGTGGAGCAGCCCCTCACCGGCGTGGATGAACTCAAGACCATCGCGGTGAGCCGCCTCATGCTGGACAACATCCCGCACATCAAGGCCTACTGGGTGATGCTGACCGTGAAGCAGGCGCAGGCAGCGCTGTTCTTCGGGGCCGACGACCTGGACGGCACCGTGGTCGAGGAGAAGATCGGGCACATGGCCGGCGCCCAGAGCGAGCAGGGCCTCGCCAAGAGCCAGCTTGAGGCCATGATCCGGGGCATGGGCCTCACCCCTGTGGAACGCGATGCGCGGTTCAATCCGATAGCTCGCGACGCGGAAGACAATCCGGTGGCTGCGCCAAAGGACGAGGCAAAAACCTGGACCGAGGCCCCCTCCCCGTCCACCCTGCACGGGCTGCTGGACGCCGCCGCGCGCGGGGCGCGCCTCGACTTCGACACCGCGCGCGCCCTGTACCGCTTCGCGGACCTGCACGCCCTGGGACACGCCGCGCACCGGGTGCGCCTGCGCAAGCACCCGGAACCCATGGTGACCTATGTGGTGGACCGGAACATCAACTACAGCAACGTCTGCGTGTGCGCCTGCCGCTTCTGCGCCTATTTCCGCGCCCCAGGCGATCCTGAGTGCTTCGTGCTCTCCCTTGAGGAGATCGGCCGGAAGATCGAGGAGACGCTGGCCCTGGGCGGCACGCAAATCCTCATGCAGGGCGGCCACCATCCGGACCTGCCGCTCTCCTGGTATGAGGACATGCTGGCCTTCATCAAGGACAACTATCCCATTCACGTGCACGCCTTCTCCCCGCCGGAGATCGCCCACTTCGCCAAGATCAGCGGACTCGGCACCGCGGAGGTCATCGCCCGGCTCAAGGCGGCGGGGCTCGACTCCATCCCCGGCGGCGGGGCGGAGATCCTGGTGGACCAGGTGCGCACCAAGGTCTCGCCCAACAAGTGCCCGGCCGGACAGTGGCTCGGCATCATGGAAGAAGCCCACGCCCAGGGCCTGCGCACCACGGCCACCATGATGTTCGGCCACGAGGAGACCGAGGACGACCGTTTGAAGCACCTCTTCGCCGTACGCGAGAGCCAGGACCGGACCCATGGGTTCACAGCCTTCATCCCCTGGACCTTCCAGCCGGAGAACACGAACATCTCCGCCAGGCAGCTTACCAGCGTGGAGTACCTGCGCCTGCTGGCGCTCTCGCGCCTGGTGCTGGACAACGTGGACAACGTGCAGGTGTCCTGGGTCACCATGGGACCCAAAATCGCGCAACTGGCGCTGTTCTTCGGCGGAAACGACTTCGGCTCCACCATGATCGAGGAAAACGTGGTGCGCGCCGCCGGCGTCAGCTTCCGGCTCTCGCGCGCGGAGATCGACCGGCTTGTGCGCGCTGCGGGCTTTGAGCCCCGGCAACGGCGCATGAACTACACCCTTGTGCCCCAGACAGGCGAGGCGGACGCCGTGACGGGGCTGGCCTGATGCGCAACGAGGCTTCCCCCCAGCCTGGCATCCGGCTCGGACGCATCGGCTACCTGAACGTGCTCCCTCTGCACTATCCGCTGGAGCAGGGCATCCTCACAGGCGACTTCGAACTCGTTTCCGGACCGCCGGCCATGCTCAACACCCTCATGGACCAGGGCAGCCTCGACCTTTCGGGCTGCTCGTGCATCGAGTATGCGCGGCACCCGGAGAAGTACCTTATCGTGCCGGACCTGGCCATTGGCAGCCGGGGGCCGGTGCAAAGCGTGCTGCTGATCTGCCGCACCAAGCCGGAGGATCTGGACGGCAAGACCATCCTGGTAAGCGCGCAGTCGCACACCTCGGCGGCCCTTGTTGACCTTCTGCTGCGGCGGCACATCGGGGTGGCCCCGCGCTACGAGACCGGCGACGCCACGGCCATCCTCAAGACCGGGAAGCGGCCAGAGGCCATCCTGTGCATCGGAGACGAGGCGCTCAACCTGCGCCGTCATCCGGACTACCCCCAGCGCATGGATCTGGGCGAGTCCTGGCGGGAATGGACCGGAATGCCCTTCATCTTCGGGCTTTGGATCGCCAGCCGCGAGGCGGTGCTCGAGCGCCGGGCCGAAATCGCTGCCGGGGCTCGGCTGCTCATAGCGGCCAAGAAATGGGGCCAGGAGCATCTGGACCGCATTTCCGCCGTGGCGGCCAAGGACAGCATCCTCACCGAGGCGGAGATGCGTTCGTACTTTGCCGGGCTGGTGTATGACCTGGGGGACGCGGAGCTGGCGGGGTTGCGGCTGTTTTACGAGCGCCTGGCCGAGGCGGGGGTGATCCCCGCCCCGCCGGAACTGCATTTTCTGGCGCTGGGGTAAGACCGCCGACGCCTACTCGCCCTTGCTGGTGTTGCGCACGTGCTCCAGGAACAGGCTCGCCGCAGGCAAAAGCTCGCGCCCCTGGCGCTGGATGAGGAAGAAGGAACGCTCAAGCTTCTGGGCGATGACGTCCAGGCACACCAGATCACCGCGATCAAGGTAGGGCTGCGCGGCGAGCTTTGAGACCACGCTGACGCCGAGCCCGGCGCGCACGCACTGGATGGCGGCCTCGGTGCTCTCCACCCACAGGCTGACCTTCAGCTCGCCAATGGCGATGCCCGCGCCCTTGAGCATGGTCTCCAGAAAGCGCCGCGTGCCGGAACCACGCTCGCGCAGAATCCACGGCCAGGTGCGCAGGTCACGCAGGTTGGCGGGTTCGGCCCGGCCCTGGGTCAGGCTTGGAGCCGACACCATGACGAGCTCATCGCGCTGCAGCGGATAGGAGGCGATGCCCTGCTGCTCCGGCTGGGAGCCCACGATGCCAAGCTCAAGCCTGCCCTGTCCCACTTGGCGAATGATGGAATCGGTGTCGCCGATGGTCATGTGCACGCGCAGAGACGGATACATGGCCAAAAACGCCTTGAGGAGCGAAGGCAGGATGTAGTTGGCCGGGATGGTGCTGCCGCCAAGCAGCAGGTCGCCAACGACCATGTCCCGCAAAAGGCCTATCTCGGAGTTGATGCGGCCAACCTGCTGAAACACCTGCTTTGCGCCGCGGTACAGCACCTCCCCAGCCTGCGTGGGAAGCACCGTGCGGCCCAGGCGGTCGAACAAGGGAACGCCGAGCTCCTCCTCCAGGTTCGCCACGTGAGCGCTGATGGTGGGCTGTGAAAGCTGGAGCTCGAGCCCTGCCTTGGAGAAACTTTTGAGTTCGTACACCTTGCAAAAGGCTTCCAGTTTGCGAAAATCCATTCATTACCTCCAATGCAAAACACGTCTAGCATCAACAATACCTATAGCGCAAGATAAAAAAAAGGACGGCGAACCGTCCTTTTTTGATAGCGAATGTCTGCAACGAAGCCCGAAGGGGCTTACTCGGCGGCCTTCGCCTCAGGTGCGGCGGCGGTCGCCTCGGCGGCCTTTTCGGCCAGCTTGGTCAATTCGAAAATGACCATGGGAGCGCAATCGCCAATGCGGGGCTGGGAGAGCCTGACGATGCGGGTGTAGCCACCAGCGCCGCCGGCATATCTCGGACCGACCACATCGAACAGGTGCTTCACAAGCTGGTGATTGCCCAGGACCTTGAAAGCCTGCCGACGCGCGGCAAGGTCGTTCTTGAGAGCCAGGGTGATGAGTCCGTCCACCACGCCGCGCAGTTCCTTGGCCTTGGCCTCGGTGGTGCGGATGGTTTCGTAGGTCATCACGGCCCGGGCCATGTTCTTGAACATGGCGCTACGATGAGAGCTATTGCGGTTGAGCTTGCGCCCGGACTTGTTATGCCTCATTTCTTTCTTTCCTCTTGAGCAGTTCCTGGAATTTTTTCTCCACGACCTCATCGGTCATGCCAAAGCGCAGGTCCATGCTCTCCAGAACGCGGCGGATCTCATCCAGGGACTTGCGGCCAAAGTTCTTGGTCTTGAGCATGGCGGCCTCTGTGCGCTGCACCAGCTCGCCGACATAGGCGATGTTGGCGGCCTTGAGGCAGTTTGTCGCGCGCACGGACAACTCAAGCTCGTCGATGCTCTTGAGCAGGTTCGGATTGAGGTCCATGTCGAGATCGGCGCTCTTCTTCTTGTCCGAGGACTGCTCGTCGAAGTTGATGAACACGGAGAGCTGGTCCTTCAGGATCTTGGCGCTATACGCAACGGCGTCCTCGGGAGAGAGGGAGCCGTCCGTCCAGACCTCAAGCAACAGCTTGTCGTAGTTGGTCATCTGTCCAACGCGGGCCTGCTCGACCATGTAGGCGACCTTCCGCACAGGGGAGAAGCTCGCGTCCATGGTGATGAGGCCGATCTCGTCCTCCAGCCCCTCGTGCATCTCACTGGGCACATAGCCCTTGCCCATGCGCACCTCAATCTCCATGCGCAGCTCGCGGTCCTCGGAGAGGGTGGCGATGGGCTGCTCGGGATTCAGGACGCGGACATTCTGGTTTTCCTTGATGTGGGCGGCGGTCACCGGGCCTTTCTTTTTGGCCTCCAGCACGAGCCTCTGCGGCTCGACGCTGGTCATGGCCAAGCGGACCTGCTTGAGGTTGAGGACGATCTCGGTGACATCCTCAAGCACGCCCTTGACCGTGGTGAATTCGTGCTGCACGCCCTCAATGCGGACGGCCACAATGGCAGCCCCCTGCAACGAAGACAGCAGCACGCGCCGAAGCGAGTTGCCGATTGTGGTGGCAAAACCGCGCTCCAGAGGCTCGCACACGAATTTCCCATACATGTCGTTGGACTTGGGATCGCGCGCGAGCTGTTCCGGCCTCACCAGCTCGGACCAGTTGCGTGTATTGATAAGCTTGTCGCCGTTTTGAATAAGCATGCCTACACCTGCTTATTTGGAGTACAGTTCGACGATGAGCTGCTCATTGATCGGGAACTGGATGTCTTCCCGGGTCGGCAGAGCCTTCACAACGCCTTTGAAAGCGGCGCCGTCGCTCTCGAGCCAGGAGGGGCAGCCACGGCGGGCAATAACTTCCTGTGCCTCGGTGATGACCGGGACCTTGCGGCTCTTCTCGCGCACCTCAAGGATGTCGTTGGGGCGGACGAGCAGAGACGGGATATTCACCTTGTGGCCGTTCAGGGTGAACAGGCCGTGCCGGACCATCTGCCGGGCCTGGTCGCGCGAATTGGCGAAGCCAAGGCGGTAGATCACGTTGTCCAGGCGGCGCTCCAAGAGGATCAGCAGATTGGCGCCGGTGACGCCCTTCTGGGATTCCGCCCGCTTGAAGTAGTTGCGGAACTGGCCCTCAAGGATGCCGTACATACGGCGCACGCGCTGCTTTTCACGCAGCTGGACGGCGTAGTCGGTGAGCTTCTTGCGGAGCTTGCCGGCAAAGCCGGGGGCGTACGGACGGCGCTCATAGGCGCACTTGTCGGTGAAGCAGCGGTCGCCTTTGAGGAAAAGCTTCTGGCCTTCGCGGCGGCAGAGTCTGCATTTCGCTTCGGTATAACGAGCCAAGTTGGTACCTCCTTGGTCTTAGACGCGACGGCGCTTGGGAGGCCGGCAGCCGTTGTGCGGGATGGGGGTCACGTCGCGGATGAAGCTGACCTTGAAACCCACGTTATTGATGGCGCGCATGGCGGCCTCGCGGCCGGAGCCGGGCCCCTTGACGAAGATGCCGACCAGGCGCATGCCGCAATCCTGGGCCTTGCGGGCGGCGGTTTCGGCAGCAATCTGCGCGGCAAACGGGGTGCTCTTGCGGGAGCCCTTGAAGGAGGCGCCGGCGCTGGCCCAGCTGAGCACATTGCCCTTCAGGTCGGTGAAGGTGATGATGGTATTGTTGAAGCTGGCATGCACGTGGGCCAGGCCCACGGGAACGCTCTTCTTCTCTTTCTTTTTCCCTGTGCGACGGGGTTTAGCCATGTCAGTCCTCGCTTCGCCCGCAGGCGATCATATCATTCGGAAAAGCACGGACACCATGATTCCTCATGGCGTCCGAGATTTGTTTCCTTCGGAAAGGATCACCGCCTACTTGGCGGGAGCCTTCTTCTTGCCCATTACGGTGCGGCGCGGTCCCTTGCGGGTGCGCGCATTGGTGTGGCTGCGCTGTCCACGCACGGGCAGGCCCTTGCGGTGGCGCAGGCCACGGTAGCAGCCAATGTCCATCAGGCGCTTGATGTTCTGCGTCACATCACGACGCAGGTCACCTTCGACCTTGTGGTTGGCCTCGATCTCAACGCGAATGAGGTTCACTTCCTCATTGGAGAGAACGTCGGTATTCTTGGTCCAATCGATCCCGACGGTGTCGAGGATCGAAAGCGCTGTCGTCCGGCCAATGCCGAATATGTACGTCAGCGCGATGTCCAGCCGCTTGTTTCTGGGCAGATCAACGCCAGCAATGCGAGCCACTCTTGCACCCCTCTCTGATTAACCCTGGCGCTGCTTGTGCCGGGGATCCTCGCAGATAACCCGCAAAACGCCGCGCCGACGGATGATTTTGCACTTGGGACACATCTTCTTCACGGAAGGCCGTACTTTCATGCCCAACTCCACTTTGCCCGGCACCTCACGTAAAGGTGCCGTTCTACACAGTATGCTTGGCCTGAAGCCGAGCGTTAACAACCAAACTTGAGACGGAGGAAAATATATGCCTTATTCGGATAAGGCAAGCATTTTCTAGTCGCTCACCGTCAAAATAACCGGACCTTCATTCGTCACCGCCACGGTATGCTCAAAATGAGCGGCGAGCTTCCGGTCCTTTGTCACAGCGGTCCAGCGATCCTCCAGAATATCCACATCATAGCTGCCCTCGGTGACCATCGGTTCAATGGCCAGACACATGCCCGGCTTGAGCGTCACCCCGGAAAGGCCGCGAGGAACAAAATTCGGGATCTCCGGCTTCTCATGCAGCTTCACGCCAATGCCGTGGCCCACGAAACGTCTGACAATCCCAAATCCAGCATCTTCGCAATGTCTCTGAATGGCGGCG